>NZ_MSKS01000041.1 GCF_001937445.1 Actinomyces oris | reverse complement strand
GACCCCGCCCTTGGTGGAGGCCTGGACACCGGAGGTGGCCGGTCCGATCCAGCCGTTGGCGCCCAGGGCGCTGCGCAGGGCAGCGGCTCCCGGATGGTCCTGGGACACGGTCGACGGCGCACTGCTGCTTCCCCCCTGCGGGGTGGAGCCCTGCGCCTTCGCGATGGCGCGGATGGCGCCGAGCTTGGAGTAGCCGACGTTGCCGGGGCAGGTGGTGTAGCCGACGTCCCGGTGCCCGAGGATGCGGGGCATGGAGATGGTGGAGCCGGCCTGGTAGCGCTCAGTGGTCCACACGTGCAGGCCGGCCCAGCCGGTGACATCGGAGATGCCGGCGCGCTTGAGGAACCATCCGGCCATCTTGCCCACAGCGCTCAGCTGGGCGTCCGAGGGGGAGACCGTGCTGTAGTCCCCCATCATGGAGATGCCCATGGTGCCGGTGTTGACGCCTCGGGCGTGCGCCCCGATGCTCATCGTGCCAGCCGGTGCCGCCACGGAGCCGGAGCGCCCCTCGAAGACCGTGCCGAACTTGTCGACGAGGAAGTTGTAGCCGATGTCGCCCCAGTCCAGGACGACCGCGTGGTAGTAGTAGATGCCCCGCACGATGGAGGCGGACTGGCCGGCTGAGTAGCTGTTGGTGCCTGCGGTGTGGTGAACGACGACGTGGCCGGCGCTCGCGTACTCGGGATCCCAGCTCATGTAGGAGGCCTTGGCCCCCCACTCGGCCCGGGTGGTCACCGCGACCGGCAGACCGTTGGCGGTTGTGGCAGCCGGTGCGACGGCGGGCGCAGCGACTGATACAGCAGCCGGCACGGCAGCCGGCTGGGTGCCCCACGCCGGGCTCACGGATGGCGCCGTGGCCGCCGGCTCCACCTGAGCGCCCTGGGGCTGGGAGGCGGCGGTCTCCTCAATGACGGGGGTCGGTGCGGCCTGAGTGGTCGTGAGGTCATCGGCATCGAGGACCTCCTCGCCCTGCGGGCGGGAGGGAACCAGGGCCAGCTTGAGCCCGGCGGGAAGCGAGCTGCCGACGACGGAGGCCTGGATCGCATCGGCCCCGCCGGTGACGAACTCCCCCGTTGCGGAGGTGGCGCGGTCGTCGCGGCCGGCGTCGGCCGCCTCATTGAGGTACCAGGGTGACCAGGCCCCGTTCTCCCGCACGCGCAGGTAGATGCGCACACCTTCGGGCAGGTCGGCGCCGCCGGCCCAGGTGAAGCCGGCGACGAAGAAGCGGTCAACCTCGAGCGGGTCGGTCAGCAGGGTGGCGTCCGCCTGCGGGTCCGTGGCCGCCGGCAGGATCGACGCAGCCGGCGCGCCGGCTGCGCCCGTCGTCTGAGTGAGGGCGAGCACGGCAGCGGATGCGCCGAGCACCGGCGCCGCACTCACCGAGGCGGCATCGGCGGAGCCGGCCTCCTCCCCCGCCGAGGTCTGGACGTCGTCGAGCCCCGACTGCCCGACCTCGGTGGCCTGCCCGCTAGCGGTGGTCAGATCGAGGATCTGCACCGGCGCGGGGGTCTCGCCCTGGCCACTGGAGTCGCCGGCGTCCGGCGCGGCGCCGGCCGAGGGAACCAGGCTTGACAGGAGCAGTGAGGTCAGGGCGATGAGCCCGGCGGACCGACACACACATGCGCGGGTGCTGAGCCCACTGGCATGGCCACTGAGGCGATGGCCGCCGCGAGGGGCGATGCGGCCGAGAGCGCGAGGGACGTTCATGGGGTTCCTTTGAGGTGATACCGACGGGCGTCCATCAGGCCTCACCATCAGAACCGACGACGCGCTCCCTCGAGAAGCACGAAATCAAATTTCTGAGCAATTTTCAAGAGATCGCTGATAGTTTACTGATAGTTACGGTGGATGTTCGACGGCGGCGGTGGCGTCGGCGCCCAGAATCCCATCCGCTCCCCGTCCACTCCTCATCTTTTCTTGAGGTTCCGCGGTTTTACCGCTTCACGACGCGACTATTGCAATCCGGTCTCACCGACCCGGAGCCCTCAGGCCGGCTGCACCGGCCCGGCGGCCGCACCCCACAAGCCGCCCATGGGCTCGAGCGAGCTCCTGTGGCATGATGGCGTCGGCCATGATGGGCGCTCAGCGCCCCCAGTTCCCACGTATCGGAGCGAGTCCTATGCACGTCCTCATCACCGGAGGCGCCGGCTTCATCGGCGCCAACTTCGTCCACCAGACCCTGGTGCGCCACCCCGACGCCACCGTCACCGTCCTGGACAAGCTCACCTACGCCGGGAACAAGGGATCGCTGGCGGACCTGGGTGACCGCGTCACGCTCGTCGTCGGGGACATCGCCGACGCCGACGCCGTCGACCCGCTCGTGGCCCAGGCCGACGTCGTCGTCCACTTCGCGGCCGAGTCGCACAATGACAACTCGCTTCGCGACCCCTCCCCCTTCATCCAGACCAACCTCGTGGGCACCTTCACCCTCCTGGAGGCAGTGCGCCGCCACAAGGTGCGCTTCCACCACATCTCCACCGACGAGGTCTACGGGGACCTGGAGCTGGACGACCCGGCCAAGTTCGAGCCGACGACGCCCTACAACCCCTCCTCCCCCTACTCCTCGTCCAAGGCCGGCAGCGACCTGCTCGTGCGCGCCTGGGTGCGCTCCTTCGGCGTGGAGGCCACGATCTCCAACTGCTCGAACAACTACGGGCCCTACCAGCACATCGAGAAGTTCATCCCGCGTCAGGTCACCAACCTCATCGACGGCGTGCGCCCCAAGCTCTACGGCGCCGGTGAGAACGTGCGCGACTGGATCCACGTCCTGGACCACAACGACGCCGTGTGGGACATCATCGAGAAGGGCCGCATCGGCGAGACCTACCTCATCGGCGCCAACGGCGAGAAGAACAACAAGGAGGTCGTCGAGCTGATCCTGGAGCTCATGGGCCACGCTCCCGACGACTACGAGCACGTCGCCGACCGCCCCGGCCACGACATGCGCTACGCCATCGACAACTCCAAGCTGGTCGAGGAGCTCGGCTGGGCGCCGAAGTTCACCGACTTCCGCTCCGGCCTGCAGGCCACCATCGACTGGTACCGGGACAACGAGGCCTGGTGGCGCCCGCTCAAGGCCGAGGTCGAGGCGAAGTACGCCGCCCAGGGGCAGTAACGTAATACTGCTCAGTAGCTCGTTCTTGTGTGGGGTCCCCGGGTCACGGGGGCCCCACAGTCGTCTCACCGGCGCCCGTCCAGACACCCGGGCGACTCGGACGGCTCGCTGCTACGGACGTGAGACAGCTGGATAGGCGAGATAGGCCAGACGAGCGGTGTTGGCCCTCGCACGACGCAGCCCCGACTGAATGACTCCGAGCATCATCCACAAGAAGCCCATGGTCACCAGGCCGATGCTCAGGAAGAGGGTGGGGAAGCGCGGGACGTTTCCGAACTCCAGGAAGTGCCACACGATCGGGATCCCCAGGGCGACGGCGACCACCCAGGTGAGGAAGCCGAGCGTGCCGTAGAAGAGGACCGGGCGCTCGTCGCGCACGAGCCTGGCGATGAGGGCCAGAATCTTGAAGCCGTCGGAGAAGGTGTTGAGCTTGGACTCCGTACCGGCGGCGCGCTCTTTGAAGCCGACCGGGACCTCGATCTGGGGTACGCGCAGGGTGGCGGCGTGGACTGTCAGCTCGGTCTCGATCTCGAACTCGCGGCTCATTGCGGGGAAGGACTTGACGAACCGGCGGGAGAAGACTCGGTAGCCGGAGAGCATGTCGGTGACGTGGGTGCCGAAGACCCGGGATGTCAGGCGGTTGAAGGCCTTGTTGCCGGCCTCGTGCCCGGGCCGGTAGGAGCTCTTCTCCTGCACGTCGCGGCGAACGCCCAGCACATGATCGTAAGGGCCCTTGAGAAGAGTCGCGATCATGGAGGGCAGGGCTGCGGCGTCGTAGGTGTCGTCGCCGTCGATCATGACGTAGACGTCGGCCTCGACGTCGGCGAAGGCCCGACGGACCACGTTGCCCTTGCCCTTGCGCTCCTCGCGACGGACGATGGCGCCGGCGGCGGCCGCGACCTCGGCGGTGCGGTCGGTGGAGTGGTTGTCGTAGACGTAGACGCGCATCGCGGGGACGGCCGTCAGGAGGTCGGTGACGACCTTCCCGATCGCGCCCTCCTCGTTGTAGCACGGGACGATCGCTGCGATGTCGAGGCTGGAAAGATCCACCTGGTTCCAATCCGGACGGGAGCCGAGCAGGCGCTATTCTAGCGGCACCCGCGCCCAGGCCGGTGATTGTGCTGGTGACGCGGGTGCTCATGCGCTTGTCATGCGTCCCCCGACTGGAGAACAACGCCCGTGCCCCTGCCTCTGCCGACCTGGCTCCTCCCCTCTCGATCCGACCATTGCGAAGGTTCTGTGGGCCCGTCTCAAGACCCGGCGGGAGGAAGGACCCGTCGTCGACGGGCGGTGGCGTCAGCGCTCTTCGCGATCGCCTTCGCGGCCGTGGATGCCGTCTCACAGGTGGTGGGCCGGGTCCAGCCGGCAACCAGGACCCTCGCTCAGGGGTCCTTGACTCCAGCGCGACTCTTGACGGCACTGGTCCTCAGCGGCGCTGTGTGCTGGGGCTTCCTGGCACTGGTCGACCTTGCCGCACGACGTCGGGCTCGCAGGTCCCAGAGCACCGACGAGCGGCCGGGGGACGGGAGGTCGAGCCGTCGCCGTCTGGCGCTGACGGCCTTCCTGGTGCCGCTCGTGTGCTGGACCTTCGTGTACGCGCACCTGTGGCCGATGGCCTCGATGAACGACACGGCCTGGATCCTGCGCAACCCGACCGGTGCCGGGGCACAGCACCCCATCACCTACACCCTGACGATCGGCGGCCTGTTCCGTCTGGGGCGACTGGTCGGAGGCGATCTGGCCGGCGTCGTGCTGCTGTCGGTGGGACAGATGCTGCTGTGGGCCGCGTGCGTAAGTGCCGTCACGGTCTTTCTGGACCGCAAGGGCGCCTCGCGCCGCATGACCGGGGTCTTCATCGCCTACTGCGCGCTCATGCCGCTGGTGGCCGACTACTCCTTCGCCGTGGTCAAGGACGCGGCCTTCTCCCTCTTCGCCACCCTGCTCATCCCGGTGCTGCTGGTGGTGCGTTCCAGTGCTGGGAAGGTGCTGCTGAGCCGACGCGGCACGGCGGTGGTCGTGGCGGTCCTGGTGGGTTTCGCGCTCATGCGTAATAATGCCCTGCCGGTGGTTCTGGTGGTCCTCGCTCTGGTGGTGTGGTGGTCGCGGGTGCACCTGCGCCGGGCGGTGGCGGTGAGCGCCGTCGCCCTGGTACTCATTGTCATTCCACCGGCGACGACGGCGCAGGCATCGCACGCCGAGGAGGCACTGGGGATCCCGCTGCAGATGGTCGGTTACACCCTGGTCCACGATGCCCAGTGCCTGCCGCCGGCCAGCCGACAGGTCTTCGACAACGTCCTGGCCCCCGAGGCCTGGAAACAGGCCTACCGACCCAACAGCGTCGACCCCGTCAAGGACGACAAGTCCTTCAATACCGCCCACCTCGATGCACATCGCGGCCAGTTCCTGTCCGCCTGGGGGCGGGCACTGGTGGCTTGCCCCAGACCTTTCGTCACCGGATTCCTGGTACAGACCGCCAACCTGTGGCGCTTCGACGCCGATCCGATCCGCACCGACGGACAGTCCCGCTTCGTGACTGCGGTCTCGAACTACCCGGCCGATCGGGACCGGCTGATCCGTGCCTACGCCCGGGCAGGCGTCGTCAACCACTCACTCCTGCCCCGGCTGCTGCGGCCGGTGGGGGACGCCGCCGTGCGGGGCATGGAGGTCACGCCGGGCCCGGGAACCTGGATGTGGGTGGTGGCTCTGAGCGTGGTGGGGTTCGTCTACGCCGGGCGACGCGAGTGGGTGGCGATCTACACCCCCATGGTCCTGCTGTGGGCGACGCTCATGATCGCGGCACCCACGGTCACGCCCTTCCGCTACATGGAGTCCATCATCATGGTGGTGCCGATCGGGCTCGCCGTCCTGCTGGGCACCGACCGCGCCACCTGGGAGCCGGCTCCTCCATCCACGAGGAACAGCCACAAGCAATGATACTAGCGGGCAAAGCCGTATCAGGTGAGGCAGGTTCTTGCCGCCATCGAGAAGAAAGGAGAGACGGAGAAATGAGTACAGCCGTCGACACTGCGAAGTACAGCTTCCGCGTGACATGGTCAGCGGAGGATGACGAGTTCGTCGCCACCTGCACCGAGTTTCCTTCACTCTCCTGGTTGGCCGGAACCCCTGAGCTGGCGTTGTCTGGTTTACGCAACCTTGTCAGCGAGGTGGTCGCCGACCTCCTTGCGTCGGGGGAAGCGGCGCCAGAGCCTCTATCGACCCGTCACTACTCGGGCAAGTTCCAGCTGCGCCTCGGCGAGGATCTGCACCGACGCCTGGCCATGGAAGCAGCAGAGCAGTCCACCAGTTTGAATCAGTATGTCGTACGAAAGCTGGCCACAGCCTCCTGAAGTACCCTCGTGAACCATCCGCTATCACCCCTGTGAGGAGATTCCCGTGATCCGCATCGTCGCCACGTTCCATGTCCGCCCCGACGCCGTTGAGGAGTTCCGCGCACTCGCCGGTGAGCTCGTGGAGGGCTCGCGGGCGGAGGAGGGCAATATCGCCTACGACCTGTGCGTGGCCCGGGACGATGCGGCCTCCTTCGTCGTGCTCGAGGTGTGGCGCGACGACGCCGCGATCGAGTCCCACAACGCCTCGGCGCACTTCACGACCCTGGTGCCCCGGATGGTGGGCCTCTCCGCCGAGCCACCGTCAGTGGTCCAGTACATCGAGGCCTGAGTACGGGGTCAGGGGACCGTCAGCCGTATCAGCCGCAGGCCGTGATGCGCCACAGGGAGGTGCTGCCCTCGGAGTCGATGAGCTCGAGCCCCTCGGTGGGGACCTGGGTCAGGCTCGCGTCCCACCGCAGGGGGGCGGCGCCAGTGACCGAGCCCGAGGCCGTCGCATCCGAGCTGCTGTAGAAGTAGCGCACGCCCAGCTGGTTGAGGAGTGCGCAGGTCTGGGAGTCCTTCTGCCCCAGGGCGGGCCAGGCTGAGGCGAGGGAGGCCTCCGGGGTGCCCGGTGCAGCCGCGGCGCGCATCGGGTAGACGACGTGCACCCCGCCCAGGGACCACAGGTGGGCGGCCCCCCTCGACGGCGCCCCCAGGACGACGGCGTCGTCGGGCAGCCGGCTCCGGGAGCGCTGAATGAGTGTGATGGCGTCCTCGGTGAGCAGGGTCCCGTACTGAATGCGCTGCGGATCGTAGACCGAGGCGACGAGGGCGCGCTCCACGGGGACTCGCGCCGCCACCGGCAGGAGCACGAGCGCGACCATCATGGCGGCCGCCGTCCGCCCCGGCCGCACTTCGCCCAGTCGCGAGGCCGTCCGGCGCAGCACCGCCCACAGTCGTTGCCCGGGCTGCCCGGCACCGCCCTGGGCCACGAGGATCAGAGAGGGCAGGATGGCCAGAGGGAGGATTCGGGCCTTCTGCAGGTACCAGGGTGAGCCGAGCTGCCGACCCACCCACTGCGGCCCCCCTGTCAGGACCAGGAGGGCCAGCGCCAGCAGCCACATGACAAGCCAGGGGCGCTGGTCTCGCCGCGAGCGCGCCCACCACGCCGACCCCAGGGTGAGCAGGCCAAACACGACCCCGATGGGCACGGTGGCTCCGGGGACCGACCCGTACATCGGCAGGTCGATGAGCGCCTGACCCAGGGTCGCCACGGCGCCGGCCACTCCCCCGGCAGGACGCTCGTAGCCCAGGACGGAGGCCAGGGAACCGCGCATGAGCCAGGCCCCCGTGGCCAGGGCCAGCAGCGTCCCGGCCGCCCCTGCCACCAGGAGGGCTTGGCCGCCCCTCCTGCCGGCGCTGCGGCGCCACAAGGAGGCGACGACGTCGGCCAGGAAAGGCAGGGTAAGGATCGCCAGGTTGAACAGACCGGTGCCATGCGCGGCCACCACGCCTCCGGCGACGGCCAGCATGAGAAGGACCCATGTCAGGTGAAGGCGCCTCGATACGGCGCCTTCACGCAGCTGGTCGTAGAGCACGAGGGCGCCAGGGAGCCCCAGGACGCTCAGGGCATAGGGCCACACCGCCAGCGAGGTCATGAGCAGCAAAGGAAAACCCACGAGCCCAGCGCTGAGCGCGAGCACTGCGGCGACCGAGCACACCTGTTGCCGCCGGTCGGCACCGTCACCGACCGAGCCGGAGGCGGAGTCGAGGCCGGTGACCCGGACCAGTAGTCCCAGAAGGCTCAGCGGCCAGATCACGGCAGTCAGAGCCAGGATCCCGGCGGTACTGGCCGAGACCGGGCCGCCCGGCGCCAGCGCCACAGCCCCGTGCCACACGGTGGGGTAGTAGATGGCGCGGCCCGAGTAGAGGGACGACAGTCCCCCCAGCATGGAGGCGTTGCCCCCTTCTCGGATGGCCGCCACCGCGTTGAGGTGGAAGGTCGCATCGAAGGCCTGCGCGGGGTAGTCGGGGCCCGGCAGACTGGACAGGATCACTCCAGCCGGCACGACGACGGCCACGGTCAGACCACCGGCCAGGATCATCTGCTCGGCCCGGCTCCATGGCGTCCTCTGACACTCTGGCCCCGCCGCAGGGCCGGCGAGCAGGTGCATGAGAAGGGTTGAGCCGACGCTCAGGGCGGCGATGACCACCCAGCCCCAGGGACGCCACGTCAGCGCCAGGGCGCGGGTGAGGATCTCCGCGACCCCGATGAGCGCCGAGCCGATGGCCGGGGCCACCGCCAGGGACGGCAGCGCCCCCAGACGGGCGGCTCGTCCGATGACCCAGCCGGGCACGAGCAGCAGGCAGGCCACGACGAGCGTGGCGGCCGCCAGGCTCAAGCCGGAGTCTCCGTTCAGCCCCGCAGCCACGCTCGCAGCCATTCCTACTGCTGGTCTCAGAAGGCCCCCGGGGTCACTTGCCTCCGCCGATGGTCAGGCGCGGCACACCGGCCCACTTGGCGGCGTCGGTGGCGCGGCGCCCGTCCAGCAGGAGGCGCAGCCCGGGCAGGTCGGCGGGAGCAAGCTCGCGGTACTCGGGGTGGTCTGCCTGGACGATGGCGACGTCGACCTGCTCCCCCAGGTGGTAGGGGGTCCAGCCGAAGCCGGCCAGTTCCTCGTCGGTGTACATGGGGTCGTGGACGAGGACCTCGGCGCCGGCCTCGCGCAGGGCCTCCACGGTGGGGAAGACTCCGGAGAAGGCGGTCTCCTTGACCTTGCCGCGGTAGGAGGCTCCCAGCACGACGACGCGCAGACCCTTGAGCGAACCGAGCACCTCGGCGGCCCGGCCCACCACGTAGGCGGGCATGGTGGCGTTGAAGGTGCGGGCGGTGCGCACCACGGAGGCGTCGGGGTCGGTGGACAGGTACAGGCGCGGGTAGACCGGGATGCAGTGCCCGCCCACCGCGATGCCGGGGCGGTGGATGTGGGAGTAGGGCTGGGAGTTGCAGGCCTCGATGACGCGCTCGATGTCGAAGCCGGCCTTGTCCGCGTAGACGGCGAACTGGTTGGCCAGGCCGATGTTGACGTCGCGGTAGGTGGTCTCGGCGAGCTTGGCCATCTCGGCGGCCTCGGCGGTGCCCATGTCCCACACACCGTTGGGGCGGGGCAGGTCGTCGCGCTCGTCGAAGTCGAGGACGGACTCGTAGAAGGCGATGCCGGCCTGGGTGCCGGCCTCGTCCAGACCGCCCACGAGCTTGGGGTAGCGGCGCAGGTCAGCGAAGACGCGGCCGGTGAGGACGCGCTCGGGGCTGAAGACGAGGTGGAAGTCGACGCCCTCCTTCAGACCGCTGATCTTTTCGATCATGGGCTTGAAGCGGCCCCGCAGCGTGCCCACGGGCAGGGTGGTCTCGTAGGAGATGAGGGTGTCGGGGGTCAGGTGGGTGGCCAGGGAGCGGGTGGCGTCGTCCATCCAGGCGAAGTCCGGCTCCCAGGTGGCGTCGTTGACGAACAGCGGCACGACCAGCACGATCGCGTCGGCCTCGGGGATGGCCTCGGCGTAGTCGGTGGTGGCGCGCAGGGCGCCGTTGCCGGTGGCGGGGCTCAGGGCGGCGAGCTTCTCGGCCAGGTGGGCCTCGCCGGGGAAGGGCTCGGTCCCGGCGTTGACGGCCTCGACGACGGCGGGGTTGACGTCGACCCCGATGACCTCGTGGCCTTTGTCTGCGTACTGGACGGCCAGGGGCAGTCCGATCTTGCCCAGGGCGACAACGGCGATGCGCATGCGAGTTGGTCCTTCCGTGGCTTCGAGAGTGGCTAGTCAACCATACTCGTTCGTCGTCGTGAGAGATCACGTCAGCAGGGGGCGGCGCGGGGAGCGCGGTGCGGTGACCGGGCGTCGTCCCTCACGGTTTCCCGTCGGGTGTCCAGCACAGGTCGATCCGGTAGACAGCTGCGGAGCCGCCATGATCGATGAGGGTGAAGCCCTCGGAGAGGTCGACGTTGTAGAAGCCAGGACGCAACCTGGAGTTGGGGACGCCGTTGAACCTGGTGTCCCGGTCCGCGTAGAAGTAGTGGATGCGGTGCTTGCGCACAATGCCGCACACCTTGGGATCGGTACGAATATCCGAGAAGTGCTGGGCGAGGTACTCGCCGTCGGGGTCGGAGAAGGACCGCCCCATGTAGTAGGAGGTCACCTTGATGTCGGACACCGCGGGCAGGAAGGCCATTCCCGAGGCGGGGTCGCCCGTGACCAGCTGCTCGGGCGGGATCTCCACCCGCAGGCGCGTCATCAACGCCAGCTCGTCGGCATCAAAACTGTAACGCGGCTCCTTGAGCCTGGCCGGCCACACGGCGTCGTGGAGGTCGCTGCGCATGATCGGCCACAGCATCATGGTCGTCAGCGAGACGATCAGGGCGACGACGGTGACGGCGCTCCAGCCCAGGGGGAGCCTCAGACGCGCCGCTGGCCTCTCGACCAGGTGGGACATCGCCAGCGCCAGCAAAGGGGCAGTCGTGAGCGT
Source organism: Actinomyces oris (assembly GCF_001937445.1). Lineage (GTDB taxonomy): Bacteria > Actinomycetota > Actinomycetes > Actinomycetales > Actinomycetaceae > Actinomyces > Actinomyces acetigenes. Next base: position 19,031 of record NZ_MSKS01000041.1, on the reverse strand, counting down.
GCAGGTGCCCACGACTCGATAGGAGTTCACGTAGTGAAGACTGGCCACGTGGGTGAGCACGGGGATGGAGACCAGGCTTCCCAGCAGTACACCCATGAATGCCAGCCACAGCGCACACAGCCACCGGGTCTGGCGGCTCTTCCAGGCGACCCCCAGACCGATGGCGGTCAGGACCGCGACCGCCAGGTAGATGACGCTCGAGGAGTGATGGAGGTCGGTGCCCTTGAGGCGCAGAGTCGCCATGACCAGGAGCTTGGGGCCCAGGTTCTCCCAACCGCGCTCGGGGTAGCGGCCGAACTGCGACTGCTGCGGCCCCGGTGAGACGATGAAGGCGATGGTGATCAGGCAGATCGCCGCACTGGCTGCGGCGAGCAGCCAGGCTCTTCTCCGGTCTCCTTGCGCGTGCGCCGAGACTGCCGCCTGCGCGGGCAGCCAGACCGCGAGCACCGCAACGACCCAGAAGACGACGCCGACGGCGGCCGGGTGCGCCATCGCCAGACCAGCCAGAGGAATGGCTCCGGTGGCGACCCGTCCCAGCCATCTCTTCCATGGGACATGCCAGTCGCGGCCCACCTCCAGGAGCCAGGCCAGAAAGCCCGGAACGGTTGCCAGTGCCATGACGTAGGGCCACATGCCGGCCGCCAGCTCAAGCCGCAGGGGGAAGGCCGGCAGCAGGAACGTCGCCGCGATCGCCCAGAGCCAGGAGCGGGGGTTATCGAGGAACAGGCGCTGGCACAGGACCGCGATACCGGCGACCCACACCAGAGGAGCCATGAGAAGCAGGGTGTTGCCCGCCACCAGGGCGTACTGGGAGCGGAAGTCGATCAGCGCGCCCAGCGAGTGCCAGACATTGGGGTAGTAGGAGCGTCCGTCGCTGAGGCCGAGCAACCCCTGGTTGGCCGACATCGGGTCGGCGTTCCCGGTGCGCGCCATCAACCAGATCTGGTTGTAGTGGTAGGGGGCGTCCCCGCCCTGCATGATGAGACGCGGTCCCATGGCGCTGATGATCGGCAGGATCGTCACCAACCACGCCGCCAGCACGCCCAGAAACTTGGGCAGCACCTCCTTGGTCCGCCGCCAGACCCTCTCCATCCCACCAGGACGCGAGCGCCACGTGATCGCCCGGCACAGTGCCGCGACACCCGCCAGGAGCAGGAGCACGGTGGCATAGCTGTACCTGCTCCAGACAACACCGAAATGGTGCATGAGCACGCTGGTGAGCCCCACGAAGGCGAAGGTCCATGCCGGTGCGGCCACGACCCTGACCACGAACGGGCCGGCGTTGAAGATCGTCGCCAGGAAGTAGCCGGGTCCGTAGAACAGCGCCACCAGTGAAAGCACCAGTGGAAGGAACTGCGCCCATTCAAGAAGTGCGGTCATCGACGGCGAGCCCTACCTTCTGCCACGATCTCGTTGATGATGGCAGCCGCTACCTGTCCCAGGCGGCGGGCGGACACGTGCTCCAGGGCCCAGGTCCGCAGCTGCGCCGAGGACCGGACAGCCGAGGTGACCGGAGCCGAACGGGCCTTGGAGGCTGCACGGGCACCAGCAGACCTCTCATCCAGCGCGAGGTCGGCCATGGCCCGGGCCACCGCGTCGGCGTCGTAGGGCACTGCGACACCGAGACCCTCCTGGACCACCTGGCGGCCCGCGTCCCCGGCCCCCGCATAGATGACCGGGATCCCGCAGGCGGCGGAGGCGAATGCCTTGGTCGGAAAGGCGAAGCCGTAGGGCCCCGGCTTGACACTCGCCAAGGTTGCGACCGACGAGCGGATCCACTCCGCGGTCTGCTCCGGTGACATGCGCCCGAGGACCTGGACGGCACCCTCAGGTAGGGACTCGGCCTGCCTCCTGATCTCGGCGAAGGACTCCCCCTGACCGATGAAGACCAGGCGGGCCGTGGGATCGCGCTGCAGCAGCGCCCTGAAGGCCTCGACGAAGATCTCCGCCCCGTGCACCTCGGAGGCGGTTCCCGCGTACACGAACAGCGGTCCGGTGGTATCGACCCGCCGGCCCTCGGGAGTGAACACGTCGGTGTCGATGCCGAAGCCCAGCCGACGGGTACGGGCCGAGATCCCCCGCCCCGCCAGCCGTTCCTCCATTCCTTCGTGCACGGTCATGAGGGTGGAGGCGCCGTTGAGCACCCAGTTCTCCAAGCGAGTGAGGACGGCGCTGACCACCGGCGGAGCGGTGGTCTCCTTGACCGCGTCCGACCACAGGTCGGCCGCCCGGTAGGCGTAGGGCACTCGACGCAGGGCGCACACGACGCGCACCACAGCACCTGTCGTCGGAGGAGGCTCACAGATCACCACATCCGGCCTGCGCTCCAGGAGCAGTCGGAAGAACAGCGGGACGTCGAAGGACATGTACTGCACGTAGCCGCGGACGTAGCCGGCCTTGTCGCGCAGGACGGGGGCGCGTCGCACAGTCAGTCCTGGATCGTCGCGGACCTCGAACTCCTGGGGGGGCCGACTGGTGAGCACAGTGACCTCGAAGCCCTCACGCACCAGGCCGTCGGCGATGGCCCCCAGGGCGAGGGAGGCGGCGGCGGGCTCGGGCCTGAACAGCCGACTGACCATCACGGCACGGGGCCTGCGGGCGGACTTCCCGGTGTTGTCAGCCATGGTCGCGCTCCTTCACGGGTTGGTGCCTCGCCGGTCCTCCAGGGGATCCGGCGAGCTCCTCAGCTACCTGGCGGGCCCTGGCCTGCCAGGTCTGACTCGGTACGACCTCGCGCATACGCCGGCGCACCGCCTCGATCTCCTCAGGCGCCTCACGCAGGTGACGCAGCAGTGCGCTGAGGGCTTCGGCGTCGTACTCGAGGACCCACCCGATTCCCATCTCCTGGACGAGACGCCCGGTCTGGGTTCCGCGCACGGCGACGACAGGCAGCTCGTGGGCCAGGTACTCGTAAAGCTTGTAGGGGACGGCGAAGTCCCAGTACGGGTTCGGTTCGGTGAACAGCACCCCGAGGTCGGCGCGCTCGTAGAGCGGAAGGAGCTCGCTGCCGGAGCGGTGGACGACGTCGGCCCGCCCGGCGGGCAGCAGCGGGGCGTAGTGCTCGCGGGTCTCCTCCCAGGTCTCCTGGCGCACGCACAGTGTCACGCGCGTTCCAGGGGTCTGGCTCACGGCTTGGAGGCAGGCGTCAAGTCGGTAGTTGTCCTGCAGAACGCCGACGAACAGGAGGTCCAGCTCCGCTGCGTCCCGGGACTCGACGACCGTGCGGCCCTCGCCCCCGGTCTCGACGGCCGGGGCGCCGGGGGGCAGGGCACTCGCCCGTTCCGGAGTGAGGAAGGGAATATGGCGGCCCATGGCCCGACTGGGCAGGAAGAGGTGGATGCCCAGGCGTCGGTAGGCCAGGAGCTCGCCGCGGTAGGTCGCTTGGAGACCGGCCTCCAGGATCGGGTTGATCCCTTGCCGGAACTGGCGGAAACGCCAGTAGATGTCCCTGTAGAAGATGCCCACCGGCGCCCCGGCACGCTGGCAGTCGCGGAAGAACGACAGGTCCAGCAGCGGGTGCGGCGGCAGATGACGGGGCTCGGTCAGGGCGTTGGGGATGGTGGCGTTCTCTCCGTAGACGAAAGCCGGCACGTCACCGGCAGCGATCGCCGCCCGCACCCGTCGCATGACCTGACGCCGCTCAGCGGCGTATCCGCTGACCTCCATGACCCGGTAGCCGATGTCGGTGAAGGCCTGACGCATCGCAAGGGGCCGCAGGATGGAGGCCGCGAGGCGGCCCGACTGGAGGGGGAAGGGAGTATGGAAGACCATGAGCCTGCCAGCCCCGGCACCGGCCACAGCCCCGCCTCCACCATCCATGCTGCTTGCGCTCACGAGGTCACCTCTTGTCCTGTGCCTTGGCCCCGTAGGCGGACAATCCGCCCCGTGGGATGCTCAGAAAGCATCTCACACCTGACCGAACCGACGAGACACATGTCTGTTGCCAGCCACCACAGCATGTCGCTGGTGCCCGCCGGGCGTCAACCGCGTCACGTGTCATAACTGTGACACACTGGGCGCCGTCAGACGGGTCGGACGCACCAACCGCCCTTGGTCAGCAGGTTTGAGAAGGCAGGATACGGTGAGCGCTATCGAGGTTGATCTCCGGCTCAGGAGCCCGCACTGGTCCCGGGTGACGACATCCGCTGACACCGTGACCGACGGCAACGGCCTGTGGGTGCGGGCCGACTACGACTGCTCGGACCCGACCGACCCCGAGGTCCTCGCCTCCCACCCGGGCCGTCTGGCCGCCATCCGGATCGACGGCGACGAGGTCGTCCTGGCCCAGGACCGTCTGCGCTCATGGCCCCTGTTCTGGTCCCTTGAGGACGGGCTGAGCGGCGCACAGCGACTGGTCGTCAGCGACGACGCGACCCTCATGCGTGAGGCCGTATCCGCTCCACGACTTGACGCCCGGGCCCGCCGGGAGTTCCTCGACGCCGGGTTCGTCACCGGCAGCGACACACTGCTGGCCGGCATCCACCAGACCGAGCAGGGCACCGTCGTGCGCATTGACCGTGCTACGGGTCGAGCGCGCACGATCAACCACTCCGTGGCGCGGTTCTGCGAGGGGACGGACACAGTCGTCGACCCCGAGGACTTCTCCGGCCTGCTCTGCGAGGCACTCGACGTCGTCCTCGGACGGGTCCTGGCGGAGATGGACCGGCGAGCGGGCACCCCCAGGCTCGTCGTTCCGCTGTCGGGCGGGCTGGACTCGCGCCTGCTGGTCGCCTGGCTGACCCTCCACGACGCGCTGGACCGGACAGTGGCCTTCACCTATGGGCGGCCCGGCGCCCGGGAGGTCGAGATCTCACGGAAGGTGGCCCAGGCCGTGGGCCTGGAGTGGCACGCCGTGGACTACGATCCGGCCGCCCTGCGCGAGGCCTGGCAGACCCAGGAGGCCGCCGACTTCCTCAAGGACGGCTACACCCTGGGGGCCCTGCCGCACATCCAGGACTGGTGGGCCCTGCGCACCCTCCTGGCACGTGGGACGGTACGTCCCGGTGACATCGTGCTGCCGGGGCACACGATCGTGGGCAACATGCACGACGAGCAGCTGCTCGACGGGCCCCCCGCCACTCGCGGCCAGGTGGCCAAGGCGATCATCACCCACCACCAGGAGCTCCAGGGCGAGCAGAACCAGGCCTGGGCAGACCCCTACCGGGCAGGGAAGGTCAAGAACTTCCTGGCGCTGCGGCCGTTCACCGGCAGCCCCCGCGACGTGCAGAGCATCCTGGAGTCCTACAACGTCCGCGAGCGACAGACCAAGTACATCAACAACTCGGTACGCGCCTACGAGCACCTGGGCCTGGAGTGGGCCCTGCCCATGCTGGACGTGGAGTTCTGGAACGCCTGGCACCGCGGCGCCGTCGGGCTGACAGCCACACGCGACTTCTACGCCGTCTTCATCGGGCGCCTGTGGGCTCAGGCGACCGCCCGGGCATCCGGCCAGGAGCAGACCGCACAGGCCGACCTGGCCTACTTCACCCCGACGAAGGTCAACAAGACGACCCGTTCCCGCCTCAAAGCGGTGCTCTCCCGCCTGCACCTGCTGCACCTGGCCGAACGCACGGCCTCATCGTGGGCCACTCTGCACTCGCCGATGAGCTTCGACGCCTTCATTACCGACGCCTCCCGGCCGGCGGCTGCGGTCCAGCTCATGATGGGGCGCACCCTGCTGGGGTTCTGGGCCCGGGCATTCATCACCGACACCTGGTGCCGCAGGTGCCGTCTGTTCACCGATCTGCCCGTGGTCGACGTCCCGCCGACGGCCGCGGACTCCTCAGAGCTGAAGGCGTAAGGGAGCGGACGCATGCATGTCACGATTGTCAGCACCTGGTTCCCCACGGAGGTCTCCGCGGGGCTGGGCATCTTCGTTGCCCGGCACGCCGCCTCGATGGCTGCCGCCGGGCACGACATCCGGGTCGTCCACCTCGTTGCCGCTCACGTCGATGACCGCACGAGGCGTACCCGCGTCATGGGCGTGCCGGTCATCCGGCTGCCCATGACGCCCTCGCGCCCTCATGAGGTGCTGGCGGCCAGACGGGCGCTGGGAACGCTGACTGCGGGCAGCGACATCGTCCACACCCACGCCATCTCCACACTCATGCCCTACGCTCTGAGCCGGCCGCGCGAGCCGTGGCTCCACACCGAGCACTGGTCGGGACTGACCAATGGCGGGGCCGCTCTCGGCACGATCGCGCGCGCAGGAGCCCAGGTGGTGCTGCGCCTGGAGCGCAGGCCCGACGTCGTCACCACCGTCTCCGACCAGCTCGCCGCCGACCTGAGGGCCTACCGCCCTCACGGCGAGATCCTGACCGTTCCCAACGAAGTGACTCGACCCAGTGAGCCGACCCCGCGCCGGGACGTCCAGCTGGGGCGGGACGTCCTGCAGATCGTGGGAGTCGGGGGACTGATTGAACGAAAGCGTCCGGACCTGGCGGTCGCAGCGGTCGCGGCACTGGCGGAGCTGGGCGTCCCGGCCCGGCTGACCTGGGTGGGCGACGGCCCGCTGGCCGAGCACTGCACCGCTCTCGCCCAGAGCCTGAACGTCGATCTGGAGCTGACCGGTCAGCTGCCCGACGACCTCGTCGGGGAGGTTCTGTCCGCCAGCGACCTCTTCCTCGTGCCGACGCTGGCAGAGACCTTCTTCCTCGGGGCCGCCGAGGCGCTCGCGGCGGGTCGGCCGGTGGTCACCAGTGACCGCGGCGCGCATACGAGCTTCCTGGACCCCTCCGTCGCCGAGATCGTCAGCCAGGATGACCCTCTGACGTGGGCCAGGGCCGTCATCGAGGTCATGCGCCGTTGCGAGGGGCTGACGGCCCAGGACATCCAGGACACGCTGCCACGGGCCTTCTCCCCCGAGGAGGTGGCGGGCGCCTACGGACGCGCCTATGAGGCCGCCATCGCCGTGCACTCCGCCCGGCACTGACGACACTGACCGGCTAACCAACACCGCCCGGCGCTGTTCAGCACCGACACCACCCCTGAGGACTCAGTTCTCCAGGGCGACCAGCCCGTCAACGAACTCGCGGTACTGGCGTTGGGCGTCCGACATCCTCGCCCAGGTGGCGTGCGCGTCTGCGCTCATGGCGGCGTAGTCGGCGTCGCTCAGGTCCATGACCGACTCGATGGCATCGGCAACCTGCTCGGCCGTGACATCCACCGGGATGAGCCGGCCGTTCTCGCGATCGTGCACGATCTCGCCGGTGCCCCCTGCGGCGGTGGCCACGACCGGCATTCCCGCCGCCTGGGCCTCCATGACGGCCACCGGGACGCCCTCGCCGTCGGAGCAGTTGAGGAAACAGGCGAAGTCGGTCGTGGCATAGAGCTCGCGGACCTCTTGGTTGGTGAGGTGCCCGGTGAAGGTCACCGGGGTCGAGTCGATCTGCTCCTCGGCCCGAGCGCGCATGGCCTCCAGACGGTCGGTGTTGTACTCGCCAATGTGGGTCCAGGAGACTCTCCGGCCGCGTCGCTCCAGCTCGGCGACGACCTCCACGATGAGGTGGACCCGCTTGTAGGGGGCCATGTGCGAGCAGGAGACCAGCTGGAAGGGATCAGTCCTGTGACGTTGGTGGCGGGGAGCGGCCGGGACGCCCAGGCGACGCACCTCGATATTGCGGGCCTCGGGAAAGCGCCGGTGCAGGAAACCGGCGGCGTAGTGGGAGATCGGGTAGACGCGGTCCACGGCCTGCATGACGAAGCGACGCGAAGGGACGTAACCGCGCGGTGCGTCGGCCTCGTCGACGTCATAGGCGTGGGCCCGGGAAACGACCTTCACCGGACGTCCCCTCAGCTCGCGACGCCGCAGCATGCCGCCCAGCGCCGCCCCAGTGAAGAACCAGTAGGAGTAGATGGTCAGGTGCCCGCCCTGATCCAACCCAAGACTTGGCAGGAGCCGGCGCATCCGGCTATAGGCGCTCAGGGCGATCGCCGCGAAACGCACGTCCATGCCGAAGCGGCCGAAGCTCTTCCACGGCGGCGTCTCGACCATCCGCTCCCGGCCCAGCAGGATCTGTGGGGCGCGCAGGATCGCGTGGAGACGCCAGTCGGGCAGGCGTGAGGCGGGCAGCAGGGCGCAACGGGCGTTGTCAGGCAGCGTGCGGGTCTGACGGGCCCCCTCACTCAGGCGCACCGGGACGATGACGACCTCGTCGTAGGCAGCGCACAGGGTCTCGATCTCCTGCTCGAGGAACTCCTCCCCCACCTCGTAGGGGAAGGCGTCGGTGAGCAGGAGCAGGCTGCGCCGTCCCTGCCTCCCGGACGGGTCGGTGGACGTCCTCGCCTCAGGCATCTGAGACGTCGGCTTCGTGCGAGTCATGTCCGTGTCTCCTTCCGGTCCGGGCGGACCCATGAGCATCGAACTGCTTGGCCGCATAGTCGGCCAGCAGCGTGTTGAGCACCAGCAGCCCCGCCATCATGACACCCAGCACGTAGCAGGTGGGCATGACCTCCAGCGGCGACCAGTGCAGCCAGGCCAGGGGCGCAGCGGTGTAGAGCAGGGCGAAACCCAGCATCCAGTCCTGGTGCTCGGTGACGATGAACAGGTTGGAGATCGGCGAAGTGATGAGCAGCATGAACAGCCACGGGGTCAGTGCCCTGGCGAAGCTCCCGGAGTCGGCCCACTTGGCTCCGAGAAGCAGCGGGAAGAGCCACGGCGAGAGCACGTAGATGAGCGCGAAGGGAATGATGCCGATCAGGACCGCCCGCTTGATGGTGACCCGCACCAACGGCCTCATCTGACCGGGCTCGATCGTGGAGAGCTTCTGGAAGAAGACCTTGGCCACCGCGCCGTTGATGAGGATGAGCGGTGCGTCCAGGTAGCGCCAGGCCATCTGGAACTGCCCCAGCGCGGAGGCCGAGTAGCTCGCGATGAGCAGCTGGATGCCGTTGAGGCGCAGGGCGTCCGCCAGGGCGTTGGGGCCATTGAGCAGCGGCATGCGCCGGTAGCGGCGGGCCACCCACCTCAGGGACGGCGCCTCCTTGGGCAGCGGGCGCCACAGCTCCTTGGCCTGACGCCCCAGATTTCCGAAGGCGAAGAACTGGCCGGCGGTGAAGCCCAGCATCAGCCCGGCCATCCCCCCCAATCCCACCAGGCCGAGGCCGAGCTGGCCGACGTTGACGCCGATCTGCTGCTCGGCCTGGTTGATGGCGATGGCGCGGTAGTTGCTGGAGCGGTTGAACCAGAACTTGAACAGCTCCACCCCCGACATGAGGAAGGTGGTCAGGCCCACCAGGGGCATCCACAATGCCACCTCATGCCCCCACCACCGTGTGACCAAGCCGTGCAGGGGGAAGGCCGCCACCGTCGCCAGCAGCGAGACGACGGCGATGCACACCATTCCCAAGCGGGCCACGCTCAGGGCCTCGGGCTCCTTCCTGGGGAGCATGATCGTCATGTCGTAGCGCAGTGCCGCCACCGCGACGAGGATTCCCGCGACAGAGGTGTAGATCGCCATCAGTCCCATGTCGCGAGGCGTGTAGATGCGCGCCAGCACGATCGACATGCCGAAACTGACCACCTGGGCCACAGCCGTCCCGGTGATGAGGGTCAGCACGTGTCCCAGCAACGGCGAGGACTCCAGAAGCGCCGATATGCGCTGCCGCACCCGCCCGATCAAACCGCCTGAGGTGGGCGCCGCAGGATCACCCGCGGAGTCCTTGGCGGAGCCACTCACAAAGTGACCGTCCGGTTCTCGCTCGCCGAGGTCAGCACCGCCTCGACGACGCCGAGCGTGGCCACGCCCTCGGCCATGGTGACGTGGCGCTGGGCCACGCCGCGCACGGCGTCGCGGAAGTTCTCCTGCTCCAGGGCCAGCGGCTCACGCTTGGGGATCGCGTAGCGGATGACGTCGCCCTCGCTGACCCCCCGGAAGGCGGCGACCTGGTCCCAGGTGGAGGCCACGGTGCCGTTGGCGTGGAAGGTGAGGTCCCCGGTGAGGGTGTCCGCCACGAAGGCGCCCTTCTCCCCGGTGACGATCGTGACGCGCTCCTTGAAGGGCGTGAGCCAGTTGACCTGGTGGCTGACGATGATGCCGCCCTCCAGCAGGCCGGTGGCCACCATCATGTCCTCGGTCTGGCGGCCGGAGCGGTGCGTGACCTGTGCGGCCACGGAGGTGTAGCGGGCGCCGGCGACCCAGGCGGTCAGGTCGATGTCGTGGGTGGCCAGGTCCTTGACGACCCCGACGTCGCTGATGCGGGCCGGGAAGGGGCCCTGGCGACGGGTGAGGACCTGGTAGACCGCACCGAGCTCGCCGGCGTCGAGGCGCTCGCGCAGGGCCCGCAGGGCGGGGTTGCAGCGCTCCACGTAGCCGACGGCGCCCACCAGGCCCCGCTCGGCGAAGGCGGCGGCCACGCGGCGGCCCGCGGCGGCGTCGTGGGCGATGGGCTTCTCCACCATGGTGTGCACGCCCGCCTCAGCCAGGGCCAGGGCGACGTCCTCGTGGTAGACGGTGGGGACGGCCACCATGGCGGCGTCCAGTCCGGCGTCGATGAGGGCGTGAACATCAGGCAGGACCGCCAGCTCGCCGGCCACGCCGAAGCGGTCGCCGCCGGGATCGGCCACGGCCACGAGCTCCATGCCCTCGGTGGCGCGGATGACCCGGGCGTGGTGGCGCCCCATGGAGCCCAGGCCGATGAGGCCCACGCGCAGCGGGTTGTCCGCCGTGCCCTTGTCGGTCAGGTAGTGGACCTCGGGCAGCCCGGTGGTGGCCTGACCGTCGAAGGCGACGTTCTCGCTCATCTCAGGCACCTGCCTTGACGGTGGCGGCCACGGCCTGGCCGATGCGCTCCAGGTCCGCCTCGCTCAGGGAGGGGTGGACCGGCAGGGAGAGGCACTCGTGGGCGGCCTTCTCGGTGCCGGGCAGCTCAAGGCCCTCGGCGTAGTGGGCCAGGGAGGCCAGGCGGTGGTTGGGGATCGGGTAGTAGACACCGCTGCCGACCTGCCACTCCTCGCGCAGGGCGGCCTGGACGGCGTCGCGCTCGGTGCCCGTGGCCCCCTCGAGACGGATCGTGTACTGGTGGTAGACGTGCGTGTAGCCCTCGGGGACGAAGGGGGTGACGACGCCGTCGACGCCCGCCAGCAGCTCGTTGAGGCGCGCGGCGTTGGCCTGGCGGGTAGCGGTCCAGCCGCCCAGCTTGGTCAGCTGGACGCGGCCGACGGCGGCGGCCACGTCCGTCATCCGGTTGTTGAGGCCCACCAGCTCGTTGGCGTACTGCTGCTCCATGCCCTGGTTGCGGATGAGGCGGCAGCGGCGGGCCAGCTCGGCATCGGCCGTGGTGATCATGCCACCCTCGAGGCTGGTCATGTTCTTGGTGGGGTAGAAGGAGAAGGAGCCCCAGGCCCCGAAGGTGCCCACGGGCTTGCCGTCGATGGCGGCGCCGTGCGCCTGGGCGCAGTCCTCGAAGACGGCCAGGCCGTGGCGCTCGGCGATGGCGAGGATCTCGGGCATGTTGGCGGGCAGACCGTAGAGGTGGACCACCTCGATGGCTGCCGTGCGCTCAGTGATGGAGGCCTCGACGCTGGCGGGGTCGAGGGTGAAGGTCACCGGGTCGATGTCGGCGAAGACCGGCACGGCGCCGCTGATGGCCACCGAGTTTCCGGTGGCGGCGAAGGTGAAGGAGGGGACGATGACCTCCGGGGCCCCTCCGGCGCGCTCCTGGAGCTCAGTGGCCAGGGTGGCCACGTGCTGAGCCGAGGTGCCGGAGTTGACGGCCACGCAGTGGACGCCGTTGACGACCTGGGCGGAGAACTCCTCCTCGAAGGCCTTGACCTGGGGCCCCTGAACGACCATGCCCGAGGCGAGGACGGCGTCGACGGCGTCGCGCTCCTCCTGCCCGATGATCGGCTTGGCTGCTGGGATGAACTCGCGTGGCATCAGTGGGTGACCTCTCGGATGGTGGTGGATTCGGAGCTGGACTGCGTGCCGGGCCCGCCAGCGGGCTCGGCGTCGAACTGCTCGTAGAGGGTCCCGGTGACGGGGCAGCGCCAGCGCGGGGCGCCGTCGGGGCCGGGGTCGGCCGGGGTGAGGGGCTCGCCGGCGCGCCCGACCCAGCCGATGCGGCGGGCGGGAACCCCGGCGACCAGGGCGTGGGCGGGGACGTCCTTGGTGACCACGGCACCGGCGGCCACCGTGGCCCAGGCCCCGATACGCACCGGGGCGACGCACACGGCGCGAGCGCCGATCGACGCGCCCTCCTCGATGGTGACTCCCACGGGCTCCCAGTCGGCGGCGGACTTGAGCGAGCCGTCGGGGTTGACGGCCCGGGGGAAGTGGTCGTTGGTCAGCGTGACCGCCGGGCCGATGAAGACCCCGTCGGCCAGGCGGGCCGGCTCATAGACGAGGGCGTAGTTCTGCACCTTGCAGCTGTCCCCCATGACAACGCCCTCGCCGATGTAGGCGCCGCGCCCCACGATGCAGTCCCGTCCGAGGACGGCGTGCTCACGGACCTGTGCGAGGTGCCAGATGCTGGTGCCCTCTCCGAGCACGGCTTCCTCGGAGACATCGGCGGACGGGGCGATGCGGGTGGCCACGGCGACTCCTGTGCGGGCGGCTCGCACCGCCCTGACAATCGAATGAGTCCGGGCAGCCGAGTGGCTGCCGGAAGCCGTGCCGCTCCGGTCGCCGGAGGCGGCGGCGCTGCACGACCGGCCCCATCCTAGGGGACTGATCCTCATGAGACGACGCCTGAGCACGCCCCGAAGGAGACCTACCCCACCAACGCCGACCGCTCCCGCCTCTCGCAAGAGGATTGGCGCCCCATCGCCGCGTGCAAGAATGCGGTGGTGACTACCTCCACCGCAACGCAGACCGGGGAACCCACCCCGGTGCCCCCGGTCACCGACACCTGGCTCGTCATTCCCCTATACAACGAGGCGACCGTCGTGCGCGAGGTCATCTCCCAGGCTCGCACCATCTTCCCCTACGTCGTTGTCGTCGACGACGGCTCCAAGGACGCCTCGGCCCGGGAGGCCGCCGCCACGGGGGCCGTCGTCGTGCGCCACCCGATCAACCTCGGCCAGGGAGCAGCGCTGCAGACGGGCTTCTCCTACGTCCTGGAGAAGACGAATGCCGACTACGTCGTCACCTTCGACGCCGACGGCCAGCACTCCCCCGCCGACGCCGCCGCCATGGTCGCCGCGGCGCGCGATGAGGATCTCGCCGTCGTCCTGGGCTCACGCTTCCTCGAGGGCCCGTCCCCGGTGGGCTGGCTCAAGCGGCTCGTCCTGCGCACGGCGGCGGCCGTCAGCTCACACACCTCCGGCATGCGCCTGACCGACGCCCACAACGGCCTGCGGGTGATCCGCCGCGACGTCCTGGCGCAGCTCGACCTCAGGCAGAACCGGATGGCGCACGCCAGCGAGATCATTCGCAAGATCGGCGCCACCGGCATGCCCTGGCGCGAGTTCCCGGTGCACATCGTCTACACCGACTACTCCCGCTCCAAGGGTCAGTCCCTGTGGAACTCGGTCAACATCCTGGTCGACCTGCTCTTCTCCTGAGCCCGGCACGGAAGGCACAGCCCATGATTCATCAGTTCGCCGCCCAGGCCACTCCGATCACGAACCACCACCTCTACATCCAGGCCGCCCTGATCCTGGCCGTGATCGCCGTCGGCTGGATGATGCTGCGCACCCCCGGCGGGGCCCGCCACATGGCCGCCCGCAGGCTGGTCACCCTGGCCTTCGTGGCCTTCGCCGTCTTCAACATCACCTTCCCCTGGGTGATGAGCTCGATCGCGCACCGGATGGGAGTCGGGCGAGGCACCGACTTCCTGCTGTACGCCCTGGTCATCGCCTTCCTGGCGCAGATCCTCTCCTCCTTCCGACGCAACAGCGCCAGAGAGCGGCAGATCACTCACCTGGCTCGGCGCATCGCCCTGGACGACGCCCCCGAGCCCCCCGCTGCCGCACGGCTCAGCACTGAGGCTGACGACTGAGGACTGGGCGCCCGGAGTGCACTGGGCTTTCCCCTCAGGGCCGGGAGGCGCGGACCTCGAGCTCCTCACGCAGGCGCAGTCCGCCGGTCAGCAGCCAGCGCACCGGCGCCTGCCACGGGGCGTCGTAGACGCCGCTGAGGTAGTGCCGGGCGGAGGCGTGGTGCGCCCGGATCATCTTCTCGGGACGGGCCTTCCAGCTGGCTCCCTGCTCGTGGACGACGACGGAGCCCGGCACCTGCACGTTGAGCCAGCCGGCCCGCCCGACCCGCTCCCCTAAGTCCACGTCCTCGAAGAACATGAAGTAGTTGTCGTCGAAGCCCTCCAGGCGCCTCCAGGCGGCGGCGGGCAGCAGCAGGCAGGCCCCGGAGAGCCATCCCACCGTTCGGGTCCCGCCACAGGCCCCCGGTCCGGCGGTGTGATAGGCAGCCGAGAAGGGGTTGGCCGGCCAGATCCTGCCCAGGACGGCGTGCCCGGCGCCCTTGAGCAGGGAGGGCAGGGCGCGCCCGGAGGGGTAGACGGTGCCGTCGGGGTTGAGCAGGAGGGGCCCCAGGCAGCCGGCCGCCGGGTTGGCCAGGCCCGCATCGATGAGGACGTCCAGGCTCCCCGGTTTCCAGACGAGGTCGGGATTGGCCACCACGATCCAGTCCTCCTCCAGATCCGCGGCCGCGAGGTTGGCGCCTGCCCCGTAGCCGAGGTTGGTGCCGTCCCCGACGACGCGCGCCCCGTGGCGCTCAGCGGCGGCAGTGACGACGTCGTGCTCGGTGCCGTTGTCGGCGATGACGACGACGAGTCTGCGCGCCGTCGCTGTGGCCAAGGAGGTCAGGAAGCGCTCCAGCTCCTCGCCCGGGTTGAAGGCGACCGTCACCACTCGCACGCTCTGCTCATCGGGTGCGAGGGCCTGAGCCCCCGAGGGCCCCTCTACCTGATTCGAAGCACTGACGGGAGTGGCCGGGGCGCTGGTCGGCATGGGTTTGGCAACACTGGTCACGGACAGAGCCTAGCCCCGTTACCCGTGTGAGAGGCTTCACCCCGCATTGGGTAAATCTCATGTAACAGGTGTTGGGAGGCCCATATGGTTCTCCCCTCTCGTTCCCTATGATCGCTTCCGTGCCTCAGTTCAGTAAGCCGAATGCGCGACACTCCTCCAAGGAACTCGGACGCCGCCTGGCCCGGCGAGTAGGGCTCAGCCTGCTCGCGGTGACGATCTTCGTCGTCTCCGCCGCGGGCTTCGCGTGGCACAACATCCAGTCGCGGATCGCCTGGTTCAACATCGACAGCCTCCTGACCGAGGAGGACCGGCCCGGCACCAAGCCGCCGGACAGCTACGAGGGCCGAGCCGTCAACCTCCTGATCCTGGGCACTGACTCGCGCGCGGGGAACAACAACGTCGACGGCTCGCAGGGCGACGACGAGGTCTCCGTGGCCCGCTCCGACACGGCGCTGGTCATGCACATCTCGGCCGACCGCAAGCGCGTCGACGCCGTGTCCATCCCCCGCGACACGCTGGTCGACATCCCCGAGTGCACGACCCTCGACGGCGGGAAGACCGACGCCAGCGAGGACGCACCGTTCAACTCCGCCTTCGCCAACGGGGCCGGCACCAGCAGTGACGACAAGAAGGCCGTTGCCTCCGGAGCCGCCTGCACCCTCAAGACCGTGGAGAAGCTGACGCACGTGCGTATCGACGACTTCATCGTCGTCGACTTCTCAGGCCTGTCCAAGGTGGTCGACTCCCTCGGCGGCGTCCACGTGCAGGTCGATGAGGCCATTGACGACTCCGAGTACACCGGTTTCAAGCTCGATGAGGGCTGTCAGAAGCTGAACGGCGAGAACGCTCTGCAGTACGCCCGTGTCCGGCACGGGGTGAGTGACGGCTCGGATCTCTCCCGTATCACCCGTCAGCAGAACCTCATGAGGGCGATGGCCTCCAAGGCGCTGTCCTCCAACCTCCTGACGCAGTCCGGCTTCCTGACCTCCACCCTGGAGACCCTCACCACTTCTGAGCGCATTGGTCAGATTGGCAACCTGTCGGGCCTGGCCTACTCCATCCAGGGCGTGGGCGTCGACAAGATCAACTTCGTCACCATGCCGAACCAGCCCGCAGACAACCCGAACCAGGTGGTCCCCGCCGAGGGCGCCAAGAAGGTCTGGAAGGCCCTTGAGGAGGACAAGCCGGTCCCCACCGACGCCTCGGCCCCGGCCTCGTCGGACTCGAGCGCCACCGCGGACAGCTCCACCTCGGAGAGCACTGACGAGTCCGCCGAGGCCTCCGACCCCTCCCAGGCAACCTCGACGCCGGCGCCGACCACTCAGGCCCCCAATACGAGTAACCCCCAGCAGCAACCCGCCACGAAGCCGACCACCCCTGCCTGCCCCGCCTAAGGCAGAATCAGTGGTGTGAATCCGACAGACGACTCACTCCCGCCCTCGATCACCCCCGGCTCCGGCAGAGGCAGGCCTCAACGCAGGCAGCGCCCCATCGATGCTGTCAACCAGCGCAGCCGAGAGCGCGGGGAGGCGTCCGGCGGCGAGGCCGTCGCCCAGCCCACTGACGTTGCCGGCGGCTCCCCGCGCCGCCCGTCATCGCCCGCCGCCCGCCGCCCCCAGCGGCACTCGGTCCTGGGTCGCGACGACAGCGACCAGCCGGCCTCGGCTCAGTCCGACTCCCCGCGTGCGGGCCAGCAGCCGCGTCGCTCCTCCGAGTCGTCTAGGCGAGGCAGCCATGCCCGGGCAGGGTCGAGTGCGGTCCCCTTGGAGTCGGATGCCGGCGTCGGCAGCGGCGCGTCCGAACCGGAGCGCACTCAGGCGATGCCCGTGCGGCGCGGCACCTACCCCGCGGGTTCCTCGGCCCCGCAGCCCCCACGGGAGCCTGTTGCGGGTGGGCCGTCGCTCAGACCCGAGCGGCCGCGGCGGCCAACGCGCTCCCGCCCGAGGTGGCGCCGGATCGCGGGCTGGACGGTCGTCGTCATCGTCGTCGCCCTGGCTCTGATCGCAGCGCGGGTCGCCTGGCTGTGGAACGACGTCTCCTCCCAGCTCCACTGCGTCGATGCCCTGTCCGGGGCGGCGGACACGCCGGGCGAGACCTGGCTCATCGTGGGGTCGGACGCGCGCGGGGGCGCCGTCCAGGACGAGACCGAGGGGGCGCGCGCCGACTCGGTCATGCTGCTGCACAAGGCGGAGAACGGGCAGACGAGCCTGACCTCTCTGCCGCGCGACACCTTCGTGGACATTCCCGAGTACGGGGAGAACAAGATCAACGCCGCCTACTCCTTCGGCGGCCCCAAGCTGCTGGTCCAGACCGTGGAGAAGCTCTCCGGACTGAGTGTGGACCACTACGTGGAGGTCGGCATGACCGGGGTGTCCCAGATGGTTGACGCCGTCGGCGGGGTCAACGTCTGCCTGGACTACGACGTCGCCGACGAGGACTCGGGCCTGGTCTGGGACACCTCTCAGGGCACGTGTCAGACGGTGGACGGGACGAAGGCGCTGGCCTACTCCCGGATGCGCAAGTCGGACCCGACCGGCGACGTCGGGCGCGGGCAGCGCCAGCGCGCCATCATCTCCGCGGTGGTCTCCAAGGCGGCCTCGCCGTCCACGGCCTGGTCCTTCTCCCGGCAGGACGCGCTGGTCGACGCCGGCACGAACGCCCTCACGGTGGATCGCAGCGCCGGCACCATGAGCATCGCCCAGATGGTCCTGGCCTTCCGCTCCGCCTCTGACGGCGGCCTGACCGGGGCCCCGCCCATTGAGGACTCCGCCTACTCCCCTGAGGAGGCCGACATCGGCGAAGCGGTGCTACTGCAAGATACGACCGCACCGAGCTTCTTCTCCAAGCTGCGCGACGGGAAGCTGACGGCGAGCGACTTCAACCAGTCCTGACACGGGGGAACCGCACGACGAGAGGGCCGGCACCTCATGATCGAGGTGCCGGCCCGCCGCCTGCGGGGGTCCGTTCCGGTTCTGGGGCCGCTCAGCTGAAGTGGGGCCGGTTGGGGTCGGCCTGCCAGGAGGTGTAGGAGGAGGCGACGATGTCGTCCAGGTCGTGCTCGGCCTTCCATCCCAGGACCTCGCCGATGCGGGTGGCGTTGCCGATGAGCTGGGGCGGGTCGCCGGCGCGCCGGGCGAGCTCCTCGGGCTCCAGGTCAAGGCCCGTGGAGGCAATGACCTTGGAGACGACCTCGCGCACCGATGCGCCCTGACCGGTGCCGACGTTGAAGATGTGCTCGGTCATCTCCTGGCCGCCGGCCAGGTAGTCCAGGGCGGCGATGTGGGCGACCGCCAGGTCCTTGACGTGGATGTAGTCGCGCACGCAGGTGCCGTCGGGGGTGGGGTAGTCGGTGCCGAAGATCTTGGGGGTCTCGCCCTTGACGAGGCGGTCGAGGACCATGGGGATGAGGTTGAGAGTGGCCATGTCCCCCAGGTCGTCCCAGCCGGCACCGGCGACGTTGAAGTAGCGCAGGCCGGCCCAGCGCAGCCCCCAGGCCTTCTCGGCGTCGGCCATCATCCACTCCCCGATGAGCTTGGTCTCGCCGTAGGGGTTGATGGGGTGGCAGTCGATGTCCTCGGGAACGACCTCCACCGGGGGCATGCCGTAGACGGCGGCCGAGGAGGAGAAGATCATCTGCTTAACACCAGCCGTCTCCATGGCCAGCAGCATGTTGGCCAGGCCGCCGATGTTCTGCTGGTAGTACCAGGCGGGGCGCTCGACGGACTCGCCCACCTGCTTGCGGGCGGCGAAGTGGATGACGGCGGTGACGCCGCGCGAGGTCATGACCTCGGCAAGGGCCTCAGGGGCCTGGCCGCTGGCGACGTCGAGCTCGACGAGGGAGGCTCCCTTGACTCGCTCCGGCGTCCCGTAGGACAGGTCATCGACGACGACGACCTCCTCCCCGCGCTCGAGGAGAAGTCGGACTACGTGCGCGCCGATGTAGCCGGCGCCTCCAGCAACGAGAATGCTCATGCCCCCAGTCTACCCACGCTCGCTCAGAAACGAACAGAAACGAACGTTGAATCAACGCGTCGTCTCATTGCACCGTGCTGTCTCATGACTTCTGAGAGTTTCGGATGTCATGACATCTGAGACACCGATTGGG
>NZ_MSKS01000040.1 GCF_001937445.1 Actinomyces oris | reverse complement strand
CCATCCTCAACAAAGCCGCCGAACTCTAGCAGCCCCACCACCCCACCTTCACCTCTGCGCCGTCGGACCAAACACCCCCACCACCAAGGCGGATCGGGAAGAATACGTCCAGTCAACCAATTAGGGAGCAGCCGATGCCCGACGAGCAGACCACACCTGAACACAGAGGAGGCGTTGGCGCAGACGAAGCCCTGGCCGTCAACTCGGGCAGCGGAGCCTCTACCGGATGGAGAGCAGCGCTGTCTGGCAGATCGTTGGAGTGGTGGCTGGTCCGGTTCGTGCTGGTCGTCCTCGTGGTGATCATTGGTAGTTTCATCTATCTGATCGACATCACCCTGCACCCCAACAGCGGCCCGGAGGGATTCAAGGTCCGACGCGTCGCCAGCACAGCCTCCAAGCACCTCTCCAACAGCCCAGACGTCACCTCCGCCAAGACCACTGAGGCCTCAGCCGACCTCGGCGGCAACGACGTCCGACTGGACGTGCGCCTCAAGGACAACACCAGCGCTGAGGCGGCCGCCAACCTGCTGGCCTCAACCCGGCAGAAAACACTCCAGCAGGAACCCGACTACTCAGGCGAGTTCATCATCTCAGTGTCCTGGAACGCCAAGGGCAGCACCATCGACGTCGACGTGCAGTGTCAACGAGACCCCGAGGCAATCCGGACCGACGTCAAGCGCGCACTCACCCCCGTCGGAGAAGCGAAGACCTTCACCGGCAACATCGACGACTATCAGGGACCGACAATCGACTACGGAGAAGTCACCACAACCCCCACCAACCTGACCCAACCAGGCGTGAAGAACTCCTCCAAGACCTTCACCATGAACGGCTGGAAGGTCACCTCCACCAGCAACACCGACGGACAGTTCAGCAACCCACCCTTTGACCAGCTCATCACCGCCGCCAGGCAGGCCAGCCCCACCGGCACCATCGACCTCGACGGCACCACCCTGTCCGTCACCGGCCTAGCCACCGACGAGAACAAAGGCCTCACCCCCGAGGCAGCAGCACCCGTCGTCCACGCCGTCAACAACTGCCAAGCCGCAGGACTGACCACACTCCAGCTCAACAA
>NZ_MSKS01000039.1:1178-2960 GCF_001937445.1 Actinomyces oris | reverse complement strand
GAGAAACACCACGCACTCCAGTGTCCAGGACAGGGTGACGTAGAGGTTGATGTTGGTGTCGGGGCTGTTCTTGCCGAAGGCGGCATCATGGGTGGAGGCCAGTAGGTCCGCTACCGCATCAGCGCTGGTGTCGTCCTTGAGACGCACGTCTAGGTCGGCTTCGGTGCCGCCGATATCGGCCGAGGCCTCGATGACGGTGGCCGAGACGACATTGGGATCCTTGGACAGGTGCTTCTCCGCCGCACTGGCGATGCGTCGGACCTTGAATCCCTCCGGGCCGCTGTCGGGGTGCAGGGTGATGTCAATCAGATAGACGAAACTACCAATGATCAACACGAGGACGACCAGCATCACCTGGATGGCCCACCACCCCGCCGACCTGTTGGACAGCGGCTTCCGCCGGCTGGTAGAGGCTCTACTGCTCGAGTTGACGGCTGGGGCTTCGTCTGCCCCGGCGTCTCCTCTTGGCGCAGGTACGGTTTGCTCATCCGCCATCAGTGCATTCTCCCTACTTGTCGGACGTAATTCTTCCTGATCCGCGTTGATGGTGGGGACGTTTGGTCCGACGACGCAGAGGTGAAGGTGGGGTGGTGGGGCGTCTAGAGCTCGGCGGCTTTGTTGAGGATGGCGGCTTCTTGCTGGCCTTTTACGCCGTCGTTCTTGGGTGTCCAGGTTCTGCCCTGGCATACGAGAGTTCGCCAGGGGCCGTCGTGGCCGGTTGTGGTGTTGAGGCTGAGCTCGGTCAGTCCTGCGGCGTGACAGTCGGACAAGGCGTGCACCACGGGTGCTGCGGCCTCGGGAGCCAAGCCGCCGTCGTCGGTGGCCAGGCCGGTGACGGACATGGAGCCCGGGTCGGCCTCGAACGTGATGGAGCCGGTAGCGCTGGTCTGAGTGGCCGCAGCGATGACCTGCTCCATGGGTGGGGTGGCGAACTGTCTTGTCTCGTTGCTGGTGGATGTCACCTGCCAACCGGCCATGGTGAAGGACTTCCATGTGCGTGAACCGGAGGGGCTGGCCAGTGAGGCCGGGGGAGAACCGACTTCGCCGTAATCGATCCCTAGGAGGGAGGACCCCCCTTGCCTGACGGTCCTGGCTTCCCCGACCGGGGTCAGATCGCGTGTGGTGGTGGAGATGATGTCGGTGGTGGCGCGGCTGGCATCGAAGTCTGCTGCGATGCTGGTGCCGCTCAGGGTCCATGACATGGACACGGTCAGCGTGATCTTTCGGGTGCCGTCCTTGGTGTGAAGAGCAGCCTCGTGGGTCGAGGCCAGGAGGTCGGCGGCTTCCTGAACGCTGGTGCCGTCCTTGAGGCTGATGCTTACGTGAGCGGAGATGTCCGACGGCGTGGCTGCCTCGGATGAGGCGGAGGGTGCTGAGGTGACAAGTGGGCTGTGACCGAGGTGGTCGGCAGCTTCCTGGGCGACTTGGCGGGCATACGCACGATCCGCTGGTCCGGCTTGGGGGTGCAGGCTGGCGTCGATGCGAACGAACAGCATCCAGATACCCGCCATGCTCACGATTACCGCAACAATCAGCACCAGGCATCCTCTGAAAAGACGATTCGGCGATCGCTGAGGAGACGCCCTGTCGGGTTCAGGAACAGCATGGGCGTGACTGCCGGTCTGGTCGGAGTCGGTCGACTCATCCACTATGCACCTCCTTCCTGCTTGTCCGACGTATTCTTCCTGATCCGCCTTGGTGGTGGGGGTGTTCGGTCCGACGGCGCAGAGGTGAAGGTGGGGTGGTGGGGCTGCTAGAGTTCGGCGGCTTTGTTGAGGATGG
>NZ_MSKS01000039.1:0-1156 GCF_001937445.1 Actinomyces oris | reverse complement strand
GGCGGCTTTGTTGAGGATGGCGGCTTCGTCTTGGCCGGTGTTGCCGTCATGCTGTGGTGTCCAGGTGCCGTTGTTGCAGGTGAAGGTCAGCCAGGGGTCGGCGACGTCGGATGTGGTGTTCAGTGCCCAGTTGTTGAGCTGGAGTGTGGTCAGTCCTGCGGCTTGGCAGTCGCTGACGGTGTGGACGACGGGTGCCGCTGCCTCGGGGGTGAGGTCCTTGGTGTCGTCGGTGACCAGGCCGGTGACGGACAGGGTGGCGCCGGTGAGCCCGATGGTGCCGGTCGGGCTCGCCTGCCTGGCGGCGGCGATGAGGTGGGTGATAGGCGGGTTGGAGTAGGAGCCGTCTTTGGCGGGGGAGTAGGTGACGTTCCAGTTGTTGAGGGTGAATGTCTTGTAGGAGTCGGGGCTGGTTGGCTCTGTGATAGACGCGGGAGCGGCGTCGACTGTTCCGTAGTCGGCGTGAATGGAGCCGTCAGGTTCGCCTCGGGTGACGGACTTGGCTTTGCCCACTGGGGTCAGTTCTCGTTGGGTGGCGGCGCGGATGTTGTCAGGGTTGTCGTCGCAGCTGAAGCTGACTGAGATGTCTGTGCCGTTGAGATGCCAGGACAAGGTGACGCTGAGTGGTACCTGGCTGCTGTCTGCCTTGCGGTGGGTGGAGGCCAGGAGTTCGGCAGCCTGGTCCACGCTGGTTTCGTCCTTGAGGCGGGCGTCGACCTGCGCAATAGGACCAGAGGAGGGGTCGGCGTAAGCGCGGGAGACCTTCGCTGATTTCACTGCGGGGCTCCAGTAGAGATGGTGGGATGCTGAGTAGGCCACGGTCCTGGCTTGCAGGCCGTCGAGACCGATGTCCGGGTCCAGAGTGGCCAGCACCCAGTAGACGAACCCGCTGATCACGACTAGTACTACTGCCAGTGCCACGACCAGGGCCCTGTATTCCTTGGTGATGCGCCCCTTGAATCGGATGCCGCTAGGCGCACTGTGAGACGTTTCGGTCTGCTCGTCGGGCATCGGCTGCTCCCTTACTGGCTGAATGGACGCAATTATTCCCGATCCGTTGTGGTTGGTGGGGGTGTCCGGTCCGACGGCGCAGAGGCGAAGGAGGAACGGCGGGCCGGCTAGAGTTCGGCGGCTTTGTTGAGGATGGTGGCTTCGTCTT
>NZ_MSKS01000038.1 GCF_001937445.1 Actinomyces oris | reverse complement strand
CCCACTCCTCGCAGTCCTCACCTGAGACAAACAACGGAGGGCCCAGCGCCCGAAGCGCCGTCACAACCGGACAAAGCGTAGCCCCCACCACCCTTGATGGGTGGTGGGGGCTCCGTACTGCGTTCCCAAACGCGATACCCGTCCCGTACCCTCACCGGGCAACCACAGGCACTTTTCGTTGGAAACTCGGGAATTTGTGGAGATGGGGGGAATCGAACCCCCGTCCGACGGCCGCACAACAGGACTTCTCCGGGTGCAGCTCGCTAGCGTTTTTCTCAGCCCCGGCGTCTCACGCGAGCAAGGACGCCGACGGGCTCAGTCGATGAAAAGTCCCAAGAGCCCTACCGACACGGGCTCTCAGCAGTGGCTTCCTGGATGACGCCAGGAACCGGGGCGGAAGCGCTCCCCGGGCTGACGGACTTCGAGGCTCGCTCAGGCGGCGAGGGCGAAGTCGGTGCGAGTGTTATCGGCACCTATTGGTTCGCGCAGAGCGTTGACGAGATGACTGCGCATCCTCGACCCGCTTCTCCTGAACCTACGACCGTCGTCGAAACCGATCATCCCCTATGGAGGTGTCACCGGACTCCCGCAGGAGACCTGGAACGCGCTCTCAGCAGAGCCAGGCCACTTTAGCAGAATCAGGGACAAGAACACAGAAGGCCGCTGACCCGTGCCTCACACGGCCGGTCAGCAGGTAGAAACACTCAAGGAGCCTCACTCCCGCTTGTCTCGGCCCCGACGCCGGTTGGCGGCTGCCATGGCCCGGGCCGCCTCCCGCTTGTCCTGCGCCTCACGCAGCGCCTGGCGCTTGTCCCAGTCCTGCTTACCCCGAGCCAGGGCGATCTCCAGCTTGGCGCGCCCCCCGATGAAGTACAGCTCCAGCGGGACCACCGTGTAGCCCTTGGCCTGCACCCTGGTCTCGAGGCGCTCCAGCTCGCTGCGGTGCAGGAGCAGCTTGCGCTTGCGACGCGGGGAGTGGTTGTTCCACGTCCCCTGCAGGTACTCGGGTATGTGAGCCCCTTGGAGCCAGGCCTCGCCATGGCGGTCGATCTCGATCCAGGCCTCGGTCAGCGAGGCCCGCCCCATGCGCAGCGCCTTGACCTCGGTGCCGGTGAGGACCAGTCCCGCCTCGTAGCGGTCCTCGATGAAGTAGTCGTGAGTCGCCTTGCGGTTACGGGCCACCGTCTTGTGGGCGTCGGAGGCGGCCTTCGCCTTCTGTCCGGCCGTCGGCTTGGACGCCCGAGCAGACTTGGAGGCAGGGGTCATCGGCCTGTCCTTTCACGAGTACGGGATGGCTGGCGCTCCCCTGTCAGAACGACCCGGAGCTTCCTCCGAGCGGGCCGAGCCCGACCGGGGCATCGTGGCGTGACACGACGACGCGCAGGGACAGGAGTCTACGGGTCCAGTCAAGAAGGACTCGCCTAGAAGCCGGGCAGGGACATCGGGTCGATGTACACCCCGTCCTGTGCCACCTGGAAGTGGACGTGCGCCCCGGTCGCGTAGCCGGTTGAGCCCGTCGCGCCGACGACGTCGCCGCGCTTGACCTGCTGACCATCGGCAATGCTGCGCGAGGAGAGGTGGCACAGGGTGATGACGTAGGAGTGCCCTTCGATGATGCCACCGTTGATGTCGATGCCGATGCCGCAGGACTCGGAGTTCCAGTAGGTGGCCACTCCGGAGACCGCCGCGTACTGGGGCGTTCCCTCACTCGCGGCAAAGTCGACCCCTTGGTGCCCTGTTGCGACACCGGTGACCGGATGGACGCGGTACCCGAAGGGCGAGGTCACCTCGAGCGGGCCGGTGATCGGGTGACCGATGTACCCGCTTCCCAGGGAGTCGGCACCGATCGAGCTCGCGGGGACCGAGGGCATCGTTCCGGCACTGGCCGCAGCCTGGTTGGCGGCGTCGATCTGGGCGACTCGCGATGCCGCGGCCGCGGCATCGGCGTTGGCCTGGTCGAGCTGGGACTGCAGATCGCTCTTACGGCTCTCCAACGCCTCGGCGGCCGACTTCTTCTGCGCGGCCAGCCTGGCGACCTCGTCCCGCTTGGTCTTGGCCGCGTCCCGGGCCGCCTTGGCGTTCGCCTCGGCGGTGTCGGCCTCGGTCTTGAGCGTGCTGACTCGCGTGGTGGCAGCATTCTGCCTGGCCTCACGGTTGGCGTTCTGAGCGCGCTCGACCTCGGCGGCGGACAGTACCGCCTCCTGGACCCCTGAGCCGATCTCAACCGCTGAGGCTCGCTGGCTGAGCTCCTCGACGTCCTGGGAGGCGAGGACATAGCTCCAGGAGGTCACCGAGTTGTCCCCCTGATAGGTGGACACGACGATCTCAGCCACGGAGCCGGAGGTCTCCTCGGCCGTCTTCTTGGATGCCTCGGACTCCTTCTTGACCGTCTCAAGGCTGTTCTGCGCCGTGGTCAGGCGGTCACTGGCGATCTGCTGCTCCCTCTCCTTGGCGGCCAGAGTCGTCTCAGCGGTGGTCAGCTGTGTCTCCGCGGTACTCAAGGAGGCCTGGGCGTTCTGAAGCGAGATGTAGGCCTGCCCCAGATCGGCGCTGACCCCCTCCAGCGAGGAGATCACCTGCTGCTGCTTGCGCTGCGCCTCATCCTGCTTGGCGACGGCGTCGTCCCGCTCATCGGCCAGGGAGATGTCCCCGGAGTAGAAGAAGACGAGGCTGGCGGCGGCCAGGGCGCAGACTGCGGCACGCCGGCGTGAGCGGCGCAGGAACAGACGAGACAGCATGTGAGATCAGATCCTCGTGTACTTGGACAGGGACAAGGCGGAGGAGACCGCGGCCAGGGCGACGGCCGCCAGAATCAGCCAGGGCGACAGGAGGAGGACATCCCTGGTGCTGATGAAGGCGCTCGTGAAGGAGATGGATGAGGCGAGCCACCCCTCCACGACGTAGCGCACTCCCAGCCACAGCGTGGCCACGGCGAGAATCGCCCCGGTGAGGGCGGCGATGACTCCTTCGAGGATGAAGGGCAGCTGGATGAAGAGGTTCGAGGCCCCCACCAGGCGCATGATCCCGGTCTGTCGGGAACGGGACATGGCCGACAGCCTGATGGTCGTCGAGATGAGCAGCACCGCGGCCACCGCCATGATGGTCGCCAGCCCTCCCGTGATCCAGGAGGCCCGGTTCATCACGAGGAAGAGGGGCTCCAAGGTGGAGCGCTGGTCGACCACCCGCTCCACGCCGCTGTGCCCCTCGAACTGCTCGGCCACCAGCTTGTAGTTCTCGGCGTCCTTGAGCTTGATGCGGAAGGACACGGGCATCATGTCCTCCGTCGCGTTCCTCCCGACGGCGGACTTGGCGTAGGCCTTCATGAAGTTCTGGTAGGCCTGGGCCTTGGTCTCCATCTGGTAGGACTTGACGTAGCCGGAGGGGGCGCCGCTGGTGATGAGGTTCTCGACCTCGCTGATCTGGGCGGCGGTGGCCTCGCCGTTGGCGCAGTTGGAGGAGGCCGACGACTTGGGGCACATGTAGACCGAGACCTCGACCTTGTCGTACCAGTCGCCCTTCATGGTCGAGATCTGGCTCTGCAGCAGCGACGAGGCCCCGACGAAGAGCAGCGACACGAAGGCGACGAGAATCACCGACACCGTCATCGCCAGGTTCCGGTACATGCCCTTGGCGGTCTCCGACAGGACGAAACGCAGTCTCACAGTTCTTCTCCTTCAGCGGTCCGAGCCGTAGACGCCGCGGTCCTGGTCGCGCACGACCTCGCCGCCCTTGAGCTCGATGACGCGTTTACGCATCTGGTCGACGATCTCGTCGTCGTGAGTCGCCATGACGACCGTGGTCCCCTGCCGGTTGATGCGGTCGAGCAGACGCATGATGCCGACCGACGTCGAGGGGTCCAGGTTCCCGGTGGGCTCATCGGCCAGGAGGAGCTTGGGCCGGTTGACCATGGCGCGGGCGATCGCCACGCGCTGCTGCTCACCCCCGGAGAGCTCGTGCGGCAGACGCCTCTCCTTGCCCGCCAGCCCCACCAGGTCAAGGGCCTCGGGCACAGCGGAGAGAATGTAGTGGCGCGGCTTACCGATCACCTGGGAGGCCAGCGCCACGTTCTCCAGGACGGTCTTGTTCTCCAGGAGCCGGAAGTCCTGGAAGACGAAGCCGATCTCCTGCCGCAGCTGAGGCACCTTCCACGAGGAGATCTTTGACAGGTCACGACCCAGCACGTGGATGCGTCCCTTGGTGGGACGTTCCTCCCGGATGACCAGCCGCAGGAAGGTCGACTTGCCCGATCCCGAGGCGCCGACAAGGAACACGAACTCGTCACGATTGATCTTGATGTCGACGTCGTCGAGCGCCGGACGCATCCCCCGGTCATAGACCTTCGAGACGTGGTTGAAGCGGATCATCTGCTCGTTGCTCCCCTGCTGCGCCCCGAGCACGGCACTCGGGTTCATGGCGTTGTGGCCACCGTATGCGTCGACACGCCATTTTTCCGCCGTGACACGCCCAGCGTCGATGTGGCTTGTGATGGCCGGGACGCGGTGTGATCCTCCTGTGATCACAGAACTCGAGAGCACCAAGCTCCATCCACTGACCGGCAACGCGCCCTAGGCTTGGGAGCATGAGTGAGACCCCCCTATCGCCCGCGCTGTCACGTGCCTTCGAGGATCGCGTCGACCTGGGTTCCTGGGCGGGCTTCACCTCGTCGCTGGCCCGGTTCCTCGACGAGGTGTGCAGGCCGTCCGCGCAGCGGGGAGAATCCGTCGAGGCCACCATTGACCCGTCCGGCGGGACCCTGCTGCTGACTGCCCCGGTCCCCATGGTCAAGCCCGAGGAGCTGGCTCCCCAGGGGCGCTGGTCGCAGCTGCTGGCAAGACTGTCCCTGATCACTCCCCCCGTTCCCTCCCCGGACCTGCCGGGTGTGGTCCTCGTCGGACGCTCCGACGGCATCGAGGTCTCGCTGCCTGAGCTCGATGCGCAGGGACGGGTGCTGCTCGGCCCCACCGAGCGCAGGATCCTGGGGGCGATCGGCTGGCAGGAGAGCCATCATGTCTTCGCCAGGCTGCTGTCCGACGCGGACGAGACCGCCGACCTGGTGACCCGCATCCTCATCGAGGTGCTCGAGGTCGCCCATCCCGCAGACCTCGACTACCTCCTGCGCGCGCACTCCGACATCAGCTGACCCCTACGGCCTGCTCGACGAGATCATCGGTGAGCTCGTAGGCGGGCCACGGCTCCCCGGTCTGGCCCTCGGTGCGCACGCTGGCCGGATCGACGACGAAGGACTCGGAGCTCTCTGCGTGCGTCGCGCCGGACCCGCCGAACCCGGTGGGCTCAGTGGACTCTGAGGACTCCTGGGGGGCTGCGGGCCCCGGGACCGGTGAAGCCGGGGCACCTGAGGCCGCCGCCTCAACCTCCCAGTGATCCGATGAGACGTGCTCGTCGCCACCGGGCTCGGGCTCGACATCACCGGTTCCACCGCCCGAGGAGGCCGAAGGCGCCGACTCCACGGCTTTCACGCGCGCGAAGCGGGACTCCCCTCTGGTCAGGTCGTGACCGGCGGCCTGAAGCGTGATGACGTTGGTCTCGTGCTTCCTGCCGTTGCTCTCCCAGGACTCCTGGGAGAAACGTCCGGTGAGCAGGACCGCGTCCCCTTTACGCAGGGAGTGACTCAGATTGGCGGCGAGCTGCCCCCATGCCTTGGCGGTGAACCAGATCGTCTCGGCATTGTTCCAGCCCTGCTCAGTGCGGTAGGTCGGGGTGACGGCGACGCGGAAACGACAGTAGGGACGGGCACTGTCCCCGACACGGGACAGGACCGGACTGGTTCCGACGACGCCCTGAACGGTGAGGTCGAGCTGACGAGTCATGAGGGGGCTCCTTGGTTGTGGGCGGGCGGCCCTCTGCCGCCCCTGCACCACAACGGTGCTCGGCCCGCCCCTCAGGTGCCCAGCCGGACCCAGGCTCACTCCCCACATGACTCTGCCCGGAGGGCAGGCTGAGGGCTGTGGCCACGCGGTGGCCTTGCACAGACGGGGTTAGAGCCCCAGAGCCGATTGCAGCACCCGGTGCTTGTCCAGAACCTTGGCGGCCGGCCGGCTCAGTCCCCGCTCAACCACGGACTCCAGGCGGGCACGCACCCGTTGCCCATAGCGCTGCGCCTCGCGGCGCGCTCTGCTACGCCGGCGCACCGTGGCGATCAGGACCGCTATGAGTCCGACGGCGATGAAGCAGACCGGGACGATCTCGATACTGCGGTGCAGGACCTCGAGCCCCTCTCGCACCACGGAGGCGGACAGCCACGACACCCCACCGAGCACCATGAGCAGGCCTCCCCACCACAGCAGGTCGATCAGCGGCTGGCGGTGCCCCGGCAGCGCCACGGAACCGACCGCCTCGGCGGTCTGCCCCGCCAAGGTCTCCGGGGAGACGACGGCGGCCTCCAGACTCCGGGCCCACGTGGGCGGCAGCCCCTGTGAAGTGCGGTGGACCCATGTGGAGTGGGCCGAGGACACTGCGGTGCGCGAGGGCGGTTCGGGACGGGCCAGGGCCCTGGGCAGCACCCTGGACAGCCCGGCTCTCACCGAGTCCTCCACTGCCTGGGCGCCAGAAGCCTGCAGCAGCACCTTGGTGGTCTCCTCGGTGAGCTCGGCATTGAGCTCCACCTTGTTGCGGGCCACCGTGGGACGCAGACGACGCGTGATCGCGTCAAGCTCGGCCGAGGCCGTGCGTGCCGCGTTGGACTCCCGTGCGACGCGCTGGCGCAACATGCTGCGCACGACGTCGAGGTTGTCTCCGCGCACGGCCGAGACCGGGAGCACCTGAACCCGACTGAGCCCGTCGTCCTTGAGAAGAGACCCGACGTCGTCCAGCAGACTCGCCAAGCCGCTCTCCGGAAGGGTGTCCACCTGGTTGACCAGGACGAGCATGTCCTCCTGACGGGCACCCAGTCCGCGCAGGTAACCGTCGTGCAGGGCCGCGTCGGCGTACTTCTGAGGATCAACCACCCACACGAGGATGTCGGCCAACGGGACGAGGCGATCCACTTGCAGGGAATGCTCGGTCGTCACTGAGTCGTAGTCGGGAACGTCGAGCAGGACCAGGCCGGACATGGAGCCCTGGTCCTCGGCGTCGAGAATCGAGTCCCTCCGGATGCGCCGTTCCGAGGAGACCCCGAGGAAGTCCAGGAGCGGGCCGGCGTCGTCACCCCAGGAGCAGGCGGCGGCCCGCGACGTCGTGGGACGACGCGCGCCGACATCTGCGAAGTTCAGCTGGGTCAAGGCGTTGAACAGCGACGACTTGCCCGAACCGGTGCCCCCGAAGAGCGCCACGACGGTGTGATCCACTCCCAGCGCCAGACGCTGGGCCACGGCATCGAGCGCCTTGTGGGCAGGGATCGACAGGGAGGCCGGAACCTCCGTGGGGCACAGGCGCAGGGCTTCTCGAACCGCATTCAGACGGGCATCGAGGTGCTCGGCGTCGAGCACCTCGAAACCTCTGTGCGCCGAGGTGGAGGGGACGGATTCGGAATGGCTCATGCTGTGGCTCCGGGACGGGTGAAGGGCTTGAGCTCGCCCGAGCGCAGACGCAGCGCAGCGGCGAACCCGGGGGCGGGGGCGAGCGAGGTGGCCGCCCCCTTGGGGACTGTGGCAGTCAGCGCCTCCGTGACCGCTTCCACCAGGAGGGCGCTGGCCTGAGCGGTCTGCTCCTCCAGTCCCAGGCGTCTGGCGGCTGAAACAGCCCCGTCAACGCCGGCTGCGGCGGAGATGAGGAGGTCGATGACACTGCCGGGGCTCAGTCTACGGATGTCCTGCGGGCTCTCGATATTGGCCTCCAGGTAGCCGACCCAGGCCTCAATGGTCGCGGCCGCGTCATCACCCTGCCCCAGGATCCTGTGCGCACGTTCCTCTGCCCCCGCCTCGGCCCAGGCCCTTCGAGCCTCGGCGTTCAAGGCGACGATAGCGGCCTGAAGCTGGTTGGCCAGGGCCTGGCGGGCGTCGTTGGCCAGCTGGGAGAGCCCCTCGGCGCGGGCCTTGTCCGCCCGTCCCAGGAACCCTCTGCGCAACTTGCCCCCCTGGGCCAGCGAGGCCAGCGGACCTCCGGAGGAGGCCAGGGTGATCCACCGGGTGGCGGTGGCGCCCTGGCCTGCAACGCCGGCCCTGATGTCGGCGCTCATGGTCTCGATGGCGGTCTCCCTCAGCTCCTGGCACGTCCTCTCCAGCTCCTGGGCCACCGCGTCCTGGGCGTCGACGTCGTCGGCCAGGCGCTCCAGGTCGGCGCGCAGTGTGCTCCACACCCCTCTGCCGGTACGACGCACGAGACCGGCTGCGCGGTGACGCCCGGCAAGGAGCTGCAGCCAGTCGCGCAGCTCGCTGACGCCGTCACCCGACAGGAGCCCCTCGTGCGGCCCGGCGTCCGGGACGACGAAGAAGGGCGCCTCCGACAGTCCCAGCCCCTGCAGGCGGGTGATGAGATCCCGACGCACCTCGGGCAGAATCCTCGCCGGCACCCGGTTGAGAACCACGCCGATGGGGGTCTCACGGCGTGCGGCCTCCTCCAGCGTCGTCCACGGTGTCTGATCGCCGTAACGCGCCGCGGTGGTGACGAAGAGCCACAGATCGGCCGCCTCCAGCAGCCTGCCGGCCAGGGCGCGGTTGGCCTCGTGCACGGAGTCCAGGTCCGAGGCATCGATCAGGGCCAGGCCGGCCGGAATGGCAGCGGAGACCTCCTGCCGGCACACCTGGGTCAGAGGGTGCTCGGACAGTGAGCCCATATCCTCAGGATTGGCCACCAGCACCGGAGTTCGAGTGGTGGGCCTGAGCACGCCGGCAACTGAGACCTCCTGACCGAGCACGGAGTTGACGAGCGTGGACTTCCCGGCACCCGTCGATCCGCCGATCACCACGATGGATGGGATGTCGGCATCCTGGAGGCGAGGAATGACCTGGTCACGGACCTGCCCGATGAGACCGTCGCGCAACGTGCGGGCAGCCTCGATGCCGTCGGCACTCAGAGCCAGGTCGAGGCGCTCGAGATCCCGGACCAGGTCGGACAGGACATCGAGGAGCTGAGCGCGACTCAGGGCGGAGACGGGGGCGTCGTCCTGGGAGTGGCGCGAGGGGACAGGAGCGGGCATGTGCCAACACTATGAGCACAGCGCAGCGGAGTCGACGATTGATCTCGACAGTTCACACCACATGTGTCGCAAGCCCAGTGAGAGTCTCCTGTCACCCCGCTGTGACCGCTGAGAGCGCGCACCGAATCTCGCACGAGAAGAGAATCCGCCCCTCAGGCGTGCCCGGAACTCAGCCTCCGACTGCGGCGTCCAAGCCGGATAAAGCCGGTGGCGATGAGTGCGACATCGTCGCCTCAGTCCCTGCGATCCGGCGACCCGAACGGTCGATAGTCCGCGGAATATCAACCTTCTCGGTCTCGACAGCCAGTGCCCCCGGCCGGACTCGAACCGGCAACCTGCGGATTAGAAGGCCGATGCTCTATCCATTGAGCTACGGAGGCGTGCGCGAAGCGCCTCACCAGCCTACGCCATCAACCCGGCGGCCCCGCCCCCGATGAGAGGGGCGCCCCAGCGCTGCTGTCAGCACCAGAAGACGATCTCGAGAAGATCACGCCGCCATGACGAGCGTGCATCGATCCGAACGGCCGATCGGTTCTGCAAAGCCACAACGGTCATCCCTCACGCCACTCAGCGCCCGCGCCGCAATACGACCGTGATCGCACTGCAACGACCCTGTGACCGGTTCGATCGACACCTCGGAGGTCCCCGTACCCGCCCCGACGACGCCATCGGCATGTATCCAACCTCACGCCGGGGAGTCCTCACTCTTAGCGACGACGCCGAAACACCAGTATCGTGGCCGGAAGCCCCATCCCACTCCTCCGGAAGGACCGCCCCTTGCCCACTCCCGCACTCATCGTGCGCTCCCTCTCTGCCCAGGCATCACTGGAGCCCCACACCTTCACCGCGCCTTTCACCGTGGGACGCTCACCGGACAGCGATGTTCAGATCGTCCACCCCCTGGTCTCCCGCACCCACCTCCAGGTGACCCCCACCCCGGCCGGGTGGGCGGTGAGGTGCCAGGGACGTAACGGCATGCTCGTCAACGGGGCCGTGACGCGCGAGGCACTCGTGACTCAAGGCACTCGTATCCAGCTGGGCGACGCCTCCGGGCCTGCGCTGGGGCTCACTCCGGTCGTCTCCGGCAGCGTGCCTCAGACCGGCGCCCCCATCCAGTCCCAGCCGATGGGCCGGCCCGTGCCATCCGCGCCGAGCGCCCCCTTCATCCCATCGCAGCCGAGTGCGGCCTCCGCCCCGCAAGCCGCTCCCCTCCTCCAGCGCCCTGCCGGCCAGTCCTCGGCCGCAGCCCTCTCGGCGCAGGCCGCGCCCGTTCCCCAGGCCATGGCATCAGCGTCCTCAGCAGCCACCTACGTGGCACCCCCGGGCCGCCCGGCGCCGCCCTCATCGAGCTCAGCGAGCTCGGGCGCCTTCCCCACCTCGCGGCACACGCTCAAGTCCTTCCGCGTCACCTCCTCGGGCACCATCGGGCGCGCGCCCGACAACACCCTGGTTCTGGATGACCCGCTCATCTCCAAGCACCATGCCCGTATCGACGTCTCCCCCAACGGAATGGTCGTCACCGATCTGGGCTCCACCAACGGCCTGTATGTCGCTGGGCAGCGCGTGTCACAGGTCCAGGTCACCCAGCCCGTGCTTCTGGGGCTGGGCTCCACATTCATCGCCCTGAGCCCGGACGGTCTGTGCGAGGTCCAGGTTGCGGGCGGAGCCGGCGGCGAGCTGGTGGGTAAGGACCTGACCTTCCGCGTCAACAACGGCAGCATGACGCTGCTTGACGGCATCTCCTTCTCCCTGCCGGGCAATGAGCTGCTGGCCGTCGTCGGCCCGTCGGGAGCCGGGAAGTCGACACTGCTCAAGGCCCTCACCGGTGAGCAGAAGGCCCAGGAGGGCCAGGTGCTCTTCAACGGGCTGGACGTGTACGAGCACTACCCGGTCATGCGCAACAAGATCGGCGTGGTCCCCCAGAGCGACGTCATTCACTCAGCCCTCACTGTCCGCAAGACCCTCGAGTACGCCGCTGAGCTGCGCTTCGCCAAGGACGTGTCCAAGGCCGAGCGGCGCCAGCGCATCGCCGAGGTCCTGGAGGATCTCGACCTGACCGCGCATGTGGACAAGCGGGTCAAGAAGCTCTCCGGAGGACAGCGCAAGCGGGTCTCCACCGCCATCGAGCTGCTGACACGCCCCAGCCTCCTGTTCCTCGACGAGCCCACCTCCGGTCTGGACCCCCAGCTGGACCGTGACGTCATGGACCTGCTGGCATCCCTGGCTCACGGGACACGTCCTGGTGACAGCGGCCGCACGGTCGTCGTCGTCACCCACAATGAGAACCACATCGACCGCGCGGACAAGGTCCTCATCCTGGCTGCGGGCGGCAAGCCCGTCTACTACGGCGCCCCCCGCGAGGTGCTCCCCTACTTCCGCCAGAGGCTCAACGAGATCGCCTCCCAGGGCCGTCTGCTGCTCAACACGCCGAAGGGCACTCTGCCCGACCCGCCCGCCGTGGACGGCTACGCCGACGTCTACGCCCTCATCCGCAACCACACCGCGGAGCTGCGTCAGTACATGGAGGCCACGGTGCCCTCGACGCGGCGCGGAGGGGCTCCCGCAGCGGCCGCCGGGCCGGCGACGCAGGAGAAGCCGCCCAAGCAGCAGTCCGTGCTCAGGCAGGTCTCGACCCTCGTGCGGCGCCAGCTGCGGATCGTGGCGGCCGACCCGTCCTACCTCGCCTTCATGCTGTTACTGCCCATCATCATGGGACTGCTGACCAAGGCGATCGAGGGCAGCGACGGTTTCGCGGTCCCCCACTACCCGGAGCCCACTCCCCCGACGCCGGAGAACCCCACTCCCCCGATCATCAAGTACTCCAGCCAGGCCCTGCAGCTGTTGGTCATTCTCATCACCGGGGCGGCGTTCTCCGGGATGTCGGCGACCATCCGTGACCTCATTGGGGAGCGGGACGTCTTCCTGCGGGAGAAGGCCGTCGGTCTGAGATCCGGCGCCTACCTGTTCTCCAAGGCGACCATCCTGGCGCTCATCACCACCATTCAGACCGCACTGATGGTGGGCATCGCCCTGGCCCTCAACAAGGGCCCCTCAGATGCCGTCATCCTGGAGGGGTGGCCGGGGCTGGAGCTGGCCTTCTGCTGCTGGGCCGTCGCCTTCGTCTCCGGGCTCCTGGGGCTGGCCGTCTCCGCGATGGTCTCCTCCTCCGAGCAGGTCATGCCGGTCCTGGTGGTCTCCATCATGGCCCAGCTGGTCCTGTCCGGCGGCATCATCCCGATCGCGGGACGGGCGGTCTTCGAGCAGCTCGCCTGGTTCATGCCATCGCGATGGGGTTACGCCATGGCCTCCTCCACGTTGGAGATGCTCGCCATCCTGCCCAACCGTGACGACGCGCTGTGGAAGCACGAGACCGCGCAGTGGCTGACGGACTACGGCATGCTCTCAGCCATCGGCCTGGCCTGCATGGTGGTGTGCTACGTCGCCCTGGCCCGCCGCGGGCGTCGCTGATCCCCTTCTCAAGCCCTCCCGACATGAGCGCCGGGGTGCCGACCACAGAGCTGGTCGGCACCCCGGCGCCACGTATCGGCCGTGTATCGCAGGTGCTCCTACTTGCTGGTGATGCGGGAGACCACCAGGTCAAAGTTGAAAGAGGAGCCCTGTACGACCAGGAGGCGGGCGTCGCTCTGGCCCTTGGCGGGAACAACGGTGCCACCGTAGGCGCCGGGGGTCTTCCAGCCGACCTTGCCCGTATCCGGGGACACGGCGACGACCAGGTTCCCCGGATCACTACCCAAGAAGCTGTACTTCCCGACCTCCATCAGCACCTGTCCGTCACGGAGCAGCCCAATGGATCTGATGTGACAACCATCGGAACGCGAGAACTCGGGCAGCGCGAGCTGCTTGTTGCCGACCTTGGCCGTGCAGGCACTGGCGTCGACGACGACGTTGACCGTGCCGTCGGAACCGATGACCGGGGTGGTCGAGGACGATGCCTTCGCCAAGGAGGAGTAGGCGTCTTTCAGTGACGAGGCATCCAGTGGTGCTGACGCGGCCCACCAGTGCTTCTCCGAGAACTTCCCCGAGACGGTTGCCGCCTCGCTGCCGTTGGCCTTGTAGATGGTGGCACCCGAGGACGTCACTCTCGAGAAGGCCTCCGGCCCGGACTCGATGTTGAATCCACCGGGGAACCGAGTGTCCTCATCGAAGTCCGAGCCCTGCTGCTTGCCGGGCTCGGAGACGAGCACCTCGCCGTTCTTGGCGGACAGCACCTGGAACTGCCGCGACTTGTTCTCGTAGGCGAGGATGAAACCGTGAGCGACCCGGCCTGCCTCGTACTGACCTGAAGCGGTCCACTTCTCCTTGCCGGATGCGTCGTAGGCCTTCATGGAGCCTCCGTCGGAGGACTCCCCCTTGTCGGACACGATGCCGAGGTCGGGTGTCGCACCGATGTAGAAGGAGCCCTTGGAGAAAGGCGCCTTGGAGGTCTTGCCCGCAGCCCCGATCACCGTGGACTCGTCACTGTTCTGGGTGCAGAGCATCGAGCCACCGACCCAGGGGCGGGTCTTGTCGCACTCACCGCTCCACACCGGTGTCGTCGTGCTCTTCGTGAGATCCACCAGGTGCGTCTTGCTGTCGTGCCTGAAGGCCATCGTGGTCCCGTCTGCGGACATGACGGGGTCGGAGACATCCGAGTAGCGCAGCTCCTCCCGGACACCATTGCCGGCAGGCAGGTCCACCGCCCACCTTTTGCCGGTCTCCGCTCCGGAGAAGAAGTACCACCAGGTCGCGCTCGCCCCCACTACTGCCAGGACGGTGATCACGGCAGCCGCAGCCACCCACCGGCGCCGCCACCACCGCCGACGCGCGTCGGTCTGCGGTCCGCCCGTCGCAGCCTCCGGGTACTGCGGGCCCTGTTGCCTGTAGAAGGCGGGCGCGGAGGGGCTGGAGACACCGGGGTTGGTCGACATCTCAGGAACCGCGAAGCCGGCGGTCCCCACCGTTCCCGGGCTGAGGGGAGCCTGTCCGGGGCCGGGGACGTACTGCTGCCCGCCCACCAGGGTCGGCGCATCCGGGGCGAAGGGCATCGTGGCCGAGATCGCCGAGGGACTCGGCAGCGTCGCCGGCGGAGCCGCGGGAGCCGCAGGAGGCAGGGCATCCCAGTCATAGGGAACGAGCGAGGCCGTTGACTGCGGGGGCGAGGCGAGTCGCGGTGCGGCCGGCAGACCGGCCAGAGCGGACTGCATGACGTCCAGACGCTGGGCGACGTCCTCAATGGAAGGACGCGTGCCGGGCTGCTTGGAGATCATCGAGGCGATGAGCTCCCACAACGGGTCGGGCACTCCCTGGGGCCGGCCCGCATCACGTCGGGCGTGCTGGCTGAGCAGCTGAGCGGGTTCCCCCACGAACGGCGTCGTCCCGCACACCATCTCGTAGAGCATGATGCCCAGTGAGTAGATGTCGGCGGCGGAGGTCGGGGCCTGCAGCGACAGGATCTCCGGCGCCATGTACAGCGGTGTACCGATGGCCCCCGTGATGTGGGAGGCGGAGAAGGTGTCGCAGATGCGCGCCACCCCGAAGTCCGCCAGTCGGGGCACAACAGTCTCGGGCACCTCCCCTCCCGGCGCGACACCAACGACGACCGTCTCAGCCGGGTCGCCGCCCCGGCTGGGACGGGAGCTGAGCAGGACGTTGGCGGGTTTGATGTCCCGGTGGATCACACCGACCTGATGGACCGAGGACAGTCCCTGAGCGATACGCGTCCCCAGGGACGCCACCTGCGCAGGCGGCAGGCAGCCGTGTACCCTCAGCAGATCTCGCAGGTCACCGCCGTTGACATAGTCCATGACGATCGCGAAGGTGGACCCCTCGATGACGACGTCACGAATGGCAACGACATAGGGGCTGCGCACCCGCAGCAGAGTGGAGCGCTCCTTGATGAAGCGCTCCACGACGTCGGGATTCTCCACCAGGTCCGCACGCAGAACCTTGAAGGCCAGGGTCTCACGGGAGTCGGTACGCCGACCGCGCCAGACCTCTCCCTGGGCACCCGCACCGATCCGGGTCTCCATGATGTAGGAGCTTCCGAGGTGACGGGGATCGGGGCTGTGGGACATGAGTGCTCCGTGTTGCTCAAGGGCGGCCAGACTTCATGGAGACCTTATCGCGATCTTCGCACCACCGGACCGCTCCGCCAGGACATGGGCGCCCATCGCGCCTCGAATCTCACCACTCCCATGGGAGGGTCCAGGGGCCTGAAGCTCGCCGAGATGACTACAGTGGCTCCCGTGAGCAAGCAGATGACAACCTCTGACCCGCTGGTGTGGATCGACTGTGAGATGACGGGCCTGGACCTGAGCGCCGACGCGCTCATCGAGGTCGCCGTCGTCGTCACCGACTATGAGCTCAAGCCCCTGGCGGAGGGAATCGATGTGCTCATCAAGCCTCCTGCCGCCGCGTTGGAGCAGATGGATGACTACGTGCGCACCATGCACACCTCCTCGGGCCTCCTTACCGCCCTGGAGGACGCAGTGACCATGGAGACCGCCCGCGCCACGGTCCTGGACTATGTGACCTCCCTGGTGCCCGAGCCGCGTACCGCCCAGCTCGCGGGCAACTCCGTGGGCACGGACAAGGCGTTCCTGGCCCGCGACATGCCCGAGCTCATCGAGCACCTCCACTACCGGATCGTGGACGTCTCCTCCCTCAAGGAGCTGGCCAAGCGCTGGTACCCCAGGACCTTCTTCCACGCGCCGAAGAAGGTCGGTGGGCACCGTGCGCTGGCAGACATCCTGGAGTCCATCGACGAGCTGCGCTACTACCGCGAGGTCCTGTTCCCCGACGGGGAGGGCCCGAGCTCCCAGGAGTGCAAGGACGCGGCTGAGCGGATCCTGCGCACACCCACCAGGTGAGCGGGGCGACGGCGCCCTCTGCGCACCTGCCGGACGTGACGTAGTGCACCGAGTCCAGTTTGGTGTGCGGGGAGAGGAGCGGATACAGTACCGATTCGTTGCGGTGATGCCGTACATGGTGGCTGTAGCTCAGTCGGCAGAGCGCCTGGTTGTGGTCCAGGAGGTCGCGGGTTCAAACCCCGTCAGCCACCCCACTGATGGCGGATCATCCCGTCCTCCCCTCTCCCTCCTCGGCAGCAAATGACGCTGCCACCTCGTGGCGCAGGCATGCTGCTGACAGCGAAGGCTCCAGCCTTTCCACTGCGCCCCGATCAACAGGCAGCTAGCTCCCTGACTGCACCGCCTCGGCCGGCGGAGCAGGTGCTCGGTGCCCTGACAACCCACCTTCGAGAAAGTCCCTCCCATGCAACGCCGCGACTTCCTGCTCGCCCTGGCCGCCGGAACCGCAGGCTGCCTCAGCGCCTGCAACACCGCACAGCAGGCAGCCCATTCCGCCTCACCGACCTCACCCCCGGCGCAGGGCTCACCCCTGGCCTCACCGTCCCCCTCACCCACGCCCTCACCGACCCCCTCCCTCAGCCCGCTCCACCTTCAGGACGGCCCTCCACCACTGCCCGCCCCCAGCCCGGCGGACTCACCCATCACCGGCCTGCCGGACAACGTCGGCAACGTCGTGGCCATCACCATCGACGACGGCGTCGACTCCTCAGTCGTGGACGCCTACCTGGACTTCGCCAAGGACTCAGGAGTCCGCCTGACCTTCTTCGTCACCGGCAGCTATCCGAGCTGGACCGACAACCGGGACAAGATGAGGCCCCTGGTGGAATCCGGGCAGGTTCAGCTGGCGAACCACACCTGGACGCACCCCGACCTGACGACGCTGTCGGAGGGCGGGATCATCGAAGAGCTCACCCAGTGCGAGAACCTGCTGCACAACACCTACGGCGTCACGGGCGCCCCCTTCATCCGGCCGCCCTACGGCGGCCGCAGCTCCTACACCGACTCGGTCTGCGCCAAGGTCGGCTACACGACCACGACCATGTGGTACGGCTCCTTCGGAGACTCCGGCCTGCTCACGCCGGAGGTCCTTCTCGGGGAGGCGCAGAAGTGGCTGCTCGCGCAGCACATCGTCATCGGTCACGCAAACTTCCCCACCG
The DNA here is from genome assembly GCF_001937445.1 of Actinomyces oris. Lineage (GTDB taxonomy): Bacteria > Actinomycetota > Actinomycetes > Actinomycetales > Actinomycetaceae > Actinomyces > Actinomyces acetigenes. The sequence goes on along the minus strand of NZ_MSKS01000038.1, from coordinate 39,317 downwards.
TCACTCAGGTCTACGGTCAGATCATCGATATCCTGCGTCAGCGCTCCCTGCAGACTGTCACGCTCGACGACGTCTACTTCAGCCCCGGACACAATCGTCACGTCTGAGGGGCGCTCACCGCACGAGAGCCTCCTGGGCGTCCTCCCGACTCTCGCGGCACGGCCGTCCCTGAACGGAGCCAATCTCCGGGGTCCGCGGGAGGTAGGCGATCTCGCAGCGACCTTCGAGCTGCTCGTCGAAGGTGCCGATCCAGTCGTCGCCGATGACGAAGACATCGATGCCGTACTCGTCGACGTCCTGGCTCTTCTGGCTCCAGGTCTGCTCGGGAACGACCATGTCGACATAGCGAATGGCCTCAAGCATCGCCTTGCGCTGCTCATAGGAGAAGTAGGAGCGCTTCCCCTTGGAGGCGCTGAACTCATCGGTCGATAGAGCGACGATGAGATAGTCACCCATAGCCTTGGCCCGGCGCAGCAGCTCGATGTGCCCGTAGTGGAGCAGATCGAAGGAGCCGTAGGTGATGATGCGTTTCATTAGGATTGTCCTCGCGGGTTGGTCCATCGTTTTGTATGAATCACACAAGAATCGATGGCATTGTCGTTGGTTGCGCGTATGGCGGTTGAACGCGCTCGCCACTAAGTCTAGGCACGAGGCACCCCCCAAAATTCCCTTGTTATCCCTCTGAAGCAGGCTTTCAACTATGTCGGTCGTCACCCACTATCACTTAACCCAATGAATGCGCGAAACCGCCGGCCCACTCCTCACACCGGGCCGCTACAAGCTGAGGCCATCATGTGACAGAACCCTGGTATTCCGCGATATCACAACGATTACGAGCGGTTTCGGCACCGTCACGATAAGCCTCGAACATCACAGTCTGATTGCAGACAAGCCAATCATGACGACTGTCGCTTTTCCAACTCTGCGACACAACTACCGTTATAAGAAAGCTAGTAAAGAAGGCCACCCCCAGGCCTTTCCCGCCCCAGAAGACCGGAGGTCACCAGTGGTCTCAGTAGCTCCTGCCCGGCCCCTTGCCACCCCCTCCCGTACCGCCTCAAGCGTCCCCTCCATGGCGGCTTCAGCGCCCGGCCTCCCGTCCGATTTCTCAGCGGTGAGTCGAGACATCGCCTCCTGGGCACTATGGCTCTTCCTAGCGACCCTTATCAGGACGCTCTTATCAACGCATCGAATTCTTTATCCGCGCCTGCTCCTGATAGGGGTCGTGGCCGCCGCGCTCATTCAGATGACCGCCTGGTGTGTGACCTGGCACTACTGGCCGTGGGCCTCCACGCGGGTCATGCCGTTCGTCATCGTCGCGGGGGCCGGGTTCGCACTGGGTTCCTGCTTCCTCGACCTCGCGACGAAGGTTCACCTCCTTCCGTGGACCGCCGGCCTGGCCGGGTCGGCCGTCGCGGTGACGGATCAGTGGCGGCTCCGACTCAGATGGCGGGCTCACGCACGGCGGCCCCTGGAGGCGGCCTCATGACCACCCTGCTCCTGAGCGGGCTCGCCGTGACGGCAGCTGTCAGCGCCTCCTTGACCGCGGCCGTGATCCCGCTTCTGAGGAGAGCCCGCGCCATTGACGTCCCCGGGGACAGATCCCTCCACCGGCTTCCTGTTCCCCGCGGTGGTGGACTCGCCATCGTCCTGTCCGCCTCGCTGGCCACCTGGACGGCCGTCCTCGCTGCGGCGCACCAGCGAGGCGCGGTCCACGCGATGACCGGAGTCGACGTCGCACTCATGGGGCTGGCGACCGTGCTCGCCTTCGCGCTGCTCGGACTGAGCGAGGACCTGTTGTCTGTGTCCGTCAGGACTCGCTTGGTTCTCCAGCTCGCCCTGGGCGCAGGGCTCGGGCTGGTAGCGCACAGCGCCTTCGAGGTCTCACTGTGGTGGACCCCGGCGATCTGCGTGGGCACAGCCGCACTGGTCAACGCCACGAACTTCATGGACGGCGCCAATGGCCTGGCCTGCAGCCACGCCCTGATGACCTCCCTGTGGTATGTCCAGGTGGCGATCGTCGCCCCGGTTCCCGGGCTGGGACTCGTCATGGTCTCGGTGGCCGGAGCCTGCCTCGGATTCCTGCCATTCAACACGCCTCGCGCCAAGGTGTTCCTGGGTGACTCCGGTTCCTACGCTCTGGGCGGCGCCTGGGCCTTCGCCGTCACGGCCTGCCTCGCCCGGGGTGTGGCCGTGGAGGCGGCGCTCGCCCCCGTCCTCGTGCTTCTGGCGGATACCGGCTACACCCTGTGGATGCGGCTGAGAGCAGGTCAGTGCTGGTACGAGTCGCACCGGCTTCATGTCTACCAGCGCCTGGTGTGCGCCGGATGGCCGCACTGGGCATCGGCTCTCCTGGTGACCCTGGCCGCGGCCTCGTGCTCCGCTCTGGCGGCGGGCAGCCTCCTGACCGGCAGCCGGCTCTGGATGTCCCAGGTCGCCATGGCAGCAGTCCTGATCCTCTACCTGCGGATGCCCTCCATCGTCGGAGCGCCCGACCCCTTCCCCACCCTTCGACGGGCGAGGTGAGGACATGCGCATCCTTCTGCTCACACACTACTGGGCTCCGGAGGTCGGTGCTCCTCAACACCGCTGGAACCGGCTGGCCAAGGCGCTGATCTCACGGGGCCACGAGCTGGCGGTGCTGGCTCCGGCTCCCCACTACCCGGGAGGTCATCTCCTGCAGGGCGGCCAGGCCCACATGCCCGGCTCGATCAGGCGGGACGTCACCGGAGCCATGGTGCATCGCACGATCTTCCGCCCCTACAGCAGCGGCGTGTGTGCACGAGGCGTCGATCAGATGGTCGCGGCAGCCGACTCCGTGCGCCTGGGGGTGGGGCGCTTCCGGGGAGTGAACCGCCCCGATGTCGTCCTCGGCTCGGTTCCCGGGCTCCCCACCCTCCCGGCTGCGCTCGCCGTCGGCAGGGTCCTGCACCGTCCGGTCGTGGTGGAGCTGCGCGACGCCTGGCCGGATCTGCTCCTATCGGCCGCGCAGTGGTCCCAGGCCCCCGACTGCCCAACGGCCGTGGCGCAGGCCCGCCGAGCCCGCCGGCTTCACGTCGTCGGTCGGGGTGCGCGTTGCCTCCTACCGCCGCTCATCACCCGTTTGGAGCGGGAGGCCGCGGCCGTGGTGACAACGACGGACTCCTTCGCCCAGGTCCTGCGCTCCCGCGGGGTAAGCCGCGTAGTGACGGTGCGCAACACCGGCGCCACGGTGCAGGCGGGCCGGACAGGTGCCGACCGACACCGCTCGGACGGCGTCCTGAAGGTGCTGTACCTGGGGACAGTGGGGCGCGCTCAGGGACTGGGCTTCGCGGTGAGGGCCGCGCACATCGCTCAGCGCAACGGCACCCCGGTGGTACTGCGGATCGTCGGCGACGGCGCTCAGCTCCAGGAGGTCGCGACCCTGGCCCGCAGGCTCGGGGCCCCCGTGGAGATCCACCCCGCTGTGCCCTGGACCGAGGTGGATCAGCACTACGCCTGGGCCGATACGGCCCTGGTGAGCCTGCAGAACTGGCCGGCCATGTCCGTGACGGTCCCGTCCAAGCTCTACGAGATCATGTCCGCCGGAGTGCACGTGTGCGCCTCGGTGGACGGTGAGGCCCGGCGCATCGTGGAGGACGCCGGCTGCGGCGACGTCACCGCCCCGCAGGACCCGCAGGCCCTGGCGTCCCTGTGGTGCGCCCTGGCCGCTGACCGCAGCCGTCTGGACGTTGCGGGTGGACGGCGCTGGCTGGCGGACCACGCCGACGCCGAGGCCATGACCGACCGCTACGAGTCCCTCCTGAGGCAGGTGGCCGGTGACTGACGTCCAGATCCTGAGGAACCTGGTGCTGCTGAGCACCTCCGCCACCCGGCAGCTGGTCGAGGATCCGATGCTCCTGGCCCTCAAGGGAGCACGTCGGCTGCCTGAGCCCTGGCGAGGCCGGAGCGCACGGGCACTCGGCATCGGGGCCGGCGAGCGCGAGGTGCGCCGAGCGCTGTCGGCATTCATCGCCGACCGACCGGACTGCGCCGGTGACGCGCTGAGTCGGGCGGTACCGCGATCGGCCCTGGGCCGGCGGCTCGCCGCCGAGATGGCGATCCACCTCGGTTCCGCCGAGCGCAGGCATCTTGACGCCGAGGGCCTGAGCCCCGCGGTGCGCGCGCGAGACCTGTGGTCCCGCGGACACCTGAGCGCCGCGCTCAGCACGTTGGAGGCAGCGCCCGGCTCCGGGGCACAGTGGGCCCGTCTGCGTTCCCAGCTCGCCATGATGAGCCAGGGCTTCCACCTGCCCCGCTTGTCCCCCTCACCGGGCTGGACCGCCCCAGACCCCGGTGAACCGCTGCGAGTCCTTCATCTGCTGACCAGCTCCCTGCCCCACACTCAGTCCGGCTACACCGTGCGCTCGCACGCGCTCCTGCAGGCCCAGTCCAGCGCCGGCATCGACGTGCGGGCGGTGACACGCATCGGTTACCCCGTCATCATCGGCAGGCCCGCGGCTCAGGCCACCGACGTCGTCGACGCAGTCACCTACCGGAGGCTTCTTCCTGCCCGCGCCCAGGCCGCACCGATAGCCCGGCTGACTCAGATGAGCCACCTGCTGGCACGGGAGGTGGAGGCGTTCCGCCCCCACGTGCTGCACACGACCACCAACTACGTCAACGCCCTGGTCACCCAGGCAGTGGCCCGCTCCTACGGCCTGCCCTGGGTCTACGAGATGCGCGGGGTACTGGAGTGCACCTGGGTGGCCTCCAGGCCGGTGAGTCAGCAGGCCGAGTCACTGAGCTCCGAGCGCTTCGCGCTGCTACGGGCCAAGGAGGCAGAGATGGCCAGGCGGGCCGACGCCGTCGTCGTCCTCTCACGGGTCCAGGCCGAGGACCTCGCGGTCCGGGGGGTCGAGCCCAGCCGGATCACGGTCGTTCCCAACGCCGTGGACCAGGAGGCCCTTAAGGCCACTAGGTACTCGCCGGCAGATGCCCGCCAACGGCTGGGACTGCCCCGCGACGGCCTGTGGGTGGGCAGCGTCTCCTCCCTGGTGGGCTATGAGGGATTCGACGTGCTCGTGCGGGCCGTGGCACTCTGCCGCGCCCGGGGGGTCGACGTGCGGTGCGCCGTCGTGGGTGACGGGGTCAGCCGTCCCGGGCTGGTGGCCCTGGCTGGAGAGCTGGGGCTGGAGACCTCGGCGTGTGTCCTTCCCGGACGGGTGGAGCGCGCCAAGGCCCTGGACTGGTACCAGGCCCTGGACGTCTTCTGCGTGCCGAGGCTGAATACACCGGTGTGCCGGCTGGTGACACCGCTCAAGCCGATGACGGCGATGGCGCTGAGTCGGCCGGTGGTGGCCTCCGACCTTCCCGCGCTCAACGAGATCACCGCCCTATCAGCAAATCGGTCCTTCCCGGCCGGCGACGTGGAGGCGCTCAGCCACGTGCTGACCCGACTGGCCGCTGGAGAGCTCCTGCCCCCAACACATCAGACGCTGCCCACCTGGAGCGGCAACGCAGTCCGTCAAGCCGAGATCTACAAGGAGCTGGTATGAGCAGGGCGTCCTGGACCCCGTGGCCCGATGGGCAGCCGTTCTGGGGGCAAAGCTCGCAGGTCAGTGTCAGCGTCGTCGAGCTCAGCGAGCTCTACCCGGTGGGACGGCGCCCGCCGCTGGTGGCCTACATCCGCCAGCTCTGGCAGCGCCGGCACTTCATCTGGGCCGACGCCCGGGCCAAGGCCCTGGGCTCTCAACGGGGCACCTTCCTGGGGAACGCCTGGCTCATCGCCAAGCCGATGCTCGACGCGATCGTCTACTTCCTCGTCTTCGGGCTGCTCCTGCAGACGAGCCGCGGCATTGACAACTTCATCGGCTACCTCGTCATCGGCGTCACGTTCTTCCCGCCGCTGCAGCGGGCGGTCACCGGCGGCAGCCAGGTGATCGTCGCCGGGAGGAACCTCATTCGGGGCTTCTCCTTCCCTCGGGCCGCCCTGCCCGCGTCGTACACGATTCGCTGCACGATCGACCTGGTCCCGCCGATGATCGCGCTCCTCGTTCTCGTGGTGGTCCTTCCCCCTCACACCTGGCCGAGCTGGCACTGGGTCCTCATCGTCCCAGTCCTGGCTCTTCAGGTGCTTCTGAATCTGGGGCTGACGCTGGCGGCCTCCCGTATCACGACGACGGTCCCGGACATGCGGAACATCTGGCCCTTCCTGACTCAGTTCTGGTTCTACGCCTCAGGTGTCTTCTTCTCCTACGAACGGTTCATCAATCACCCGCTGATGCTGCGGGCCATGGACCTCAACCCCGGATACCTCATCATCACGATGTATCGGGACGCGATCCTGTACCAGCGCGTCCCGCAGATGCGCATGTGGCTCATCCTCGGTGCCTGGTCACTGGGGCTGACCGCCGTCTCCTTCGTGTTCTTCTGGGAGAAGGAGGAGGCCTACGGTGTCGAACGCTGAGACCGGACTGAGGAACGAGTCTGCGACCCTTCAGGCCGGCGAGCCGGGGGATACGACGACGCCCTCCCCCATCGTCACGATGACATCCGATGGCGACTCGTCTGCCGCAGTCATGACCGCGGCCGACAGTCACGAGGCCGGCATCGGCACCGCCACCGTCGTCGTCGACGACATTCGGGTGAGCTACCGGGCGCCCTCCACGGACGTCGAGGATCTGCGCGCCGCCTCCGTGGCGCGGAAGATCGTCCTGGGGCTGACGGGACACAGGCCCAACGTGAGGGTCGAGGCCCTCAAGGGGATCTCCTTCGTGGCGCGCGCCGGGGAGTCGATCGGGATCCTGGGTCGCAACGGCGCGGGGAAGTCCACACTGCTTCGCGTCATGGGCGGCTTGGAGACGCCGACCTCGGGAACGGTGAGCGCCCGTTCCACCCCGGTGCTCCTGGGAGTCAATGCGGCCCTCGTCCCCGAGCTGTCCGGCGAGCGCAATGTGCGCCTGGGATGCCTGGCCATGGGGCTGACTCCCCAGCAGATCGAGACGATCATTCCGCAGGTCATCGAGCTGGCCGGGATCGGGAAGGCCATTTACCGCCCGATGAAGACCTATTCCTCGGGAATGTCCTCGCGTCTGCGGTTCGCGATCGCCGCCGCGGCGAACCCGGACATCCTCCTCATCGACGAGGCCCTGTCCACCGGTGACGCCGCGTTCAAGGAGCGCAGCGAGAACAAGATGACCGAGCTGCGGTGCGCCGCCGGGACGGTGTTCATCGTCAACCATGCCGCACAGGTCATCGAGGAGATGTGCACCCGGGCGCTGTGGCTCATGGATGGCGAGCTCATCGGTGATGGCCCGGGGCCCCAGATCGCCCACGACTACCGCTGGTGGTCCTGGAACATCGCCAAGAACAAGCCGGACAAGGCCGCCACGATCCTGGCCGAGTGCCGGGAGAAGTGGAAACCGGCGGAGGTGCGGATCCAACGCTCGGAGAGCCGCACGCTGCCCTACCGACACGCTCGAGGAGTATGACCATGCACAGTGAGGAAAACACGATGACAGCAGGACGAATCACGGTCTACGGCTCTTGCGTGGCCAGGGACGTGGCCAGCGAGATGGAGCAGCGGGGCTGGAGCGTGGAGCGTTACATCGCCCGTCAGTCCCTCATCAGCGCGGGGCGCCCGGCCGACGTGGGGGACCTCGATCTGTCCCTGCTCAGATCGTCCTTCGCCCGCCGGTCCTTCCTGTCCGACATGGTGGGCAACCTGGAGGCGCAGCTGACGGCCGTCGCCTCATACACCGACCTCCTGCTGTGGGACCTGACCGACGAGCGGCTCGGAGTCCTGGAGACCTCCCCCGGGGCCTTCCTGACGCGTTCGACCGAGGCGCTGACGGCCGGCCTCTACGAGGGGCTTCCCGCCAGGTTCCTCGAGCTGGGGACGGCCGAGCACCTGCACCTGTGGCGCCCCGCCCTGCTGCGTTTCCACGCCCTCCTGGAGCGGCTCGACCTGGCGAGGCGGACGATCCTCATCAACGTTCCCTGGGCGACGCGGACCACCTCGGGGATGTCAACCGTCCCGAGCTGGGGGCAGACGGCCATGGAGGCCAACTGGGTCATGACCCGCTACATCGACCTCGTCTACCAGGAGACCGACCTGCGGATCCTGCAGGTGCCCGATGAGCTCGTGGTGGCCGACGACGCGCACCGCTGGGGGGCCGCCCCCTTCCACTACGCCGCCTCCCTGTACTCATGGGTCGCCGACGAGCTGGAGATCGCCCTGGCATCGCGCAGCCTCGCCCCGGCGCTCTGAGCCGCGCCGCGTGCAGCAGGCGGCGTCGGGCCGGTTGGGACCGGCCCGCTTCAGCGAGGCCGCCGCAGCAGCCTGCGAAGGCGCACCGTCCTGGCCGGGCCAGGCTCAGCCAGCCGTGGCCGGCGGGGCCACAGGGGGATGCGGGGGACGTCTGTGCCGGAGTAGCACTGCGCCGCCTCGACCCCGGTGAGGACCCAGCCGACGTTGGTCCCGGCGTAACCCAGGGGCTCCGCCTGCCGGCCGGCAGGCTCGGCGGTGCACAGCTCGGTGACCTCGCCGTCGCGCACGACCGCCACCTCGGGCCGGCCTTTCCACAGCAGGAGGCGGGCCCGGTCCCGGGCTCCGAGGTTCCCCCACGGGCTGCGGAGGATCTGCTCGGAGTCGAGGCGCTGCGCCAGCCTGCGCATCTCGGCTGCGTGCTCCTGCCCCAGCCCCGGTGGCTCGGAGGGCATCCGGCCGGCGTCGACGACCCCGAAGTACCAGCCCAGGTCGTACAGGATCGTCTGCTGGGCCCAGGGGGCGTCACCGGCGGTATCGAGAAGGGCGTGATAGCGCGTGCGCATCTGAGCGACGTAGCGGCCCGGCCTCGACCAGGCGGTCTGGACCGCGGAGTCCCCTGAGCCCCGTTTGTCATAGTGGTAGACGGCCTCGGGCACGTAGACGATCCGGCCCCAGCGGCTTCGGATGCGTCCCAGGTAGAGCGCGTCCTCGAAGGTGGGTGCCTCGCGGTCCTCGGGGAACCGGGCCGCGAGCGCCCGGTCGGCCCGGATGAGGCACTCGTGGACGGAGAGCTGGATGGCCTGCGGCTGCTGGGCGGCGTCGACCCGGGTTGTCCCGCCCTGGAGGCGGAAGTCGAGGGGGTGGGGGATCTCAGCGCCGCCCTGGTGGATGAGGGTGCGCCCGGCCAGGAGGACGTCGCCGCGGCGCCTGGCGGCCAGGAGCCGGGTGAGGAAGTCGGGGGCGAGCCAGTCATCGGGATCGGGGAAGCCGATCCACTGCCCTTGGGCCCGTCCCATCCCGAGGTTTCGAGCACGGCCCTGTCCACCGTTGTCCGTCTCGACGACCTCGACGTCGAGGTCGGTTCGCCTCGCCCAGCTCCGGCAGACCCGCGGTGAGTCGTCGCAGGCCCCGTCCAGGACGAGCACGACCTGGAGACGGTCGTGCGGGTGGTCCTGGGCGTCGAGCGAGCTCAGGAAGCGGGGCAGGTAAGGGGCCACCCCGTAGACGGGAACGATGAGGCTGACCAGGGGCGTGCGGCGGCGCATCGGCGGGGTCCCCGGCACCGGGGCCCGCATCAGATCACGTCGCGTCGGAGCAGCGCGGTCAGGCGGGCGCAGGCTCCGGCGTCGAGCAGGATGAGGTCCTCGGGGGCGGTGAGCCGGCCGGCGACGACGTCCTCCACCGCCTGATGCACCTGTGCGGAGGTGTCGACGCCGATGGCTCCGATGGCCTCGTGACGGATGCGATAGCGATCTGTGTCCGGCCGTGCTCGGGGGTCCCAGACGATGCCGACGCAGCCTGCGACCATGCCCTCGTCGAGGACGGATGAGCGGTCAGAGACGACCGCCCAGGAGCGGACCAGGGTCTCGGGCAGGTCGCGGCCGGTGACAGCGGGCACGCCCAGGGCCCTGAACCACTCGGGTGCGTGCAGCACCAGCTTGGGATGGGCGAACAGGACGGTGCGGTGACCGTCCTGGGTCAGGCCCGCGGCCAGCTCGAGCCAGGGCCGGTAGAGCGTGCTGAGGAGCCCGACGGCGTCGGGGTCGCTCTCCAGGGCGCGTGAGACCTCCGGATCCCAGGTGGGGGCCAGCAGAATGCTGTCGCGTTCGCGTCCCAGAAGGCTGTGGAGGTGGTCGTGGCGGGGGAAGCCGGTGCGCCAGACCTCTCGGTCGGTGAGGGTGTAGGAGGTGTGGTCGGCCGTCAGCCCGGCCTGCTCGGCTGCGGTGGCGCACACGACGACGTCCATGCGGACGCCGTTGAACCAGCGCCACATGTCGCGCATGGTCACGCCGTGCTGGAGGAAGATGAGGCGCTGGTCGGGGCCGACGCCCGCACCGGTGAGGCGGCCTGCGATGAGCGGGTCGCCGATGTCGGACAGCAGGATGGTCTCGGCACCGCTCCAGGCGGCGTCGAATCCGGGGCCGGTCGGGTCCAGCAGGACGAAGCCGTCCTGCGCGAGGCGTTCCCAGTCCGGGCAGCTGCGTTCGATGACGAAGATGTGCCGGACGCTGGGAGCGTGGGTGCGGGCATGGCGGTACAGCGGCTCGGCGTTGTCGCCGGCGCTGTCGTGACGGTCCATGTAGAGCCAGGTGCGGGGCCAGTCGGAGGGGGATGAGGCGGTGTACGGGGTGGGCGCCGAAGAGGTCGCGGAGGCGGCTGCGGAAGAAGCCTGCGGGACCGGTGAGGTGCCGCCGGCCCGCTGGTTCTCCTGCGCCTGGCTGTGACGCAGGAGCCGGGCCAGGCGCCGGCGCAGCCCGGATGAGGCTGCTCGCGGGCGGCCTCGACCCGGAGGCGTCTGAGGCGGCCTGGGGCTGCCCCGGTAGGGGGCCACGGGAAGCTCCCGGGCGTTGATGACGGCGGTGATCTGGCCCTTGGGCAGCCAGACGATGCGCTCGTGGAGGACCACGTCGTCGAAGTAGCGGTGATCGACCGTCTTGGCACTGGTCGGCTGGGCCCAGGCGCCATCCACCTTCCACTGCTCCTGGGGCATGTCACCGGTGTAGAAGTAGGTGGCTTTCTGGTCGCTGCGGAACCTGCGCCCCGAGGGCAGGATCGGGGCCGGCATGGGGCCGGCGGCCATGGCGACCAGGGCGGTACGACGGCCCACGGCCAGCGGCGTGGAACAGTACGCATCGATCTGGGAAGCGGGGACGCGTCGGGTGACGGCGCGCAGAAGCTGGGCCACCTCAGCGCGCTCGGCGGCCGTGAGCCCCGCCGAGGGGTAGCGCAGTCCACGATCGGCGTCGGTGACCTGGATGAGGCGGTGGATGATGAGCTGGTGGACCCAGGCGGGTGGGGGGCTTCCGACCTGCAGCCACGTCGGCAGCACCGTGCCCAGCAGGTGGCGGTAGTGGTCGATCCTTCCCCAGGGTCCGGGAGGCTTGGGAGCGCGGCGGATGACGGCCGGGCCGTCGTGGAGACCCAGCCGGTTACCGGTGGCCACGATGTGGGCGATGAGCCCGCTCAGGGCGGTGTTCTCGTCATCAGCGGCGGTGGCCTCAGCGCCGACGGCGTCGTCCACGCCGTGGAGGACTCCCGATCCGTCCCAGTCCTGCAGGCCGTGGCGGGGGATGGTGAGCACCGCTCCGCTGACGGTGTCCGGAAAGATGTGGGGCTCGACGGTCAGGTCAGCGGTGCGGCTGCCGTGATTGAAGCGCCACTGCAGCCGCTCGTCGCGGGTGCCGTCGGGGCGGATGGTCACGGTCGGTGTGAGGACGACGGCGTTGCCAGTGCCGGGCTGGGCCAATGAGGTGACATAGCCCGGCTCGACCCTGTCTCCCGCCTTGAGGAGCAGGACTCGGGTCCCTGCGGCCAGGGGGCGCAGAACCTGGCCCAGGCCCGCCGGATCGGGGCAGCCGATGGGGACGATCCCGCCTTCAGGCGAGTCCTGGTCAAGAGAGTCGAGTGTGTCCTGACCACCTGCGGAACCGATGATGATGACGTGCAAGGTCTCGGTACTGCGGGCGTTCATGAGGTGGGCATCTCCATTTCGTGGGGTGGTCCCCAATGACTAATGGTGGACGTAGCCAGCACCTCCGCGTTGGAGATGTCCCAGGTGTGTCCGAAAGTCGTCCCTCGCCGCTGGACGAACCCGAATCGGGAGGCCGAATAGATACGGGCCCCGGCACGTGTGCAGTCATTAAGGAAACCGGTGTCCTCCCCGGTAGTTGTCTCGGGAAAAGTGACCTCGCGCGCCAGGTCCGCCCGAGCCACCAGGGTCGGCCCGGAGACGAAAGTCGTATAGCGGTGCTCCCAGTCGGCGAAGCGCAGCACCGTCAGGTCCGGGCCCGTCAGGTGCAGGTAGTGGGCGTGCTTGCCCACGACCTCGGCACGGGCGTAGTCGGCCGCAGCGAGGGACTCGAAGAGATAGTGATCGCCGTAGAGGTCGTCATCGTCCATCTTGGCGATGTAGTCGGCCTCGACTCGCGAGAGCATGAGGTTGTAGCAGCCTCCTAACGGAGTGCTGGTCTCAGCGGTGACCCAGTCGACCTCGAGGCCCAGCTCACGGGCGCGGGCCCTGCTGGCGGCCGGGGCGGTGAAGCCGTGGGTGAGGATGACCGGGGCCATCGTCACCTGCTGCTGGCGGGCCAGGGTCTCAATGACGTGGTCGACCTGCTCGGGCCGGATGGTGGACACCAGTGGTGCGATGGTGGGCCTGCACCTGGCCCGCTCCCCCATGCCGATGGATCGCAGCACGGTCTCTACGCGGTGGCTGTAGGTGTGCCGGCTCCAGATCTCCCGTTGCGCCAGGTAGGTCATGTACTCCCCAAGGACCGGGTTGGTCACGAGCGCGCGCACGGTGTGCCCGGCCTGAGCCCGGTCAGTGACCTTGGCCAGGGCTCCTGCGGGCAGAAGGCGGTCGGTGGCCGGCGTCGGGGTACTCACCACGGGAGTGCCGCAGGCCAGGACCTCGATGACGCGGCGCGGAAGCATGGAGGGGCTGTCCACCACGGAGCTGACGTTGAGGAAGACGGCGTAAGCGCGGTAGGCGCTGAGCATCTGGGTGTAGGTGAGGCTGCCGCGCACGTGGGAGTCCCAGGGAGGCGGGAACTGGTAGGTGTCGTCACCGTCGAGGTACCGGGAGAAGATGTCCAGCCCGTGGGGCAGGCGTGCCGAGACGTCGTGGGCGCCGCCCAGGACGATCTCCATCTGCGCGCGCCGCTCGGGGTACTTGTGAGCGAAGTAGGTGCCGGCGAAGGCGACATCCCTCAGGGGTACGGGGCGCCCCGTCTCGTCCAGCAGGCGGATCGGGTTGTGGATCGCGGGCTGGGCGGCGAAGGGCAGGATCCCGATGCGGTCATGCCCCAGGTCTCGCCGGTAGTGCTCCACCATCGCCTCATCGGTGGTGAAGACCCAGTCGAAGAGGCGGGCGGTCTCGATGGCCTCGTCGTAGTGGGCGGGATCCTCCTTGTTCCAGAAGACCGTCGGCACTCCTTGGCCTCGCAGCGCGGTGACCATGTCCCTGAGGTGGCCCGAGGGACCCTGGGAGCCGATGACCTGGAAGCGCCAGGCGTCGTCGTTGCCGTGCCAGGCGGACTCTACGAAGAGCAGGTCGATGGGGGTCTGCTCGACCTGCTCGCGCCAGCCGGCGGGGGTCAGGGGCACCGAGCGCCACTCGTAGTCCAGGGCGAGCGCCGTGAACTCATCGGCGATCACCCCGACGGTCACGTCGTGACGCGGCCCGGTCTCCTGCGGCAAGGGCAGGGGCCAGTCCGGCAGGAGCATCCGGCCCCGTCTCCTCAAGGCCCGCCTGCGGGGGCGGGCCCAGGCGGTGGCCCGACGACGGCGCAGGTGCTCACGCAGCCCCGTCACCCCGGAGTGGCGCAGGTGCCACAGGGCGCGGCGCAGCTCGGGGGCTGTCCGAGGCGAGGTGCGGTTCTCCGGCGAGCTCATGACTCCCCCCATGTCTCGTCCAGGGAGTCGAGCAGATCGTCGAGTTGGTCGCCGTCGCGCTCGACGTTGAAGACGTAGTCCCGGTTGGTGACTCCCAGGTCCCGGCCCTCACAGTCCTTCTCCCTGCCGTCGGTGATCTCGTCACCGTAGAACAGGTGCAGGCGGTGGCCGAGCGCCGAGCAGATGAGGTACTCGTTGGTGGCCAGGTAGGACTGGTTGATGAAACCAATGACGTCGATCGGGCGGCGCGCGAACATGATGTTGTACAGGGCGGAGCCGATGTACCCGGCCACGACGTCGGCCTCGTAGAACATGCGGGCCTGCTCGACGATGGAGTGGCCCTCGGGCCGGATGATGGTGAAGCCCCTGCGGGTGAAGCGCTCCTCGAGCTCGTCACGATTGAGGCACTCGCGCCACATATCGGGCTTGCGGGAGATGAAGAGCCTGCGGTGGGGCTTCGCGTTGGGCTCGGATCGCTCCAGCAGGCCGTCGCGCAGCCGGTGGCAGGTGCGGGCCAGGCGCGGGTCGGCGAATCGCCCGTTCTGCATGAGGGACATGGCGCAGACGAGGGCGTCGACCGTCACCGGGGAGGTGATGACCTCGACCTGGTCGTCGTCGATGCCGTAGGCCTCCAGGAGGATGCGCTGGTAGGCAGGGGGACGGCCGCGGTCAGCCCTGCTGTTGGTGAGGATCCGGATGTCGGGGTGCGTCGCCTGCGCCAGCTCCCAGGCGTAGAGCCGTGGGACCGCTTCGGTCATGAAGTGGCCGAAGTGCCGGTTGTACTCAAGGTCCAGGTGGAAGAAGGTTCCTCCGAGCCTTGGGGCCGACTCCGTGTTAACCGTGGGCGCGGCGTAGTAGTGGTTGAGCTCCTTCAGCGCCGTGTTGACCAGTCGCTTGGTCGTGGCCAGGCGGAAGGTGTTGGGCAGCAGGAGATGATCCTTGACAAGCACCTGGCGGGGGGCGATGCACACGTCCCGGTACTCCAGGACCGAGGTCTCGGGGATCCGGTTCTCGCGCGGCAGTCGCTTGGCGCACAGCCCCCGGTTGTTAGTGACGCCGATGACCTCCAGCGGGGTGACCCGGGCGGGGAGGATCTCCAGCGGACGTCCCCAGGACTCGCCGTAGCGGGCGGACAGGATCGGCGGGGTCTCGGCGTATCGGAGCTTGACGAAGCCGTCTCCTCGTTTGCGCAGCACGACGCCGCCATCGAGGACGGTCAGTGCGGCCACCTGCTCGCCGTAGGCCCGTTCGTCCCCGCTCAGCGCCCCCTTGGCGCCGTGCAGGACGGCGAGACTGCGCGAGGCTCGGGTGACGAGCTCAGCGGTGTTGGAGCTCTCGCCCAGCGCTGCGCCGTCGATGGCGACGTAGTACCCGCCGTCGCGGACAATACCGATGAACAGCTGGGCGGCCAAGGCGCGCATGCCGGGGCTGTGGGTGAGGGCGTCCACGAGGACGTCGAACCGACCATGAGTGGCCAGGGCCTGGTGCAGGTCGATCTGGTTCGTGAAGGGAACCACCCGGGCGAGGCCGATGAGACCGGAGCTCGCCGTCGGTTCAGCCCCGGGGCTCCCGTCCTGCTCGTCCTGCTTCTCCTGCATCGTGTAGACGATCAGCTCGCGCGCTCCCAGCGCCAGCGCGATGCAGTTGCTCAGGTGGGGCTGAGGGCGGTCCACGAGTACGGCGACACGCGGCGCCGCTTTGGTGTCCTCCCCACCGCCCAGCCCCTGCAGAACGTGCTGCAGGACCTCCTCCAGCTCCACTGAGGGCTTGCCGGCCGGCATCGAGGAGGAGGCCATTGCCCGGGGAGCCGCTGCGGGCCGTGACCCGTGGGGGCACGTCATGCGGACGTCCCTCGCGAGGCCGCACGCTTGCGCCGCCGCCTCTTGGAAGCCGACTTCCCCTTGGGTTGCTGGTGAAGCGCCTCGGGGCCGAGCACCGCCTCCAGGGTGTCCCGCAGTGAATGCGCGTTGTGCTCCTGAACGTCGAAGTCTCCGTGGGCAAGACGGGGATCGGCCAGAGCCTTGCGGATCGCCTGAGCGATGTCCTGAGGCGAGGTTCCGCACAGAACCCCGTATCCGAGGGCGATCAGCTCCCGGTTGCCCGGAAGGTCGGAGGCCACGACCCCGGTTCCCAGCGTCATCGCCTCCAGCAGGGTGACCGGCTGCCCCTCGTGAAGGGAGGGCAGGACGAACAGATCGGCTCCGCCCAGGACCGGGAACGGGTTGTCCATCTGTCCCAGCAGCGTGACGTGCCCGGACAGGCCCAGGGAGTCGATCCTGGCCCGCAAGGTCCCCTCGAGCACCCCGGAACCGACGATCGCCAGGCCGATGCTCAGCCCCTGAGCGGTGCCGCCCTCGGTGCCGTCCTGCTCGCGCAGCAGGGCGAGCGCCTCGATGAGAGCCGCCTGGTTCTTCTCCATCGACATCCGCCCCATGGTGGCAAGGACGATGTCGTGCTCGTTCTTCAGCGCGGTGAAGGCCTCGGGGGCGGGTGCCTGCGCCCCGAGGCGGACCCGCTCGACGTCAAGGAGGTTGCGGGCCGAGACCTGGCGCTGGGAGAGGTCGATGCCCAGCCCGGCCAGCCCGCTGCGGTTGTGTCGGGCCAGTCCCGGGCTGACGGCGACGACGGCGTCGACATCTCCGTAGAGGGCGAAGACGCGCCTGAGGCCCGGGTACTTGTCCCGATACTCGTTGTCCATCTGGTTGTGCTGGTAGCAGGAGGTACGCGATCCGCGACGCCCCCAGGCCGCGATGAGCGAGACCCAGGTCTCGGCGTAGCCGTCGTACTCGATGGCGGCGTCGGGCACGAAGTCGCCCAGGATGCGGCGCGTCTCGCGCTCGTAGTAGGCCCAGTAGCAGTCCCAGAAGCTCTGCGAGGTGAAGGCGTCGGGGTGGCGGGCGAAGTCGTTGACGCAGGCCCGTTCGTGGATCCGCCAGGGCGCGGCCCCGGGTTTGCAGATGACGTGGACGTGGCTGGGCAGGCGTCGGAAGATCTCCTGACGGTCCTCGTTGTCGCGTAGGACGGAGGGCTCAACGATGAGGTTCACCGAGTAGAGCGCCGGATCGAGCGCCTCCAGGAGGGCCAGGAGGGCGGAGGCGATCCCGTTGGGGATCATGGAGGCGTGGAACAGGAGGGTGCGGCGCTTACGGGCGCCGTCGCCGAGCGGCGAGTCAAGGGCATGGTCCCTGATGATCGCCCGCTGCCCGTGGTCGAGGTCGTCGTCGAAGAAGGCTCGAGCCAGGCGCGACGAGGCCCGCCCGTCCTCGTAGGGGCAGTAGCGGGCGAGGGCCTCCTGGGGGGCGACCCCCTCCCCGTCCAGGGCTCGCCCGATGGCTGAGGCCAGCTCGCCGCGGTCGTAGCAGGCCAGCCCGGGGACCTCCGCGGGATCAAGGTACAGGCCCCGCTCGGCCCGGTACTCCTCGATGTCGTGCATGTAGAGCACGATGGGGCGCTTCTGGGGCAGGAAGTCGAACAGGATCGAGGAGTAGTCGGTCACCAGGACGTCGACGGCGGCCAGCAGCTCATTGGTGTCGATGTCCTTGGGCACGACGTTCACCGGCAGATCGACGCCGGCCAGCAGCTTCTCGGACAGGCGGTGGGCGCGGTAGACCACGAGCACGTCGTCGCGGGAGGCCATGGCGGTCAGGTCGGCGACCAGGGCCTCGCGGTCCAGCTCCCGCTTGCTGACGCCGCCGCGCCAGGTGGGGGCGAACAGGACCAGACGGCGCTCATCGTCCTCAGCCAGTCCCAGGCGCCCCCGCAGCGCCTTGCGGTCCTGAGCGCTCGTCGTCAGCGAGGTGTCCAGACGGGGGAACCGGTGATGATGGTGCGGCCCCGGTAGACGTCGAGCAGATCGTGGTCCTCGACCAGCGCCCATCGGGTGAGCTCATTGGGCGCCATGAGCGTGGTGCTCAGCTGGAAGTTGCGCTGCAGGTTCTCGTAGTCGAGCAGGCCTCCCCGCATGGACCGTCCCAGGGTCTTGAAGGGGGTGCCGTGCCAGGTGTTGAGGTAGCGCTGCTCGCGGCGGCGCACGAAGTAGGGGGCGAAGGAGACGTTGTTGACGAGGTACCCGGCGGTGGCGAGGTACTGCATGTACTCGGTGCTGTGCAGGGGGACGAAGACGACGTTGCGACGCCCCAGCAGATCCGCGGGGATGGCACCGAGGTCATTGACGGCCCACACGTGCAATAGGTGGGAGTACTCCGGCCGGTTCACCATCCACCGGAAGATGGCCAGGGGGTGACAGCCGATCGAGGCGCCGTGGTTGGACTCCCACAGCACCAGGTGGGGGCTGACGGGAAGGACCTCCAGGGCCTCGGCGTAGCGGATGTTGCGAGCGGCTGTCGCGGTGCGTCCATAGGCCCGTGGGTCCAGCCCGTCCTTGCAGCCGAACTCCTCGGCCTGCTCGAGGATCTCGCAGGCGAGCTCCACCTGCCCGGCGTCCTGGGCCAGCTGGGCCAGGACCAGGCGGTGATTCCGGTCCCCCTTGAGAACCAGCGGGAGGACATGCCGGATGGACTGAGCGGCCTGACCCGCTGCGGCGGACGGGATCGCCTTACCGGCACCGGGATCATCCGTAGCGTCGCGGGAGCCGAGAGCCTGGTGAAGGCCGAGCATGACGTCGCCGATGGTGGACTCGACCAGGTCCTCCGGCCGCTGCCGAGGCGGAGGTGTGCTCTTCGCGCGGACCAGGTCGAGGAAGCCCGTGCTGGCCAGCTGCTTGGACACCGATGCCAGCCTGCGCGGGGCCGGCCCCAGGTAGGCCCAGAAGGAGGCCAGCGCCTCGTCGTGGCGTCCCAGCCTCGCCAGGCAGACCCCACGGCGATAGTTCCACCAACTGCGTGCGGGCTTCTTGAGCGTCCGCAAGGCCTCCTGGTACGAGCGCTCCGCGGTGGCGAGGTCGCCGACACGTTCCGAGGCGAGTCCCAGCTTGTAAAGAGTGTTCCCGTTGCCGGTGTCCAGTGAGGCGGCCAGGGCGTACTGTCCTTGTGCCCGCTCGTGCTCGCGCAGACGGTCCAGGCAGTAGGCCAGCTCGTAGGCCCGCTCCACCCTCGTCATCCCCTCGCCCGGGTAGATCTCGAAGAGCTCGGCCGCCAGCCTCCAGTCTCCCCGGGAGCACGCGAACTGGGCCGGTCCCTTGCTGCAGGCCTTTCCTCCGGCGGCCTTGCAGGCGGCGGCGAAGCTGGTGGCGGCGGAGGCCCGATCACCCTCACGGTGGGCGATGACCCCCTGCTCGAAGAGCTCCTGCGCGCTGAGCTCATCGATGTCGGCCAGGACGTCCAGGGTGCACCTGGCCGGCCCGTTGAGCCCCAGGTGAAGCTGAGCCTGAAGAAGCTTGCGCAGCCAGGCGGCGTCGTTCTCGTGCTCCGGCAGTCCGGAGAGCAGAACCTCCAGGCGCTGCCACTGCGGGGTGCTCACGGGCAGGCAAGCGAGCAGATTCTCCGAGTAGCGCCGGTCCCGCACCCCCGAGGAGAGGGCCCGCGAGAAGAAGACGGAGGCCCCCTCCGGATCGTCCTGACGCTTGAGGAGGCAGCCGGCACGGTAGAAGGCCTCTCCGCAGGAGGGGTCGCGGTCGGCCACCTCGGTGTAGGTCCTCAAGGCCGCCTCGAACCGTTCCTGACGCTCAGCGATGACTCCCAACCGCAGCCGGCTGGCCGTGTCGTGGCCGCTCTCAGAGAGTTTTTCATACAGACGCTTTGCCTCAGCCAGGTTACCGTCCTCGTACTCCCTGGCGGCGGCATAGCGCACCAGCCGGGTGGTGGCCGGCAGCTGCAGGCGGCCGGAAACGGCACGCCCCATTTTTCTGAGAACAGCATCCTTACTCATGATAGTCGCCCTTATTTCAGTATGAACATTACGCGTATTTAATCCTACGCCTGTTGACGCAACGTGCAGCGAGCCTCGATCCAGGTCTCCGCTCACCCCTCGATACAGCCCGCACAGCGAGCCGCCGCTCAGCGCACCACTCAGCCCAGGCGCATATCACTCTTGATCCGAGTCGTTGAGACCTCGGGAGTCCGCGGGAGGTAGACGACCTCACACAGACCCTTGAGCTGGTCGTCGAACTCGCCGTTCCAGTCGTCCCCCATGACGAAGACATCAATACCGTATTTGGCGATATCCTCGGTCTTCTGCCCCCAGGTCATCTCGGGCACCACGAGATCGACATACCGGATGGCTTCGAGCATCACCTTGCGCTCCTCGTAGGAGAAGTAGGCCTGCTTGCCCTTTCCGGCATTGAACTCGTCACTGGACAGGGCCACCATCAGGAAGTCCCCCAGCGCTCGCGCACGCTTCAGCAACGCAATATGACCATAGTGGAGCAGGTCATATGTGCCATAGGTAATCACGCGCTTCATGGGGTCACTTCCTGTTTGGACGTTCGAGGTTCGTCCTCAACAACACTCCAGACAAACCACCGTGAGTATTCCCCACCCCGAGAACCACAATCGAAGATGTCATAGAATCGATGCGATACCGATATGCCGCCGAAACACCCGACATTCGCCGTCGAATATCACAGAGAGTTCCACCTCACCTTTCCCTCACTCTCACACTCTCGTCACAATTTTTCTTTCCAGTTTTTTTGAGAGGCGATGTTCATCCGCCCTTCCGGTCGCTTATCAGCTCAGGAAACGAGCGATCCATCCCCGGATCCACGTGAGGTTGTCCAGGATCGGCGCGGGATCCACCTCCAGTGGGGAGTAGCGCCCCTCAGCGACGTCGATGTCGCCGAGGAGCCGCTGCAGGTGGGATGCGAGCTCATCGTGGTCGGCGGCGACCGGCAGCCCCGAGCCCAGGGGCCAGTCACCGTACAGGCCCCTTTCGACATCTCGGTAGGAGGCCAGGTCGGGTGCATAGACCACTGCCGGTTTCCCGGTCAAAGCGAAGTCGAAGAAGATGCTCGAGTAGTCCGAGACCAGGATGTCGGCCGCCAGCATGAGTTCCTCGACACTCGGGTACCCACTGACATCGATCATCCCTGGGACACATCCGGCCCGGTTCATGTGGTGGCTGCGCATCAAGACCACCGCATCGAGGAGCTCAGCCAGACGCGGCCCGTCCAGCGCCCCCACAGGTCCCGGCCCGTGCGCGGCGGCGCAGCCGGCAGCACCCGTCGAGGGCCGCAGGCTCTCGCGCCAGGTCGGGGCGTAGAGAATGACGGGCTGTCCCGGAGCGATACCGAGCTCGTGGCGCACCCGTCGCCGTACTTCAGCTCCTCCGAGCAGCCTCACGTTGCGGGGGTACTCCCCCACCCGAACCGGCCCGCGGTATCCCAGTGCCTGTTGAAGGCGCCGACCAGCCTGCGGGCTCTGGGCCAGCAGCAGGTCCCACTGGGGAACCTGGCGGTCCATGAGTCGCCGGTATCTCAGGGTGACGGCTCTCGGCGCGTCGTGCAACAGCTTCTTGATCGGAGTGCCGTGCCAGGTCTGGAGCAGGTACTGGCCCTCACGCTTGGAGAACCAGGAGGGGAGGTGGTCGTTGGTGACGATGACACGTGAGGTGCGCAGCGCCTCCACCCACTGCGGGGATCCGACGACGACGGGGCGCGCGCCCGCCGGCACGCGAACCGTCCCGTCGACAACCGACCACCACAGGGGTGCTCCCACGCCGTGGGCCGCCAGGTCCTCGCAGATGGCGGCCGGGTTGTCTCCCGCGCTGCGTCCACCGAAGGACTCCAGGAACACTCCCGGTCTCAGGGGGCCCGCCTCGCGCTCGATGAGGAGCCGGTGGCCCCGTCGTGAGCGCACGCCAGGAGTCAGCGGAGGGATGACAGCAACGGCCACGGAGCCGTCCGTGCGGGTGAGGAGCCGCGCGCGGCGCGCCGGGCGCCCGGCATCCGCCCCGGTGACGTCGCTATCGGGTTCCGCCGCGCAGCTAGTGGGCGCCGCGGCGATGGGAACCTCGGTGGCCGGACCGTCGATCCCTTCTCCGACCAGGCAGGCTCCCTTGATCCGGTTGCCGGGCTCGTCCTGCGATACGGTGCTCCAGCTCAGCGGGTAGGTCGCCAGCTCGATGTCGGGATCAGCCAGATCGATGCTTGCCGACCAGCCGCCGCCAGGGGCCAGGACGGCCGGCACCGTCATCGCCCGAGCCTCGGCGGCCCTGCCGCCCAGGACGATATCCAGCCCATCCGGGGCCGGCGCCACCGTTCCGCTCAGCTCCAGCGTTGCGTCAGTGTCCAGACGCGCGCAGAGGAGCACGACGTCGATCTCCCCGCCGGGCCGCGCCTTGCTCCCCCGGATCCCGCTCGGCGCCGGGGCGACCTGGAGCAGCCCCCGCTGACCGCGCGCCTCCAGATGCTGCCCGGTCTCCGGCGGCGCCAGGTGCCTCCTGCTGGAGCCAGCCGGTTGCGGCATCCATGCCCGCACCTCTCGCCCGGCAACGCGGGTCACCACCCGGAACCAGGAGGGGCGGCCCGCTTCGACCTGCAGACGCACCACGATCCCCGAGGTGAGGTAGGAGCGGCACGGGTCGCCGGCCTCCAGGTCGGCTCGGGGGGCCTCACAGCGATCAGCCTGGGCGCGGCCTCGAACTCGTCCGGTCTCATCGACCACCTCGACGGTCGGGCGGTCGATCAGGCCTGGGTCGAGCCCCCAGACCCAGGCGCATCCGCGTACCTCCAGGGTCCTGGGGCCCAGCCAGCGCACCGCGTCGACACCGACGTGCAGTCTTAAGTCGGCGTCCCGGATCTCGGTGAGTCGGCGGGGCACCGGGGCCCCTTCCAGGAGAGCAGGCTCGGGGCGCACGGTGCCCGCCTCGATGGTCAGGGGAAGGTGGCCTAGGTCCTCGCAGCGTCTGCCGATCAGCTCCTCGAGCTCCACGGCGCCGGCCGGCTCGTCCTGGATGAGGAGCCACAGCACGAGTCGGTCGAGCAGCCCGACCGCCTCCCACACGAGGTCGTCGGCGTCGGCGAGCGCCCTTCTCGCAATGCGGCGCAGCCTGCTGGAGAAGTCGGGCCCCTCCCGGTGAGCGGCCTCGGCCAGACGAACCAGGTCCCGACTCAGGCGTCCGGCGACCAGGCTCCGACGCACCGCCTCCGGGGCGTCGGCGGCCAGCTGCGCCAAGGCGTCCACCTCCGCCAGGAGGCCGACGGGATCCGTGTCCGCACTGAGGCCACGGGCCGCAGAGCCTGCGCGCCAGGTGTAGGCCTCCTCATCCAGGACGTCCATCCGGGTCGCGGCCAGAAGCACCGCGAGGGCCCTGACGGGCAGTGACACGGCGGGGGCGCGGAGCACTCGAGGCCGTCTCGGCGGTGCCCACAGCCTTCGGCGCGCCATGACCGCGCCGGCCACCAGCTCCTCAACCGCCTCGGGCACCCGAGCCGGCGGCTGCGCGAGACGAGGCGCGCGGGGAGGTCCCGCCCCCGGCCCGGCCCCGGTTGCCGGTGTCAAGGACCGCGAGCGCGCGACGACGACGTCGGAGCCCGACCGCTCCAGGCACTCAATCATCGACTGGCAGGCACCGCCGACAAGTCCGTCCCCACCGTCAACAACGGTGACCAGGCCTCCCCTGGCTCGTTTCAGGGCGGTATCCAGCCAGCCATCCGGGCCAGCGCCCCGGATATCGTCCCGGTCGCAGGACACGACCCGGACGCGCCGGTCCCTGGCGGACAGGCCGGTGGCCACCTGCTCACCGGAGCTGAGCGCATCGGCCCCCGGACCGACGACGACCAGGACCTCCAGGTCCCTGAAGGTCTGGTTGAGTACGGAGCGGATGGCCCCTTCCAGGTGAGGACCGGCCCCCGCTGCTCGGACGATGACGCTGAGTCGGGGCCGGTGCACGCCGCGCACAGCCGCACCGATGAGACGTCTCAGACGCCTGCCGCCCATGTCCTTCTACCCGTCAGCTGGGGCTCTCGGGCGCGCCAGAACCCCGTGGCGTCGATGACGCTGCGCCCCTCGAGCAGGTGCGGATCAAGGTCGGCGAACTCCTGGTGGCCAACCAGCATCGCCACGACATCAGCCTGTTCGACGGCCTGCCGCCACCCGGTCAGCCGCACGTTGTCCCACCGCGCCAAAGACGCCGGGAGCTCCTTGGCGTGCGGCTCGGCCACCAGGACCTGGGCATGGGGCGCAGCGGCGGCCACCTGCTCAGTGATCGCAAGCGCCGGCGACTGGCGCAGGTCATCGACATCGGCCTTGAAGGTCAGGCCGAGTACCGCCACGATCGGCGAGGAGAAGGGCTCCATCGCCTCAAGGATGCGCCCGACGTAGTGGGCCGGCCGGGAGTCATTGACCTGGCGGGCCGTGCGGATGAGCCGGGTCTCCTCCGGAGCGCTGGACACCAGGAACCAGGGGTCCACGGCGATGCAGTGGCCGCCCACGCCGGGGCCCGGCTGCAGAATGCTCACCCGCGGATGGCGGTTGGCCAGGTCGACGAGCTCCCAGACATCCACCCCGACCCGCTCGCAGACAAGGGCCAGCTCGTTGGCGAAGGCGATGTTGAGGTCACGGAAGGAGTTCTCCGTCAGTTTGGTCATCTCGGCGGTGGTGGCGTCGGTCAGGACCAGCTCGCCGGCGCAGAATGTGGCGTACAGGTCTCTGGCCAGGCGTGACGCCTCGGGGGTCAGGCCGCCGATGACCCGGGAGTTGGTCACCATCTCCGTCATGATGCGCCCGGGCAGCACGCGTTCGGGGCAGTAGGACAGATGCACCTGGGGCCGTGCGCCACTGCCGTCCGTGGACAGGTCCGGGCGCATCGAGCCGATCGCCTCAGCCAGGGCGCGAGTGGTACCGGGCGGGCAGGTCGACTCCAGGACGATGAGCTCTCCCCCTGTGAGACGAGGGGCGATCTGCCTGGTAGCGGCCTCCACCAGGGACAGATCGGCCGCGTGGTCCGAGCCCATCGACGGGGTCGGCACCGCGATGATGTAGGTCCGTGCCGAGGGCGTCTCCATCTGGGCGCGCAGGCGGCCGGCCTCGACCTGTTCGGCCAGCACGGTGGCCAGCCCCTCCTCGAGGAAGGGAAGCTCTCCACGGTTGACGGCCTCGACACGTTCCCGGATCCGGTCCACCCCGACGACGTCGAGCCCGGCGCGGGCCAGGACCGCTGCCGTGGGCAGGCCGATGTACCCCAGCCCGATGACCGCGACGTCGGCTACTTCAGTCGTGTCAGTCATGAGTCTCCATGCATTCGTTCGCGTCCCCGGGGAGCTCCCCGGGGACGCTGCTCCGTGAGCCACGTGTCCGTACCTCTAGTTCACCGTGGCGGGGAGCAGCTCAACGGCGTCGGGGTGCTCGGTGAGGTAGGCGCTCACCCGGTCCTCGGCGAAGGCCTTGAACAAGGGGGTGTCCGCGTCGGCGTCGAGCGTGACAATGGACTGCCCGTCCGTGGAGGTTCCCGTACCGGCGGTCGGCACGGTCATGAACCTGATGTCGTTGCTGTGGAGGTGGCGCGTCTCCAGGGCCAGGGACTGCATCTGGTTGAGCGTGAAGGACTCGTCCACGGCGACTGTCCGCGAGGCGGTCTTGAGGAAGGAGTACAGAGCCGTGGGACTGCTCAGGGTGCCGTTGGTCAGGACCCTGCTCACGATGGAGCGCATCCAGGTCTGCTGGCGCTTGACGCGGTCGAAGTCCCCGTTGGGCAGGGAGGAGCGCTCGCGGGTGTAGGCCAGGGCCTGCTGCCCGTCGAGTACCTGGGCCCCTGCGCCGAGTTCCTTGCCGGCGAGTGTCTGAGGCGTCTTGAGGTTGATGCGCACCCCACCGATCTCGTCGGTCAGGGCGACGAAGGACTCGAAGTTCGCCACCGCGAAGTGGTCGATGTGGATGCCGGTGAGGTTCTCCACGGTGTGGATCGTCAGCGAGGGCCCCCCGTAGGAGTAGGCGGCGTTGATCTTCCCCTGGCCGTGACCGGGGATCTCCACCCATGAGTCACGAGGGATCGACATGACTGAGACCGTCTTCCGGTCTCCGCTGACCTGAACGATCATGATCGCGTCCGTGCGCTGGGCCCCCTCCTTCCACTGGGAGGGGTCGGAGGCGGAGGTGCGCGAGTCGGTCCCCAGGACCAGGATGTTGACAGCCGGTTCCTCGCCCGCGGCCACCTTCTGCTGCGGGGCCCGTGCGGGAATGCCCGCGAAGGGATCGGCGATGAACTCGATGCCGGAGGCGATGGAGTGTCGCACCCACAGGGCCAGGCCTCCTGTGGCCAGGGTCAGAACCAGGAAGATCGCCAGGACACTGAGAAGGGCGATCCTCCATCCTCGTCCGGGACGGCGCAGGACGCTGCCTGCACCGCACGCCGAGGTCGTGTCGGCCCCTGACGAGGCGGCTTCAGCATCGCCCTTTTCAATAGGACTGCTTTCGGGTTCTGGTAGGAGGGACTGAGTCATGAGCCAATGGCACCACATATTTCTCGAGCGTTTTGCCCGGAATCCCCTTGTTTTAGGAATTCCGGGCAAAACGCTCATGAAATGAGATGCAACTGAGACCGCCGCAATCTCATTGTCACCATTTCATGTCACACAAACAATATCTTTCTGGACGTTCAGAAGGAATATCGTCGGTGGTTTTATGAACGAGGAGGCACGAGCTGATACATCCACCCGTAGGGATCCTCGGCGCGGCCGGTCTGAATGGCGGTGAGCCGGTCGTGAATCTGCCGGGTAACCTCGCTGCCCTCGATGCGGGCGTCGAAGCCCTCGCCCTTGAGATGCCCCAGAGGCACGACGACGGCGGCGGTTCCACAGGCGAAGACCTCACTGACCCGGCCCGACTCGATGTCTGCGAGCAGTCCCTGAAGGCTGATGGTCTCCTCCAGGACATTCCGCCCGGAGTCGCGCAGCAGGCGGATGATGGCGCTGCGGGTGCAGCCCTCGAGGATCGTCCCGGTCAGGCGCGGTGTGCGCACGGTCCCGTCGGCGTCGACGACCATGAGGTTCATGCCGCCGAGCTCCTCGATGTTCTTCTGCGAGACGTCGTCGAGGAAGCAGACCTGGTCGCAGCCCTGCGCGTAGGCCTCCTGCTGGGGAAGCAGGGAGGAGGCGTAGTTGCCTCCGGTCTTGGCCGCCCCGGTCCCTCCGCGTCCGGCGCGGTGGTACTCGGTGGTCACCCAGATGGAGACGGGCTCCAGGCCGTGAGGGAAGTAGGAGCCGGCGGGAGAGGCGATGACGTAGTAGTCCACCACAGCGGCGGGGCGCACGCCCAGGAAGGCCTCGGAGGCGAAGGCGAAGGGGCGCAGGTAGAGGGACTCGCCCTCACCTGAGGGCACCCAGGCGGCGTCGGCGCGCACCAGATCCACCAGGGAGGCCACGAAGTCCTCCTCCGCCAGCTCGGGCAGAGCCATGCGCCGGGCGGAGGCGTTGAGGCGCGCCGCGTTGTAGCGGGGGCGGAAGGTCCACACCGATCCGTCCTCGTGCCGGTAGGCCTTGATGCCCTCGAAGACCTCCTGGCCGTAGTGGAGCACAGCGGCGGCCGGGGACAGGCTGAGGCTGCCGTAGGGAATGACGCCGTAGTCGCCCCACCCCTCGCCCTGCCTCCAGCGGGCGTGAGCCATGTGGTCGGTGAAGGCGTTACCGAAGTGGAGACTCCTCAGGACCGCTGCCCGTTCATCCTCGGCGAGGGGTGAGGGGTTGGCGGTCAGGGGGAATCGACCGGCGAGCGCATCGGCCTGCGGGACGGGGACCTCGGCGGCGCGGGCCAAGGAGGTGGATGCGAAGTCGGTTGAGGTGGCGTCTGTCTCGGGCATAGGTCCACCCTACCGCCGAGGCTACAACTCGGACACGACCTTCCCATATGCTGGCAGGCGGGCGGGCTCAGAGCTAGGTTCCGGCCATGACTTCTGTTCGTCGTCCCTCGGTCAGTACTCGCCGAATGGGTGCACGAGCCCGGTTCGCCCGGGCGGCGGTGGCCGGCACAGTCCTCCTGACCGGGGTGAGCGGATGCGCACAGGTGGACCTGGATCAGCTCGCCGGGTCGGTGTCGGGGCCCGACTCCCCTTCTACGGCTTCGCAGTCCTCGACGGCTCCGTCCCGGATGGTGATGCCCACCGCGCTGCCGACCGCCCAGGCCACGGCGGCAGCCGCACTCACGGTCAGCTTCCCGGACCTTCCCGGCTACACCGCCTCCACCGCGTCCCCGACCGCCACGAGCGCCCTGCACGGGAGCACCACCCCTACCGGGCCCGCGACGGCGTCAACCCCGGAGGCATCCTGGTCGCGCTCCTACGCCTCGACCTCCTCCGGATGCCAGGTGAGCGCCGAGGTGACCAGCGCAGCGGCGCTGCTCGTCACCGGCGGCGATGACCGCGCCCTGTCCGAGCACTGGTCCAACTCCTTGGCGGGGACCTACCCGGACTACCGGCAAACCGGTCGAGAGGAGCTCACGGCGACGAACCACTCCGCACCCTATGCCGGTATCGCCACCGCCTTCAGCGCCAGCCTCCGTGGTTCCCGGGTCGCGGGGAGGGCCTTCGTGCGGGTGTGGTCGGCCGACGGCGCAGCCGTGTCAGTGACCCAGGTCTGTCAGCAGGGGGTCTTCGACGAGGCGGCGTGGGACGCCGTCCTTCACGGCATCGCCGTGGACGGCCTGTCGGGTCAGTCCCGCTGGCCCACGAAGGCGGCACCCGGGTCTGAGACGCCGGCTGCCTCCACCACCGGATGACCCCGTCTCATCACGGCCCCTGAGACTGCTCCCCTCAAGAAGGCGGCCCCTGGGCCGGTTCGGCGGAGTCCTGAGGCCCCGATGGCTCGCTATCGGACGGGGCGCCGACCTGGGCGGAGGACTCGGGCTCCCCCTCCCCCGGCCGGTCCGCCCCTGCGGACTCGCCGTCCCCTCCCCTGCCAGGACCTCCTGGCGGACTCTCCTCCCCGGGCACAGCCACCTGGTCCTGCCCGGCTGAGGAGCGCCGGGCCGAGACCGCGGACTCGGCCGCAGCCACGGCGTGACGGAGGTTCGTGAGCGCCGTCGTCATCGCCTCGACGTCCTCGCCCTGCAGCGCCTGGTCGAGCGCCGACCTCGCGACCTCAAGGCCGGTGGACTCGGCCTGGCTCAGGTCGCTCGCCACAGCTCCGACCCTGGTGGCCAGCGTCGCGGCCTCCGCGGCGGCATCGCTCCGGACCCGGGAGAGCGACAGGGCCTCCGTAATGGCGGAGCGTTGATCCGCTGCCGCCACCGCGGTCGCTTGGAAGGCCCGTCCCCGCGATCGGGTGGCGTGCGAGTCCGCCTCAGCCAGGAAGGCGGACATCTCGGAGTCGGTCAGTGGGGCGTCGGTCAGGACGTCGCAGCCGCACAGGCCGGTGAGGCCGGCGAGCAGGAGGCAAACGGCTGTCCGACGTCGGGGACCGAGTAGCGACATACTCGGAATGTAACGGCCCGCTCGCGCACTGCGATCACGCTGCGGACACGAAGAGGGCCATAGGGTCTCAAAGCGATGACGTATCGGCCCCGGCCGTCACCGCCTCGGCGATGGCGTCACCGATCTGGCTGGTGGAGCGCTGGGCGCCGCCGCGCCGAGTGGCCATGTCCGCAGTGACTCCGGCCTCGACCTTCGCCGCGACCTCGGGCAGCCCGAGGTGGTCGAGCATGAGGGCCACCGCACTGATCGTGGCGGTCGGGTCCGCCTTGCCCTGACCGGCGATGTCCGGGGCCGAGCCGTGGACGGGCTCGAACATGGAGGGGAAGGCCCTCTCGGGATTGATGTTGCCCGAGGCCGACAGTCCGATGCCGCCGGTCACGGCGCCGGCCTCGTCGGTGAGGATGTCGCCGAAGAGGTTGTCGGTGACGATGACGTCGAAGCGGCCGGGGTCGGTCACCATGTAGATGGTGGCGGCGTCCACGTGGCAGTAGTCGACGGTGACCTCGGGGTACTCGGTGCCGACGGCCTCCACGGTGCGCCGCCACAGGTCGCCGGCGTGGACGAGCACATTGTGCTTGTGGACGAGGGTGAGGTGCTTGGCCGCCCTGGCCTGGGCCTTGGCGAAGGCGTAGCGGACCAGGCGCTCCACCCCGTAGGCCGTGTTGACGCTGACCTCGGTGGCGATCTCGTGCGCCGTGCCCTGGCGCACGACGCCGCCGTTACCGCAGTAGAGGCCCTCGGTGCCCTCGCGCACCACGATGAAGTCGATGTCGCCGGGATCGGCCAACGGCGTCGGCACGCCCGGGTAGTACACCGAGGGACGCAGGTTGACGTAGTGGTCCAGGGCGAAGCGCAGACGCAGGAGCAAGCCGCGCTCGAGCACACCGGAGGGGACGGAGGGATCGCCGACAGCTCCCAGCAGAATGGCGTCATGGGTCTTGATGGCCTCGAGATCCTCGTCGGTGAGGGTCTGGCCGGTGCGGTGCCAGCGCTCGGCCCCCAGGTCGAAGGTGGTGGGACGGACCGTGACCCCGGTTCCCTCCAGCGCTCGCTCGAGGACCTTGAGCCCTTCGGGGACGACCTCCTTACCGATGCCGTCACCCGGGATTACTGCCAGCTTGATGGTCTGCGTCATGGGGCCACCTTAGGGCAGGATCAGGATGCGAGACAAAGAGTCCGCATGACGGATGTGCGCACTCGCGTCTCGACCGTCGGTCGGTTAGTCTGTTTCCGACACACCAAGGAGGAGCCATGCCGCGCATCCACCGCCCCACCGCGCAACGTCGCGAGGAGATTCTCGACGCCGCCCACACCCTGTTCACCACCAAGGGCTTTCAACCCACGACCATGGAGGACATCCTGAGGATCGTGGGCATCGCCAAGGGGACGCTCTACTACCACTTCCCCAGCAAGGAGCAGATCCTCAAGGCCCTGGTCCTGCGCATCGTCCACCAGGTCGAGCAGCAGGCCCGCGAGATCGCCGCCTCATCGGCCCCGGCGGCCGACAAGCTCGCAGCGATCATGAGCGCGATGAGGCTGGTGGACACCGAGACCGACCTCGTCGACCAGTTCCACGCGCCGGGCAACGCGGAGTTCCACCTGCTGTCCATCACGGCGATGATCGAGCACCTCACCCCGGTCCTGGCCGAGGTCATCACCCAGGGGGTGGCCGAGGGGACCTTCACCACCGAGCGTCCCCATGACGTCATCGAGCTGCTGCTGAGCGCCTCGGGCATCCTCCTGGACCAGGACATCATGAAGCCCAGCCCTGCTGAGCTCGCCCGCCGCCAAGAGACCCTCATCTGGGCCAGTGAGACCCTCCTGGGTGCCGCGCCCGGCAGCCTCGGCTTCCTGACGAAGGCGGAGCCATGAAGCACGTCGGACTGCTGGTCCTGGGTTCCTTCATCAACTCGCTGGGAACGGGCCTAAGCACCTTCGGCCTGGCCGTCGTCATTCTGCGCACCTACGGGACGGCATCCTCAGTGGCAGCCGTCCAGATGAGCGCCTTCGCCCCCATTGTTCTTCTGGCACCCCTGGCCGGGGTCCTCGCAGACCGCTACGACCGCCGCCTGATGATGATGATCGGTGACGCCGGCTCGATTCTCGGGCTTGGCGTCATCCTGACGGCCCTGTCCTCGCCCCGGCCCTCCTTGGGCTGGATCTGCGCAGGAGCCGTCACCTCCTCCTGCCTGGCGGCCCTGACCGAGCCGGCGCTGCGGGCCAGCGTCACCGACCTGGTGACCGAGGAGGACTACGTGCGCTCCTCCGGTCTGCTCCAGCTCGCCTCCGCTGCCAAGTACCTGCTGGCGCCGGCCGCGGCGGGGTTCCTCATGCCTTTTGTCGGCCCCCGGGGTCTCGTGCTGCTGGACGCCAGCACCTGCCTGGTCACCGTGGCGTGCACCATGACAGTGCGCCAGGCTCTGGCAGCAGGTGCCTCGCAACGCGCAGCGTCCCAGCCCGGTGACGACCGCGACGTCATGGCGGGTTGGAGGACCATCACCGCCTCCTCCGGTCTGCGCGCTCTCGTGGTCCTCATGACGCTGGCGACCCTCGCCATCGGAGTCATCCAGGTTCTCATCAAGCCGATTCTCCTGCCCACCGTGAGCACCGCCGAGATGGGGGTGGTCGAGACGGTGGCCGCCACCGGCATGCTCGTGGGCGCGGCCCTGGTCACGGCCTGGAAGAGCGCCCAGCCCACGACGCTGCTCGCCGCAGGGCTGGCCGGGACCGGCGCCGCCATGGCGCTGGTCCCCCTGGGGCCGGGCGCCTGGTGGGTGGCCGCCTGCGGGTTCCTCACCTTCGCCTGCCTGCCCCTGTCCCAGGCGGGTGCGGAGGTCCTGGTGCGCACGCAGGTCGACAACACTCGGCAGGCACGCACCTGGGGCACGATCAGCCTGGTCACCCAGACGGGTTACCTGGTGGCCTACCTGTGCTCCGGAGTCCTGGTGGACCATGTGCTCCAACCCCTGCTGGAGCCCGGACAGCCGCTGTCCACTGGTCTGGGGGCTGTCGTCGGCATCGGCCCGGGACGCGGCGCCGCCCTGCTCGTGGGCCTCATGGGCGCGGTCATGGCCCTGGTGGCTCTCACCGTTCGCCTCCAGCGACGCCGGCTCGCCTCACCCCAGTAGTGGCGTCGCACGACGTGGGCGGTGCCCCGATGACGTCAGGCCATCGGGGCACCGCCCGTTGTCAACGGATCACAAGTCCTCAGCGGGCCACGGAGCCCTCGGTGTAGTCCTTGTCGACGTCGGCGCGCCAGGCGAACATGGAACGCACCTCGCGGCCGGTGGCCTCGATGGGGTGCGCCTCACCCTCGGCCCGGAGCTTCTTGAACTCCGGAGCGCCGGCGGCCTGGTCGTCCATGAAGCGCTTAGCGAAGGTGCCGTCCTGGATGTCGGACAGGACCTCCTTCATGTGCTCCTTGACCTCGGGGGTGATGACGCGCGGGCCGGAGACGTAGTCGCCGTACTCAGCGGTGTCGGAGCAGGACCAGCGCTGCTTGGAGATGCCGCCCTCGTTGATGAGGTCCACGATGAGCTTCATCTCGTGGCAGACCTCGAAGTAGGCCATCTCGGGTTGGTAGCCGGCCTCGACCAGGGTCTCGAAGCCGTACTGGATGAGCTTGGAGACGCCGCCGCACAGGACCGACTGCTCGCCGAAGAGGTCGGTCTCGGTCTCCTCGCGGAAGGTGGTCTTGATGGCGCCGGCGCGGGTACCGCCGATGGCCTTGGCGTAGGACAGGACGAGGTCCCAGGCGGTGCCGGAGGCGTCCTGCTCCACGCAGACGAGCACGGGCACGCCTCGGCCGGACTCGAACTCGCGGCGCACGGTGTGGCCGGGCCCCTTGGGGGCCACCATGACGACGTCAATGTCCGCGGACGGCTTGATGTAGCCGAAGTGGATGTTGAAGCCGTGGGAGAACAGGAGGGCGGAGCCGGCCTTGATGTTCGGCTCGATCTCCTCGCGGTAGAGGGTGGCCTGCACCTGGTCGGGGGCCAGGACGGTGACGACGTCGGCCCAGGCCACGGCCTCGGCGATCGGCTTGACGGGCAGGCCCGCCTCCTCGGCCTTAGCCACAGAGGCCGAGCCCTCGCGCAGGCCGACAACGACCTCCACGCCGGAGTCGCGCAGGTTCAGAGCGTGAGCGTGCCCCTGGGAACCGTAGCCGATGACGGCGACCTTCTTGGACTGGATGACGGACAGGTCGGCGTCGTCGTCGTAGAACTTCTCAGCTGCCATGATTGCTTCTCACTTCTCCTTGAGTTGATCGGTGATGGATCGTGGGCCGCGCGTGATCGCCACGGCACCGGACTGGACAATCTCTTTGACACCGTACGGCTGGAGAGCCGTCAGTAGAGCCTTGACCTTGGATTCTGAGCCGATGGTCTCAATGACCACCGACGTGGGGGCGACGTCCACGACGTGGGCGCGGAACAGGTCGACGACCTGGAGCACCGCCGTGCGATTGGTGTCATCGGCGTGCACCTTGATGAGGTAGAGCTCGCGCTCGACCGAGGTGTCGGGGTCGAGCTCGACGATCTTGAGGACGTTGACCAGCTTGTTGAGCTGCTTGGTGACCTGCTCCATGGCCAGTCCCTCGGCGTCGGCAATCACCGTGATGCGCGAGATGTCCTCGTGCTCGGTGGGCCCCACGGCCAGGGAGTGGATGTTGAAGCCCCGGCGCGTGAACAGCGCCGAGACCCGGGTCAGGACGCCGGGCTTGTTCTCCACCAGGACGGACAGCGTGTGCTTCTCGCTCACGGCGCTCACTCCTCTTCCCACACCGGGCTCATGCCGCGGGCGTGCTGGATCTCGTCGTTGGACACCCCGGCCGCGACCATGGGCCACACCTGGGCGTCCGCGGAGACGATGAAGTCGACGACGACGGGGCGGTCGTTGATGGCATTGGCCTGGGCGATGACGTCGTCCAGGTCCTCCAGGCGCTCACACCGCAGCCCAACGGCCCCGTAGGCCTCGGCCATCTTGACGAAGTCGGGAATCCGCTTCGTTCCGGCCCCGGTATGCAGGTCGGTGTTGGAGTAGCGCTGCCCGTAGAACAGCGTCTGCCACTGCCGCACCATCCCCAGCGAGGAGTTGTTGATGATGGCGACCTTGATGGGGATGTTGTTGAGGGTGCAGGTGGCCAGCTCCTGGTTGGTCATCTGGAAGCATCCGTCCCCGTCGATCAGCCACACTGGCCGGTCGGGGCAGGCCTCCTTGGCACCCATGGCGGCGGGCAGGCCGTAGCCCATGGTGCCGGCGCCGGCCGAGTTGAGCCAGGTGTGAGGGTGGCGGAAAGTGAGATAGTGGGCTGCCCACATCTGGTGCTGGCCCACGCCC
This sequence comes from Actinomyces oris, assembly GCF_001937445.1. Lineage (GTDB taxonomy): Bacteria > Actinomycetota > Actinomycetes > Actinomycetales > Actinomycetaceae > Actinomyces > Actinomyces acetigenes. The sequence continues at coordinate 4,837 of NZ_MSKS01000038.1, read as the reverse complement.
GTGACCCAGATGGTGTCCTCGGAGGCGGCCCGGTCGAGGTGGGTGATGACCTCCTGAGGCTGGAGCAGCCCGTCGTCGGTATCGGTCCAGTCCGTGGGGTAAGTGGACTGGATGCGCTCGACCTCACTGCGCCACGGGGCGATGTTCGCCCGCCCCTCGGCGGCGACGTGCTCGCGGAACTCAGCGCTCAGTGCGGGAACGACGTCGGCCAGATCCCCGACGATCGGGACGTCGGCGGTGCGGATCTTGGAGATCTCGGCGGGGTCGACGTCGACGTGGATCACCGAGGCCTTGGTGGCGAAGGTGCCCGGTCTACCGGTGACCCGGTCGTCGAAGCGGGCTCCCAGGCAGACGACGAGGTCGGCCCGCTGCAGCGCCCCGACAGCGGCCACAGTGCCGTGCATGCCCGGCATCCCCAGGTTGAGCGGGTGCTCACTGGGCATAACGTCCAGGGCGGTCAGAGTGGTGACGAAGGGTGCTCCGATGAGCTCGATGAGCTTGGCGAGCTCCTCGGTGGGAACCTGCGCCCGGCTCAAGCCACCGCCGAGGTAGAGGACGGGTCGCTCGGCCGCGGAGATCACCTCGGCGGCCTGAGCCAGGCGCCGCTGGTTGGGCTTGCCCGGTAGGCGGTAGCCGGGAAGGTCTCGGGCCGGGGGCCACACGAACTCGGTGGCCCCCTCCTGGGCATCCTTGGAGATGTCGATGAGGACCGGGCCGGGGCGCCCGGTTGAGGCGATGTGGAAGGCCTCAGCCACGCGCGGGACGATGTCCTCGGCACGGGTGATGAGGAAGGAGTGCTTGACGAAGGGCATCGTGGCACCGACGATATCGGCCTCCTGGAAGGCGTCCGTCCCGATTCCACGGCTTCCGACCTGCCCGGTGATGGCCAGCATGGGCACCGAGTCCATGTGGGCGTCACCGATGGGGGTGATGAGGTTGGTGGCTCCGGGACCGGACGTGACGACACACACCCCGGGGCGACCGGTGACCATGGCATAGCCCTCGGCGGCATGACCAGCGCCCTGTTCGTGACGCACCAGGACGTGGCGGATCTTCGTCGAGGCGAGCAGGGGGTCATAGAAGGGCAGGATGGCACCGCCCGGCATCCCGAAGATGTCTGTGACGCCTAGCTCCTCCAGCGCGCGCACCAGAGCCTGGGCGCCTGTCATGACCTGTTGGCCCTGACGTGCGGGAGCGTCATCGCATGTCATCACTCGCTCTCCTTCTCCGTGCCTACTGCCCGGCGACCTGCCGGGTAATGAACGTTAGATCAGTCTCCGCACAGAGTCATAATGAGACGGCCACAATCTCACATCGTGGAATCACGAACCCGGTGGCATGACCGTTCTCCACGCGAGGGGCTTCTCCACTCCCTCGCGGATCACGGACCTTGGTACGCCATCAGTGCAGGTGGAGATGACACAATGCTCCTATTACTCCTGACAAAACGTCCGCTGCGTCACTTTCAGCGGCGACACGGAAGGCGGCACTAGCGACGTGGCTATGGTCCTGGACTATCTGTTGGACAACCCGGTTGTCATCGTCCTCCTCATGACTGGCTCCGGGCTGCTGCTCTGGCGCGCCAGGCGCAGGAGCATACGCGTCCCGGCGACGGCCCTCCTGATCGGCAGTACCGCCCTGCTGATCTGGAAGGTGGCGCATGCCAACGTCCTGCACCACTTGTCCGAGAACGTGGTTCTCGTCCTGTTCCTCCTGGTCGGCGCCGGGATGCTGCTGGGACACGTCAAGATCAAGGGTGTGAGCCTGGGCGCAGCGGCCGTCCTGTTCTGCGGCATCGCCTTGGCGGCCTGGGGAACGTCTGCCGCAACGCCGATCGAGGTTCCCCGAGAGCTGGGAACACTGGGGCTGGCGATCTTCACCTTCGCCATCGGCATCCAGTCCGGGCCGAACTTCTTCCACGTCATCCGAACCGCCGGCGGACCGTTGACCATTCTCCTGGGCGTTCTGGGTGTGGCGGCCCTGGCGGCCGTGGGCGTGGGGCGTCTCCTCGGGCTCAAGGCGGCGATGATCGCGGGGGCCTTCGCCGGTGCCGTGACGAACACGCCCGCCCTGGCCGCAGCCGGTAACGCCGCTGCCATGGCCGGCGACAAGGCAGGACCAGGTGACGCCACCGTGGCCTATGCCGTCACCTACCTCTACGGTGTCATCGGCATGCTGTTCTTCTGTCTGCTGGCGCTGCGCTACCGGCGCAGTGACAAGGACACTCCCTCCCCGCTCATCAACCGCACCATCCGAGTGGAGCGCGAGGACGGCCCGCTCCTGGGCAACATCGTTGAGACCATCTCGATCTCGGGGCAGCTGCGATTCTCTCGTCTGCGTCGGGGCGAGAAGGGCCCGATCACCCGACCGAAGAATGACGACCGGCTGTACAAAGACGATCTTATCACCGTCGTCGGCACCCAGGATGCCGTCAATCAGGCGATCAAGGCGGTGGGCCACGGCTCGTCGCACTCACTCATCGAGGACCGCAAGTACCTCGACTTCCGCCGTATCACGGTCTCGGACCCGAAGCTGGCCGGCCGCACCATCGGTGACCTGGATATCGACAGCCGTTTCGGGGCGACGATCTCGCGGGTGCGCCGCGGCGACGTGGACATGGTGGGCACTCCGGATCTGGTGCTGCAGCAGGGAGACCGGGTGCGCGTCGTCGGCCCGACCGGACGCATGAAGGAGATTTCGGCATACTTCGGCGACTCCTCGCGAGGGCTGTCCTCCATCAACCCGGTGGCACTGGGGCTGGGGATGGCACTGGGCATCTTCATCGGTGAGTGGAAGTTCCTCACGCCCACCGGCGCCACCTTCTCCATCGGGTCGGCAGCCGGAACACTCCTGGTCGGGCTCATTTTCGGGCGCATCGGCCGCATCGGGAAGTTCGTGACCGCCATGCCGTTCACCGCGACGGCGGTGCTCTCGGAGTTCGGGCTCCTGGTCTTCCTCGCTCAGGCGGGTACCAAGGCCGGTGGGGAGATCGCGCACGCGTTCACCGGAGGCGACTGGTGGAGGATCTTCGTCACCGGCTTCGTCGTCACCACCGTTGTGGGGCTGGGGATTTACGCCTCCATGCGCTGGATCGTCAAGATGGGTGGCACTCGCCTGTCCGGCCTCATCGGTGGCGCCCAGACCCAGCCTGCGATTCTAGCCTTCGCCAACGAGCGCACCGGCGCCGACCCCCGAGTGGCGCTGGGGTACGCGATGGTCTATCCCGTGGCCATGATCGCCAAGATCTTCATCGCGCAGGTCCTCGGCGGGCTGTGACCCGCTCACCGCAGGCTCACCGGTCTCGCATCATCGATGGTGGCCCGTCGCTGAATGTCAGCGGCGGGCCACCATTGTTCAGCTGGGAGCCTGCAGACCGAACGTCAGTCCTCCAGAGGCTGCTCCGCCGCCTCAACGTGTGTGCGAGGCAGCGTGATGTGCTCCGAGGTGGCCACGTCGTGGCGCCAGTTGTGGTCGGTGATGATGCGCGCCAAGGCGAGACCGACGCCGATAGCCGTAATGACGAAGAAGACCTCAGCCAGGTTCGTAGCCGCGTCACCGACGTCGACGCCCCCTTTGTCCACAGAGAGCGTGTTGAGCGCAGAGATAGCCCTGTAGAAGGGAACCCCGGGGATCATGATGACCACAGCGGGAACGGAAAGAGCTACCCGGGACAGGGACGCGCGGGAGACGAAGAGCTGGGCGAGCAGCCCAATCGTGACCGCAGCCAGTCCCACCGCGAGCTGCCATGGCACGTGGAAGACGTCAATGAGAAGCAGTCTGCCGGTATTGGCCAGGGCCCCGACCACCGCAGCCAGCATGCTGGCCTTCACACCCGCATTGAACAGCATGGCGAATCCGTAGGCGGCGATAAAGGAGCAGAAGCACCGCAGAACGTAGAGAAGAGGTCCATTAAGAGTGGCGTCGCTGGCCGCTGCAACATCCCAACGGAAGACGAAGGTCACAGTCCAGACGGCGACGCCCGCCGCAGCCATGACCATGAGGACGTAGGCGCTGCGCGAGAGGGACGAGGAGAAGTCTTGTCGGAACAGGTCGAGCATAGCGGTGACCATCGGGAAACCCGGGATGAGGAAGAGGATCGCAGAGATAATGCCGCCCTGGTGGTTTCCTGACACCACACCAGAAGCGTTCAGCGCGGTGACGACGCCCATGTAGGTGCCCGACGCCGCGACGCCGCACACGAGCCAGGTGAAGAAGTGCTGGTAGTGGCGCTCAAGCATCTGTCTGCGAATGAGCTGTCCCAGGAATGCCGCGACGAGCACCGTGAGGCACTCGACCCAACCGCCCTTGTTGAGGAAGCAGAATCCGGCACAGGCCACACCCGATGCTGCGGCGTTGGCGAAGACGTTATAGCGGCCGTGCATCTTCTCGACCTGTTCAAGCTTGGCCTCGAGATGCTCAACGGTCTCGTGTGCACGCAGATCGTGGACGATCCTGCGCAGTGCCTCCAAACGGTCGACATTGACGCCGACCCAACGCACCTCACAGGCCTCGGTGCGGAAACGGTTGCCGACGTAGGAAGAGGTGACGATCTCGGTCATCGTCACAGTCGCCTCGTGACGGTCAAGACCGACCGCCGAGGCGGCTCTGGCCATGGAGGACTTGATGCGGTAGGAGCCGGCACCGGCAGCGAGCATGAGCCGCCCCAGGTGCAGTACGACGCCGGACTGTTGCATGAGCCGATCGGCATCAAGACTCGGTTCATGGCTGCTGCCCGATGGAGTGGAAGGGAGGTCGCTATGAGTCACAGAGACAATGGTGCACCGTTTTGTGCCTCGATGTCAGTTCGGGCCTGGACACGGGCGGCCGTACCGTTTCT
>NZ_MSKS01000037.1 GCF_001937445.1 Actinomyces oris | reverse complement strand
CCCGCCGTCAGGCGCTGGCCGCCTTCGAGAACCTCCGTGCCGAGCAGAAGCAGGTCTCTCGGTCCGTGGGGAAGGCCTCCCCGGAGGAGCGCCCGGCGATCCTGGCCAGCGCCAAGGAGCTGGCTGAGCAGGTCAAAGCCGCCGAGGCCGCCTCCTCGGCCGCCGCCGCCGAGCTCGACGACCTGGCCCGCCAGTTCGCCAATCTCATCGAGGGGGCGCCCTCGGGCGGCGAGGAGGACTACGTCGTCCTGCGCCACGAGGGCGGCGAGCCGCGCGACTTCGCCGCCGAGGGCTTCGAGCCCGCCGACCACCTGGCGATCGGCGAGGGCCTGGACATCATCGACACCCGCCGCGGCGCCAAGGTCTCCGGCGCCCGCTTCTACTACCTCAAGGGCTGGGGCATGCGCCTGGAGCTGGCCCTCATGACGGCCGCCCTGGACGCCGCCGTCGCCCACGGCTTCACCCCGATGACCACCCCCACCCTCGTCACCCCGCAGGTCATGGGCGGCACCGGCTTCCTGGGCGCCCACAGCGACGAGATCTACTACCTGCCCGCCGACGACCTCTACCTCACCGGCACCTCCGAGGTGGCCCTGGCCGGCTACCACGCCGACGAGATCCTCGACCTGTCCGCCGGGCCCAAGCGCTACATGGGCTGGTCCACCTGCTACCGGCGCGAGGCCGGGGCCGCCGGCAAGGACACCCGCGGCATCATCCGCGTCCACCAGTTCAACAAGGCGGAGATGTTCTCCTACTGCCGCCCCGAGGACGCCGAGGCCGAGCACGCCCGGCTCCTGGCCATGGAGGAGGAGATGCTGGCCCTGGTCGAGCTGCCCTACCGGGTCATCGACACCGCCGCCGGAGACCTGGGCTCCTCCGCCGCCCGCAAGTTCGACTGCGAGGCCTGGCTGCCCACCCAGCAGCGCTGGATGGAGGTCACCTCCACCTCCAACTGCACCACCTACCAGGCCCGCCGACTGGCCGTGCGCGAGCGCCGCGAGGGAGGCACGAGCCCCGTGGCCACCCTCAACGGGACCCTGGCCACCACCCGCTGGATGGTCGCCATCCTGGAGAACCACCAGCAGGCCGACGGCTCGGTGCGCGTGCCTGAGGGCCTGCGCCCCTACCTGGGCGGCCTGGAGGTCATCGAGCCCGTCGGCGCCACCGCCTGAGGGCCGGCCCCGTGAACCCCACGCCTGCCTCCAGTCCGGGTGCCGCACGCGAGACCGACACCGGCGCCGTCAGTGCCCCCGCCGATCCCGAGCCCACCGGCAACGGTCCGGCCGTCAACTCCGCCACCGGCATCGCCCCGGCCGGCCAGCCCCTGACCCGCCTGGGCGGCTCCACGGAGTACGTCGGGCACCTCGAGGACGGCGCCGGACAGGCCGCAGGCACCGGCGAGCACGCCCTGCGCCGTCGGCCCCTGGGACACGAGGAGTACCACGCCCTCGTCCAGGACCGGATGCGGGACCTTGACGCCCTGGAGGCCGACGGCGGCACCCGGCTCGCACCCGGCCACGGGCTCGTCGTCGCCCTCGACGTCGACGGCACCATCCTCGACATGGACGGGAGCGTCTCGGAGCGGGTCATGGCCTCCGTCGCCCGCCTGCGCGCCCACAAGGTCCCCGTGGTCATCTCCACCGGCCGCGGGATCGCCGCCGCCATGCCGGTGGTGCGCCACCTGGGGCTGTCCACCGGCTGGATGGTGTGCGCCAACGGCGCCCTGACCCTGCGGCTCGACCCGGACGCCCCCGGCGGCTACGAGGTGGTCGACTCGCGCACCTTCGACCCGCGCACCGCCATCGAGACTCTTCACGCCGCCGTGCCCGACGGGATCCTCGCCGTGGAGGACCCCGGCGCCGGCTTCAAGGTCTCCCGGCTCTTCCCCGACGGCGAGCTCATCGAGGACCAGCGGGTCGTCACCTTCGACGAGCTCGTCTCCCAGCCGGTCACCCGCGTGGTCCTGCGGGCCCCGGGCATGCCCGTGGATCGCTTCTCCCAGATCGTGGCCGACTCCGGGCTGCACTCGGTGGAGTACGCCATCGGCTGGACGGCCTGGCTCGACGTCGCCCCCGAGGGCGTCACCAAGGCCTCCGCCCTCGAGGCGCTCATCGCCCGCCTGGGCACCGACTCTGCCCACGTCCTGGCGGGCGGGGACGGCTCCAACGACGTCGAGATGATCGAGTGGGCCGGAGCCGGCGTCGTCATGGGCAGCGCGCCGCAGTGGGTGCGCGACCGCGGCGATATCCTGACCGAGCCCGTGTGGCGGGACGGCTGCGCGGCCGTCCTGGACGCCCTCATCGAACGAGTAAGGCACCCGTGATGCGACAGTCCCCCCTCCCTGTCTCCCAGCACAACTCCATCCCTGAGGAGCACGCGGCCCGCGCCTCCGGCCCGTCCGGTGGGGCGAGCGCCCCCGGTCGGGGCCGCGTAAGCCGTCGGCTGCGCCGGGGCAGCCGCCTCCTGGCCGCGGCCAGCACCCTGACCCTGGCTGCCGCCGCCACCGCCGCCTGCTCAGCCGGCGGGACCGGCTCGGCCGCGGCCACCGGCTGTGCCGCCTACCAGGCCTACCAGGGCCACAAGGGCGCCACCGTCACCATCTCCAGCAGCCTGACCGGCACCGAGGCCGAGCGCTTCGAGGCCTCCGTGGCCGAGTTCGAGAGCTGCACGGGCATCAACATCGAGCACACCGGCACCACCGAGCTGCGCTCCCAGCTGCTCAACGGCTCGGGAGCCAACCTGTCCACCAGCTCGGGAGCCTCGCCGTCGAGCCAGGACAACCCCGAGAACCTGCCCGACCTGGCCATCGTGCCTCAGCCCGCCATGGTGGCCGAGCTCGTCGACACCGGCGTCGTCCACCCGCTGCCCGACAAGGTCAACAGCAACGTGGAGGCCGGCTGGGACCGGCACTGGATCCAGGTCGGCATCCACGCCTCCGTGCCCTACGGCGCCCCGCTCATGGCCTCGGTGAAGTCCCTCGTGTGGTACTCGCCGGACGCTTTCGCCAAGGCCGGCTACGAGGTGCCCAACACGTGGGCCGATTTGGAGGCCCTCACCAACAAGATCCGCTCCGACCACCCCGACGGCTCCGTGACGCCCTGGTGCGTGGGCGCCGCAGACGGGGAGTCGACTGGCTGGGTGCTCACCGACTGGCTCGAGGACGCCCTGCTGGCCACCCAGGGGCCCGGCGTCTACGAGACCTGGGCCTCGCACCGGTCTCCCGTCGACTCCCCGAATGCCGTGGAGGCCCTCGGTGCCGTCAACTCCCTGGTCCTGGACGACGGGCACGTCGCCGGCGGGCGCGGCTCGGTCATCTCCCGCACCCCCGTGCAGGCCGGGGCCGACCTGGTCAAGGGCAGCTGCCTCATGCTGCACGCCTCCTCCTCCTTCGAGAGCCGCTTCCCCGAGGGCACCGTTATCACCGACGCCGACGGCGCCAACCCGGTGACGGTCCAGGCCCCCCACCCGACCGCGAGCGCCACCGCCGGCGGCGGGACGGCCGGGGCGACGGCGTCGGCGAAGGGCGCGGCGAGTTCGGCAAGTACGGCGAGTGCGACGGGTAAGGCTGATACGGCGGGAACGAAGGTCTCGGCCTTCGTCACCCCCGCGGAGGACCGCGGCTCGGACTCGGTGCTGGTGGGCACCGACTACCTCGTGGCCTTCACCCGCTCGGACGTGGTCAGCGCGGTCATGGAGTACCTGACCTCCCAGGAGTGGGCCCGCACGCGGATGGCGCTGGGCGGGGTGGCGACCGCCAACCAGGGCGTCGACCCGGACCTGGCGCCCAGCGACGTCGGCCGGCGCGCCACCAGGCTGCTCCAGTCACGCCAGACGACCGTGGAGATGGATGCCTCGGACTCGATGCCGGTGGCTGTGGGCAGCAGCGCCCTGTGGGTCGGGCTGAGCCGGTGGGCGACCGGGACGGCGACCCCCAAGGAGGCGCTCAAGCAGGCCGAGGCGGCCTGGCCCAAGCAGAAGTAGCCGGGGCGGGGTGGCCGGGCGGTGCAGCCGGCCTCGGGCGGGGGGCGCCGTCGGGTGGGAGTGAGCCGCCCACGGGCAGCCTGGAGCATTGATCCGCGTCGGGCGGGTCGATAGCCTTGGATCCCCAGCGATTCAAGGAGGACTCATGGGACTGGGATGGTTCGGCGCCCCCGAGCACAAGCGTTGGCTGGCCTACGAGACGCATGCGCTGCTGCACTACGCGCGCGCCGCGCAGGTGCCCTCTGGATTCGGGTGGATCGGTCAGGGCGGTGAGGTGGACCCCGCCCATCCCGTCGAGCTGTGGATCACCGGCCGCATGACCTTCGCCTTCTCCCTGGGGGCGCTCATGGGGATCCCCGGCTGCCGCCGCTACGCCGACCACGGCGTACGCGCCCTGAACGGCCCCCTGCGCGACTCGGTCAACGGCGGCTGGTACTCGGCGATCGGCGCCGAGCCCGACGCCGAGGGGCGGGGCGTCCCGGTCGACCGCGACGCCCGCAAGGAGTGCTACCAGCACGCCTTCGTGCTCCTGGCCGCCGCCACCGCGACGGCCGCCGACCGGCCCGGCGCCCATGAGCTGCTGCGCGACGCCATGGAGGTCCAGGACCGCTACTGGTGGGACGAGGGCCAGCAGATGCCGGTGGAGTCCTACGCCGCCGACTTCACCGACTCCGAGGACTACCGCGGCATCAACGCCGCCATGCACACGGTGGAGGCCTACCTGGCCACCGCCGACGTCACCGGCGAGGTGCGTTGGCTGGAGCGGGCCCTGAAGATCACCGACTTCGCCGTCAACGTCCAGGCCCGTGAGCACGGCTGGCGCCTGCCCGAGCACTACTCCACCACCTGGGAGCCGCGCCTGGACTACAACCGCGACGAGCCCGCCCACCCCTTCCGGCCCTACGGCGTCACGCCGGGCCATGGGCTGGAGTGGGCGCGCCTGACCGTCCAGCTGCGCGGGGCGCTCATCAACCGCTCCATGAGTGCGCCGGAGTGGATGCTGGAGGCTGCCGAGCACATCTTCGAGCAGGCCCGCACCGATGGCTGGCGCATCGACGGTGCCCCGGGTTTCGTCTACACCACGGACTTCGACGGCAAGCCCGTGGTGCACGAGCGCATGCACTGGGTGGTCTGCGAGGGCATCTCGGCCTCGGCCGCCATCCGCCAGGCCCTGCTCGATGACGGTCGCGGGGAGATCGACGTCGAGCACTATGAGCACTGCTACCGGGCCTGGATCGACTACGCCGAGGAGTTCCTCATCGAGGAGCCGGGCGTGTGGACCCACGAGCTCGACCGCGACAACCGGCCCTCGACCCGCACCTGGGCGGGGCACCCGGACATCTACCACGCCCTGCAGGCCACCCTCATGGCGCGCCTGCCGGTGTGGCCGGCGATCGGGCAGGCCCTGGCCGAGGGGCGGCTCGACGAGCCGAACTCCCTGCTGCCGGCGCGCGCCAGCAAACCACACCGGCGCGGGTTCTTCGGCAGGTCCTAGGGGCTGGTGCGGAAGCGGGCAGGGGCTGGGTCTGGGCCTCGCGTTCGTACCTTGAGGTGCGCGTTCGTACCTTAAGGTGTGTATTCGTACCTTAAGGTGTGTGTTCGTACCCTTAACCCCCGAACGCGAGGAATAAGGTACGAACGCGCCGTCGGCGACCGGTGGCTCGGACTGGTGGGCTGGCGGTGACCGCGGGCCCACCGGGATGGTAGGGTCTGTGCCTGTCGCGCCCGGTGGGTGCGGCCTGGAGAGGTGACAGAGCGGCCGAATGTGGCGGTCTTGAAAACCGCTGTGCGCCTGGCGCACCGGGGGTTCGAATCCCTCCCTCTCCGCTCACACACCGCAATACCAACGAAAACTCATCAAGGTTTCATGGGTCAGGTGAGTTTGGCGGCGTTCTCATCACCGGTGAGCCTGGCGGCCATCGAGTGCAACCTGATGATTCTTCAGTTCAAGAGACAGTCCCGCATCGTTCCGACGCTGCGGTCAACATCTCAGTAATGACATCTATGTCAATACCGAGAGAGATGAGAGGCAGCCGCGGCCTTAGTGTGGTGACTATGCCGTGATAGCCAAGAGAGGCACCTTCCACGATACCGAATTGACGAACGAGGAGAAGATGTGATGGAAGATTCCCTAGCCATAACAGTCAGTGCTCGGCAGTGGATCGGGCTGTGCGCGTTGGCCGGAGGGTACTTCATTGCTCTTCTTGACCTGACAATTATTAACCTCGCAGTTCCCTCGCTGACACGGGACTTAAGTGCGTCCACAACCCAGGTGTTCTGGGCGGTCAACAGCTACGGTCTCGTTCTCGCGCTGGCGATCATCCCGTCAGGTCGTTTAGGTGACCGATTCGGGCACCGACGCCTCTTCCTCCTGGGGACGATCATCTTGGCAACTGCCAGCCTCGCCTGCGGTGTCGCGACCTCTCCGTTCGTCTTGATCGCCAGCCGGTTCCTTCAGGGACTCGGTGCCGGCATGCTGGTGCCGCAGACTCTCACGCTCATCGGCGTCACCTTCCCTGAAAATACCCGTGGGCGCGCAGTCGGCATCTGGGGATCAATTGCAGGAACTGCGTCCGTCATCGGCCCCCTTGTCGGTGGAGTATTGATTGATAGTCTTAGCTGGCGTTGGGTCTTCCTCATCAACCTTCCGATTGCGATTCTCGTCGTGGTTCTGGGTCTGCGAAGTCTTTCGATCGAAGAGGTCCGGTCCGTGAGGGTTGATTTCATGGGCACCTTTCTTGCGGGCATCGGTCTTGTGGCACTTCTCTATGGATGTCTGCAAGGTCCCCATGCGGGCTGGGGCCCGCTGACCATTGCTTGCCTGCCGTTCGCTGTGTTCTGCCTGTTTGCGTTCTTCCGGTATGAGCGCCGTGTGGATCCGGCGCACGCAGTTTTTCCACAGTCTCTTCGCGAGAATCCACGGTTCCTCGTTGCCGCTTTGTTCGGCCTTTTTGCCGCCCTTGGCGTGTTCGCCTTGACGTTTCTCGTATCGAACTACATCCAGTCCGTGATGGGGCAAACGGCGTTCTGGGCGGGGGTTGCTCTTGCGCCGGCGTCGATTGCGTCCGTGGTCACAGCACCTATTGCGGGCCGCTGGGTTGATGAAGGGAAGGCCCGCCTCGTCCTACAGATCGGCTTCGGGGCCTCCGCGATAGGAACCGCCCTGAGCATACTGATTACCACTACTGGGGTTTCTTGGATGTGGTTCCTGGGTGCGACTATCGTTTTCGGCATCGGAAATGGCTTCTTGATGGCGCCACTGACGACAGTAGGTATGGCCGCACTGAGGAGTGACGAGTTCGGTGCTGCGTCCTCCCTCCTCAACGTCCTTCGCCAAGCCGGTCCCGTGCTAGGGGGAGCCGTTGTCGGGCTCTTGATACAGGTGCTCGCTGCCGCGCCTACCGAGTTCGACCCGCTGGGGCTATCAAGGTCGACCGTTGCGTGGGTGCTGAGTGTTCCATTGCTGCTGTTTTTTGTCGGACTCTTTGTGTATTCGCTCGTTCCGAGGTCGCTGGTGTCGGCAATGGACTGAGGCGGTTTCACGTCAGAGTGCTGCCGAGGGCTTACTTGTGTTCGGGATCGCTCACCCACGTGGCTCTCGGCGTCCTCTGGGCGCAATGCACAAGGGTTGGGTGCCACTGGGAGGGTTGGGTGCACTCCACGAGGTACGGGGGTTCGTGCAGTATGCACAACCCTGGCCAGTAGCCCCCGAGGCTCGTGGAGTAGCCGGCCGGGACATGGTCGACTGTGCCTGTGGGGAGGTGACGGGCGGGGTGCCGAGAGTCTCAAGTCAGACGAAGCTCGAGGTATCGGTGGCGCACACGCGCAGGCGGTGCCCATCAGGGTCGGTCGCTACGAAGGTGTAGCCGAACTCGAGGACGGTTGGCTCCAGAACCATCGGAATGCCCAGCGTCTTCCACTGCGCGTGAAGACGATCGACGTCGGCATGCTCGACGTCGCTCAGACTCAGTTCAACCCCGCCTACGTATGGCTCAGCAGCGGGTTCAATCTCATCGGCTGCCTGTAGTCCGAGAGTAACGTCGTCGGACAATGCGAAGACGCTGAATCCTGGATAGGTCTTGATCGGTTCATGACCGAGAATCCGGCGGTAGAAGGTGGTACTCGCCTCGACGTCGGAGACGTAGAGGATGACGCTGTTGGGAACAAAGGCCGTCATGGTGATGCTCCTAAGACTCTCACGGGGATACGGGGCGGATGGACGGCAATGAGGTTAGAGACCATTGGTGTCACCTTGTGTCACGTATGTGCGAGGATGAGTTGGTGCGTGCCGACCGCCTACTTTCCATGATCTGGCTGCTGCGTGCCCATGGTCGTCTGTCCGCCTCGGAGTTGGCGCAGCGGCTGGAGGTCTCACGGCGCACCGTGCTGCGGGACGTTGAGGCGCTGTCGGCTGCGGGAGTGCCGGTATGGTGCGAGCGGGGACCTCACGGGGGAGTGAGAATCGACCCCGGCTTTCGCATTGACGTGACAGGACTGAACCGTGAGGAGAGCCGGGCTCTTTTCGCCGGTCTCACCAGCTGGGGTGCTGCGCCACTGGGCCTTGGCGACGCCCTCGCCTCCGCGTCTCGCAAACTGCTCGCCGCCGTACCCGACAGCCATCGCAGCCGGTCCATGGGCATTGCCTCGCGCGTCGTGGTCGATCCTCAAGGATGGCTTCCCCTGCCCGAGAGCGAGCGGGCCGACGCCGTCTTCCATGCCGTTCAGGAAGCGGTCTTGACGCGCCATCGACTGCGTATGGTCTTCCGCCACAAGTCGAGGACGACGACGCAGGACGTCGTCGATCCGCACGGAATAGTTGCCGCTGGTCGCAGCTGGTACCTGTGTGCCTCACACGGCGCTGAGGTTCGCTTCACCAGGCTCTCTCGGATCGAAGGGGCCGATGTGCTCTCTGAGGAGTGTGCTGACGACTCCGGCTTCGACATGACTGCGGCATGGCAGAAGCAGCGTGAGGAGTTTCTCGATAGGTTCGAGGCGATCACAGCCACTGTCTGGGTGCGGGACGAGCGTTGGAGCGATGTGCAGGAGTGGACGTTGCGCGCAACGACGACCGATGCAGATGGCGAACCTCCCGGAGATGACGGATGGACCTATCTCCAGCTGGAGTTCATGGACCACTTGCATGCCATGACGATTCTGCTTCGGCTCGGTCCGGATGCATGCGTCATCACCCCCAAGCGCCTGCGTCAGGACCTCCTCGACTACGTGGACCTCATGCGTGAGCGGTACCGTGCCGGTGGGACCTGATGACGTGCGGTTGAGGCAGCACGCTCGCACGTGCCCTGACGACGGCGAGGAGCGGCCAGAGGACTGTGCGGCCCTGTCAGTTTGTCCTGTCGCATGCCCGGTCGGAGGCCGTGGCCCCGGCCTCACAGGCGCTTGAGGGCCTCGCGTCGGCTGAGTGGGGACAGGTTCGGATGCGCCTGGACGAAGGCGCGCACCCAGTCGCCGTCCGTGCGCGCGTAGTCGCGCAGCGCCCAGCCGATGGCCTTGCGGATGAAGAACTCCGGATCCTCTTGGTTGGCCTCGATGACGTTGGTGAGCAGGTCGAGGTCCGTGTCGACCTTGTGCTGGAGCTGACAGAGGATGGCGCTGCGCCGCACCCACATGTCCGGGTCGGTGGCCCACGTGCGCATGCGGGCCGCCGCAGCCGGATGCTCACGCACCACCAGCCCGACGGCGTGGGAGGTCTCATCGACCAGATCCCACCACTGTCCCGTGCGCAGAAAATGCTCGTAGAGCGCCAGGGACTCCATGCGTCCAGCATGCGACGCGGACAGCTTGGCGCGGATGACGGCCAGCGCCGCGTTGCGCTCCTCGCGGTGAGTGGCCTCATCCCACAGGCACCGCAGCGCCGCCTCCCAGGTGGCGGCCTCAGTCCACAGGTCGCCATGGACGGCGGCGATCCGTTGCGCGAGGCGCCGCGTTTCCGGGACCCCGACGCCGTACATCGCCATCTCGGACTTCAGGTACGCCCGCTGCTGCTCGGCGCGGGCGGGGTCGCCCGTCTTCTCCAGGGCCTGACGCAGCTCGGTGATGAACTCCGTGATCCGCGCATCCGTCTGCCCGCTCTCCGCCATCCTCGCCCCTCCTCGCCTCACGACGTACTTCCACAGACATTCATCAACATTATGGACCCGGCGGTGCCGGCACGCGGAGCCTGGAAATCCGCGTCCCCAGGCCGTGAACGAGAGCCCCAGGACACCTGCGCAGCCAGCGCTCACAGCGCCTCATGCCGAGGCGACGGCACCACGCCTTCGGCGGTTTGCTCACGCGGCATCCTCCCGGTAGGCTGCCCGTGCGTCCCGCGGCGAAGCCGTGGGAAGGCAATGGAGATGTCGCATAGTGGCCTAGTGCGCCTCCCTGCTAAGGAGGTTGGGGTGGAAGCCCCTCGGGAGTTCGAATCTCCCCATCTCCGCCACAGCGAGAGCCCCGGTGCGCGGCAGCGTGCCGGGGTTTCGTCGTCGTCGGAGCACTCGTTGCGGCGGCCCCGGAGACTTCCCAACGGTTGGCAGGGCCCGCGAATCGGCCCTACGGTCGGGGCGCGTTCGCCTCTGGCCGATCGGGGTGCCTGTGTGTCTTCCGGTGCAGATCCGGGATAGCGTGACGCTGTACCCGACTGAGAGGGACCTCATGTCTGACCACGACGCAACCCAGCCGTCGACCTCCGGCTCGCCCCGCCCCAATCAGGGCGACGAGTTCAACGCCCGGACCGTCCTCATCAACCAGGACATGCTCGACGCCGCGCGCGCCGAGCAGCAGGCCCCTGGGCAGGCCCCCGGCGCCGTCCCTGGTGCGGTTCCCACCGCCCAGGCCGGAGCGTGGCGTCCGGCGCAGCCCGACCTGCCCGCCGGCCCGCCCCCTGAGGAGCAGACGCGCACCTTCTCCGCAGGTGCCGCGCAGGCGGCCACCCAGCCTGGTGCGGCGCCGGCCGACCCCTACGTCCAGGCCACCCCCTACACCCAGCAGAGTGGAGGCGTCCAGCCGGCGCCCTACAACCCGCCGGCCCAGTTCGGCCAGCCCGACCCGGCCGGGAGCGGCGGCTTCGGTGCCGGTCAGCCTGGTGCGGCGCCGGTCGACCCCTACGTCCAGGCCACCCCCTACACCCAGCAGAGCGGGGCCGCCCAGCCGACGCCCTACAACCCGCCGACCCAGCCCGCCTGGGGTGGGGCAGCCGCCGACGGCGCCGCAGCCACGTCGTCGCCCTTCGTCCAGTCCGCCCCCGGCATCCCCTCGGCTCCGGGCACCTCCTCGGCCCCCGCCGCCGGTGCGACTGCAGGCGGTGAGGCGAGTTGGGAGACCCCGCACTGGCCGGGGCAGCAGCCGCAGGCCCAGCCGGCGGGCATGCAGGACCAGCAGTCCTTCGCCCAGCAGCCTGCCCCGCACTCGCACCCCTTCAGCGGGGGCCGTCAGGACGGCGAGGTTGGCATGTCCTCGGTCTTCCCCACGGCGACCGCACGCGCTGAGGCCGAGCAGGCCGCGGAGGCCTTCGTCCCCGCTGCGACTCAGGCGGTCGCTCCGTCCGCGTCGTCGTCATCCTCAGCCTTCCCGTCGCAGAGCTCGGCGCCCCAGTGGGGCTCAGCCCCCTCCTCCGACGCCGCAGCCGGGCAGGCCCCATCCTTCTCCGACATGGTTCCTACAGCAGCGGGCTCACCATTCGAGCGGTCGACAGGAGGCGGGGCGCTGGCAGCGGCGCGGTCCGAGGACTCCGAGAGCACGGACTCCGTGGGCAGCTGGATGCTGACGATCCTGCTGGTGTTCGGCATCCCGGTGTTCGGGTTCATCTACATGCTGATCCTCGCCTTCGGCAGCGGCCACTCCGCCAGCAAGAGGAACTGGGCCAGGGCCACTCTCATCTGGGCGGTCATCGCTGCCGTTTTGGGCATCGTCTTCTTCGTCGTGCTTGGCATGCTCGGTTACTCGCTCTTCGCCATCAACGAGAGCGCCGGCGTCGGATAGTGCCCAGCGGCAACAGCGCGCACAGGGCCGCAAGCCCCGTCGTCGGCGGGGACTTGCGGCCCTGTGCCCATCCTCACGGGGATAGGATTTGTCCCCTGGGTGGACACTGAGTAGTGTTCTACCCGTCGGCAACGACATGCGCCTGTAGCTCAACGGATAGAGCATCTGACTACGGATCAGAAGGTTGGGGGTTCGAATCCCTTCGGGCGCACCAACACCCCGTCATCGGCTGAACAGTCGGAGCCGGGGTGTTTTCCAATGTGCGGACCGCTCAAAGGTGAGTGTGGTCTAAGTTACTCCATGATCGGGACTCCATAGCATCTCGCTCGTCAAGGAGCATGAGTAGGTGCCCCTAGGTCTCAAAACAGTCACGACTGGCTGGTAAAATCTGCGTCGTTCCATCGTAATGGCGCATGTGTGCGTCGTCGACAGCATGAGGAGGATCACTCTGTGCGGGTACGTTGAAGTGGGACTATGACGATGCACAGCGGGCAGTGAACGAGTTGAACTCAGCCAGCACCGAGATTGACGGGAAGACGGTCGAGCTGCCGTCTGGATGCGGGGCCTCGCAGGCGGACGCCTCACGAGTTATCACAACTGTGGAGATGGCGCTTACGGGAATGCAGACGAGTATCCCTGGAACATCGACCTTGCTGTCGTCCGTGAGTGAATCGATGCGGAAGACGGATGAGAACACCGCCAGTTCCACTCCGACGTCGCACTCGAATTCCAGATCCAACTGAAAGGAAGAAGCCAGCATGTCTATTGATACTCACCTCGACGCCACACCATCAGACATCACGGCTTCGACGATCAAGATTGGAAACTTGAAGACAGCCGTTGATAACTCAATTGACCATCTCGCAAATGCTCGCAAAGATGCAGGAAGCCTTGAAGGCGAATCGGCTACTGGGGCTCAGAACCTGATCGACAGCGCGGTAAAAACATGTGAAGGTATGGTCAAGGATCTAACCAATTACAAGAATGCCCTCGACAACTTGGCGAGCGGGCTGACGTCGATAGGTTCATCGCTGGCCGGTATCAGGGAGCAGGCCACTGCTGGCGGTCTGACAGTGTCAGGGGAACTGGTTCTCAAACCGGAGTTCACAGAGCAGCAACCATCAGGCGATGCCGATGAGAAAACACTTGTTGCCTCTTTCGCAGTGAGTTCCTATGAGCAGTACCAGAAAGATGCTCAGGATCCATCGCTCGGTGAAGGAAAGAAGGTGACGCGCGCCGCAACAACAGGTACGACAACTGCAGTTGGCGGATGGGCCGGAGCTCAAGTGGGTGCCACTGTCGGGGTCTGTGTTGGAGGCCCTGCGGGGGCGGCGATCGGCGGTGTTGTTGGTGGTGGTATCGCTGGTGGTATTGCGGGGTCTGAGGGAGGAAAGAAGTTTGGTGGCTGGGTTAACATCTTGTTCAAGTAGTTTTGGTTACCTAGGTGTCCGTCGTGTATCCGCAATTCGATTTGACTGAAGCTCAAGCTGGAGTGGTATGCCTCATCCTGGGGGCGGTGACGATGGTGAACTGGTGGTTCGCCATGTTCTCGGATCGCTGGTACGGGGATCTGGGCCGCTCCTTCGGTGAAGGTGAGTTCAATGTGGGTCGTAATACGATATCGCTCATTCTTCCGGCTGTGGGGGTGGCGTTTTCCATTGGTGGTTGTGGGATGCTGCTGTACCCTTCAGGTAGTAGTGAGGGCATGCCCAAGGTGTTGATGGGTACTGCTCTCTTCTTCGTGGTGGTGGCGCTGCTCGGGCTGATTCCGTTTCCGTTGCCGGGGCCGATGTATCCGGAGTGGCAGATGGAGAAGCGTCGGGCTCGTGCGGAGGCTGCCGCGCGTGAGGCAGGCCTTGACGATGAGCCGACGCGGTCGACTGGCCGCCACGCGGCCGAACCCCGCAAACCCCGCCCCAGGGGCCCCGGCCGCCACGCGAAGTGACGAGGACAGGTGCGGGCTCCGTCTAAGGGAAGGGGCGTGTGACTTGTTGACTGGTTCGTCGCATGAGAGCACTGGAGGGAGGCATCGTGTATCCGGATATGAACCTGTCTGACACGCAAATCGGTGTGGGATGCCGGAATCGCCCCGGGTTTGATGGGCGCAGTGACGACACGGAAGGATCATTGCCTCCATCCAACCCGGAGCGATTCACCCTCAGCCGGCCTTAAAGCCGACCGGATGTTCGAGTCCAGCTGGATGCGCAACTCCGGCCGGTGTCTCCTCTCCGGCCTGAGGCTTCGGGTTCGCCGCGCAGACCTCGCCGTCGGAAGGAAGCGCCCCCTTGACGAAGTAGTCATTCACCTTCGCGGTCGCGCAAGAATTGGGGCCGGTCGCGCCATGACCGTACATGTCGACGCTCAGCAGGTGACTGTTGCGGAGCCTGGACACCAGCGCCTTGGACCACGGGTAGGGGGTGGCCGGGTCGTGCAGGATGCCGACGACCAGCACCGGGTTCGTGGCGTCGACGTCGACATCGACGGGCTTGGTCTTACTGGTATGCCCCCAGCCGTGGCAGTAGGCGTCCTGCTGAGGCAGGAGGCTGTAGAAGACCGGGTAGTCGCGGCGGTAGGAGGCCAGTGCCGCATCCCAGCTCGCCTGGTTCCCGGTGTCGGGGAAGTCGAGGCACCGGTTGGCTGCGAAGCCGTGCACAATCTGAAGCTGCTCGACAACCTGCGCCTCGGTCTCAGGGGACCCGGCGCCCGGGAGGAACCCGGCATTCCTCATCAGAGCGGTGCCGTCATGCGCATTCATGGCCCGAGTCAGCCCCTCGGTGAGCAGCGGCCACCTGTCAGGCGAGGCGACGACGAGCGTTCTGATCGCCATGGTGGCCCTGTCCCGGTCCAGAGGCTTTCCGCCGTCGGAGACGGTCAGCGGATTGGCGTCCAGACCGTCGAGGAAGGTCGCGAGCCGGGAGACGGCCTCATCGGTCGTGCCGTTCAGGGGGAACCCGGCCTGCCCCCGCTGGGACTCGATGTAGGTGCGCAGCGTCTGCTCCTCGGCTGCCACATCACCCTCAAGGGCCTCCTGCCGGGACAGGGCGGGGTCCATGGCGCTGTCCAGGACGACGCGCCCGACGTTGTCGGGGAAGAGCTCGGTGTACACGGCGCCCAGGTAGGTGCCGTAGGAGTACCCGAGGTAGTTGAGGTCCTGATCTTTCACCAGGGCCCGCATGACATCCATGTCGCGGGCCACTGAACGGGTGTCCATGTGGTCGAGGATCTCGGGGACCTCCGTGTACTTCTGGCAGGCCGTGGCCTCGCGTGATCCCTTCGCGACGATGTCGGTGGCGCTGCCCGGCGTCAGCTGGGAGGGCGCCTCAGCCCGGCCGGCCACAATCGCCTGGACGTCGTCGGGGGACCAGCAGGTGATGGGGGTGGACTGGCCGATGCCGCGCGGGTCGAAGCCGATGACGTCGTAGTTCGCCAGAACCCCCGACAGGCCGCCGCTCTTGTAGAGCCCGGCCTGGGCATTGATGAGGGAGATACCGCTTCCCCCGGGGCCTCCGGGGTTGAGGAAGACCGAGCCGCGAGGGGAGGAGCTCGTTGAGGGCAGCTTCTTGAGGGCCACCGTGATGGTCTTCCCCTGCGGGTGGTCGTAGTCCAGGGGTACGGTCACGGTGGCGCACTGGAAGGCGGTGCCGGTGACGCCGTCGGGGCAGTCGGTCCAGGTGAGATCCTGACGGTAGAAGGACTCCAGCCCCTTGGGGACCTTGGGCCCCGTGGACCCGCTGGATCCTTTGGAACCGCCGGAACCGTTCGATGAACCGTTGGAGCTGTTACTGCCGGTGGTCTGGGACGGGCTGGTACTGGCGGCATTCGTGCTGTTGTCCAGCACGACGGCGTGCTGAGCTCCCTGCGTAGGCGGGCTCGCGACGGCTGTGACACTCGCGCCGAGCATGCTGCAGGCGGTGAGCGCACCGAGCAGGGTGAGGACGGTCAGTCGTGAGGTGGTCTGGGGCGGCGAGGATGTTCGTAGGCGTCTCATGGCCACGATTCTCATGCCTTCGTCGAATATGAACCATACGGAAGACTGGTTGATTGATGTCGGGGTAGCCCGACCCTGCGCCCTCCGCCCTCGGTGCTCCGGCCCAGTCCCCGGTTCAGACCGTGGCGGCCTCGAAGGCCTGGGTCAGGTCCGCGATGAGGTCGTCGACGTGCTCGATGCCGACGCTCAGGCGCATGAGCCGGTCGGTCAGCCCGTAGGAGGCGCGCACCTCGACGGGCACGTCCGCGTGCGTCTGCACCGACGGGCACGTCACTAGCGACTCCACGCCGCCCAGGGACTCGGCGAAGGTGAACACCCGCACTGAGGCCAGGAAGCGGGCCACGTCCACCGACTCGGCCAAATCGAAACTCACCATGCCCGAGTGCCCCGGGTAGAGCACCCGCGTCACGTAGGGGCTCGAACGCAGGAACTGTGCGATCGCGGTGGCGTTGGCCTCGTGACGCTCCATGCGCAGCGCCAGGGTCTTGAGCCCGCGCAGCAGCAGGAAGCAGTCGAAGGGACCCAGCGTCGCCCCGGTCGTGTTGAGCCGGTAGTTCAGCCGCTCGGCCAGGGCGTCGTCGGCCACCACGGCCACGCCCGCCATGACGTCGTTGTGCCCGCCCAGGTACTTCGTGCCCGAGTGGACGACGACGTCGGCCCCCAGCTCCAGGGGCCGCTGCACCACCGGGGTGTAGAAGGTGTTGTCCACGACCAGTCTCGCCCCGGCCGCGTGGGCCAGCTCGGCCGCCTCGGGGATCGCGATCTCCTCCATCATCGGGTTCGTGGGCGTCTCGATGATGACCAGGTCGGCCGGGGTGGCCAGTGCCTCGCGCAGGCCCTTGATCCCCAGGACGAAGTCGACGCGCGCCGCCCCCTCCTCGGCCAGGACCTCCAGGAAGCGGAAGGAGCCGCCGTACAGGTCCCGCAGCGCCACGATCCGGCCGCCGTGCGGCGCCAGCGTGCGGGTCACCAGCTCCAGGGCCGCCATCCCCGAGGACAGGGCGAAGGCCGCCGTCCCTGCCTCCAGGCGGGCCAGGGCGTCCTGGAGGACGTCGCGGGTGGGGCTGGCCGTGCGCGTGTAGTCGTAGCCCGTCGACTCACCCAGGCCCGGGTGCCCGTAGGCGGTCGACAGGTGGATCGGCGTCGTGATCGCCCCCGTGGCCGGGTCGGTCCCGGTGCCCGAGCGCACCAGCAGCGTCTCCAGGCGGAGCTGCGGGTCCGGGGCCGACGACGTCGGGTGGTGGTGGACGGGGAAGGTGCGGGCGGCCGGCGGCTGGGAGCACCCGGGGTGAGCGGCGGGTCGAGGAGCGGACGGGCTGGTCATGAGTGGTTTCTCCTCATGGGCGGGGCAGTGGCGGGAAGACATGATGACTGACGGTCGACGACGGCGCGGGTGATGACCGGTGACCGGACGCCTGCGGGCCGGCACGCTCGGTGCGGCCCGGGCGAAGCGGCTCAGGCGGACAGGGCGACGGGGCCCTGCCCGGCCTGCTCGGCGGCGCGGGCGGTCACGGCGGCCACGGCCGCCTCCAACCGGTCCAGGGCGGCGTCGAGGGTGACGCGGGGGCAGGCGACGTTGATGCGGGTGAAGCCTTCACCGCCGGCCCCGAAGATCCGGCCGTCGTCGAGCCAGAGCCCGGCCTCGTTCAGCATGACCTTGTCGAGCTGATCGGGCTCGAGGCCGGCGGCCTGAAGGAATCCTGAGCAGTCCAGCCACAGCAGGTAGGTGCCCTCGCAGGGGGCGGCCTCGATCCCCTCGATGCGCTCCAGGCGCACCTCGACGTGGGCGCGGGCGGCCGCGATGTGCTCGCGCAGGGCGTCGAGCCAGGCGTCCCCGCCCTCGTAGGCGGCCCGGCAGGCCGTCAGGCCCAGGACGTTGGGCTGGGAGTAGCCGGTGGTGGCCAGCTCGCGGCGGAAGGCCTCGCGCAGGCGGGCGTCGGCGATGAGGATGTTGGCGACCTGCAGACCGGCCAGGTTGAAGGACTTCGACGGCGAGGTGCAGGTGATCGTGCGGGCGGCGGCCGCCTCGCTCAGGGAGGCGAAGGGCGTCGTCGCGAAGCCCGGCAGGGCCAGGTCGGCGTGGATCTCGTCGGCCACGACGACGACGCCGTGGCGGGCGGTGACCTCCTCCAGCGCGGCGAGCTCCTCCCGGCTCCAGACCCGACCCACCGGGTTGTGCGGGTTGCACAGGAGCAGCAGGCGCGCACCGGTGGCCTCGATGGTGGACTCCAGGGCGGCCAGGTCGCGGCGGTAGACGCCGTCGGCGTCACGCACCAGGGGGACGGCGGCCACGGTACGCCCGTTGTCCTCGATGACCTCGCGGAAGGGGTAGTAGACGGGCTCCTCGATGAGGACCGCCTCGCCCGGCGCGGTCAGGGCCCGCACCGCCAGGGCCAGGGCCGGCACGACGCCGGGGGTCACGGTGTTCCAGTCGGCCTCCACCTGCCAGCTGTAGCGGCGGGAGAACCAGCCGGTCAGGGCCGCGTGGTAGGCGTCGTCGGGCTCGGAGTAGCCGAAGATGCCGTGGCGGGTGCGCCACAGCAGGGCGCTGGTGACCCCCGGCGCGGTGGCGTGGTCCATGTCCGCCACCCACAGGGGCAGGACGTCCTCGGGGCGGCCGCGCTCGACGGCGGAGTCCCACTTGAGGCTGGCCGTGCCGCGACGGTCGGGGACGACGTCGAAAGCGGCCGGGTCGACGGCGGGGGCGGTGGAGAAGAAGGCGGAGCGATCCGACGAGGTGAAGGCGGCTGCGGGGGAGGAGGTGGCCACAGGCTCCTGAGGGGCCGGGAGGTCAGGGCGGGCTGAACAAGCGGAGTCTCTGGAGTCTTTGACGGGGATGAGGTGGGCGTGCATGGCGGAAGGTCCTCTCAGGTCCCCTGGCGGCAGTGATGCGCGAGCGCAAGGCTGCGCTGCAGCGACGTCGTGCTCAGGGGTGGCCGGCGCGCAGGCCGGCCGAGGTGACGGGTTGCTGGAGGGATGAACACGGGGGCGGCGGGCCTCCGCGGAGTACGACGAGCCGGTGCGGGGCGGCTCGGACTCTCACCGTTACGTGTCAGACAGCGACGGCTGGCGCTGTCAGCGCATGCACATTCGACCCTCGCCAAGGGTGCGCACCATCATCGCGCGGGCCTGGGGCGAAAGAGTCGTCATGGCTGCGAGCATAGCGGGAGCGCCGCCGCCGGCGCCACCGTGTCGGTGCGTTGTCTCGGCCACCGGCCACCGGTCAGCCGGCGCGGCGCAACCGCAGGGAGTTGGAGACCACGATGACGCTGGAGGCGGCCATGGCGGCCCCCGCGATCATCGGGTTGAGCAACCCGGCGGCCGCCAGCGGGATCGCGGCCACGTTGTAGGCGAAGGCCCAGAACAAGTTCTGGCGGATGATCCGCAGGGTCGCCCGCGACACCCGCACCGCCGCCACCGCCGCGTCCAGGTCCGTGCGCACCAGGGTGATGTCGGCGGCCTCAATGGCCACGTCCGCCCCCGATCCCATGGCGAAACCCAGCCCCTGCGTACCTGCCTGGGCCAGGGCGGCAGCGTCGTTGACCCCGTCACCCACCATGCCGACCACCGCGCCCTGGGCCTGCAGGTCGGCGACGACGTCGCGCTTGTCTGCGGGCAGCACCTCGGCGCGCACGTCGTCGGCATCGATCCCCACCTGGGCCGCCACGTGCTCAGCGGCCCGGGCATTGTCCCCGGTCAGCAGCACCGGCCGGATCCCCAGCTCGCGCAGTGCGACCACCGCCGCCCGCGAGGAGGGCCGCACCGTGTCCCGCACCACGAGTACCGCCATAGCCTTCAGTGACTGTGTATCCGGGGCCGCATCGCCAGCGTCGTCGGAGGCGCTGTCCGTGGCGTCGGCCTCGTCGGGCGCCTCGGTCTCATTGCTCGCGGTCTCACCGGCCCCGCCCACGGCCAGAACAACGGCGGTCGCCCCGGAGTCCTGGGCCTCCTCCACGGCGGAGCGCACCGCCTCGGGAACCTCTGCGCCCATCTCACCGGCGAGCCAGCCCGGCCGGCCCACCGCGACCCGGCGCCCCTCCACCGTCGCGGAGACGCCCCGGCCCTCGTGGTTGGAGAAGTCGGCCGGCGCCGGCAGCTCGCCCAGTCGCTCGCGGGCGGCCACCGTGATGGCCGCGGCCACCGGGTGCTCCGAGGCGGACTCGGCCGCCCCCGCCAGGCGCAGCGCCTCCTCCCCGAGCGGGGCCAGGCCCGCAGCGGAGTCTGCGCCAGTACCCGCGGTGTCGCCCACCTCCTGGCAGGCCTCAACCTCCAGGCTCATGCGCCCCTGGGTGACCGTCCCGGTCTTGTCCATGACCATCGTGTCCAGCGCCCGCGTCGACTCCAGCACCTCGGGACCCTTGATGACCACGCCCAGCTGGGCGGCCCGTCCCGAGCCGACCAGCAGCGCCGTCGGCGTGGCCAGCCCCAGCGCGCAGGGGCAGGCGATGACGAGCACGGCCACCGCCGCGGTGAAGGCCGCCTGCGGGCTGTGTCCGGTGAGCAGCCACCCCGCCAGGGTCGCGGCCGACAGCGCCAGGACGATGGGTACGAACACCCCCGAGATCCGGTCCGCCAGGCGCTGGACCGGGGCCTTGCCCGCCTGCGCGGCCGTCACCATCCGGCCGATCCGCGCCAGCGTCGTCCCCTCGCCCACGGCCGTCGCCCGAACCAGCAGGACGCCGGAGGTGTTGACGGTCGCCCCGGTGACGGCCTGCCCGGCCTCGACCTCGGTGGGCACGGACTCCCCGGTGAGCAGCGAGGCGTCCACGGCCGAGCGGCCCTCGACGACGACGCCGTCGGCGGCCACCTTCTCACCCGGCCGCACGAGGAACAGGTCCCCGGCAGCCAGGTCCTCAACACTGATGCGCTCCTCGGTGCGGGTGGCCTCCGCGCGCGGCGCACCGTCCTCGTCCAGGACGTCGACGGCGTCGCGGCTGCCCGACGGCGAGGTGAGGACGACCCGGGTCACCTCCTTGGCGCCCAGCTCCAGCAGGGCGCGCAGGGCGTCGCCGGAACGGTACTTGGCGCGCGCCTCCGCGTAGCGGCCCGCCAGGAGGAAGGTGGTCACCCAGGCGGCCGACTCGAAGTACATGTGGGCGGCATGCCCCTGGGAACGGGGCAGCAGCTCCATGCTCATGCGCATGCCGATGTGCCCGGCCCCGCCGAGCACCAGCGCCCACAGGCTCCAGCCGGTCGCGGCGATCACCCCCAGGGACACGAGCGTGTCCATGGTGAAGGCCCCGTGGCGCAGCGCCCGGAAGGCCGCCTTGTGGAAGGGCCAGGCACCCCAGACCGCCACCGGCAGCGCCATGAGCGCCACCATCCACTGCCAGCCCGGCATCTGGAGGGCCGGCACCATGGAGATCGCCATGATCGGCACCGACAGGATGAGGCAGTAGATGAGCCGCAGGCGCAGGTCGGCGGCCCGCTCCATGTGCGAGGCGCCCAGGGTCGGTGCACCCCGCCCGGAGGCGGAGCGGGGGGAGGCGCCTGCGGTGCCGGTCGTGCTGCCGGCAGCGCCGGGGGGCGTGACCGGCGTGCCGCCTGCGGGGGTCGGCGCCGCAGCCGCTGTGGACGACGTTGCGCGGTCGCCTGCGCCCTTGGCGCTGCGCCCACCATTGTCTGAGCCGGGCGTGGACGGTCCCGACGTCGATGACGCCGAGGCCGTCGTCGCCGGCTCATTCGGTGAGGTGGCGTCCAGCAGGGCGCCGGTGTAGCCGGCGCGGGCGACAGCGGCAAGGAGGTCGTCGACGCTCACCGCGCTCGGGGCGGTGATGCGGGCCGACTCGGTGGCGAGGTTGACCGAGGCGCTCACGCCGTCGAGCTTGTTCAGCTTCTTCTCCACCCGGGCCACGCAGCTGGCGCAGGTCATGCCCCCGATGGAGAGGTTGACGGTGCGCGGCTGCCCGTCGGGTTCCTGCGCGGTTGATGTACTCATGTGAGTCTCCTTGTGTACTGCCACCCGACGGCGCCCTGCTGGGAACCGTGCGGAGGGGAGCGTCAACCAGTGGTTGGTCGGCGGTCAGTGGCCATTTACGGCCATTTACTGCTCGGTGGCCGTCCAACGGCCCCAGAGGTCGGCGTCGAAGTTGAGGCGCCCGGGCTTGTCCGACTGCCACTCGTTGTTGCCAATGGTGACGTTGGTGTAACTGGTCGGCTTGGCACCGGTGGCGCCGCCGCCCTGACCCACCTGGTATCTACGCAGGGTCAGGCCCTTGGTAACGCCGTCAGCACTGCCGAAACGGACTCTCTGGCCGGCGGAGTTGGTCAGCAGCTCGATCCGGCTCTGCGTGAGGTTGGTGTTCTGCCCGTTCCAGCCGTCGAGGGATAGTCCGTTGATCGTAATGTTCTCGGTGTTGGACAGTGCGTACACACGGATCGCGCAGTTGACGCTGCCTTCGACTCGAGTGTCCGTGAAGGTCAGGTTGCTGACTGTTGTGGACGGATCGGCCAGATCAGTACGGCTCGCCATCTTGGGGTCCCAGTGCTTGGCGGAGTTGAAGACGCAGGTGTTTTGAGCGACGTCGCGCGAGAACATCCGGCTGTGAATGATGTCCGTGCCTGTCACGTTGACTTTGTCGACGTTCCTGGGCTTCCAGCCCCACTGGAACACCGGGCCGTTCTGGTTCTTCCACACGACGTTGTTCGTGAGGTCCACGTTCGAGTGGTAGAGCTTGAAGACATCGTCATTGGCGTGGAAGAAGGAGTTCTTCAGCGTGGACCGTTCTTCCTTGGGATTGGAGTACATCTCCAGACCATCGGTCTGCCAGTACCAAGCGCCAACCTGCTGGTAGTTGCTTACGTCCATGCGGAAGGTGCTCTCATCGCCATAGACCACGAAGGAGTGGAATGGGGGCTCCTTGACGGTCACCCCCTGCAAAGTGAGGTGCTGTGCCGTTCCGGACGAGGAGGAGAATCGAAGCGGCTTGGCGCAGTCCGAGTGGCAGTCGGCCTTGTTCTTCTTCTTCGTGTCCCTGTACTCGGGGTGCTTCGGGTCCAGGAAGGACCGGAAACCGTCGAGCGTATCAGCCTCGTAGGCGTACTCCTCCCCGGATAGGACGCCGTAGCCCGTTACCTGGAATTCCGTGGTGTTCTTGTTGTCGGCGAAGTGGAAACCACCCTTGACGAAGGCACCCGGTGCCAGATAAACCCGGCTGATGTTACTGGGTAGCTGAGGCAGGTGCGCCGACCCCATGGAGTAGACGCCCGGGCCGAAGAAGAGTGTCCTCTTTGAGGAGTCCGCGCCGGCGACCGCGTCGAGGTTGCTGATGTCGCCGGGCCTGACGTTGAGAACCTCGGGAGCGCCGGCGTCAGGGACCGTATCCTGAGGCGCCTGCGGCTGGGCGAACAGAAGCATCGCGTTGCGCGGCTCGGCCTCCAGGAAGGTCTTCGAATCAGTTCCCTCACCATCCTGGCTGAGGGCGCCGTTCTTGTCGGCATAGGTACTGACTGCCTGCGTGGAGAACTCCACCGAGAGCCGGTACCCGTCCGAGGAGTAGGGGACCAGGATCTTCGCGGTGCGGCCGCCATCCTCAATGGCTTCGACCTTGATGTTCTTCTTCTCTACGGAGGTCGGGCGGACTGTGACCTGGCTCGGGTCGTCGATCGCCTTGCCGTTCAAGAGAGTCACGTAGACGAAGACCTCCTTGACCTCAGGGCTGTACTCGAAGGTCGACCAGGACATCGTCGCGTCCGTGCTCGCAGCGAAGTCGGCGCCGTCCTCAGCTGAGTAGCCCTTCTTGCCCTCGCCGTTACGCGGGACGCTCAGGTAGGTGAAGGAGTCCTGCGTCTGCTCGGGTGCGGAGGCCGGGGCAACGCGCACCGAGTAGAACGGTGACTGGCGTACCTCGTCGTGGGCTACGGCACCTTTCGTCGCCTTGCTTGCCTTGTCGTGGGTCCAGGTGCGGATGCCGTGGTGCTCGCCTGCGGCCAGCCGGGCGGCGGGGGCATCGATCACCGTGTCGGATGAGGTGTTCGCGGGGCCGGCTGCAGCGGGACCCGCGGGAATACGGGGCGTGGCCTGCGCCGTCGTGAGAGCAGGGACGATCAGGGCGATGGCAAGCACCATCGCTCCGAGAATCCGTCGGGGGTGGGATATCGGCATGAGCTTCTCCAGTGCGATCTTCAGGGGGACGATTCGGTGCCGGTTCTGCCGACACCACTGAAAGCCGGGGGGCCCAGCGATCAGGCTGGACAGAGTAGCCGGCCCATCGGTGGAAAAGGATGCGATATCGATAGATGGATGCTCGGTGGATCGCAATCCGATCGCCTGAGGCGGTGCCGCGAGGGCGGGCCGGCTCAGTGCTCGCGGTCGTCGCGCTCGACGGCGTCGAGGGTGTAGTCCCCGGCCTCGTCGATGGCCTCGGCCAGGGCCGCGTCGTCGAGGCGGATGTCGGAGAGCACGGTGACGGTGGACTGCCCGCCCTTGTTGAGCAGGACAGAGACGTCCTTGACGCCGTTGAGCGCCTCGAGCTCCTCGGTGACGTGGGCGACGCAGTGGCCGCAGGTGAGTCCGGAGACCTTGAGGGTGGTGGTGCGGTCGATGCCGTCGGCGGTGAACTCAGTCATCTTTCACTCCTTGGGAAGTGTGTGCGGAAAACAGGTGGATCGGAACGGGAACCGGGCGGCCCGGCGCGAAGCGGGCCGCGGTGCTCAGGACCGTACGAGCCGGGCGATGGCCTCGGAGGCCTCGCGGATCTTCGCGGCGCCCTCCTCGTCGCCGGCTTGGGCGGCGTGCAGGACGCAGTGGCTCATATGGTCCTCCAGCAGACCGAGACTGACGGCCTGAAAGGCCTTGGTGGCGGCGGAGATCTGGGTGAGGACGTCAATGCAGTAGATGTCCTCCTCAACCATGCGGGAGATGCCCCGTACCTGCCCCTCGATGCGGCGCAGGCGCTTGAGGTAGTCCTCCTTGGATCCGGTGTAGCCGGCCATCTCTCCTCCGTTGTCTCGATCGCGATCGACTATACCCCTAGGGGGTAGGGGTGTCAAATACCCCCTAGGGGTATGTGGTTGCCGGCGGCCGGCCGGATGGACGCAGATCCGGGACATGGCGGAGGGGGACGTGGGATGCTCGTGCCATGACCGCCGTTGCCCATGCCGCCCCCGGACCCGCCGACCCCGATGTGGTGCCCGGGACATCAGATGACCCCGACCTCCAGCTCGCCCGGGACCCCAGGGCGGGCGCCGGACGACTCATGGTGCTGGCCGGCAACCGACCCGACCTGCGCGGCGTCATCGCGGACAACCCGGGCTGCTCCCCGGAGCTGCGCGCCTGGGTGAGCCGCATGGGGGGCGCCTCCGCCGGCTCCGGTGGCGGCGGGCCCGAGGCCGGGGCGGCCCGGGCCGACGGCTCCGGCAGCGTCAACGACGCGGATGATGCCGTGTCGCTGGCACCCACGGGCTGGGAGCCCTCCGACATCGGCCTGGGCGACGAGCCCTTCGGCTCCGTCTTGAGCGACCCGCTCATGGGCTCACCGCTCTTCGACGACGACGGCCCGGGCCACGAGCCCACCGACGCCGAGCCCGCCGGTGCAGCCGCTCGCAGCGGCACGGGAGGGCGGCCGCCGTCGTCGAGCCGGGGCACGGCCAAGCCGCGCACCGCCCCCGCCCATACCGCCTCTGCCCGCACCGCCTCGCGCACAGCCGCGGCCCGGGGTTCGCAGGCCCCCGCCCCGCCCCCGCTCCCGCAGCGGCCAACGGTGACGAGGCCTGCGCCTCCGGCGCCGGCACCGCCTGGACGCTTCGCGCCCACGGCGCCGTACCCGGTGCCGGGGATTGCCGGGCCGGTCGGGATTGCCGGGCCTGTCGGAGCCGCCCCGGGCCGGGTGGGGGCCGACCCCTGGGGCGTGAGAGGAGTGCCGGCCGGTGGCGGCCTGCCGTCCGTGCCCTCCGGCGTCGCAGGCGCCCCCGGGGCCTCCTTCGGGGTGCGGGGCTACAACGCCCCTCCCTCCCCGCGCAGTGCCAGGAGACCTGCCCCGTCCTCCCAGTCCAGCACGAGTCCGGCCAAGGTCATCGGCTGGATCCTCTTCGTCCTGCTGTTCATCATCATCCGGGCCCTCAACGGCTGAGACGCGGGGGAGCGAGGAGCGAGGGCCCGGCCCCAGGGGCCGGGCGCTCCTCAAAGTGCGGCCGAGCCCGGGGTCGAGCCGCTCGGGGCGCTGGTGGTCGGGATGGTGATGGGGCTGTTGGAGGCGTAGCCGTGCTTGAAGGCCCACACCACGATCTCCAGGCGCGAGACCGTCCCCGTCTTGTGGAACAGGCCGGTGATGTGGGACTTGACCGTCGCCTCGGCGATGGCCAGCAGGGAGGCGATCTTGCGGTTCGAGGCCCCCTCGCACAGAAGGCGGAGCACGTCGCGCTCCCGCTGTGAGAGGTGGACGCTGCCGTCCGCGCCGCGCACGGAGGCCAAGGCGTAGTTGATCAGGCGCGTCGTCGGCATCGGGGCCACGACCTTCGCCCCGGAGTGGACCGTGCGCACCGCCGAGATGATCTCCTCGGCGGGCGCGCTCTTGAGCAGGAAGCCGCTGGCGCCGGCCCCCAGGCCCTGCAGGAGATCCTCGTCGGTGTCCACCGTGGTCAGCAGAATGACCCGGGTCGACGGGGAGAGGCGGAGCACCTCCCTGGTCATCTCCACGCCATCCATGTGCTCCATATGGATGTCGGTGATGAGGACGTCGACCTGGTGCGACTGCACAAATCGCAGGACGGCGCGAGGTGAGCGCGATGCGGTGAGGACCTTGAAGTCCTCGACGTCGGAGAAATAGGACTCCAGATGGGCCAGGGCCATCGCGTCGTCGTCGACCAGGGCCAG
Source organism: Actinomyces oris (assembly GCF_001937445.1). Classification (GTDB taxonomy): domain Bacteria; phylum Actinomycetota; class Actinomycetes; order Actinomycetales; family Actinomycetaceae; genus Actinomyces; species Actinomyces acetigenes. The sequence continues at coordinate 3,764 of NZ_MSKS01000037.1, read as the reverse complement.
GCCGACACGATCGGGAGAAATCTGGGAAGACATGAGTCTCCTTGGGCAGATGTGTGCAGTCCGCGATCAGTGGGGGGCGCGGTCTGCTGGGAACAGTGAACAAACTACCTGAAAATAGAGATCCGCCGTGTAAACGTCCCAAGACGCGCCCCGACGAAAGGCGGAGTGGGCCATCCAAACGGCGAGGAAAGCAGTAGATCAAAGGGCGATGCGAGACGCCGGTGGATTCCGGCAGGCTCTTGGCCAACGGCACTTCCCCAAGTGTGCCTCCTCTGTCGTTCCCAGGAAGGAGGGTCCGTGTACCGCTCTGCGCTCGTTGAGGGCGTCGCGCCATCACTGGCTCGCGCTGCGTCACTCGAGTCTCCCTTCGGCCTGGTTTCCCGTTCCACCGAGCTGCCCCAAGCGGCCGGAGAGCCGGTCTTCGCGATCTGGACCGGTCTTCTGGGTGATCCCTCTGAGGCGCTGAGGTCACAGCGCACCTGGAATCACCGTGCCGAGGCGGGCAACTTCGACGGGGCCGGCGGGGCCATCGACGCCGATCGCGCCAGACACATCGCGATCGTGGAGACGATGGAGCGCTACTCCAGCTGCTCATGGACGGAGGAGGAGCTGGTGTGGGACACCCCCGCCGGTCTCGGCGAGGCCGCGATCGGGCCGGAGCGCTGGCCGGCGTGCTCGGCCACCGAGCTGGCGGACCCCGACTGCGGACTCATTGCCCCAGACCCCCGCGTCCCCCTGCGTTGGGTGCGCGGCTGGTCCCTGACCCGCGGTCGTGAGGTCTTCGTCCCAGCGGTGCTGACATACCTCAACTTCCCGGTGCGCACTCCCTCCGAGCAGTTCGTCAACCCCATCTCCACCGGCACCGCCGCGCACTCCGACCTGCGCGAGGCGGTCCTGGGTGGCCTGCTCGAGGTCATCGAGCGCGACTCCATCGCACTGACCTGGCTCCAGCGCCTGCGCCTGCCCGCGGTCGCCGTCGACCCCTCCACCCTGGGGGAGGTCGCCGCCGAGTACCACCGGGTAGGCACCTCCACCGAGCTGAAGACCCACCTGTTCGACGCCACCACCGACTACGGCGTCCCCACCCTCTACGCCGTCCAGACCTCCCAGGTCGACCCCGAGCTGGCCCAGGTGGTGGCCGCCACCTGCGACATCGACCCGCAGCGGGCGCTGGCCAAGATCTACCGCGAGCTCGCCTCCCTGCGCATCGCCCTGCGCAGCCACGCCCGCGGCCCGCGCGCCCAGGAGATCAAGGGGCAGGACCTCACCGTCGTCGGTGGCGCCCTGGCCGACGCCGAGCTGTCCATGCGCCACGTCTTCGACTTCCTCCTGGAGGGGGAGCGGCCCGTCCACGCCCTCGATGAGATCGGCACCCTCACGGTGTCCAGGTCCGGCGTCGGCGGTAGTGACAGCCCCGACGGCGCCGGCGGCAGTGCCGGCCCCGATCCGCTCGAGCAGGTCGTCGCCAACCTGGAGCGGGCCGGCGCTGAGGCCATCGTCGTCGACATCACCACCGACGAGGCCCGCCAGGTCGGCATGCACGTCATCAAGGCCCTCATCCCCGAGGCCATGCCCCTGTCCTTCAGCCACCACGCCCGCTACCTGGCCACGCCCCGTCTCTACCAGGCGCCCCGGGCGATGGGCCTGACCGTCCACGACGAGGCGGGGATCAACCCCGTCCGCCAGCCCTTCGCCTGAAGCCATGAGCTCGATGCCCGCACCGCAGTCCGCCTCACCGACCGACACCCAGGAGCCCCGACCTAACATGAGCACGACGCCGCCCGCACCGGACGCGCAGCCGGCACAGCACCCGGCACCGCAGGCCCCCACGGGGCCGGTGACGGTCTACCTGCCCCAGGGCGGGTTCGCGCGCGCCGTCGCCGCGCGGCTCGCCGGGGACGGCGACGTCGTCATCCCGGTCGACCAGGGACTGGTCAGCGCCTACATCCCCTACGCCGACCGCGCGGTCCTCATCGCCGACCCCGACCAGACCGGCCTGCGCGAGGACCTCGACACCCTGTCCTTCACCCGGGGGATGCCCTCCCTGGGCCTGGAGCTCCTCCCCACCGAGCTGCGCTGCGGGCCGCTCGTGGTCCCCGGCCGCAGCGCCTGCTACCGCTGCTACGACCGGCGCCGCCGCCAGCACGGCTACCGCCCCCTGCCCCCCGAGGTCCTCTCCGAGCACGGCCCGCTGGAGCAGGCCTACGCCCACCACCACGTGCTCCTGGGCGCCGGCCTCATCTCCCTAGCCCTGCAGACCCTCGACACCCCCGGCCCCCAGGACCCGGCCACGGAGAGCGCCGATGACGTCGCCCCGATCGGTGGCCGGGTGTGGACCATCGACCTCGTCTCCGGCATCACCACCTGCTCGCCGACCGTGGCCGTGGACCGCTGCGAGACCTGCTCGGGCCGCTACGAGGGCCGCCGCGACGGCCTGCCCGCGCTCGCGGCCCTCCTGCCCGAGCGACGTCAGGAGGTGGCCTGAGATGGCCCGGGACGCCACAGGCTCCGTCATGCGCGCCGGCGACGTCGGCCGCGCCGCCCGCCGCGACCTGCAGTTCCGCATCCCCCGCAGGCCCGTGGTGCGCCTGGGCCTGCGCGCCCGGCCCGAGGAGACCGGCTGGATCATTGACGGCGCCCGCAAGAGCCAGGTCCTGGGCGGGGCCTTCGCCCGCGAGCACATGGGCCCCCTGCTCCAGGCCTGCGACGGCACCCGCACCCTCGACGAGATCGGCGAGGTCACCGGCATCGGCCCCCAAGCCGCCTTCGAGGCCGTCTCCCTGCTGTGGACCGGCGGCATCGTCGAGGAGGGGGACACCGAGCCCGCCCCCGGCGACCCGGCGCCCGAGCTGGCGCGGCTGCTTTCCCGCCTGGGTGACTCCACCGGCGTCAACGACTCCTGGCAGGACGCCGCCCGCCGCCTGGCCGCCGCCCGGGTCGCCGTCGTGGGGGACGCCGAGCTGGCCGGAGAGATGGTCGCCGTCCTGGAGGCCACCCTGCCCGAGGTGAGGCTCGACAGCGCCCCCCGCCGCGGGGACACCCTCACCGTCCTCATCGAGACCGTCGACTCCACCGACCGCTCCCAGGAGGTGGCGCGCCGCTGCCGGGAGGAGGGCATCGCGCTGCTGCGGGTGCGCGCCGAGCAGGAGGCGGTGACGGTCGGCCCCTACGTCGACGAGGCCTTCTCACCCTGCCTGGCCTGCGCCTGCGCCGACGAGCCCGAGATCGGCCCGCGCCCGGAGGCCGCCCGCCGCGACATCGTCGTCGGCCTGGCCGCCCGGGCCGTGGCCGCCCTCATCGCCCGCGCCACCGTCACCCACCTGCCCGGGGACGCGCGGCGCACCGACCTGGCCACCTTCACCTACTCCGACCGCCCGGTCGTCTCCCGCCCCGGCTGCCCCGTCTGCTCGGTGGCCGGGGCCGGCGAGGAGCCGGTGCCGGTGGCGCCCTCGGCCCCCGTGGGGGCCCGCTACGAGCAGTCCGTGGCCATCCCGCCGGCCGCCTTCGTCGACTCCAAGGGCCACCAGCAGCACTACAAACCCTCCAACCTGCGCCTCCAGCGCGAGTTCCGCGACTGGCCGGTCTGCCCGCGCACGCCCCTGCCTCCGGCCGACCTGGAGCGCCTCGACCAGCCCTGGCCGATCACGCACCCGCTCACCGACGACGGTTCCGGGACCGACGTCGTCGCCCACCCCACCCTGGGCGAGCTCGCCACGATCCTGGCGCTGTCGGTCGGTGTGCGCGAGCCGCTCGGCGAGCCCACC
>NZ_MSKS01000036.1 GCF_001937445.1 Actinomyces oris | reverse complement strand
CCCACTATCAACGATACGCCAGCCACAATCACACAAATGTTCCGCAGCACTCCTCCACCCGAAGCGCTGGGATCCAAGACCATTCCACACCCAACTGACACGAAAAAACCACCAACAGCAGGCTCGACCACCGCAACGGTGTTACGACCTAGACTGAAAGCACCGTCCAGCATCTCACGAGCAGCCTCCCCCCAATCACTGTCAGAGAACATCGCAAACCACCAAGCAACAAGCGGGAACGCCCCCAATAGAACACAACCAATGCCAGCCAGCATTCAATCAGTCACATCCATCCATTTCAAAATAAGTGAAATAAGACGCATATTTTCAGACAAGCCGTCCACCCGTTCAACATTAGAGACTACCTACCTCATTTAGATCAAGAGGTGCATCAGTGCCATAACCCGTGGGTAGCATTATTGAACCAATCAGCACCCCACTTCCCAACGCCAGACCCAATGGCGGCGCCCACCGGACCACCGACACAGGCCCCAACAGCCGCCCCGGCCTGAGCCCCAGCCCAGCCACCGGCAGCCGAGACCGTTCATACCGTCGCCTACCGGGCAACACGATAGGGCCGCGGTCACCTGTTGGTCTCACCGTCGCCCTCATCGTCGGAGCCATACTTCGCCTCCCACTCAGCCTGCTCCCTACGACGCCAACGCCGCTCCTCATGCCACTCCGGATACATCCACCCCGGCAACCGCACCGGAATCAAACCCAACACCGCCACCACCAACATCGCCAATACGAAAATAGTAAGAAACGATCTTACAGGACTATTCTCGTCAATCCCAACAGGATCAGCCAGCCCCAATAGCCCACCAAACAGGAAGCACAATCCCACCGCAGGCTCGATCACCGCAATGGTATTGCGACCTAGACTGAACCCCCCATCTAGCATCTCACGAGCAGCCTCCCCCCAATCACTGTCAGAGAACATCGCAAACCACCAGAAGGAGAATGTAAATCCACCTAGTAAAATGCAGGTAATTCCCATTACAATGTCTTCAAACACGGCGGTTCACCCAACAAACAACACCATCAGTGCCACCACCCATGAATACCCTCATTCGCTTTATCGGCCAGCCATTTTCCAGCGCCAGACCCAATGGCAGCGCCAACCGCGCCGCCGACCACGGCACCCACCGGGCCACCGACGCAGGCCCCAATTGCCGCACCGGCCCAGCCACCAGCAGCCGAGACCGTTCAT
>NZ_MSKS01000035.1 GCF_001937445.1 Actinomyces oris | reverse complement strand
GGGCTGGTTTAGTTGGTGGCCCACATCCATGATGATAGGTGTCCCCATACCTCGGTGGCGGATACGGGGATCAGGGGGATGCCCCGGCTGGGGCCGTTGGGGTCACCAACGGCAGAGTCGTCCTCCTCGATGACGTAGACCATGGTGCTCACCCCCAGGGTCATCAGCTGATCGGTCAGGACGAAGCCCTGATCCCGGTCCCGGTCCTCCCGACTGTGAAGCACGATCGTCCACCGCCCGTCACGAGCGTCCCGCACGAACTGAGAGGCTCTCGGCCCGCCGTAGCCGATGGTGGCCATGTTGGCCTCAGCGGCCCGGACATCCGCCAGACGCACCGCAGCGGCCAGGGTGTCGTAGATGTCGTCGGGGCCGTCATCAACCATGGGACGGGGGTAGAGATGGTCATTGGCCAGGGCGATATGCGCCACCTCGACGTCATCACAGCCATAGACGTGGACACCATCAGCGTCGTAGCGCTCAACGGTGCACCGCGGCGAGCTCAACCAGAAGACAATGTCCCGCACCGGCACCGGATCCTTGGGATCCATCCGCCGCAGGCTGTAGCGGGCATCAGCAGCCATCACACCGGCCAGGACCTCCGAGGCCGCCAACGTCGGCCCATAGGGGTCGATGACCCCAATGTCCTCCAGCCCCACCAGAACCCCCTGGGCATAGTTCGCGCGCTGGGCAACAGGACCGGTCACCATCCTCTGAAGGACGTCCCACTGCTCCGGCTCCAGGATCATCACACCACGCTCAGCGTCGAAGGAGCTCATGCCACAACCTCCAGGGACTGGCTCATCTCATACATGTGACCGAAGTGGGCGCCGAACTCGCGCGTGGCGCAGGTAAAGGTCGCCGTCCACAAACAGGCGCCCCCACGCATGGTCTGCTCGATCCAGGCCAGCTGCATGAACGTCAGAGCCGTCTCATCAAGGATGTAGATACCGCTGCGCAGCCGGCCGCCTTCACGTAGGTGCTCGGCCGGGCACTCATCAATCATCCGCACACCAGCAATAGCGTCCACGATCGCCCGCCCCGAGCCCACCAGCACAGCACCGGGGTCCTCACCGGCGCCCAAGGGCGTGCGCACCACCACCAGGTTCGGCGCGTAGGCGCGGGTCTGGGGCACAGCCGCCGCGATGTAGCGCACCGTGTCCTGCGTACCCCGCAACAACCCCGCAGGCAGCTCATCCGCGGTCATCGGCCGCCACCCCGGCGCCAGCCGAACACGCACCGTCTCACTCACGCACCCCAACTCCCTCCCAGCCATAGCACGACACGGTCCGCCCGCTTCGGCAGTTCACCACCATGCCTAGCACACACACCCGGGCAGTCTCTGCACAAGCCCGCCACACTACCGGGGATCACTGGTGTTACCGTCGGGATGCGGGAGCCGGGCCCGCACCGGCAGGAAGTCACCGAACCTCAACGAGCCCTCACCACCCCATACCGGGCCACCGGCCCAGCCAGCAGCAGAGACCGCTAGTGCCGTCGCCGCTCGGGCAACGCGGAAGGACTGCTCTAATCAGCCAGCCTCATCGTCGGAGCCGTACTTCGCCTCCCACTCGGCCTGCTCCCGACGACGCCAACGCCGCTCCTCATGCCACTCCGGATACATCCACCCCGGCAACCGCACCGGAACCAAACCCAACACAGCCACCACCAACGACACCAGCCCAGGCACACCAAAGACCAAGGCGACAGGGTCATCGCCATCAAAGCCAGCCGCCTGAGCCAGCAACAGCAGCCCTCCAAATACCAGAAAACTCCCCACCGCAGGCTCGATCACCGCAACGGTGTTACGACCTAGATTGAAAGCACCGTCCAGCATCTCACGAGCAGCCTCCCCCCAATCACTGTCGGAGAACATCGCAAACCACCAGGCAACAAGCGGAAATACTCCCAATAGAACACAACCAATGCCCGACAGAATCTGCTCACTCACATCCGACCACCTCGAACGTTTGAACAATACTCAATGCCACCACCCATGGGTAATACTATTTAAACCGTCAGCTGCTTTTTTGCCAAGACCAGACTCAATGACAGCACCAACCGCGCCGCCGACCACGGCACCCACTGGGCCGCCGACACAGGCTCCACCAGCCGCCCCGGCCTGAGCCCCGGCCCAGCCACCAGCAGCCGAGACCGTTCAT
>NZ_MSKS01000034.1 GCF_001937445.1 Actinomyces oris | reverse complement strand
CACAGAAAACTGGACAGGCCCCTGTGGACACCGACACCCCGTCACGCCCCATCCCTTCGGCCCCGCCCTCGCCTTCAGGACCACCGGCCTGCCCCGGGTTCCCGTCCGAGCGAGTGTCTCAGAAGTCATGACACTCACATGTCTCAGGAGTGAGGAGACAGCACACATCCCGACGACCACGAACATGACCAGTGCTCCGAGCTGTGCTCGGAGCACTGCCGAGGAGGCGGTGAGGACCCGGGCGGAGGGATCGACGTGCGCTGCAGCGGAAGAGGTGGACACGAACGCTCCTTATCCTCCCGTGGAATGAACAATGGAAAATGCAAGAGAGAACAACATGTGCTGATATCATAACAGAACACGGAATTAAGTATCCGGGTCACATGAGAGCATTTTCCTCCCCGCCCGTAGCACACACCTTCCAAGCCATCATTTCATTGCCGCCACAATTCTCCGAAACATTGTGCTTCGATAGAGCGCACCCCACATTCGCACCCATAACCTCATTTCCCTCTCGGCCCTCTTCTGACAGCCTCAATGCCAGCGGAATGAGCACTCCACCTCAGTCGATCACCGGGGTCAGTAATCCCCTGACCGTGCGCCCGGGGTAGTTCATGATGACGTGCAGCGTCCTCGTGGGCCTGATCGGCACCGCCCTGATCGGCTTCGCCGCATTCCTGGTGACAGTGGCGATCCAGAGAGGAACCCTCGCACAGATCGGTGCGGTCAGCGCTGCTGTTGCTGTCATCGGGCTGCTTCTTCTTGGAATAGAGGCCGGCATCGCGCGCACCCGCACCATCGTCAGCCCCGCAGGAGGGGATCCTTCGCAAGCGGACCGGGGCCCGCGCGATGCGGATCGTCGAACGGATCGACGCCATGGATCCCCTGAGCCGCCGAATCCGCCGATAACTGATAAGTCGGCCTGACATCCGGACCCGTTCCCCACTTCTATTGCGAGCCGGCACGGTCCCGAGTCTCGCCCGGCGATCGGTGATTTCCGGGGGCGATCAGTCCTGCCTCGACACGAGTGCCCATCCGCGGGCCCGGGTGCGCTGCTCCCAGAAGCTGCGGTATGGCCCCTCGACGGACACGAGCTCATGGTGATGTCCCCGCTGGGCAATGCGCCCGGCGTCGTCGAGGACGATGACCTGGTCGGCCGCTGCGATCGTCTCGAGCTTGTGGGCAATGACGATGAGTGTCGAGGTGCGCCGCAGCTCCTGCATCGCGGCAACGATATTGGCCTCGTTCTCCGCATCCAGGGCACTGGTGGCCTCATCGAGCAGCACGATCGGTGCTCGCTTGAGCAGGGCCCGAGCGATGGAGACGCGCTGGCGCTCCCCACCGGACAGGGCCCGCCCGCCCTCTCCCACGCGGGTGCTCCAGCCGTGGGGCAGACGGTTGACGATCTCGGTGACGCCGGCGAGCCCCGCGGCCCAGCGTACCTGGGCGTCGTCGGCCGCGGGGTCGCCGATGCGGATGTTGGCGGCCAGGGTGTCGTCGAAGAGGTAGACGTCTTGGAAGACCATGGAGAGCTGTTCCATGAGCTGGGTGGTCGGCATGTCGCGCACATCGGCGCCGCCGACTCGCACGGCCCCCGAGTCCACGTCCCAGAAGCGGGCGATGAGGCGGGCGATGGTCGTCTTGCCGCTGCCGGAGGGGCCCACGATGGCGCACATGGTGCGTGCGGGCACGCTCATCGATACCCCGGTCAGGACGGGGGCGTCGGGGCGGTAGCCGAAGACGACGTCGTCGAGCTCGACCGTGCCCGGCTCGGGCAGCGCGCTGGGCTCCTGCGGCTCGGCCATGAGCTCGCCGTCCATGACGGCGTCCAGGTGGTTCATCATCTGGCGCCGCTCCTCCACGCCCATCACGGCTGCTCCGATGTCGTCGAGCATGGTGGTGAAGCGCAGGCACATGCCGATGACGGCGATGGCCGCCAGCGGCTCCATGGAGCCGGAGGCGGCCAGTGAGGAGGTCAGGACGATCATGGCGACGACGAGGATCTGGCTCAGCGCGCCGTTGACGAGGTTGCCGGCCGATTCCCACCACAGGGCGCGTCTGGAGGCGCGGGCCCCGTCGTCGAAGGCGGCGGTGAGGCGGCTGTAGCCGGAGGCGGCCCGGCAGGATCGCAGGGCCCCCTGGCAGCGGGCGATCTCGACGATGCGGGCGGCGAGCTCGCGCTCAGCGGGCTCGGAGATGGACTTGCCCCGGTCCAGCAGACGGCGCGAGAGGCGCACGAGTCCGGCGAACAGGGGCGCGGCCAGCGTCAGCAGGAGTCCCAGGCGCCAGTCCCAGGCCCAGGAGCCGACCCCGACGACCAGGCATGCAGCGGTCGTGGAGGTGAGCAGGTACACGAAGTGGGCGGCGGACTCCCCCAGGGCAACCATCTCCTGGCTCACGGCCCGGGACAGGGTGCCGGCGGAGTCGGCGGTGAACCAGCGCAGGGGCAGGCGCGCGATCCGGTCGCCCACCGCGTGGTGGACGTCGTGCATGAAGCCCAGCGCCCCCGACATGCCCATGCGCCGTCCCTGGAAGTCGCAGACGGCCGCACCGAGACCGAGAACGACCAGCACGATGAGCCAGCCGCCGAAGGACAGCCCCCATCGGGGGGCACTGGTCGCCAGAGCCACTGAGGCGGGCAGCAGCACCAGCAGCGCCAGTCCCACCAGGACGCCGTTGACTCCCGCCAGGGCGATGCACCCTCGGGTCTGTCTCCAGGAGGAGTCGGTCATGAGCCTGCGGAAGCGGGACAGCAGGGAGTCCGCCGGCCGGGAGGGCCCGCCGGAAGTGGAGGGCACCGGAAGCGCGGTCCCGGTCCTCCCGCCCCGGTCATCGGTGTGGGAGGATACCGGTACAAGAACGCTGCCGTCGGCCGCATCGTCAGCCGTACCGTCGGCGAGTGCGGGGCCGTCCGTCCTAGTCACGGTGTCGTGGCTGTCCGCCTCCGCGGTGCCCTTGAGCTCGCCGGCCTGGCGCAGCAGGGCCCGGTAGTGGGGCTCATCGGCCAGGTCGTCGTGGGAGCCGGCGGCGACGATGCGTCCGCCGTCCATGACGGCAATGCAGTCGGCGCCGCGCACGGCGGCCGGCCGGTGGGCGATGACCAGGACGGTGCGATCCTTGACCAGGGCACTGAGGGCCTGCTGGATCTCGGCCTCGGACTCGGGGTCGGCCATGGCGGTGGCCTCGTCGAGCACGATGACGGGGGTGTCCAGCAGGATGGCACGAGCGATGGCGATGCGCTGCTCCTGCCCACCGGACAGTGCTGTGTCCTGCCCCAGGACGGTGTCGTAGCCCTGCGGCAGCGCCATGATCTCCTCGTGGATGCGGGCCACGCGGGCGGCGGCGCGCACCTGCGCCAGGTCGGCCTCGGGGCGCCCGAGGGCGATATTCTCCCGCACAGTGGTGGCGAGCAGCTGAGCGTCCTGGAGAACGAAGGAGACGGTGGAGTACAGGGTGGACTCGTCCATGTCCCGCAGGTCCACCCCGCCGATACGGACGGCGCCGGCGTCCGGGTCGGCGAAGCGGGCGATGAGAGTGGCCAACGTCGATTTGCCCGAGCCGGAGGGGCCCAGCAGCGCGGTCACGGTTCCCGGCTCCAAGGTCAGGCAGGCGTCGTCGACGGCGAGGGTGTCCCCGTAGGAGAAGGAGACGTGGTCGATCTCGACGAGCGCCGTGCGAGGCCGCTCGGGGCGGTCGGTGGCGGGCAGAACGGGGGTGTCGAGGACCTCGCACAGGCGCAGGGCCGCCGCCCCGGCCAGCTGGTAGGACCAGGAGATCGAGGCAATGGTGATGAGTGCGGCGGGGAGGACCAGGGCGACGAGGGTTGTGGCCAGGACCTGGGGCAGGGTGACGGCACCGGTATGGATGAGCAGCGCCCCTCCCCCGAGGTTGACCAGGAGCAGTACGGGGATCGAGACCCAGGTGAAGGACAGACAGGTGACGGTCACCAGGGGCATCGCCCAGGCGCGGTAGAAGGCGGAGAACTCGTCGGCGGCGGCGAGGTAGGCCGAGTGGGCACGCCCCACGCGCCCGAAGGCCTTGACCACGCCGATACCGGAGACGAACTCGACCATGGCCGAGGAGATGGTGGCCAGCTTGCGGTCCATCTCCACGGTCTTCTCGTTCATGCCGCGCATGGACACCGAGTAGGTGAGCACGTAGAGGATGAGTGTGGAGACGGCCAGCAGGGCCAGGCGCCAGTCGATCCAGAAGGCGCAGCCCAGCAGGGTCAGCGGAGTGACGATGGCGTTGAGGCGCTCGACGGGGCCGTGGGCGATGACGGTGTGGACCAGAGTCGTGTCGTCCTGAACGGCCTTGCGCAGGCGCCCGGAGGTGGAAGCGGTGAACCAGGACAGCGGGGCGTGGGAGATGCGCGCAACGATGTCGCGGCGCAGGCGGTCGCGCAGGGACAGGTCGGCCAGGTGGGTGATGAGCAGCGCCAGGAAGTACAGCAGCAGACGGGTGGAGTAGGCGCTCACGAGCACCATGACCGCGCCTGACACCTGCCGGGGATCCGGGCTCAGGCCCGCCCGGTGGGCGCGCAGCAGGATGTCGCCGAGCTGGACCAGAGCGATGTAGGGGGCCACCGCCAGGACCGCGGAGAGCAGGACGAGGATCTGACCGATCCGCAGGCGGGTGCGCACGGGGGCGCCGAGGCGGGCGATGGCGGCCTGCCCCTCACGCGAGCGCTGAGCGTTGCTCCTCCTCACCTGCTCGCCCGATTCCCCGGCTCTTCCGGGGCCCGGCGAAGGCGGCGACAACTGCGAAGACGACTGCGGTGCCGTCTGCGGCGACGTCCCTGGCGCCAGCCGCTGTGCCTGCGTGCTCATCAGGTGCCTCGTTCTTCCGTCGACTCTAACTCTGAAGGTGTTTCAGAACTTAATAAGGCACACCTTACTCTAGTCGCTGAACTAGGAGCAACCGTCGCTGAGTCGCACTACGGTGCTGTCATGGCATCACAGGCACGACTGGGCAGGCCAACCGGGCCGAGACCCGGTTTCTCGCGCGACGACGTCGTCGACGCCGCCCTCGAGATCGGCATCGCCGAATTCACCCTGACCGCCACGGCCAAGCAGATGGGCGTGGCGGTCTCCGGCCTGTACCGCACGATCTCCTCACGTGAGGACCTGCTGGCCGCCTGCCTGGAGAGGATCGCCGCCCAGATCGAGGTTCCCCGCCCCGGGAAGCGCTGGCCCGACACGGTTCGGGCGCATGCCGAGGCCGTCTGGGAGATGCTGGAGCGCTATCCCGGCCTGGCCGGCGTCATCATGGGGGTGCCGTGGGCCCACCAGCTCTTCGCCGCACCCGTGGCTCAGGCGTGCCAGGTCCTGGTCGACGGCGGCCTGGGGGTCGAGGAGGCCGGGGTGGTCCTGGACTTCGTCGGCGACACCGTCATCTCCACGCACGCGCAGATCGAGGTCATGCGCTCCCCCGCCGGTCGCCCCGAGCCGCCTGCACCGTTCCCGGGACACGAATCGGGAGAGAGCGCCTCAGGCGCCGGGAGGGGCGGCGCCACGGGGCTGGAGGAGGCGAGCCGGTTCGCGACGATCAGCAGGGCACCGGCCCTGCCCGAGGCACTGACTCCGAACGAGAGCTGGCTAGACCGAGGCGGACTGGACCGCAAGATCGAGATCATCATCCGGGGTGTGGCCGCAGACATCGGACAGTCATCAGACTGAACGCACCGGAGCCTGCGTCGAGAAGCGTCAGTGGGCGACGCTGACGTCCAGCGGCATCCCTGAGTCCGGGGCGAAGTCCATGGGGCTGGGGGCGACGCCGGCCCGCACGGCCGCTGACCCCAGGGCCGCGATCTGGGCGCCGTTGTCGGTGCAGAAGCGCAGCGGCGGCAGGCGCAGGGTGATGCCGGCCTCCTCACAGCGCTCGGCGGCCAAGGACCGCAGCCGGGAGTTGGCCGAGTATCCACCCCCGACGACGAGCGTGTCGCAGCCGGTGTCCAGGCAGGCCCGGACCGCCTTGGCCGTCAGGGAGTCGTTGACGGCCTCGGAGAAGGCGGCGCAGACGTCGGCACTGGGCACCTTCTGCCCGGAGTCCTCCAGGGACTCCACGTAGCGGGCCACGGCGGTCTTGAGGCCGGAGAAGGAGAAGTCGTAGCGGTGACGCTCCTTGTCCTTACCCGCGGCCAGGCCCCGGGGGAAGCGGATGGCGCCGCGGTCGCCCTCCTGGGAGAGCCGGTCCACGTGCGGGCCGCCGGGGTAGGGCAGGCCCAGGAGCCGGCCGACCTTGTCGAAGGCCTCACCGGCGGCGTCGTCGAGAGTGCCGCCGAGCTCGACGACGTCGGTGGCGATGTTACGGATGCTCAGGAGGTTCGAGTGACCGCCGGAGACGATGAGTCCGACGAAGCGCTCCGGCAGGGGGCCGTCGACCAGCTCATCGACCGCCAGGTGCCCGATGACGTGGTTGACGCCGTAGATCGGCCGGTTCAGGCTCGCGGCCAGGGCCTTGGCGGCGGAGATGCCGACGGTCAGGGAGCCGATGAGTCCGGGGCCGGCGCACACGGCGATAGCGTCGATCTCGCTCAGGTCGACGCCGGACTTCTCCAGTGCGGCGTCGAGGGTCGGCAGGAAGGACTCCAGGTGGGCGCGTGAGGCGACCTCGGGGATGATGCCGCCGAAGCGCGCGTACTGGTCCATGGAGGTGGCGGTGACGTCGACGAGGAGCTCGCGGCCGCGCACGAGGGCCACGCCGGTCTCGTCGCAGGTGGACTCGATACCGAGAATGAGGGGGGCGCTCACAGACCCAGACTATCGCCTAGCGACACGGACACCGAACAGGCGCCTGCCGTCCCGTCCACAGACGGCAGGCTATCCGGCCACTGCCCCGACTACCGTTGGGACGTGCCGACCGAGGACGACATCGACCAGGCACCCCTGACACGTCACCGACGAGGAGGTACTCGTGACTGAGCCCGACAACCCGGACCTGGTGGTGGGCGACGACGGTCTGGCCAGGCCGGTCTGGGCGGCCACCGACCCTTTGCTTCGCGAGTACTACGACACCGAGTGGGGCATGCCGGTGCGCGACGAGCGGGGAGTCTTCGAGCGACTGAGCCTGGAGGCCTTCCAGTCGGGCCTGTCCTGGGCCACGATCCTGCGCAAGCGTCCGGCCTTCCGTGACGCCTTCTCCGGTTTCGATCCGGAGGCGGTGGCGGGCTTCCGGGAGGCGGACGTGGCCCGGTTGCTGGCCGATGCCCGGATCGTGCGCAACCGGGCCAAGATCCTGGCGACCACTGGCAATGCCCGCGCGACGCTGCACCTCAGGGAGAGTGACGACGTCGCCGGCGGCCTGGCGGGCCTCGTGTGGTCCTTCCAGCCGGAGGCAACTCCTCAACCCCATCGGCTCTCAGACATTCCCACTCAGTCGCCTCAGTCGGCGGCCCTGTCCCGCGAGCTCAAGCGCCGTGGTTTCCGCTTCGTCGGCCCGACGACGATGCACGCCCTCATGGAGGCGATCGGGATCATCGATACGCACCTGGTCGGCTCCCACCGCCGTGGCTCCTCCGGAGTGTGGGCATAGCCCAACCGCACCCCTCCTTCGTTGATGCCCTGAATCACACTCGTGTCCGTGTATCCTCACTCTTCCATCGGCTTCGTCTCAGGAGGCACCGTGTCCGTTCAGCTGTTGTCGTCATCGGGCAGCTCCACTGAGGAGCCGGTGCCTCTGGCCCGGGCCGAGGCAGTCCTGTGCGACATGGACGGCACGCTCGTGGACTCCTCGGCAGTCGTGGAGTCGATGTGGAGCTCCTTCGCCCACGACCACGGCATGAGTGAGCGCTTCGACGAGATCATGGCCTACTCCCCCGGCCGCACCGGCCTCGACACGATCCGCCGGTTCCTGCCGGAGCTGACCGCCGATGAGCAGGACGCCATCTACAAGCGCCTCGCTCGTGAGGAGATCGTGCGAACCGCAGGACGCATGGCGGAGATTCCCGGCGCTGCATCCTTCATGACAGCCTTGATCGACGCCGGCGTTCCGCTGGCCCTGGTGACCTCCGCGCCGATCGAGCTCATGCAGGTGCGCATGGAGGAGGCCGGCGTCCCCATTCCCCCCTGCGGTTGTCTCCGCCGGCGACGTCGAACGCGGCAAACCCGACCCCGCGCCCTACCTCAAGGCCGCCGAGATCCTGGGGGTACCGATCTCCTCCTGTCTGGTACTGGAGGACGCCACCTCCGGCTACACCGCGGCCCGGCGCGCCGGCGCACAGGTCCTCCTCGTGGGCGACGGCGTCCCCGAGGCCGACCCGCACGTCCCCCGCATCGCGGACTTCACCGGGATCACCTTCACCACCCACTAGCGTCGAGCCGGGCATTTTTCGCGTAGCCCTACAGAATTTCTGTTGGGGTACGCGAAAAATGCCCTCTTCGCGGTTGGGCGCCGGGCGGCGTGATTCTGGTACGCGCCGGTTTCCACAGCCGGGTTTTGACACCGCCAGTCCACAGAGCATCTGATGCCAGTTCTCACGTCTTGAGCTCAACCCTCACGCTGGTAGGCATGACCACCGGCATTGCCTCCAAAACTCCATCTCACAGCGCCCCGTCATTCCTCCTGTCCTCCGACGCCGTTTCAGCGGGGGCTTCCCACTTGTGCACCGCGCCGGGTCTGTTCCGGATCGGTCCTGGTGTCTATACCCCGCAGCAGGAGTGGACGGCGGGGCCAAGCGGCTGAAGGTCTCCCGCCCCACGGCCTATACCCCGCAGCAGGAGTGGACGGCGGCCAGGCCGGACCTGCGGCATCTGACTCTCATCCGGGCCGCACTGGCCAAGGCCCGCGGGGACCTGGTCCTGCTTGGCGCGTCGGCGGCCGTGTGGCTCGGGCTCCCACTGGTGGGCCGCATCCCGAGGCGGGTCCAGTGCCTCGGGCGTCGCACGGATCGATCGAGCACCGCTCTTCTGCAACGTCGGGAGAGAACCGGGCTCGGTGCGTTGGAAACGGTCAGAGGAGTCTTGGTGTCCAACGTCTCTGACACGGTCGTTGATCTGGCCCGGTGGGGCGGGCTCACCCAGGGCGTGTGCGCCATGGACGCCGCCCTGGCCGCCCACCTGTGCACCCGCGCCGAGCTGACCAACGCCGTCAACCACCTGGCCACCGGCGCCCGCGGCATCCGCAGCGCCCGCACCGCCACCCACCTGACCGACGCCCGCTCCGAGTCCCCCGGCGAGTCCCTCTCCCGCGTACGCATGTGGCAGGCCACCCTGCCCCACCCCGACCTCCAGCACAAAGCCCACATCAACGACTACACCTACCGCCTCGACTTCCTATGGCCCCACGCCAGGGTGGTCGGCGAGTTCGACGGCCGCATCAAGTACCGCAAGAACAGCTACGGAAAGAACGCCGAGGACACCGTCCTCAACGAGCGCCGCCGCGAGCTCGCCCTCACCCGCGCCGGCTATGACGTCGCCCGCTGGACCTGGGAGGACGCCTGGCCAACCGACGCCCCAGCCATGCTGCGCGAGCTCGCCCACCACAACATCCACCCCACCGGCATTCGCTGGTAAAACACCACCGAGCCGGGCATTTCTCGCGTAGCCCCACAGAATTTCTGTCGGGGTACGCGAGAAATGCCCGGCTCGGTACTGAGTGAGGCAGATGGATCAGTGGGCGTGCTGGCCCTTCCACAGGGCGTGGCCGAGATCCCGGTTGAGGCGCGAGATGACCTCGAGCGGCACCGACTTGGGGCACACGGCCGCGCACTCACCGATGTTCGTGCAGCCGCCGAAGCCCTCGGCGTCGTGCTGGTTGAGCATGCTCACCACGCGAGCGAGGCGCTCGGGCTGGCCCTGCGGAAGCAGGCCCAGGTGCGAGATCTTCGCGCCGGTGAACAGCATGGCCGAGGCGTTGGGGCACGCCGCCACGCAGGCGCCGCAGCCGATGCAGGCGGCCGCCTCGAAGGCGGCATCGGCCTTCTCCTTCTGCACGGGCATCGAATGAGCCTCCGGGGCCCCACCGGTGTTGACCGAGATGTAGCCGCCGGCCTGGACGATGCGGTCCAGGGCGGAGCGGTCCACGATGAGGTCGCGCAGCACCGGGAAGCCGGTGGAGCGCCACGGTTCGATCGTGATGGTGGAACCGTCCTTGAAGGAGGGGTCCTCCGCCAGGTGGCGCATGTGCAGCTGGCAGGTGGTAGAGCGGATGGGCCCGTGGGCCTGCCCGTTGATGACCACACCGCACTGACCGCAGATGCCCTCGCGGCAGTCGGAGTCGAAGGCCACCGGCTCCTTGCCCTCGGCGAAGAGCTGCTCGTTGAGCAGGTCGAGGACCTCGAGGAAGCTCATGTGCTCCTCGATCCCGCTCATGGCGTACTCCTCGAAGTGGCCCTTCGAGTCCTGGTTCTTCTGGCGCCAGATCTTGAGCTTGATGTTCACTTGTAACTCCGCTGCTTGAGCTCGATGTCCTTGTAGACGAGGTCCTCCTTGTGGAGGATCGGCGGCTGGTTCTCCCCGCCCCACTCCCAGGCGGCGACGTAGAGGAACTCGTCATCGTGTCGCATGGCCTCACCCTCGGGAGTCTGGGACTCCGCCCGGAAGTGGCCACCGCAGGACTCACGCCGGTGCAGGGCGTCGATGCACATGAGCTCGGCCAGCTCGAAGAAGTCCAGCAGTCGGCCGGCCTTCTCCAGGGCCTGGTTGAGCTCGTCGGCCTGGCCCGTGATGCGGGCGTCGCGCCAGAACTCCTCCTTGAGGGCCCGGATCTGCTCGATGGCGTCGCGCAGTCCGGCGTCGCGCCGCTCCATGCCGCAGTACTCCCACATGATGCGGCCCAGGGCCATGTGGAAGTCGTCCACGCTGCGGGTGCCGCGCAGGGCCATGAGGCGGGCGACGCGCTCCTCGACGGAGCGCTTGGCCTCGGCGATCTCCGGGGCGTTGGGGTCGACCTTGCCCAGGCGCAGCATGTCCGCCAGGTAGTCGTTCATGGTGTCAGGCAGGACGAAGTAGCCGTCGGCCAGGCCCTGCATGAGGGCGGAGGCGCCCAGGCGGTTGGCGCCGTGGTCGGAGAAGTTGGCCTCTCCGGCGATGTAGAGGCCCGGGACGTTGGACTCCAGGTCGTAGTCCACCCACAGGCCACCCATCGTGTAGTGCACGGCGGGGTAGATGCGCATGGGGACCTCGTAGGGGTCGTCCCCGGTGATGCGCTGGTACATCTCGAACAGGTTGCCGTAGCGGGCGGAGACGGCGTCCTTGCCCAGGCGGCTGATGGCCTCGGAAAAGTCCAGGTAGACGCCGCGACGCATCATCCGCTCGTTGCCGTCGGCGTCGCGCTCCTTGATGGCCGGTCCCACGCCGCGACCCTCGTCGCACATGTTCTTGGCCTGGCGGGAGGCGATGTCACGCGGCACGAGGTTGCCGAAGGCCGGGTAGATGCGCTCGAGGTAGTAGTCGCGCGCCTCCTCGGGGATGTCGCGCGGGTCCTTGTCGCAGTCCTCGGCCTTCTTGGGCACCCAGATGCGTCCGTCGTTGCGCAGGGACTCACTCATGAGGGTGAGCTTGGACTGGAAGTCCCCGGACTGCGGGATGCAGGTGGGGTGGATCTGCGTGTAGCAGGGGTTGGCGAAGTAGGCGCCCTTGCGGTGCGCGCGCCAGATGGCAGTGGCGTTGCAGCCCATGGCGTTGGTCGACAGGAAGAACACGTTGCCGTAGCCGCCGCTGGCCAGGACGACGGCGTCGGCAAGGTGGGTCTCGATCTTCCCGGTGACCATGTCACGGGTGACGATGCCCCGGGCACGGCCGTCGACGATGATGAGCTCGACCATCTCGTGGCGACGGAACTCCTTGACCGTGCCGGCGTGCACCTGGCGCTCGAGGGCCTGGTAGGCGCCGATGAGGAGCTGCTGGCCGGTCTGGCCGCGGGCGTAGAAGGTACGGGAGACCTGCACGCCACCGAAGGAGCGGTTGTCCAGCAGGCCACCGTACTCGCGGGCGAAGGGCACGCCCTGGGCCACGCACTGGTCGATGATGTTGGCGCTGACCTCTGCCAGGCGGTAGACGTTGTCCTCGCGGGCGCGGTAGTCACCGCCCTTGACCGTGTCGTAGAAGAGCCGGTAGACGGAGTCCCCGTCGTTGCGGTAGTTCTTCGCGGCGTTGATACCGCCCTGGGCGGCGATGGAGTGCGCCCGGCGAGCCGAGTCCTGGTAGAAGAAGACCTTGACGTTGTAGCCCTGCTCGCCCAGGGAGGCGGCCGCGGCGCCGCCGGCCAGGCCGGAGCCGACGACGATGATGTCCAGCTTGCGGCGGTTGGCGGGGTTGACCAGCTTGGCCTCGAACTTGCGCTGCTCCCAGCGCCGGTCGATCGGGACGGAGTGGGGGGCCTTGGTGTCGGCGATCTTCTCGCCCTCGTAGTACAGGCCGTCGATGAGTTCAGTCATAGTCGTTCACTCTCAGTGGGTCGCCGTAGCACACTCGGCGAAGTGCTCGGCGGAGGAGCCGATCGCGTCACAGAACTGCGGATAGTAGTCGCCAGCGGCCATGGGGGCATCGACATAGCCGAAGAGGATCGCCGTCGGAACAGCCATGAAGGCGACGAACAGCGCGAAGGCCAGCACGAAGGCGATCAGCCGAATGAAGGGGATGGTGTTTCCTCGCACCGCCCCCAGCGTCTGCAGGGCGGACCACACGCCGTGCCACACGTGCAGGCACAGGGCGGCCAGCGCGACAGCGTAGATGAGCCACACCCACCACAGCTGGAAGCCGTAGTACATGTTGAGGTAGGCCCGCCCGTGCACGTACTTCCCTCCCGGCGTCAGTGACAGGGTGGTGTACTGCAGGAGGTGCCAGATGATGAACAGCAGGAGGATGACGCCGCCCCACCGCATGGTGCGCATGGCGTAGCGGGAGGCGAAGTACTCGGCGCCGGGCTTCTTGACGGCGTACTTGTCGTTGCCGCGGGCCCGCTTGTTGCGCGCCCACAGGCTGAAGGCGCTGCCGGCGTGAGCCAGGAGGCAGGCGATGAGAGCCAGGCGGAGGATCCACAGGACACCGCCGTAGGGCATGATCGGCACCAGCAGCGCTCGCAGGAACACGGCGTAGTGATCGTAGGCGACCTCACCCTCGAAGTAGTGCAGGTTGCCGTAGGCGTGGAAGAGGACGAAGAACAGGAACACCAGTCCCGAGATCGCCATCATGCGCTTCATGAAGACGGTCGTGGAGAAGGCGGTCCGCCTCTTCAGGGAAGGAGCAGATGATTTGGCCACGGCAGAAGGCTAGCCGGGCACCAGGTCCCGTTGGTCCCGCCTGGGCCCCTACCAGCGCAGTTGCTGTGACGATCCGCAGAATCGCGGGGATCTCATCGAATCTCGATTCGTCATTCAACGCCGCGGAATATGCTGACACCGACATCTGGGGCCGCCTTTTCGTCACGGGGGTGTCAGACAAATCTGTGAAGTGGCCGACACCTACCGCTTCTCTCCCCGCGGTCCGTGTTTATCTCCGGTCGCTGCGGACCCATCTGCTTCTTCGGTCCCGGCGCAATCCGTCCAGTCGGACACCGGGGCTTGCCCCCGGATGGGCTGGCCCTCGGGCTCAGGGCGGGCTCGGATCACCGGCCTCGGCCCCCACCGGTCCCGGGCGCGGGCGCAGAGTCAGCCGCATGACCACGGCGTCCTCCGGCGGTGCCTGGTAGTAGCGGCGGCGCCGGCCGATGGGAACGAACCCGTGCCTGGCGTAGAGCCGCTGGGCGGCCTCGTTGGACTGACGCACCTCCAGCAGGACATCGGGGCAGCTCACCTCTCGGGCGGTGGAGACGAGCTCGGTGAGCATGAGGGAGGCGATCCCTCGCCCGCGCGCGGCCGGGACGGTAGCGATGGTCAGCAGATCCGCGCTGGTCAGCCCGCCTGCGTGATAGAGCCCGGCATAGCCCAGGAGCCGTGGCCCGTGCGGCCCGGCCCCGGCGGCGCGATCCGCGGCGTCATCATCGCTCTCATCGGACTCGACGACGATGTAGCGGCGGTCCGCCCCAGGCCCCTGGGAGGCCGCCAGCTCGGCGGCCAGCAGTTCTCTGCTCCAGGCCTCGGCCCCGAAGAGCTCGCTCTCGAGACGGGCGATGGTCTCCAGGTCCCTCGCCGCCATCTCCCGCAGCCTGGGGGCCCGGCCCGCTCCCGTCACCTCGGGCATCTCAGTGTCTTTCGTGGCCCCGGGGTCAGCGCACGCGCTTGCGGGCGGTGGGCATCTGCACGTCGGCGTGGCGCAGGTAGAGCGGCTGCGTGCTCAGCTCCTCGCCGCGCTCGAGGCGGGCCAGGGCGATGCGCACCTGGGTGAGGGCGTCACCGGAGATAGGGGCCAGGGCCTCGTGGCAGGAGGACATCTCCGCCAGCTCGGGGTAGAGGGCGGCGCCGGAGCCGGCCACGGCGTCGACGTCTCCGCCTTCTCCGGCCCGCCCCGGGGCCTGCTCGGCGAGGCGCTGGGCGACCTGGGCCGGGGGGCAGACGCTGATCTCGGTCAGGCGGGTGACGTCGTCGGGACCGTTGGCGCGGAAGAGTGCCGTGTAGACCTCGCGCCTGCGGGCGTCGGTGGCGACCAGGACGACCGGATCCTTGCGTCCCTCGTGGGCTCCGAGCTCATCCAGGGCGCGGCGGGCGACGGCGTCGAGGCTGGAGACTCCGTGGACGGGGACGCTCCGGGTGCGCCCGACGACCCCGGCCGTCACCAGTCCGGCCCGCAGTCCGGTGAAGGGGGCCGGTCCGGTGGCGGCGACCACGGCGTCCAGCGGACGCTCGGCCACCTCGGGAACCGACAGAGCCTCAGAGAGCATCTGCCCGAGGGACTCGGCGTGACGGCGGGTATCGGCCTGTTCGTCCTGGCTCAGCACCTGCAGGGCGCGCGCACCGGCGGCCGAGGGGGCGGCATCGACGACCGCGAGCTGAGTCCCCAGGGAGGAGTCGATGGAGAGGATTCGCACCGGACCAGCCTATGCCTTCGGGTCTCGTGGCAGGTTGACGCGGCTCTCGGGGATCGTGTCCCCCAGGGTCTCACCGACGGTCGCGTCGGCGTCATCCTCAGCCCCGTCCCCCAGAAGGGACAGGTCGATGGCGGCGCGGGGGATGCCCCGCCGCACTGCGGCGCCCTGGGTGTCGGACTCGTCCCGGCTGAGCCGGTCAGCGCGCTCGGCCATGTCGGCGCGGTTGCGGGCCTGGCGTAGCGGGGCGGTCACCTTGCGCTCGTGACGGACCGTGATGATGACGGTGAGGATCCCGACGACGACGACCGCCAGGACCGGCCCCCAGATCGCCCAGCCCCCCGTGGTGGAGCGCTCCTCGCCCTGAGCGGCGGAGGTCTTGGGCTTGGACCCGGCGCGCTCACGCAGGATCTCTCCGTAGTCGCGCAGATCGATGGGACCGGCCAGGCGCCGGGTGGCGGCCTCCCCCATCGCCGTCACCGTGGTGCCGCTCAGCGAGTACCAGGCGTTGGCGTTGCGGTCGTGGACGAGGTGGGCCTCGCCCATCTGGTCGACGTCGGTGGCCAGGTCGTCGTCGAACACGGGGGTGCAGGTAGCGTGCCCCTTGTCATGGACCACCTCGAGAAGACCGACCGGCTTGCCGCCCGAGGAGACGGTCGCGGCCCAGTCGCCGGTGTCGACGGGTTGCGCGGTGGGCTGGGAGCCGTCAAGGAAGCCGGAGGCCCAGGTGTAGACGCTGCGCGGATCGCCCACCGTGATCTCGCCCTGCTCACCGGTGCTCTGACGTACCTGAGCGACGCACTCGCTCTCCATGAGCGCCTTGGCCTCGTCACGCGAGTCAGCGTCGGTCGAGACACCCGCCACGCCGCCGGCCGACGTGATCGCCGTGAGGTGGGGGTCGGTGTCGGCAGCGGCCCGGACCGGCGCCGGGGTCAGGAGGCAGACGCCCAGGAGCGCCGCCGCCGCAGCGGACAAGAGCAGGTGCCGGGGACGTCGGGAGCACTGGGCGGGCCGGATCGGGGTGGCGTTGCGGAGCGGTGCCACGGTGGCGGGAGTGTTCACAGCGGCGCTCCAGGCTGGCAGGAGGCCTCTGCGGCCAGGGGGTTCAGGTCGACGTCGGCCCAGCGCGCACCGACGGCGCGCACGATGATCGTCCGGTTGCCGTCGTCGACCTCGCCGAGGTCCACGACCGGCTCCCCCGTCACCGAGCCGGCGGGAGACTCTGCCCCGGCGGGGGCGTCGTCGGGCTGCGGGCGCCCGGCGCGCACGGCTCCGTGGGGGCGCAGCACCTGGATCTCCAGGCGGTCGGGGCTCAGGGCCTCCACCTTCTCCTCGCCCCACTCGACCAGGGTGACGGCGCGGTCCAGGGAGGAGTCCAGGTCGAGGGCGTCAATCTCCTCCAGAGAGGCGATCCGGTAGGCGTCAACGTGGATGAGGTCGGGGCCGCCGGAGACGGAGGGGTGCACGCGGGCGATGATGAAGGTGGGTGAGGAGACCCGGCCGCGCACCCCCAGGGCCGCACCGACGCCCTGAGCGAGCGTGGTCTTGCCGGCCCCCAGCCCGCCGGAGAGCATGACGAGGTCGCCGGCGCGCAGCAGGCGGGCCAGGCGGGCACCCAGTGCCCGGGTCTCGTCGGCGTTGCCGGTGGCAATGGTGATCCCAGGGGCGGTCTGCGGTGTGTGCGGCGCTGTGCTCATATTCCCTCCTCATCCGTGCATGGGTCCGATGGTGGAACCGGCCGGCCTGATGGGGACCGGCGATATCCGACGTCTGCCGTCTAGGGTCGAGAGTAGTCGCCAGTGCCGGGCTCCCCGACGTAGCAGCGCGGGACACGAGCTCCCAACCGGGTCACGATCTCGTAGTTGATGGTGCCGCAGGCCTGCGCCCAGTCATCCGCGGTGGGGACGGCCTCCTGATCTGAGTCCTGGGGGTCTCCCCAGAGCACGGCGGTCTCACCGACCTGGGCCGGTGCCGGCAGGGGCGCTCCGGTCTCGTCCACGGCCGGGCCGAGGTCGACGACCACCTGGTCCATGCACACCCGCCCCACGATGGTGGTCATGATGCTGCCGACTCCCACGGGGCCGGTGGAGCTGGCAGCGCGGGGGACGCCGTCGGAGTACCCCAGGGGCACGAGCCCCACCCAGCGGTCGGTGGGGGCGCTCCAGGTCCCCCCATAGGAGACGGCCTGCCCGGCCTCGATGCGCTTGACCTGCACCAGAGGGGACTCCAGGCGCATGGCGGGCCGCAGCCCGAGCTCGGCGCTGGTGGCCACGGAGGGATCGGGACTCAACCCGTACAGGCCGATGCCTGCACGCACCAGGTCCATACGGGCCTGCGGGTGCCACAGGAGTCCTCCGGTGGCGGCCAGGTGGTGGATGGGCGGGTTGAGGCCGGCGGCCCGGACGACCTGCTCGGCCTGCCGGTACCGCTCCAGGTGCTCCTCGGTGGAGCCGCTGGCAGGCTCGTCGGCGCGCGACAGGTGGGACCACAGGCCGACGACGTCGACCGTTCCCTCGTCCTCGGCCCGCCTCAGCGCGGCGGCCAGGGCCGGCAGCTCCTCGGGGGTGGCGCCGCCGCGCGACATGCCGGTGTCGACCTTGAGGTGGAGACGCGCCGTCCTCCCCTGCGCCCGGGCCGCCGCCGACAGGGCCTCAAGCTGGGGCAGGGTGGACACTGACAAGTCCAGGTCGGCGGCCAGGGCGGCGCGCAGGGGCGAGTCCTCGGCGGCCGCCCGGGCAGGATCCATGACGGGCAGGAGCCAGGTGAGGACCCGGGGGGCCTGCGCGGAGGGATCCCCCACCGGGCGGCTCACACCGGCCTCATCCAGCAGGCAGCGCAGCGTCAGGGCCTCGGCGAGCTGGGCCACTCCCAGCCAGGAGGCTCCCGCTGACAGGGCGGTCAGGGCGACCGGGCCCAGCCCGTGACCATAGGCGTCGGCCTTGACCACGGCCATCCACGGCACGCCCGCCACCTGCGCCAGGCGCCGCCCGTTGTGGGCCACGGCCTCCAGGTCGATGACGGCCCGCGAGGTAGCCGCCGCCGGTGGCGCGCACTGGGAGAGCGCGGATCGCGGAGCGGTGGAGGGGGTCGTTGCGGCAGAGTCCATGGAGGTGGTCACGGCGCGATTGTCGCACTGGGTGGCCGGGGGCGCCGCTGTATCCTGGCCCACGCCTCGAGCCGGAAGGCCTGCTGGGCACCGCTTCAGGCGCCGCACCTCAAGGGTGGGGCGGCACCGCCTGGAACCGGTTGAGCTCGAGGCGGGCCGGGCCGAGGGCCGCGGCGATGTCCAGGGCGGCGATCGGGTGCCCGCCGACCCCCGTGCCCCCGGCGCCCTGCGGGCTTGCTGCGGCGTAGGCCCCCGCAAGCGCATGCAGCCTGACGCCGGCGGCCACCGATTCGACCAGGACGTCTACTGAGGTCGGGCCCGAGGCGGCGGGCGCCGTCTCCTGCTCCCAGCGGGCTGCGGCGCCGGCCAGGACCGCTCCGAGGATCCCGGCCAGCACGTCCCCGCTTCCGGCGCTCGCCATCCAGCCCGGTCCGCTGTCCACACTGACCACGGGGCGCTGTGGTGCGGCGATGAGGGTGGTAGCTCCCTTAAGCAGGACAGTGGCGCCGGTGAGGCGGCAGATCTCGCGGGCGGCGAGACCCGGGTGGGCCTCGACGCGGTTGCGGTTCCATCTATGGGTCTCCCGCGCCGCCGCCCCCTTGTCCTCCAGTGCGATCAACAGCGCGGCGGCCTCTCCGGCGTGCGGGGTCAGCACGTGCAGCGGCGTGCAGCTCAGCTCCTCGGTGAGGAGCTCGGTCAGGATGCTCAGGGCGCCGGCGTCGACGACGGTGGGGATCCGGGTGGGGATCCGGGTGTGGCCCTGCCTGCCTCCGCCGGAGGGTGCCAGGGTGGAGGAGAGGATGGCTCGTACCTCATCGGCCCTGGTGGTGTCGGCGGGGTCGATGCCCGGCCCCAGGACGAGTGCCTGAGCGCGTCCGGCGGCGGGGACGACCTCGGGTCGGGCAGCCAGGACGAGGTCCTCCACGCGCCTGGGCGCGGTCAGGCGCACCATGCCGGCGCCGGCGCGCACGGCGCCGCTGGCGGCCAGGACGGCGGCGCCGGGGTAGGTCTCGCTGCCGGCCCACAGGCCGACCACGCCACGGGTGTACTTGTGGTCATCGGGGCCCGGCTCGCGAAGGGCTCGTCTCAGGTAGTCGCCCAGGGCGACGTCGGCGGGGTGGCGGGCCAGGGGCCGGCTCGTGGGCGTGGGCAGCCCGAGGGGGACGACCTCGACGACGCCGCACAGGTGGCGGGCCGGGGGCAGGCACTGGCATCCCTTGAGGCAGGTGAAGGTGACGGTGAGGTCGGCGGCCAGGACCGGGCCGCTCACCGTGCCGTCGTCGACTCCGGTTCCGCTGGGCAGGTCGACAGCGATGACGCGCAGCGGGCGGTGCCCCGGTTCTCCGGCGGCGATGAGCGGGGCGATGAGAGCGGCGGCGTCGGGTCGCAGCGCCCCGGTGGCGCCGATGCCGGTGAGCCCGTCCAGGACGAGTCCGCCGCGGACGAGGAAGGCCTCGATAGCGGCCACGGCCTCGGCTAAGGCCTGATCGGTTCCGTCATCGCTGCGGTAGCCGGCTCCGTGGATGGTGACGCCGTGGCTGCGGGCCTCCTCCAGGGCGACGGGATGGGGGTGCTCGGTGGCGAGCACGGCGCTGACCGCGCAGCCGCTGTGGGCGAGCAGGCCACCGGCCAGGAGGGTGTCGGCCCCGTTGTGGCCGCCGCCGACTAAGAGGAGTACCGGGGCCCCGGAGATCCATCCGGGACTCGCGCACGCGCCTGCTCCACCACCCGTTCCTCCCAGCGGCGTCGTCGGGGACAGCGGTGAGGAGGGGGTCGGCGCCGTCCCCGCGGGACTCGTCGAGGATGCCGGCGCCAGAACCGATCGGGCGGGGACCGCCGCGGTGCCCGCAGTGCCGGCTCCTTGGCGCAGCTCGCGCAGTGCCGCCCGGGCCACCGCGTGGGCGGCGGCTCTCATGTAGCGGTCGGTGCCCGCGGTGACGGGGGCCTCCGCGGAGGCTATCTCCCGGGCGGGCCAGGCACAGGTGGTGGGGTCGGTGACGTCGTGGGAACGCGGGAGGTCGTTGAGGTCACTCACCCGTCCCATTGTCCTCCGCTCCGCTCTCCTCGCCCCTCCAACGCGGCTTTGAGACAGGCAGTTTCATACAACGGGACTCACTCGGTGGCTGCCGGTCCAGGTCGGCTGCCGTCGGGCAGGCGGCAAGAAGTTGTCCTTTCTAGAACTAGGTGGCGCGTTCACCCCTCACCGTCCCCGTTCACCCGGCACAATGGCCGAGTGATCCGCGCTGTAGGGACCGATCTGGTTGATATCCCCCGCCTCGAAGGCTACATGGACCGGGTACCCGGCCTGCGCGAGCGGCTCTTCACCCCCGCCGAGCTGGCCGCCTGCCAGAAGCGGGCAACCTCCCTCGGGGCGCGACTGGCGGCCAAGGAGGCGGTTCTCAAGGCCCTGGGGTCGGCTTACGCCGAGCTCGGACTGGACGCGCCCCAGGGGTGGGAGTACCAGGACATCGAGGTGACCTCGATGCCCGGCACGCCGCCGCGCCTGCGCCTGACCGGGGCGGCCGCGATGGCCGCGCGCCAGGCCGGCATCGGCCACTGGCACCTCTCCCTGGCGCACGACGGCGGTATGGCCCAGGCCTTCGTCGTCGCCCAGGCCGACCACGTCGACAATGACGACGACCTGGCCCTGTCCTCCCAACGCTCACAGGCCCGTACGAAGCAGCAGATCAGGTCCCTTCGCCCCGCCCTGTAGACGAGGGCGCCGAGCCCGGGATACGGGCTCGGCGCCGTTGAGGGTCGAGTCGACGTCTCGGCGTCGGCCCTACTCGACGGTGACGGACTTGGCCAGGTTGCGCGGCTGGTCGATGTCCAGCCCCTTGGCACCGGCCAGCGCCGCGGCGAAGATCTGCAGCGGCACCACGGTCAGCAGCGGCCACAGGATCGTGGGGGTGACGGGCACCCGGATGATGTGGTCGGCGAAGGGCTCGACGTCGGTATCCCCCTCCTCCGCGATGACGATGGTGCGCGCGCCGCGGGCCCGGATCTCCTGGATGTTGGAGATGACCTTGTCGTGCAGGACGGGGCGGCGCGGGGTGGGCACGATGACGAAGACCGGCAGCCCCTCCTCGATGAGCGCGATCGGGCCGTGCTTGAGCTCGCCGGCGGCGAAGCCCTCCGCGTGGACGTAGGCGAGCTCCTTGAGCTTGAGCGCCCCTTCCAGCGCCACCGGGAAGCCGACGTGGCGGCCCAGGAACAGGAAGGAGGACTTGTCCGCCAGCGCGGTGCCCAGCTCACGCACCCTGGCCTCCTGGTGGTCCAGGACGTGCTGGATGCGGTCCGGCATGGCGGCGAGGTTGTCCAGGTACTCGGCGACCTCGTCGGGCCACTTGTTGCCGCGCAGCTGGGCCAGGTAGAGCCCCAGCAGGTAGCAGGCGGTGATCTGGGCGAGGAAGGCCTTGGTGGAGGCCACGGCGACCTCCGGGCCGGCGTGGGTGTAGAGGACGGCGTCTGCCTCGCGGGCGATGGTCGAGCCGTAGGTGTTGACGATGGCCAGGACCTTGCTGCCCTGCTCGCGGGCGTGGCGCACGGCCTGGATGGTGTCCATGGTCTCGCCGGACTGGGAGATGGCCACGGTCAGGGTCTTCTCGCTGACGACCGGGTCGCGGTAGCGGAACTCGTGGGCGAGCTCGACCTCCACGGGGATGCGGCACCAGTGCTCGATGGCGTACTTGGCGACGTGCCCGGCGTAGGCGGCGGTGCCGCAGGCGATGACGATGATCTTGTCGACGCTGCGCAGGACGGCGGGGTCGATGCGCATCTCGTCGAGCTGGAGCTCACCGCGCTCGTCGACGCGGCCGCGCAGGGTGTCGGCCACGGCGGTGGGCTGCTCGTGGATCTCCTTGTCCATGAAGGTGTCGTAGCCGCCCTTGACGGCGGCGGAGGCGTCCCAGGAGACCTCCCAGGTCTTGGGCTCGACGGCCTTGCCGTCCTGGTCCCAGACGTGGACGGCGTCGGCGGTCAGCAGGAGGACCTGGTCGTCGTCGACCTCGGCGGCCTTCTTGGTGAAGGCGACGAAGGCGGCCACGTCGCTGCCCAGGAAGTTCTCACCCTCACCCAGGCCGATGACCAGGGGGCTGGAGCGGCGGG
>NZ_MSKS01000033.1 GCF_001937445.1 Actinomyces oris | reverse complement strand
GACCTGACGGGCCTGGTGCACCACTCCGACCGTGGGGTGCAGTACCGGTCCATTCGCTATGGGCAGGCCCTGTCCGACTGCGAGGCAGTCGCCTCTGTAGGCTCTAAGGGGGATTCCTACGACAATGCTCTGGCCGAGGCGCTCAACTCGCTGTACAAGGCCGAGCTGATCCGCAACCAGGGCCCTTGGGAGGACATCGACGCCGTCGAGGTCGCCACCGCCGAGTGGGTCCACTGGTACGGGCACCACCCGGCCACACTCCGCCATCGGGATGCGAACCACCGCCGAGCACGAAGCCACCTGGGCACCCGACACCCACCGCCAGGAACAATCACAACCGGCAACCACCGGCACCAGATAAACCAGCCTCCACAAAACCCGGGGCTTGACACCGAGCCGGCCCAAGTCGGCCTACTCCACGAGGGTCGGGATCTACTGGCCAATGGTTGTGCGTACTGCACGAAGGCCCCACCTACCCGAAGTACCCCCAACCCTCCTCCAGTAGCACCCCACCCTCGTGCAGTACATCCAGACTACACCGGCAGCCACCACAGTCACCGGGCCGGCCCTCTCCGACAAGGCGAGCAACAACTCTCACGCCTCGGAAACCCGCCCCACCGGCGTCTTGAGAAGTCATGACATCCGAAAATCCCAGAAGACATGAGACAACACGGGGGCGGTGCGTCTCAGGCGAGAAAGGCCCGAAGCAGATCGAGCCCCACCAGGGCCACCGCGACCGCGATGGTCCCGGCGATCCCCACAGCCTGCCGCTTCCCCCGAGGAGCCCAGGCGTAGATCGCCGAGAGGATCCCTCCGACGAGAAGCCCACCGAGGTGCCCCTGCCAGGAGATGTTGGCCCCCAGGAAGGAGATAACGGCGTTGATCGCCACCAGCGCCACGATCCCCGAGGTGTCTCGCCCGAAGCGCCGCTGCACGATGAACATGGCGGAGAACAGGCCGAAGACCGCTCCCGAGGCACCCACTGTCAGCGTGAGCCAGGAGTCCGAGCCCGGCCAGGAGAGCCAGTAGATCATCGTCGAGCCGCCCAGGGCGCTGAGCAGGTACACGCTGGTGAAGCGCCATCGCCCGAGCACCGGCTCAAGAACGCCGCCCAGCACCCACAGGGCCCACATGTTGAAGCCGAGGTGCATGTAGTTCGCATGGAGGAAGGCGGTGGTCAGGAACCGCCAGGGCTCGTAGACGGCCAGTGCCGGCACGAAGCCCAGGCGGAGCTCCATCGACTGCGCGTTCACCTCGGGGACGAAGACCTGAAGCGCGTAGACGACGACGCACAGGCCGACGAGGATCTTGGTGACCAGGGCACCGGAGACCACGTTCCCGCCCAGCGGCGTGCGCGCCTGACGTCGACCGGCCTGAGCCTGACGAGCACAGTCCACACAGTGCACCCCCACGGAGCTGGGTACCTGGCAGGCGGGACAGGTGGGTCGGTCGCAGCGCTGGCAGCGCACGTAGGTCACCGTGTCCGGGTGGCGCGGGCACACCGGCGGTGCCTGTTGCGCGAATGAGTTCATCGAGGTCATCGGATACTCCTGTGCGGATGATCGGGGCTGGCGTGTTGGGACAGGTGGACCGGATACGATGACGCCGCCGGGACGCAGGTCCCAGCGGCGTCACAGAGGCGAATCACACCAGATTCCAGTGGTTCGGTAGCGGTGCGGTGGCAGGCTCCTCGTTGCCGAGCAGCCGCCTCGTCCCCTCCTGGGAACTACTCGGTGATGTCCACCGAGGTGATGATGACGTCCTGCACCGGGCGGTCGCGCGGGTCGGTCTCCACAGCGGAGATCGCGTCGACGACGGCGCGGGAGGCCTCGTCGGTGACAGCACCGAAGATCGTGTGCTTGCCCTGGAGCCACTCCGTGGGGGCGGTGGTGATGAAGAACTGCGAGCCGTTGGTGCCCTTGCCCAGGCGGCGGCCGGCGTTGGCCATGGCCAGGACGTAGGGGGCGGCGAAGGTCAGGGAGGCGTCGATCTCGTCGTCGAAGACGTAGCCGGGTCCTCCGGTGCCGTCACCGAGCGGGTCACCGCCCTGGATCATGAAACCCGGGATGACGCGGTGGAAGATGACGTTGTCATACAGCGGGGAGTGGGACTCCGTGCCGGTGCGTGGATCCGTCCACGCCTTCTGGCCGGTGGCCAGCCCCACGAAGTTGGAGACGGTCTCAGGAGCCTGCTCGGGGTAGAGCTCCAGGCGGATATCACCGAGGTTGGTGTGAAGAGTCGCTTCCATGAGTGCCATGGTGGCACGGTCCCGACTCCATCGGCATGAACCCCTAAGCGGCGTGCGGTGCTGTTCACCCCAGGCAAAACGTCTGGACATCGTGTGGGCCAGGCCGCGCAGGGGTGCGACCATTGGTGCACGTTGCACAACGACCGTCTGTATCCGTTTCCAACCTGGGAGGCAACCATGCCCTGCCTGATGAAGACATGCTGCGACAAGAAACTCGACACCGCTCATCTGCGCAAGGAGGCAGCATCCCTTGCCGGATCCGTCGTTGATCAGGCTGAGAAGGCTGCCCTGTGGGCTGCTCCGCACGTCAGCAAGGCCGCCGAGGGCGTGGCCCGCGCCGCCAAGGACGCACAGGAGCGTCTGGAGCCGGTGGTCCACGAGGCCCGTCACCGGGTTGTCGAGGACTACATCCCGCGTGCGCAGCGCGCCGCCGTGGCTGCCCAGGCTGCCGCGGGTACTGACGGTACTCTGACAGAGCGCGCCCAGCGCGTGGCTGTTGCCGCAAAGTCCGCCGCATTGGAGGTTCCCGTGAAGAAGCAGAAGAAGCACCGCGTGCTCAAGACCCTGGGTTGGCTCGCCGTCGCCGGCGCGGCCGCTGCCGGCGCCTACGTCGTGTGGCGTCGTAGCCAGCCGGTTGAGGACCCGTGGGCCGAGGAGTACTGGGCCGACTCCACCGAGGATGAGGCCGGCTACGGCATCAGCCCCGAGGACGCTCAGGCCTGACGGCCCCCTCTGAATTCACGACGGCGCCGCACTGGATATGACCCAGTGCGGCGTCGTCGTCATTCCAGTTGTCATTCCCTGCCGCTGGGCGCGACCGGCCTCCACCGGCCGGCCCCGGTGGCGGCGGCAACCGGTTCAGGCCCGATGACGGTGCACCCGGAAGCCGGGGCCGATGTCGCCGGCCGGGACCATCTCGGCCAGGGAGACGGGGTCGCTCAGTGACCTCGCCGCGACGAAACCGGTGATGGTGTCCACGCCGTAGTCGAGGAGTACCGGGTTGAGCGGCGTCGACGGCCCCACCAGGACGGTGTGCGCCTGGCGGGAGAGCTCGATGAGGCGCGGCGCGGTCTTGTTGACGAAGCTCGATGAGGAGATGAAGACGACGTCGCACTCGGGCAGGATGTACTCGCAGGCGCTGTCCGGCCAGTCACCGGGCTGAAGGTTGCGCTCAAGACAGATGTACTCACCGGCGCCGGCCAGGGCGGCCTCGGCGAAGGGGAAGTGCCCGATGACCGCGACCCTCTTGCCGGCGATCATCTCCTGGTAGGGGTCGAAGACCTGGCGCCAGGTCAGTCCCTCCCCGGTGGGCTCGAATCCGTTGGCTGCAGCCGTCTGCTCGCGCGAGTACCAGGAGTTGATGGCGGCCTGGCCGATGCTGGCCTCAGCCAGGTTCCAGGACTTGGCCAGGGCGCCGACGTCGCGCAGTGGCCGTCCGTCGAGCGGCCCGTCCCCGCTGAGGGCCGGGCGGCTGCGCACATCCATGGTCCAGGCCGTACCGACGCCGCCGGCGGAGTTGAGGACGCGGCTCCAGCGGGGTCCCTGGCCCGCCGTGCGCACGACGACGTCGTCAGGCAGTCCGTCAAGAAGCGCGTCGTAGATCTCCCATGGCTGTGACATGACTTCATCCTTCCGCGACCGAGTGGTAACTGAGCCTGGCCTATCCTAAGCAGTCCCGTCCGACGGCGCAGCCCTTCACCCCAGCGCCTCAACGACTCCTCACGGCATCACGTCAGTGCAGACAGAACCGAGCACCGCTGCCCACACGATGAACCTGCACCCATGATCGCCCCAGAAGAATACCGATACGTCACTTTCCAACCGAGGACATCATTCATTGATGACACTCAATCGTGATATTGATTGCTGTTGAGTTACAGGAATCTTACTGTGTCTCTCTGTGGAATTCCGTAATGCTACCGTGTCAAGGCCCATTCCCCTAAGACTGAGGTAGCGTTTCATGCTTCGCCGATTCTTCGTCCGCTCACGCCGGCGGGAACTGACGTCATCATGTCAACCCTCATGCCAGCCTTACCAGAGACTGAGGAGCGGCGCCGCGATCTCGGTGTTCGCGCTGATCGCTGCCACACTGGGCCCTGCAACGCTCCTGGTTCCCCCGGCCGAGGCCATTCACGGAAATCCTGCCGGAGGATCGGGAAAATATACTCAGGTGATCGACTGGATCGACTGGACCGAGATGACCAATACCTTGCCTGGAAAAGGCACGATGGTCCTTCCCGATGGAAGCACCGGCGTGGTCTGGTCGACTCCCTCACGGATCTCCGGTGATATGTGGCGCACCAGCCGCTGCACCATCTCCAATGTGCGTACCACTGCCGTAGGAAAGGATGAGCCGGGCCTGCCCACGGATCGGGGCCTGAGTGTCGGATACAAACCGGGTAACTGGCGGGGCGACGGCCTGTCTCACCTGTACAACGACGGCACCAACTACACCGCCGGGGTCGCCAAGAAGCCCCAGATGACCTCGTCGAACCTGCCTGTGGGTATCGCCAACCTGAGGGACTCCTCCACGCAGCAGTTCCAGGTCGAGTGCAGCGCCTACCTCGTCACCTCCGCCTCCCAGCCCGCGAAGAGCCAGCTGGAACGTCTCCCCAATAAGGTGGAAGTGCCCATGGAGGGCATGGTCTTCGCCGATGCTGAGGCCTCGAGCTGGCACATACCGAACGGCCAGAAGGAGTACATCTCCGTTTCCCCGATCCCCTACGTCGCCTCTGAAAGCGTCACCTACCGCCTGTTGGAGAGTGCTCGGACACAGGGGTGCATCACGAACTCCGTCGTGGGCAAGGTCTCCGTGTCCACACCTGTTGGCGATAGGCCCGGCCTGAAGTTCCGCCCGGACGACGCCGAGTGCAGTGCCAAAGTCCCCAACGGCTACGGTCCCTCCTCGGTCATGCTGCTGAGCAACATGCGCAGTGGCTATGTCGAGATCCACGGAGGCGGTCGGGGCGCCGTCGCCCTCGGCGTCGTCTCCTACATGGACTACGGCGACGCCCCGGAGAGCTACGGCGTCGCCGGCAGCGTGTTCCAGCCGGCCTGGAGCGGCGGGGAGCTGTCTGACAACGGAGAGCGCAACATCGCCCGCGGCAAGACACCGTATGAGGGCGACGCCGGAGACTGGTACAACCTCAGTGAGGCGGCGGACCGGAGGAACGTGGCCACCACGAACTCCGCCGTCGTGCGCCTGGGTGCCCTGACGGACAACGATGACAGCGTCGCTCACAGCGCTGACGCCTCGAGGGACGACACCACGGATATTGACGATGAGGACGCCCTGCCCGCCGGCTGGGACCGCGTCATCTGGACCGACATCGGCAAGAAGTGGAGCCAGGAGATCACCTGCTCGGGCAGTAACACCAAGATCGCCGGCTGGGTGGACTGGAACCGGGACGGCGTCTTCTCAGCCGGTGAGCGCTCCGCGGTGACCTCCTGCTCCAGCGCCGGTAAGGCCACCGTGACCTGGACCGTCCCCCAGGACGCCAAGCGGAGCACCATCAATGGCAACGGTGCCGCCACCTTCATGCGTCTGCGCATCACCGGCCGCCCGCCCAACGGTCAAGCAGCCGAGGACCCTCAGCCCACCGGCATCACGGTCAACGGTGAGGTCGAGGACCACCAGGTGCAGGTCCAGCTGCCCAACCTGACCATGGTCAAGCAGGTGGACAACACCGCGGCCGGTTCCCTGGGCCTGTCCGCCAAGGACTGGACGCTCACCGCCACTCCCAAGAGCGGTAAGACCGCCTCAGGCGCCGGCGGCTTCGACGCCGCTTACCTGCCCCAGGGCCAGACGGTGCTGTCGGAGTCCTCGTCGTCTCCCAAGTCCGCCGGGTACAAGGCCACCGTCTCCTGCGTGCCGCACCCGAACTCGGATATCAGGACTCCGTCATCGACGGTCAACTCCGCCTCCAAGACCCTGGATCTGGCCACCGGTGAGTGGATACAGTGCACGATGGTCAACACGGCTGTGCCCGGTCAGGTCATCTGGAGCAAGGTCGACGACGCCGGCAACCCCCTGGCGGGGACCGTCTTCACTCTGTCCTCGCCGGCGCTCAACGGCGGTCAGAAAGAGGTGACCGACTGCGTCGCCGCCGGCGGCAAGGCCACGTGCCCCAACGGCTCGGTGGACCAAGATCCTCGGGCCGGGTTCTTCAAGGTCTCCGGGCTCACCTGGGGCGAGTACTCCATCACCGAGACCCAGGCGCCGGCCGGCTACCACCTGTCCAGCACCACCGTGACCAAGACCCTGGACGGATCAGCGCCCGCCGCCAGCAGGGGCGACAACACCCCCACCCTCGACCTGGGGCAGGTCACCAACACCCGGATCAAGGGATCGGCCACCTGGACCAAGACCGATGAGCGCGGCAACCCCATCAAGGGCGCCCAGTGGTCGCTGATCCCCGTGGACTCCAACGGTCGGCCCCAGCCGGATCAGGCCCGCACCATCACCGACTGCGTGGGCACCTGCGCCCAGGGCGGCCTGGACACCGATGCGAACCCCGGCGCCTTCACGCTGGCGGAGCTGGGCTACGGCTCCTACCGGCTCGTCGAGACCAAGCCGCCGGTCGGCTACGTCCTGGACGCCACCCCCCGCACCATCACCATCTCCACCCAGGGGCAGGTCGTGGCGCTGGGTAACATCTCCAACCGCAAGTCGGCGGTTCCCGCCATCCCCTTCACCGGAGGGAGCGCAGCCGACACCTTCCTCATCGCCGGAGGGGCGGTGCTGGGGATCACGGTACCGACCATGATGATCCAGGCCTACCGACGCCGGCGGGCCGGTATGGACTGACGAAAGCCCCGCTAGGGAGCGATCCTCCCAACGGATGAGCACGGCTGATGGGCTGCAGATGCTTCGGCATCGGCAGCCCATCAGCCGTTTCCGCTCCCACCTTTGCTTTCAGTATCGATACTGATACTGTTCGGGCATGGCCTCTTCCGCACTGCTGCACCCGGTTCGTCTGCGCATCATCCAGACACTGCTCGCCGACGGCGACCTCACCCCTCATCAGCTACATGCGCACCTTGTCGACGTCCCCATCGCGACGCTCTACCGGCACGTCAACCACCTCGCCTCGCACGGGCTCATCGAGGTGGCTCAGGAGCGGCAGGTCCGGGGGACCAGTGAGAAGACCTATCGAGTCACCCCCGGAATGGCCAACCCGACCCCACAGGACCTCAGCTCCTTGAGCCGCGAGGAACTCATGACGGTGTTCACGGTCTTCACCACCGGACTCATCGGCGACTTCTCCGCGTACATCCGCGACGGCGATCGTCCTGATCTCACCGAGGACCGGGTGAACTTCACCCAGGCCAGCTTCTGGGCGACCCAGGCCGAGGTCGACACCTTCCTGGACACCGTGTCCCAGGCCCTGCAGAACCTGCTGGGGAATCAGCCCGGAAGCGACCGGCGTCGTCGGACGCTGACCACGGTCCTCATCCCACGGCCCGACGGCGAGCAGAGCAACTGACCACCACCCCCTTCCCATTCATCCCTCACCGAGAAAGCGAGCCGTCACCGTGAACACTCCTGGCCATCCGGCCATCTGGATCCCCGTCATCGTCCTGGTCACCATCGTGGTCGTGGCATGTCTGATCGATATCGTCAGACGCTCCCGCGTCAAGCACCTGCCCAAGGCGGTCTGGGCTCTCATCGTGGTACTCGTCGTCCCTCTCGGAGCGGTCGCCTACCTGGCCCTGGGACGGGACAGCAGAACAACGCTGAGCGACGGAGATCTGTGATGCCTCCCGGCACCGCTGTGCACGTCAGTCACCTGAGTCGGGTCTTCGCCAATGGAGCCGGGATCCATGACATCTGCCTGGAGGCCCTCGACCAGTCAGTCACGGCAGTCATCGGGCCCAATGGCGCCGGTAAGACCGTTCTGTTCAGCGTGATCGCCGGCCTGTGCCCAGCCGATGAGGGCGACGTCGAGGTCACCGACGGCCGGACGGTGGCCTACTGCCCGGATGTTCCTCAGTTCGAGTCATGGCTGACGGCCACCGAGATCGTGGAGACCTCCTTGGCCCTCTCAGGCACCTGCGGCGACATCAGTGTCCCCGAGGCACTGGATCAGTGCGGGCTGGCCCGGGTGGCCGAGCGGCGGGTCGCCGACTTCTCCCGAGGGATGCTGCAGCGCCTGGGGATCGCGGCAGCACTCGTTCTGGACCCGGGTCTGCTGATCCTGGACGAGCCCAACAGTGCCCTGGATCCCGTCGGCCGCGCCGACGTGCGCCGTCTCATCCAGGAGCAGAAGCAGCATCGGAGCATTCTCCTGTCCAGCCATCTGCTCAGCGAGGTCGAGCAGCTGGCCGATCATGTCGTCGTCATCAATGAGGGGCGCGTCATCTCCCAGGGCACGACGGCGGATCTCCTCACCTCGAATCGTCAACCCTCCTGGACCCTCAGGTTCCTGCACCCCTGTGATCCCAGCGAGCAGGCACGTCTGACGGCGAGGCTGAACGAGGTGTTCCCCAGCGGTTCCTTCACCACACCGACCACAACCACCTGTACGGTCCGGTTCCCGAGCCTCGAGATGGGCACAGCCCTGCTTCCCCAGGTCATGGAGCAGGTGGACCTCCCCATGCTCGAGGTGACTCTGACGGGCCGCGACCTCGACGCCTCCTTCGCCAGCCTCGTCACCAGACAGGAGTCCTGATGCCCACTTCACCTCGGTTGTCCTCGGCCCACTCCGCCAGAGCCCCCATCACGAGCTCTCTCGTCGTCGAGCTGCGCCGGCTCACACGCTCCGGGCTTGGTCTCGGGGTACTCGTGGCCTTCGCCTTCTTCGGGCTGTCCAGTCCGGCTCTGGCGATCTACATGCCTGAGATTCTCGGCGCCGCCGCGAGCAGCGACCAGCTCACGATCTCGGCCTCGCAGGCCACACCGGCCGATGCCGTGTCCCTGTTCAACCAGTCCGCCATGCAGCTGGGCCTCATTGTGACGGTCGCGG
Organism: Actinomyces oris; assembly: GCF_001937445.1. Classification (GTDB taxonomy): domain Bacteria; phylum Actinomycetota; class Actinomycetes; order Actinomycetales; family Actinomycetaceae; genus Actinomyces; species Actinomyces acetigenes. The sequence goes on along the minus strand of NZ_MSKS01000033.1, from coordinate 32,494 downwards.
TGGCGATCACCTCGATCGGTTGGGACACGCGCCCGGGCTCCTCGATCTTCTACCGGACCCGGGTACGCCGGTTGAGCACCGTGCTGCTCCCGCGTCTGGCCGTCGACTGGCTCGTCGCATGGGCGACGTACTCGTGCGGCCTGCTCCTCACCGTCGTCGCGACTATCGGTGCGATCGGACGTCCACCTGCCGGAATGGTGGTCAGGACCTGGGTGGCCAGTGGCCTCTATATCGTCATGGCGATGAGCATCGGCCACCTGCTTGCGGCCGGCCTGCGTCGGACGACGACGGCCATTGCCCTGACCACACTCCTGGTCCTCGTGCTGCCGGTGATGAACCAGGTACCGGGAATGTCCCGCCGGCTTCCCACCGCGCTGCTCCTGCCGACGGGGCTGCATGTGATGCCAGTGATCGCGGCCCTGGTCGTCATCGCACTGTGCGCCGTCGGAAGCGTCCTCATCGCCAACCGGCAGACGCTCCGGCGAGACGCCTAGCGGCACTCGTGAGTCAGGACGATCTTGATAGGCCGCATCAGGCCGGATGCCTCACAGGAGCGGCAGGAGGATGTCGGTGACAGCGTCGACAGGCGGAGTGGTCGCCGGGTCGGTGAGGTACTCCTCGACGATCGGATGGTCTCGCGGCTCCTCGCCCGAGCTCGGCAGCCACTGGCCGTAGAGCCACAGGTAGGCGGCATGCATCGAGGAGTACGGGCCGACGTAATGCATGATCGCGTACCGTCCGTCCGGCACCATCCTCTCAGCAAGGTCGTGGGGAATCTTCGTACCGGGGCCGACGACGGTTCCAGCCGCCGAGCGCAGATCAGCCGGGGGAACGGCATCGGGATCGTCCTCATAGATGGCAACCATCAGACTCCCGGAGCCCACACGGTCTCTGACTCGGCTGAACGCCCGGCCGATATCCATATACGCCCCACGATGCTCGGATACGGCAAGTCGATAGCCGCGGCGAGTCTCCACACGAACCGCCCACCCCGGGTCCTGACTCACCGACGACATCGATCCCGAACCGCAACTCGTCGCCAGTGAGTCGATCGATGCCGGGCGTCCACCGATGCGGAATCGGCTGGGAGTCGTCCTATATGCGCGGAGAAAGGCTCGACTGAACACTTCGGTGCCGGTGAACCCGGCTTTCCAGGCGATCCGTTCCACCGGCCACGAGGTCTCGGTGAGCATGGCTGCCGCCCGCTCCAGACGGAGACGGCGCACGGTCTGAGCGGCCGTCTCCCCGCGCACCGCCCGGTAGATGCGGTGCCAGTGATAGCGGGAGAACCCGGAGACGTGCGCGAGGATCTCCAGGCTGAGGTCGTCGTCAAGATGCGTGTAGATGTAGTCGGTGACAACGTCGAGCTGGCGTTGGTACTGCTCAGCCCTCATGCGTCCGAAAGGACCCCAATGGAGAGGTGGATCGAGCCGTCCGGAGCGTAGTACTCGTAGTCGGCACGATAATCACGGGTCAGGTCCTTGCGGGCCCAGACATCCACCCACGCGTCATAGACACTCTCCGACCGAGCATCGGCCAGCGTGACGATGTCGCGAGTGGAGTTCGGGATCGTCACAGTCACCTGCCCGGGGGGAACCGGACCTCCAGCCTCGATGCGCCTACCGATGACGAGGGTGTAGACACCGTCGACATCGTCACCGGGAGTCTCGTAGTCGGTGTAGACCGCATAGATGCCGGGGCCGACGCTGGGCTTCTCGGGTGCGAGGAGCCCAGCGTCGGCAGCGGCCCGCCAGTGAGGAGGAATGGTTCGGGCTGCCTCTCGGTTCGAAGTCCGAAGAGGCAGGCCAACGACGTCGAAGGAGCCGATCGTTTCTCTCATGCGCTCCATGATGCCCATATGGCGCCCAGAGTTCACTGACGAATCTTGCGGACCTGGACGGGTCGTCAGTCCTGCGAGTGGGTCAAGACAATCTTGCCGGTGGTGGTTCCCGCGCGCACCGCGGAGACGGCCTGCGCGGCCTCCTGGATCGGGAGGCGGTCGGTGACGTGGACACCGAGCTCTCCGGAGGCCACGAGCTCCACCGCGCGCCTCAGGTGGCCTCCGACGAGCGCCGGATTCGCCTGGCTGAAGGCCCCGAGGTTGAAGCCGATGACGCCGATGCCCCGCAGCCACAGTGACGTGGTGCTCACCTGCTGGTCCTCCGCCTGGGAGGCGTCCCCCAGTGCCAGGAGCCGTCCGCCCGTGCGCAGCAGGTCGAGGCTGCGCAGCCTGGCCGGGCCGGCCACCGGGTCGGCCACGACGTCGAACTGGGCGGGGTCGGCCTCCGCGAGATCCTCGGTCAGCCAGGCCTCGTCATAGCCCAGGTCCAGGATCTCCTGGCGCTTGGCCTCACTGCGGGTGACGCCAACGACGCGGCCCGCACCGAGCAGCCGGGCCACCTGGCCCACCTGTGAGCCGAGACCGCCGGCGGCAGCATGGACCAGCACGCTCTCGCCGCGGCGCAGGTGGGCGATCTCCTCCAGGGCGACGAGAGCCGTCGTCGAGTTGGCCGGAACCGCCGCGGCCAGGACCGGATCGAGTCCCGCCGGGAGCGGTGCGACGAGCTCCGCGGGAGCCACAGCGACCTGCCCGTAGCCGCCACCTCCGGTGATGGTCAGGGCAACGACGGCATCCCCGACCCGATAGCCATCCACCCCGTCGCCGAGGGCGCGGACGCGGCCGCTCACCTCCAGCCCGGGAGTCCAGGGCAGGTCGATGGGCACGAGCCCCTCGGTGAACAGCGCCTCGACGTAGCCGACACCGGCATGGTCCACATCCACCGCAATCTGACCCGGTCCGGGCTCAGGAGTGGGGGCCTCCTGGTAGCGCAGCCCGGACGCCGGGCCATCGAAGCCGACGATCTGCATGGCCTTCATGGGCAACACCTTCCTGTATCAGTTATCAACACTGTATCAGATACCTGATACTCGATGCGGGATAGCCCGCTGGTCGACAGCAGCCACGTGAGCGCCATCAGGAGCCACAACAGGACCAAGAATGTCCAAATCTGTGACAAAGGCTTGGATCGTCGCCTGCAAGACGGAGTGAAACCGCATGATTCCAAGGTTCTCGTTCATACGGTTTGGAGATCTTCGGTCCTTTGTCACAGATTTGGACACCAACGAGCCGATTCCCCCAGAACCCGGTGCAGCCCACCCCGCCCGTAGCTCCGACATTGCGACATACCCAGAGGTTGAGAAGATGCGGCACCCCGTCTCACTCGCATGATCGTTACGGATCCGGGGCCGGGAATCCTCCTACCTGTCGGCCTCTACTCGGCTTTGAGGCCGTCCCGCAGGAGGGTGGTGACCCGCCCAAGCATCTCGGTGAGCTGCTGACGCTCCTTGGCGGTGAAGGCCCCAGCCATACGCTGCTCGATGCGGCGGGCGACCTCGTCGGCGCGCAGTACCAGGGCCTCGCCCTCGGGCGTGAGTGAGGCGATAAGGACCTTGGCGTGGTCGCAGGAGGGGCGGCGGGTGACGAGCTGCTTCTGCTCCAGCTTGGCAATGACCGTGGCCATCGTCTGCGGAGTGACCGCGGCAGCCCTGGCCAGCTGGGCCGAGGACTGCTCGGGCACGTAGTACAGGGAGAGCATGGCGGCGTACTGGGCCACTGTGAGGCCGAAGCTCCTCAGGGCCTCGGTCTTGGCGGCCATCATGGCCTGTTCGGCGGACTTGATGTGCAGGCCGAGCCGTACCCCGGTGTCCTCGATGAGCTCGCGACATCCTCGCCTCGGGGGCGGAATGTCCACGGTGCGGCTCACGGCACTCATCCTAGGAGGCGTCGTCATCGGGGAAGAAGATCTCCTCGATGGTCAGACCGAAGACGCGCGCAATGGCGAAGGCCAGGGGCAGGGAGGGGTCATAGCGACCGGCCTCCAGGGCATTGACCGTCTGGCGGGAGACACCCAGCTCCTCGGCGAGGCGGGCCTGAGTCCAGCTGCGCTGAGCGCGCAGCACCTTGAGATCATTTCTCACCGGTACCGCCAGGTGGACCACAGCATCCCGATACCGAAGAAGAAGGCCCATATGGCGCTGACCCATATGAGACTGACGCGAGGAGCCCCCACCTCCTCCAAGAAGCTGTAGGCGATCGACGTGATCACCGTCCCCGCTGCAGAGATGACGAGCGCTTCCATCACCTTCCGCGCCTGCATCTCATCCGCTTCCCGGGCTAATCGCATCATCGCCCACGCACAGATGACAACACCAACCATGGGAAGCAGTGCGACGGCGAATCGCCACGGATCGTCTTCCAGGGATCGCGCCCATCTCAGGCCGACCAGAACTCCGACGGAGTACAGAACCGCGCCGACAGTGAATCGAATGGAGTAGGCGATACCCGCCTTACGCTCGATAGTCATGGCTGCCTTCCGTCCATGGAGACAATGAAACGGATCAGTTGCCCGTGATCGACCAGGTCAACTCTGACCACAACCAAAATGATAAAGCAACCTTGTCATTCAGTCAAGGTCGCTTTCCTTTTCAGTGGCGTCTCCTTGACCGCCCTGTTGTCATCAGGTACGCACTGCCCAGGGCCGTGCCGACGATGACCGGGAAGGCGGGGATCACCCACCGGTGGGGGCGCACCTCGACTCCGTGGGCTCGCAGCGTCCGCTTCGCAAGGATCCAGAAGGGCAGGACGACCGGCAGCACCGTCGCCACCCCCGGGGTATAGCGCCGAGCGAGGACCGCTGTGCCCAGGTGGCTGAAGGTGTGCATGCCATAGCCGTAGAGCGCGGCCTGGTAGACGGGCGAGCGTCCACGGGTGCGGTAGCCGTCAATGGAGGCGGCAGCCATGAGGACGCCCATGAGACCGATCCCCAGATAGACGTGCTCACGCGAACAGCCATGACGCCGGATGTCCTCGGGCAGGAAAGGGATCTTATCGAAGAGCGGGTGCGTCCAGCCGGGCATCGTGGCCACCTCCTCGAGGTCGTGAGCCAGCCATGAGAAGAACAGCCCCCCGGTTACCAGTGACACGGAGTCCATGTCGTCACCTCCAGTTTCGATACCGATAGTTGCGCAACCAATAGTAGCGCTTCCTCGTCGGCTCTGCCAGACTTCCCGTCAAGGAGAAGTGCAGATGAGTAGATCTTCAGGAGACAACCGCGCAGGCGGCCGTGGTGGACGTCCTCGAGACACCACTGTCGATCAGCGGATCCTTCAGGCCACCACGTCCTTGCTCACTCAGAAGGGGTTTCGAGGCCTGCGGGTTGATGACGTCGCCCGCAGCGCCGGAGTCCCGAAGTCAACGATCTACCGGCGATGGCCCTCACTGACGGATCTCGCCGTCGCCTCCGTCGACGATGCGTTGGGAGACAGGCAAGCCGTCATCAGCGACGACCCACTCGTCGACCTGGCCCAGATCGTCGTCCATACCCACGCACTGTTCATCAGCTCACCCCTGGCCAGTGCCCTGCCGCAGCTGGCCCTCGAGCTCGTCAACCGGCCCGAGGCCGCTCGTCTCTACCGTGAACGAGTGATCAGCCCCCTGCGCGACGCTGCGATTGACGCCGTCCAGCGCGCTATCGAGCAGGCCTCCTGGAATGGGCCAGACGCGGAGACAAGCGTGGACATGATGATCGGTACAGGTCTGTACCGGCACAACTACCTGGGACACATGCCAACGCTGGAAGAGGCCTTCACGATAGCCGACGCTGTTGCGGGACGTCGTCTTCCTCGCCCCGATTCTTCTCCGGAACGACGGCACTGAACATGTTCTCCCGGGCCGACCATTATCAATGGGGAGCTCCGGGGAAGAGAGAACACGAAGAAGTAGGTGGTGGAGCCAACGGGACTCGAACCCGTAACCCCCTGCTTGCAAAGCAGGTGCGCTACCAATTGCGCCATGGCCCCTCGGGGAGGATCCTCACCGGTTCCGTCAGCTGCTAGTCAACGGGGTCGGTGACCTCGGCCCACGCGGCCCGCTCCATGCGGGCCGCCTCGAACCTGAGCCACGCGACATACCCCGCAGCGGCCAGGAACGAAAAGACCGCGGCTGATACGACTGCACGGTTCCTCATGAAACCTCCTCATCGTCTCACCGCGGACGGTGGGCCTAGCTGGACTCGAACCAGCGACCTCATCCTTATCAGGGATGCGCTCTAACCAACTGAGCTATAGGCCCTTGCGACCGGAGAAGATTAACCTGTCCGGCCATGACAGACCAAATCCGATCACTCGTCCGCAAGCGTGAGATGGATCCCACCAACGAGGGTGGCGGTGATGTTGTAGAGAAAGGCGCCCAGCGTGGTCAGCGCGGTCACCAGCACGATATCCACCACGGCCACAATCGTGGAGACGGCCAGGGCCCGCGGCAGCTCGAGGTAGGCCACGATCGCGGAGAAGGTGTTGGAGCGCTCACCGGCGACCGTCTTGACGAGATCCTCGATGGTGGAGAAGACGTGCATGGCGTCGAGCATGAACCACACGACCGCCGTGGCGACGATGAGCATGATGCCCACCGCGAAGCTGAGCAGGAAGCTCGCCTTCATCACTGACCAGGGGTCGACCCGGGTCAGGGCCAGACGCACGCGGCGCGGCCCGGCGATGGTCTTCTTGCTCTTCTTGCTCTTGCCGCCCGACGCACTGCCGGAGGCATCCGCGCCACCCACAATGGATGCGGCGCCTGCGGACTGCCCACCGTCAGGGGACATGGAAACCGGCTGGCTCATGCTTCGACCTCACTCTCGTTGTTTTCCAACGCTACCGTGTCCGCTGCTGAGTCCGCAGGAGAGTCGCCAGTGTCACCTTCCGGGGCCTGGTGAGCCTGGGCCAGATCGGTGGAGTCCGCCGACTCAGCACTCGGGGCGCTATCGGCGGCATCGACCGCCTCCTCCATGTCCCGTTCGGTGTTGCGGGCCACCGCGATGATGCGGTCTCCGGCGTCGGGCTTGGCGAAAGTCACGCCCTGCGTGGTCCGGCCGGTGCGTGAGACCTCGACGACGGCGGAGCGGACCACCTTGCCCGAGGCCATGATGCACAGGACCTCGTCGCCGGAGTCGGTCACCAGGGCGCCCACGAGGTTACCTCGGGCCTCGACGAGGTTGGCGACCTTGACGCCCAGGCCGCCGCGGCCCTTGACGGGGTAGTCGACGACGTTGGTGCGCTTGGCGTAGCCGCCCTCGGTGACGACGAACAGGTCGGCGTCCTGCCAGGTGGGGTCGACGACGTCCATGGCCAGCAGGTAGTCGCCGGGGCGGAAGCGCATGCCGGTCACCCCGCTGGTGGCCCGGCCCGTGGGGCGCAGGGTGTCGTCGTCGGCGTGGAAGCGCAGTGACTGGCCGGCGCGGGAGACCAGCAGGAGGTCCTGCCCGGTGCTCAGGAGGCGGGCGGAGACGAGCTCGTCGTAATTGCCCTCCTCGTCCTGGCGCAGGTTGATGGCGATGACGCCGCCGGAGCGGTTGGAGTTGTACTCGCTCAGGCGGGTCTTCTTCACCAGGCCGCGGCGGGTGGCCAGGACCAGGTAGTCGGCCTGGTCGTAGTCCTGAAGCTCCATGATCTGGGCGATCTCCTCGCCGGGCTGGAAGGCCAGGAGGTTGGCCACGTGCTGGCCCTTGGAGTCGCGCCCGCCCTCGGGCAGCTCGTAGGCCTTGGCGCGGTAGACGCGGCCGTAGTTGGTGAAGAACAGCAGCCAGCGGTGCGTCGTGGTGACGAAGAAGTGGTCGACGACGTCGTCCTCGCGCAGCGTGGCCCCGCGGATGCCCTTGCCGCCGCGGTGCTGGGAGCGGTAGGAGTCGGTGCGGGTGCGCTTGGCGTAACCGGAGCGGGTGATGGTGACGACCACGTCCTCCTCGGGGATGAGGTCCTCCATGCTCATCTCGCCGTCGAAGGGCACGATCCGGGTGCGGCGCTCGTCGCCGTACTTCTCGACGATCTCGGCCAGCTCGTCGGAGACGATGCCCCGCTGGCGCTCCGGGGAGGCGATGATCTCGCGCAGGTCCTTGACGCGGGCGCGCAGCTCCTCGGACTCCTGCTGGATCTTGAGGCGCTCCAGGGCGGCCAGACGGCGCAGCTGGAGGGAGAGGATGGCCTCGGCCTGGGCCTCGTCGACGTCCAGCAGACCCATGAGGCCGGTGCGGGCCTCCTCGGTGGTGGGTGAGCGCCGGATGAGGGCGATGACGGCGTCGAGGGCGTCGATCGCCTTGAGCAGGCCCTCGAGAATGTGGAGGCGCTCCTCGGCCTTGCGCAGGCGGAAGCGGGAGCGGCGCACGATGACGTCGATCTGGTGGGCGACCCAGTGGCGCACGAACCCGTCCAGGCTCAGGGTGCGTGGCACCCCGTCGACCAGGGCGAGCATGTTGGCCGGGAAGTTGTCCTGCAGCTGGGTGCGCTTGTAGAGGTTGTTGAGAACCACCTTGGCCACGGCGTCGCGCTTGAGGACGATGACCAGCCGTTGACCGGTGCGCCCGGAGGTCTCGTCACGGATGTCGGCGATGCCGGTGACCTGGCCGTCGCGCACGAGCTGGGCGATCTTGTCGGCCAGGTTGTCGGGGTTGACCTGGTAGGGCAGCTCGGTGACCACGAGGCACTGGCGGCCGTGGATCTCCTCGACGTTGACCACGGCCCGCTGAGTGATGGAACCACGGCCGGTGCGGTAGGCGTCCTCGATGCCCCGCCGGCCCAGGATGGTGGCGCCGGTGGGGAAGTCGGGTCCGGGGATCCGCTCGATGAGGGCGTCGAGCAGCTCCTCGCGCGAGGCGTCGGGGTGCTCGAGGTACCACTGGGCGCCGCGGGCGACCTCGCGCAGGTTGTGCGGCGGGATACGGGTGGCCATGCCGACGGCGATGCCCTCGGAGCCGTTGACCAGGAGGTTGGGGAACCTCGACGGCAGGATGACCGGCTCCTGGTTGCGTCCGTCGTAGTTGTCCTGGAAGTCGACGCTGTCCTCGTCGATGTCCCGGAGCATCTCCATGGCTAGGGGCGCCATCTTGCACTCGGTGTACCGGGGGGCGGCGGGCCCCAGGTTGCCGGGGGTGCCGAAGTTCCCCTGGCCGGCCACCAGCGGGTAGCGCAGCGACCACCACTGGACCAGGCGGGCCAGGGCGTCGTAGATGGCGCTGTCGCCGTGGGGGTGGTAGGTCCCCATGACGTCGCCGACGACGCGGGAGGACTTGGAGAAGGAGGCGGTGGGGCGGTAGCCGCCGTCGTACATGGCGTACAGGACGCGGCGGTGGACCGGCTTGAGCCCGTCGCGCACGTCGGGCAGGGCCCGGCCCACAATGACGCTCATCGCGTAGTCGAGGTAGGAGCGCTGCATCTCCATCTGGAGGTCGACCGGCTGGATGCGCTCGGGGGCGGCTGCGTTCGTCGCTCCCTCGTCGCCGATGATCTCTTCAACTTCGTCGCTCACAGGATTCCTTCGTGTTCAGAGGAGGTCGCCGGCAGCGGACCGGCGCTTCACGTGTGGCTCGGTGCCGCTCAGATGTCCAGGAAGCGGACGTCGGAGGCGTTGCGCTGGATGAAGGAGCGCCGCTGCTCGACGTCGTCGCCCATGAGGATCGCGAAGGTCTCGTCGGCGTCGGCGGCCTCGTCGAGCGTGACCTGCTTGAGGATGCGGGTCGTGGGGTCCATGGTCGTCTCCCACAGCTCGTGGTCGTTCATCTCGCCCAGGCCCTTGTAGCGCTGGATTCCGCCGTCCTTGGGCAGGCGGCGGCCCTTCTCCTGTCCGGCGGCCAGGAGCTTGTCTCGCTCGGCGTCGGAGTAGGCGAACTCGTGCTCGGCGTTGGACCACTTGAGCCGGTAGAGCGGCGGCATGGCGATGTAGGTGTGACCGTGCTCGATGAGGGGCCGCATGTAGCGGAACAGGAGGGTCAGCAGGAGGGTGGCGATGTGCTGGCCGTCGACGTCGGCATCGGCCATGATGACGATCTTGCCGTAGCGCAGCTTGGCGATGTCGAAGTCCTCGCCGATACCGGTGCCGAAGGCGGTGATGAGGCTGCGGATCGTGTCGGAGGACAGGGCCCGGTCCAGGCGCGCCTTCTCCACGTTGAGGATCTTGCCGCGGATCGGCATGATCGCCTGGTGCTCGGGGTCGCGGCCGCCAACGGCGGAACCACCGGCGGAGTCTCCCTCAACGATGAAGATCTCGGAGTCCGCGGCGTTCTTCGAGGAGCAGTCGCGCAGCTTGCCCGGCATGGAGGCGGACTCCAGGACGCCCTTGCGGCGGGTGGCCTCGCGGGCCTTGCGGGCGGCCAGGCGCGCGGCGGCGGCCTGGGAGGCCTTGGTGATGATGGCGCGGGCGTCGCCGGGGTGGGAGTCCAGCCAGTCGCCGAGCTGGGCGTAGACCGTCTGCTGGACGAAGGTGCGCGCCTCGGTGTTGCCGAGCTTGGTCTTGGTCTGGCCCTCGAACTGCGGCTCGGAGAGCTTGACGGAGATGACGGCCGTCAGCCCCTCACGGATGTCGTCACCGGTGAGGTTGTCGTCGCGCTCCTTGAGCAGACCCTTGTCCCGGGCGTACTTGTTGACCAGGGTGGTCAGCGCCGTGCGGAAGCCCTCCTCGTGGGTGCCGCCCTCGGTGGTGTTGATCGTGTTGGCGTAGGTGTGGACCGACTCCGAGTAGGCGCTGGTCCACTGCATGGCGATCTCCAGGCTGATGGAGTGGGTCTCGCCCAGGGACTGCTCGGCCTCGAAGTCGATGATCTCGGGGTGGACGAGCTCGGCCTTCTTGGACTTGTTGAGGAAGGCGACGTAGTCGCGCAGGCCGTGCTCGTAGCAGTAGGAGTCGGTGCGGAAGCCGACCTCGGGGGCGTCGGGGACGGAGTCGTCCCCGGCGATCTCGTCGCCGGCGTCCTGAACGCCGAGGCGCTCGTCGGTCAGGGTGATGCGCAGGCCCTTGTTGAGGAAGGCCATCTGCTGGAAGCGACGGCGCAGCGTCTCGTAGTCGAAGTCGACCGTCTCGAAGATGGTCGGGTCCGGGTAGAAGGTCTGAGTGGTGCCGGTGGACTCGGTGGCCTCGCCCTTGACGAGCTCGGTGATGGGGCGGCCGCCGTCGGCGAAGGACATGCGCCACACGAAACCCTGCCGGCGGACCTCGGTGTCCACCCGGGTGGACAGGGCGTTGACCACGGAGATGCCCACGCCGTGCAGACCGCCGGAGACGGCGTAGCCGCCGCCTCCGAACTTGCCGCCGGCGTGCAGGATCGTCATGACGACCTCGACGGTGGGCTTGTGCTCGGTGGGGTGCTCGTCAACCGGGATGCCACGACCGTTGTCGCTGACGCGCACGCCGCCGTCGGCCAGGATGGTGACCTCGATGTGGTCGCAGTAGCCGGCCAGGGCCTCGTCGACGGAGTTGTCGACGACCTCGTAGACGAGGTGGTGCAGGCCCCGCTCACCGGTGGAACCGATGTACATGCCGGGGCGCTTCCGGACCGCTTCGAGCCCTTCGAGGACGGTGATGTCCGAGGCTCCGTAATCGTGATTCACAGTGGCGTCCTGGTCAGACACGTGTCAGTTGCTCCTCAATCTGTGCGCATCGGGACCTCAGTGGTCCGATGTCTCCGTCCGGCCCCTTCACACGACGATCCTGAGGAGAATCGTGCGCACACGTAGGTGGGTACATCAGGACGGTCCTGGGCGCACCTTGGGCGGTTTCACCGCATTCTAGCGTAGACGGGCCCGTGAACCGCTGTGCCGTGAGCAGCTGGGAGCGTGCCCGTGGTCACCTCTGTCTCGCGTGGGTCACCGCGCCGCCCGACGCCGGGCGCCCGCTCCGTGTCTTTCCGACGACGACGGCTCCGACCGGGGCGTTGACAATGATACCCGCGCTGCCGCTATCCGTAGGTATCGCGCGGACCGCGGGCGCCGCGCAGGCCGACTCCGCGGCGCTTCCAGGTCGGGCCGGTAGGTCCCAGGATCCGCAGCTCCACCCCGTCGCCGGTGCTGATCCCTCCGGCCTGGCGGCCGCCGGGCCCCGAGCGCAGGGCCTCAACGATCCTGGCCTCGATGGTGGGTTGGAGGAGCCGGAGCTGCTGGGCCCAGCTCGACGACGAGGCGCGCAGGGTGATACGCCCGGCATCGAAGGACTCGATGGTGCAGTGCTCGGCGACCTGCTCGCCCACGATGGCCTGCCACCGGGCGACGACGCCGGCCACCGCGAGCTTTCCGGCCCAGCCGTTGTCGGCCACCATACGGCGCAGCTCGCGCTGCCCGGTGCGGGGGTCGAAGGGGGTGGGGCCGGGCCGGTCGCGCCCCCGCGCCAGCCCGGGGCCCCGGTCGGCCGGGTCATCCGGGTTCTGGCCCAGCGCACGGGCCAGCTCGCGGCGCTGGTCCCAGGGCGCCGCCTGCTGCGCGCCCTCGCTCCCAGAACCGCCGGCCGGCTCACGCAGCCTGCGGACCGGGACGCGACTGTCGCCCTTCTCCCAGGCCTGGGCGCGCTGACGGGTCAGGGCCCGCTGGGCCAGGACATCGGGCAGCGGGCCGTCACCGGCGGGTACGGAGGGCTCAGCCACGGGTGACCTCACCGTCGGCCACGCGGTACCGGGCGCCGGCGAGCTCGGCGGGGACGTCGTCGTCGACGGCGGCGGTCAGCAGGACCTGCTGGGCTCCGGCGACCATCTGGGCCAGGGCGCGGCGGCGCTGCTCGTCGAGGGAGGCGAAGACGTCGTCGAGGATGAGGACCGGCTCGCCGTCCCCGCCGTAGGCGTCGATGTCTGTGCGCAGCAGGTCGTAGGAGGCCAGGCGCAGCGCCAGGGCCAGGGACCATTGCTCGCCGTGGGAGGCGAATCCGCGGGCGGGCAGACCGGCCAGGAACAGGCTCAGGTCGTCGCGGTGCGCGCCGACGAGATTCGCACCGCGGTCGATCTCCCGGGCGTGGAGCTCACCCATGGCGTTCTCCAGGCGCGTGGCCACGGTGGTCTCATCAAGGAGCGTCTCCTCCCCGGCGAGCCAGGCCGACTCGTCGTGGGGGTCGGGCTCCGGGACTCCCTCGTGGGTCAGCAGGCTCGAGCGATAGGCGATCTGGGCGCGGGAGCGCTGCCCGGAGGTCCCCGAGACGGTCTCGTAGGCGGAGGCTACCCAGGGGCGCAGGCGCCGCACGACGTCGACCCGGGCGGCGATGAGCCGGGCGGCCGCCGCGGCGAGTTGGGCGTCCCAGACCTCCAGGGTGGAGAGCATCGAGGCGGTCGAGGAACGGGCCGCGCGCGCCGACTTCAGGAGGCTGGCGCGCTGGGCGAGGATCTTGTCGTGCTCGGCGCGCACCCCGGCCAGGCCCGGGCGCAGCGTGACCGTCAGGTCGTCGAGGAAGCCCCGGCGGACCCCGGGTTCGGCGCGCACCAGGGAGAGGTCCTCGGGGGCGAAGACGACCGCGCGCAGCACCCCGAGCAGGTCGCGGGGCCGGCAGCCGCCCCGGTTGAGGCGGGCCCGGTTCGCCTTGCCCGCGATGATCTCGATCTCCAGGACGCTGGGTCTTTCCCCGTGGACGGCCCGGGCGCGCACGACGGCGCCGGCCGGCTGGGCCTGCCCCGGCGCCGCCCGTCGCACGAGGGCGGTGTCCGCGCCGATCCGGTGGGAGGAGAGGGTCGCCAGGTAGACGATGGCCTCGACGAGGTTGGTCTTGCCCTGCCCGTTGGAGCCGACGAAGGCGCTGGGGCCGGGCTCCAGGGACAGCACCAGGCTGCGGTAGGAGCGGAAGTCGTCCAGGGAGAGGTCAGAGACGTACATGCACCGTCGGGTCTCAGGCTCCGAAGCGGATCGGCATGAGCAGGTAGCGGAAGGAGGAGTCCTCGGTGCCTCCGATGGAGTCCATGCCGGTGAGCACCGCGGGCTTCGAGGCGTGGGTAAAGTCGAGGCGGACGTAGGGCTGGTTGAGGGCGCCCAGGCCGTCCAGGAGGTAGCCGGGGTTGAAGGCGGTGGAGATGTCGTCGCCCTCGAGGTGGGCGACGAGCTGCTCGGTGGCCTGGGCGTCGTCGCCCTGTCCGGCGTCGAGCTCCAGGTTGCCCTGGGTGAAGGACATGTGGATGGGGGTGGAGCGGTCGGCGACGAGGCTGACGCGGCGCACCGCGGCCATGAGCTCGTCGGTGCCCACGGTGGCGTGGATCGAGGTGGACTCCGGGAAGAGGCGGCGCACCGGCGGGTAGTCGCCGTCGGTGAGCAGGGAGGTGGTGCGCCTGCCGCCGGCCTCGAAGCCAATGAGGCTGGAGGCCGCCGACTCGCTGCTGAGGGCCACGGTCACGTCTCCGGAAGAGGTCAGGGACTTGGCGACGTCGGAGAGGGTGCGGGCCTTGAGCAGGGCGGTGGTGGACAGCTCGGTGTTGGACGGCGACCAGGTCAGCTCCCGCATGGCCAGGCGGTAGCGGTCGGTGGCCATGAGGACCAGCGAGCTGCCCTCGACCTCGATCTGGACGCTGGTGAGCAGGGGCAGGGTGTCGTCGCGGGAGGCGGCGATGGAGACCTGGCCGACGGCGCGGGCCAGGTCGTGGGCGTCGATCGTTCCGGCGACGGCGGGCATGACCGGCAGCGCCGGGTAGTCGTCAGCGGCCATGGCCGCCAGGGAGAAACGGGCCGATCCGCAGGAGACGGCGACCTTGTTGCCCTCGACCTCCAGGTCAACGGGCTTGTTCGGCAGTGACTTGGCGATATCGGCCAGGAGCCGTCCGGAGACCAGGACGACGCCGTCCTCCTCGACGTCGGCGGCCACCTCGCAGCGGGCCGAGACCTCGTAGTCGAAGGAGGCCAGGACCAGGCTGGAGCCCGTGGCCTCCAGCCTGACTCCGGCGAGCACGGGTACCGGCGGACGGGCGGGCACGGATCGCGCAGTCCAGGTGACGGCTTCAGCGAGGATGTCTCGGTCAACCCTGAGCTTCACGGTAGGTGCCTCCGTCAATCGTGGTCGGTCGGCCGGTAGGCGTCGTGGCACTACTGAGCCGAGAAAAAACGTGGTGCCGACAGGTCGCCGGCGAACAGTCGTCATCGGAACGGCGTCGCTGGGTACGCAGTCCTGGGTCGAGAGTGTAGACGGTAGTCCGCAGGAGTCACCCTGTCACCAGTGATCACCCATGTTCCTCCCATACGCCTCCCTGAATGACAAGCGCCCGCCGGTCCGGGTTCGGCCTCGTTGGCCGATCGTGCTTCGCGATTCATGTCATTTGGGTTTGTAGGTGTAGTAGCACGTGTGGATGCTGGGGATAACCGGATCTTTCGCTGTTATGACGCCAGTGGCGCTGGGGAATGACACGTGGGTGGTTCTGGTGAGCAGGCGAGGGTCCCGGTGGAGAGAGTAAATGACATTCATGTCATTCCACAGTGGGGGTGCGCTACCTCCACAGCGACACGCTCGCTCCTCCACGTGCCGTCCTCAGCACCGTCCACAGCTGCGGTTGACGTGGTCCGGTGAAGGCACTCTTGGCAACCATCCGCGCCGCTCGTTCCTCGCGGCGCTCCCGCCAGTCCCGTCCACGCCTTCGAGCACCTTCACCGGACCACATCTGTCAATCGCGTGAATGATGCGTCCCGTCGTCGGGTCAGGCGGGAGACTGGGCGGCCTGCTTGATGCGGCTGGTCAGCTCGGTGACCTGGTTGAAGGTGGAGCGCCGCTCGGCCATGAGGGTGCGGATCTTCTTGTCGGCGCTCATGACGGTGGTGTGGTCGCGCCCGCCGAACTCCCGCCCGATCTTGGGTAGGGAGAGGTCGGTGAGCTCACGGCACAGGTACATGGCGATGTGACGGGCCGAGACCATGGTGCGTGAGCGGTTGGCCGAGCACAGGTCGTCGATGGTGATGCCGAAGTAGTCGGCGGTCTGCGCCATGATGAGGGAGGTCGTGATCTCCTGGCCCTCGGGGTCGGAGATGATGTCCTTGAGGACCATCTCGGCCAGGGTCTGGTCGACGGGCTGCTTGTTGAGGGAGGCGAAGGCCGTCACCCGGATGAGTGCGCCCTCGAGCTCGCGGATGTTGGTGGTGATGCGTGAGGCGATGTACTCCAGGACGTCGAAGGGCAGGTCGAGGCCCTCGGCGGTGCCCTTGCGGGAGAGGATCGCGATGCGGGTCTCCAGGTCCGGGGGCTGGACGTCGGCCAGCAGGCCCCACTCGAAGCGGGAGCGTAGGCGCTCGTCGAGCCCACCGAGGGCCTTGGGGGGTTGGTCGGAGGTGAGGACTACCTGCTTGCCGGAGGAGTGCAGGGAGTTGAAGGTGTGGAAGAACTCCTCGAGGGTCGACTCCTTGCCCTGGAGGAACTGGATGTCATCGACCAGGAGGATGTCGACCTCGCGGTAGCGGCGCTTGAAGCCCTCCATGCGGCCGTCGTCCTGGTTGCCGTCGCGCACGCAGGCGATGAAGTCGGAGACGAAGACCTCGGAGTTGACGTACTTGACGCGGATTCCCGGGTTGAGGGTCTGGGCGTAGTGGCCGATCGCGTGCAGGAGGTGCGTCTTGCCCAGGCCGGAGCCGCCGTAGATGAACAGGGGGTTGTAGGCGCGGGCCGGGGCCTCGGCCACGGCCAGCGCGGTGGCGTGGGCGAAGCGGTTGGAGGAGCCGGTGACGTAGGTGTCGAAGGTGTATCTCGGATTGAGCTGGGAGACGTCATGGGCCGCCGTGGGGGTCAGCAGCCCGGTGGGGTTCTGGGGGCTGGTGCTCCCGGGGCTGTAGGTGCCGGGAAGTCTCGACCTGGCGGGGAGGGAACCGGGCATCGTTGATGGTGCCGAGGATGCGGAGGCCTGGGAGTGAGGCATCGGTGAGGGGGCACTCGCCGAGTAGGGCGAGGGCTTGGCAAGCTGCTCCCCGTAGGCGGGCACCGTTGGAGCGGTGGGCGCAGCCGACATGTCCGACACAGCCGATACGGTGGAGGGCCTCGACGGCTGGGGCGGGACCGAGGGGGATGGGGAGGATGCCGGTGCGGGGGCGACGGTCGCCAGGTTGACGGGCTCGGGGGCCACTGGGGGCATGGGCGCGCGCGAGGCCTCCGAAGAGGTGTCGACCGTGACCTCCATGGGCATGGGGCGGCCCCAGACCTGGTTGATGGCGGCGCTGATGGGGGCACGTGCCTGCTCGACGATGTCCTTGGCGAAGGCCGATCCGACGACGAGGACGAGTGTGCCGTCGACGTCGATGAGGTGGGTCATGCGGATCATGGACATCTTGCCCTGGCCCAGCTCTCCGGAGCTGGAGAGCACCTCAAGGGCTGAGAGCCATTTGGTATTGGCGGCGTCGGGCACGACGGACTCCTGATCGGCATGGTTGATGAACCCGGTGACTTTGCAACCCGACCGACGCCGGCCGGGGCCCTGTGTCGATGATGACAGGGTTGTGTGGAGCTGGCGAACCGGAAGGTCTTGACCAGGCGTCCCATCATGCTGGTTCTCCACAGCCTTGTCCACACCTGGGGACACACAGAGCGATGACTCACAGATAACGTTCAGAATAAACTCTGAAAACAGTAGGTATGGATGGCTCCGATCATGTGCTGCGAGCCCGCGGAATGACAGATGTGTCGTCATTGACGGGGCTTTCGAGGAGGTACGCACAGGTCAAGGAGTTATCCACATATCCGCAAGGGTGTGGACGCAGCGCTTCCCACAGCCGTGGACACGGACGACCCCGGTTGTGGACGGAGTGTGGAGAGGATGTGGATGACGCCACCGGTCACGGTGGTCACAGTCGGCCACATTCGTTTGACCGGCAAGAGGGCCAAACGTAGGCTGTTGCAGACGTTCGCGCGGAGTCAGGTCCCGAACCATGGGGCAGCCGCACGAGCGACAGTGCCGCGAACCTCGCGATGCACTGTTCCGATCACCTCAAGCAGGAGTTAAGCCCGTGAGCAAGCGGACCTACCAGCCGAACAACCGTCGTCGTGCCAAGGTGCACGGCTTCCGTAAGCGCATGTCCACCCGCGCAGGCCGCGCCGTCCTCGCTTCGCGGCGCCGCAAGGGTCGCGCTCGCCTCGCCGCCTGAGGTGCTCGGCGCGGCGCACCGATTAGCGCGGGGTGAGGACTTCACTACCGCGATTCGTCGGGGTACGCGCTGCGGGAACCGCAGGCTGGTCGTGCACTACCACGCCGGCGGGAGAGGGGATGACTCCCCGGCTCTCGTCGGCGTCGTCGTGCCCAAGAAGCAGGTCCCGTTGGCGACTCGCCGCAACCGCATCAAGCGTCGGGTGCGAGCCCTCATGGCGCAGCGGCTCGGTTCCCTGGAACCGGGGGCCCGCGTGGTCGTGCGCGGACTGGCGGGTGCCGACGGCGCCGACAGCAGCACCTTGGGACGGGACCTGGATCGGCTTCTGAGCCGGTGCCGGGAGCATCGGGCCGAAGGGCGCCGGCGGTGAGCCGGCAGGTCGCGGGTGAGCGATGAGCGGATGGCTGACAAGAGTCCTCGTGGCTCCGGTGCGTTTCTACCAGCGTTTCATCTCTCCGGCCCTGCCGGCCTCCTGTCGCTACTACCCCACGTGCTCGGCCTACGCCGTCACTGCGCTGGAGGTGCATGGTCCGATCAAGGGCATGCTGCTGGCCCTGTGGCGTCTGCTGCGATGCAACCCGTTGACGCCCGGTGGAGTCGATCATGTCCCGGACAAGGGGCAGTGGCGATACCACCATCCCCGTGACGTTCCGAGGTTCATGGTCGAGGACTCCTGACCGAGCCTGCTGAACCAGTGGACACGACGCCGGCTCAGACCCTGAGCCCGCACTGATACCTCTCGCACGAGAACCCTCATACAAGGAGTACGGATGGACACGTTGCTGTGGCCCCTCAAGGTGGCCGTGGCCTGGGTCATGGTCACGATCCACAAGGCCCTGGTCCTCATCGGGTTCCCCGACGGGCCGGGTATTGCCTGGGTGCTGTCCATCATCGGTCTGACGATCGTGGTGCGGCTGCTCATCATGCCGCTGTTCGTCAAGCAGATCCGCGCCTCGCGCGGGATGCAGCTCCTCCAGCCCGAGCTGCAGGCCCTTCAGGCCAAGTACAAGGGCAAGAAGGACCCCGAGTCGCGCCAGCGCATGAACGAAGAGATGATGGCGCTCTATCGCAAGCACGGGACCAACCCCTTGGCCTCCTGCCTGCCGATCCTGGTGCAGATGCCCGTCTTCTTCGCCCTGTTCCGCGTGCTGGCCTCCCTGGGGGCCGTCGCCGGTGGCACCTATGGGCGTCCCTCGATCGGTCCGCTCACGCAGCAGCTGGCCGAGCAGGTCCAGGCCTCCAGCGTCCTGGGAGCCAGCCTGTCCTCCTCCTTCATGAGCAGCTCCGACACGCAGGTCAAGATCGTCACGGTCGCCATGATCATCATCATGTCGGTGACGCAGTGGTACACCATGGCGCAGCTGTCGATGAAGAACATGTCGACGGAGTCCCTCAACTCCGACAACCCCATGATCCGTTCCCAGCGGATGATGCTGTACGTGATGCCGGTGATCTTCGCCGTCTCCGGCGTCAACTTCCAGATCGGTGTGCTCGTCTACTGGGTCGTCTCCAACCTGTGGACCATGGGCCAGCAGTTCTTCACCATCCGCAACATGCCCGCTCCCGGAAGCGAGGCCGAGAAGAAGTACCGTGCCCGCATCAATGCCAAGCGGGCCCGCAAGGGACTGCCCTCCCTGGAGGAGGAGGAACGAGCTGAGGCGATCGCTAAGGCCGAGGCTGAGGGGCGCACCGGAGGCCAGCGGGTGCAGCCGGTGCGCAAGAACCGACAGAAGAAGTCAGGCGGTCAGAGCGAGTCCCGCAGCGAGGCCGTCGCCCAGGACTCCGATGTCGAGCAGCTCAAGGACGCCGATGAGGACAAGGGCTCGACATCGTCCAAGAGTGGTGGCCTCAGCGATGAGGAGATCGCTCGACGTCGTTATGAGCGCCGAGCCCGTCAGCGTCGCGAGGCGGCGGCCCGACGCAAGGCCCAGGCCAAGAAGAAGCACAACCGTTGACACGTGTTCAGCGGCTGGACAACCCGGTTCCCATGACAGATACGGATGACATGATGAGTGAGCAGCACAGTTCCCACCAGACGGCTGAGGACGCCGTGAGTAGCCCCGTGAGCAACACTGTCTCGCGTCTCGAGGAGGAGGGTGAGATCGGCGCCGACTACCTCGAGGAGCTTCTCGACATCGCCGACCTGGGCGGTGACATCGACATCGACATCGACCACGGACGCGCCTCCATCGCCGTGGTCGCCTCCGAGGAGGGTGACGAGCGCGAGCTCGCCGACCTCGTTGGGCGCGACGGGGAGGTTCTCGAGGCCGTTCAGGAGCTGACCCGCCTCGCGGTCCAGGCACGCACCGGCAACCGCTCCCGGCTCATGCTCGACATCAACGGCTACCGCGCCGATCGACGTACCGAGCTGACCAAGGTCGCCCAGGAGGCGGTCACCAAGGTCCTCACCTCGGGAGAGGCCGTCAGTCTTGAGCCGATGAACCCCTTTGAGCGCAAGGTGTGCCACGACGTCGTCGCCGCCGCCGGGCTGGTCTCCGAGTCCGAGGGCGCTGAGCCGCACCGGTACGTCGTGGTCCTGCCCGCCGATGAGGAGGGCGTTGACGAGGACGAGGGCGCCGAGGACGCGGCTGACGACTCCGTTTCGGAGCAGGCCTGAGCATGAGTGAGGAGCAGCGGGCCCAGGTGGAGGAGCCGACGGCGGAGATGCGGGAGATCTTCGGGGTCTCCTTCTCCGCAGCGGAGCACTTCGCGCAGATGCTCGCTGAGGAGGGTGAGCTGCGTGGTCTCGTGGGGCCGCGTGAGCTTCCCCGCCTGTGGACCCGGCACATCGTCAACTCGGCTGCCGTGGTCCCCTTCCTGCCGGCCCGGGGAAGCGTGGCCGACGTGGGTTCCGGGGCCGGTTTTCCCGGCATCGTCGTCGCGTTGCTGCGCCCCGACCTCGACGTGACGCTCATTGAGACGATGGAGCGGCGCACCCAGTGGCTCTCCGACGTCGTCGAGGAGCTGGACCTGGACAATGTGACCATCCGGCGGGCCCGGGCCGAGGAGGTCAAGGACCGCTATGACGTGGTGACGGCTCGCGCGGTGGCGAACCTGTCCAAGCTCGTGCGGTTGACGGCGCCGTTGCTCCGACCAGGGGGCGCCCTCCTGGCCCTTAAGGGCATGCGGGCACAAGATGAGGTCGACGACGCCAAGTATGTCATTAAAAAGGCAAAGTTATCAGTCGCTGTTGTTCATGAGGTTGTCACTGCCGGCGAGGAAACGACGGCTGTGGTTGAGATTCGCCGCCCGAAGAACCGTTGAGATACGGCGCGCGTTCGGTGTAACGCGTAAGGATCGACCTGCTCGCGTAGACTCGTAACTGCCCGACTGGCTCGGGCTGTTGGGTCACCGTCCGAGGAGAAGCAGGTTTGTCCGGATCGTCTATCTTCGATCAGCTCCAGGCCGAGCACCTCGCGTTAGACGAGGTAGCGGGTGGAGAGTTCCCACATCCTGAGCGGACTCGTGTCATCGCAGTCGCCAATCAGAAAGGCGGCGTCGGAAAGACGTCGACCGCGGTGAATCTTGCAGCGGCTTTAGCTGAAGGCGGGTTACACGTCCTGCTCATCGATGCCGACTCTCAAGGTAATGCCTCCACTGCACTGGGGGTGGAGCATGATGAGGACAGTGCCTCGATCTACGACGTCCTCGTTGACTCCATGCCGATCAAGGATGTCGTCGCTAAGACGCGATTCTGCGAGTCCCTGTGGTGCGTACCCGCGACTATTGACGTGGCTGCGGTTGAGATTGAGCTCATCTCCACCGCTGAGCGTGAGTCACGTCTGCGGCGTGCGCTGGTGGACTACCTGGTTTCACGTGAAACCGACGGTCTGGAGCCCCTTGACTACGTCATCATCGATTGCCCGCCGAGCCTCGGCATTATGACGATCAACGCCTTCGTCGCTGCTGACGAGGTTCTCATCCCGATGCAGGCCGAGTACTACGCTCTTGAAGGCCTCGCCCTGCTAACGCGCTCCATTGACCGGATCGCGCGCATTCACAATCCGGGGCTGGGAGTCTCCATGATTGTGCTCACCATGTTTGACGGACGCACCACCCTTGCCCGTGAGGTGGAGTCCGAAGTTCGTTCCTATTTCCCTGATGCGACGCTGGACACTAAGGTGCCGCGTTCCATCCGTGTTGCCGAGGCCCCCTCCTTCGGTGCTCCTGTGGTGTTCTGGGATCCCCGGTCCACCGGCGCAATTGCGTACAAGAAAATGGCTCGTGAGGTCGCTCTGCGGGGCGCTCCCCGAATTGAAGGCGAGGAAGCCTGATGGCTCAGAAACGGCGCGGACTCGGACGGGGTCTGCAGGCGCTGATTCCGGAGGCGCAGAAAGAGAAAGTACCTGCTGCGTCTCGTCCTTCCGATGTGTTCTTCCCCGATTCGCGCAAGGACGAGTCACGTGATGATGATGCGGCCTCCCATGCCAAGCATGTCGCGGAGGAGCCTGAGTCGGCTTCCGAGGCGCGCAGTACTCGCGATCTGACCGCCACTCTCCTGGCTCCGTCTCAGCGGAAGCGTGGCTCCAAGAGCCGCTCGACTCGTTCGACGACTGCCTCCAAGACCGCCGCGCAGGGTAAGCGGACGAAGTCGGTTTCACGTGAAACCACGCCTGATTCGGCGACTGCTGCTGGGGTGACGGAGAAGAAGTCCACAAAGAAGTCGTCCACTGCTGCTTCCACGAAGCGGGCGTCGTCGGCCGCACCGAAGCGAGCGACCGCGAAGGCGACGAAGACAGTGTCCGCTGCGGTGGAGAAGTCTTCGCATGAGGCTTCCCCAGTGGAGGATGTCCAGGACGAGACTGCTTCGACGTCGGTTCCTCAGCCGGAAGAATCAACGCCGGTGGTTCCCGATGTTTCACGTGAAACAGAGGAGGAGCAGGCTGTGGCTGCTGATCACGGCGACTCCGGATCTGAGAAAGAGCAGACTGAGGAGAACCTGTCGGCGACGTCATCTGACGCTCGAACTGAGGCGCCCAACGTGACCGACGCCGAGGAAAAGACAGCGGATACGGACGCTGCTGACCTCGTTCCCGTCCCGGGCGCCCGTTTCGCTGAGATTCCGGTGGAGCTGATCCACCCGAATCCCCGTCAGCCTCGGCAGGTCTTCGACGAGGACGATATCGCCGAACTGGCGGCCTCGATTGCAGAAGTGGGTCTGCTACAGCCGATCGTGGTGCGCCAGGTGCCGACCGCTCCGGGAGAGGAGCTTCGGTATGAGCTCATTATGGGTGAGCGTCGTCTTCGCGCTTCCAAGGAAGCCGGAATGGAGACCATTCCGGCGGTCGTCCGGGATACCGAAGATGTGGATCTGCTGCGTGACGCCCTGCTGGAGAACCTGCACCGCGTCCAGCTCAACCCCTTGGAAGAGGCCGCGGCCTACCAGCAGCTGCTGGAGGACTTTCAGTGCACCCACGCGGAGCTCTCCGAGCGAATTGCCCGGTCGCGTTCCCAGATCTCCAACACGTTGCGCCTCATGAAGCTCCCACCGCTGGTGCAGCGCCGGCTCGCTGCAAACGTCATTTCGGCAGGACATGCCCGCGCGCTTTTGGGTCTCCCCAACGCAGCGGAGATGGAACGACTCGCTCAGCGCGTGGTGGCTGAGGGCCTCTCGGTGCGTGCCACAGAGGAACTCGTGGCGCTTCATGAGGAACCTGAGCCGGGATCAGATCAGCCGAAGGTTTTGCGCGCTCGCAGTACCCCTCTCCCGGCGCTCTCAACACGCCTTTCCGATGCCTTTGACACTCGCGTGAAGGTGACACGTGGAGCGAAGAAGGGGCGTATCACCATTGAGTTCGCGGGCGATGAGGACCTTGCTCGCCTGGTTGACGCGCTGGCGCCGGGGACGTCTCTTGATGAGGAGTAACCTGCTCTGATCGTGCGATTCACGGTGGGGCCGAGACACTCAGTGTCTCGGCCCCACCGGTGTCTCTGCCGACATGGGGTGGGTACTCGGCCGAGCGCTACGGGTGTCCACACCGTGTTTCACGTGAAACACGGCCGCGCTCTTTGGTTGTCCCATGATGCGTGATGAACTGAAAGGTGTCGCGGGTGGCACTTGAATGGGACAGCCCAGGTTTCACGTGAAACACGTGGACACTGGGTTGTACGTCATTGTTGAGGCATGTGGACGACGGAGAACGGTCTGCGGCGCTGAGGAGGGAATGTTGTGCTGCGTCATGACTTCTGGGTACTTCGAGTGCCGTGACAGCTGAGACGGTGGTTGGGGCGTTGCCTGGGACTGTCATGAAGTACGTACGAGTCCTGACCAGTGCGTCCCTCACTTCGGGGAGCGGGTTGGCCCCAGGGAGGCGGTTCGGTGACGGCGTGGACCCTTGACTTCGGGCCGGTGCTTGGGTGCTGGAGAGGCCAAGCAGAGGAAAGCGGCCGGACCCAGGTTGAGAACGCCTGGCCTCGCCTCCGTGACCCCACAGGGTCGATCAGGTACATGGCTCGGTGTCTGCAGCGCTGACCGTCACGGTTCCGCCGTCAAAGTGAGAAGGGAGCATCGTTGGAATGCGACCTTCGGTTTCACGTGAAACCTCCGGCCGCCTTTGGTTCGCGGCGTGGAAGTGGGGGTGATGTTGGCTCCATGAACGCCGATGCTTCGTCAGATGCTTTTGTTGGCTCACCTCGAGATAGTGAACAACCATCCCACGCTCCTACCCGAGCAGAGTCTCAGAAGTGAGGAGATCAGAAACAGACAGGCGCTGGGACTCCCGAGGTTTCACGTGAAACACGGGAAGTGGTTGTTGGGCTGCCGCGGAAACTGTGTCGTGTGACCGTAGTGAGGCGTAGCTGATGTTGGTCGACGTGCTTCCGAGGCGGTAATGGAGGAGCGCATACTGGAAGGAACAGAGCCCCAACGGTCCCGTGAGGCGTTGTACGGTGGCGGTCGGATGAGGCTGTACGAATGAGTGCTCGTCAGAGTTGTTGCCAGGCCGTTCAGAACCGACGTGGGATGTTGCATCCCTAGCCAGATACGGTCTCCGTACACCTCGGCAGCGCCTGAAGAGCGGGGGCGTTGGGTCCTGAAATGCTGAGCACGCCGTCACGAGCGTACGCATCGTTGACAGCCGTGGCCCGTCGAGCCCGGCATCGACGGGAAGGATTGGAGATCCCCATAGTTTCACGTGAAACGGAGGGTGGAGATCCTTCCCCTCCTTCTGGGGTAGGGGTGACGTCGTGTGTGGGTATCGCTGACACTGTCGTGGGTAGACAGGTTGGTAGTCGGAGAACGCCTGCTTCTCGGCATGACCCACGATTGAGGAGGAGAACACAGCGCCGATGATTCCGGCTGCTACGAGCAGCGGATCAAAGAGCGCGAGGCGCCTCATGACAATAACCCGATGACTGCTGGTTTCACGTGAAACCAGAAGAGTGTCGATGGAGAGTGGATTTCGTTGAGGGTCTTCTAGCGAACGTGGTGCGTGCGAACGTCGCCGATGAGTGGTCGGTGATGCCGTCTCAGACCCTTCCCCGGGGGAGGCACTGGTTCTCACTTCAGCAGTGAGATGTGTTCGGGTCGCTCATGTTGTCTGTACTGCATTGGTTGGCGCCCAGAGCACGCCGTAATACCGGCGTTCAGTATAGTGGCGCAGTGCTGCGATATGCGTGAGGTTACTGGGTACTCACAGTTGTATCGGGCATGCCGGGCACAGACAAGGGGTGCACCGTGCCGACCTTTCCTGGCAGCGAAGGCTGCAGGGTGATGGTGGCGTTGCCGTGATGCCAACATCATGCTCGTGAGCAGGTTTCACGTGAAACCAAAGGTGAAGCGTCTGTCGGATAGGTTCCATAAGACTCTGCAGACGTAACCGAGAACTGATGCCGTGGCTCTAAGTTGCTGGATGAGACGCGATGGCCTCTCCCTCCTCGGAGACAGGTAGGGCGTATGCCGTAGCCCGTGAGGAGCAACTTGATGCCGCCTCCCAGTGCCCGGTAGCGGTCTCCCGTTGAATACATCGTGCCCGACGGGATGCGACCTACTGCTGCCGCGGAAGAACGTGGCAGATACATCTGCTTTGGGCGGGGCAGATCGCGTGCCGTCTGTTGGAGAAGCTCGGCAAATCCGATCGTGTCAACGTGCGCCGCCTGACTGGAGTGGGCGGCATGGCAGTCGTTTCTCGGGGCCGGGGCTGGTTTCACGTGAAACCAATGGCGAAGGTTCCGCCGGGAGTGCTCCACAAGTCTCTGCAGACAGAACTGAGCACTGAGCCCGTGTCTTCAGGTTGCCGGATGAACGTTGATGGACTCTCCTTTCCGGAGGTAGACCCGTCATGTGCTGTAGCACGTGAGGACGAGCTGGACGCCACTGCCATGTGGATACTGGAGGTCGGCCGTCGAGTACGTCGTGTCCGATGGGATGGATGGCGTGCTGCCGAGGCCGATGTACGTGGTACATGCGCCTGCTTTGGCGAAGGCGGATCGAGTGCCGTGCATTGGAGAAGCACAGCGAATCCGATAGTCGCGACGTGCACCGCCGGACTGAAGGGGCAGGCATGGTGTGCACTTCCTGGGGGCTGTGGGCCGGTTTCACGTGAAACCAGCAGCGAGTCGCCGAAGGACCGTTCTCGTACTGATTCGGTCGGTGGAAGTCACGTCAATGCGTCTGGGGTTCATAGTGGCTTGCGGGACGGGATGCTCTGGCCCCTTCCCTGGGGAGCTACCGGTCCTCTGTCGAGCGATGAATACGATGTGGGATCTCATGCACGCTCTGACGCGAAGAACAGAAGTCCGTAGTGCACCTGATCTCATGCGTTGAGTGTCGTCACTCGGCACGGAGCCGTGCAGTAGGTTGCTGGATTCCCGCATTCGGTTTGGGAATACGGCGCCTGCGCAGCGGCGCTTGAGGTTGACCGCGCGGACGGGACAGCGGGATCTCGTCTGTGCTGTCGCCATACCAACGCGATGACTCGGAGTATGTTTCACGTGAAACCGCGAGATGAACAGCGTAGGTGGTAGCCGGAGCGTTCCGGTGTGAGACGCCTGCGGTGAATGGCGCAGAGGGAAATAGGGGGGCCGCGGGCATGCCGATCGACCGTACGCGTGGGAGAGGTGGAGTGGACACCGCAGATGCTAGTTGCCATCGTTGTTGAGCCATACGCCGGGCTTCATGAGCAGGTACAGGAAGCGGCGGGCCCTTCGAAGCCCTTCCCCAACTGCTCAGGAAGGGAATCATCTTTGGTTCGACTGCCCGCTATCAGGGCAGGAGGGACAGAGGACGGCAACAGTCATCAACCGCTAGCAACGCGCCACTCGGACTCGGTACGGCGGGTAGCGCTCGGGGGCAGAGCCGGGGCTGGAATGGGCGTGAGCATGTTCCATCCGAAGCCGATCCGAGGTGACGGCGCCCGCAGACTCGGAGTTCCCCCCGCTCTGGGGAGGAGTGCTCCCATATGAGAACCGGTGGGTGTCAGGCTGACCCGGTTCATACACGGATAGGCGCCGCTCTCCCGGTTGGCACCGGGTCCCCTCTCCCGTCATGAGGCCCATGTCTGTACGGGCAGGAATCGAGTGAAGCTGTAGTCGACGGCAGGTTTCACGTGAAACAAGAGATGCACTATCGGTCTTTGGTGAGTGGCAGCGCGTATCCCATTATCCGTGCGTCGACCTCGCCGGTGGCATTACCCAGTGCTGATAGTGAGGTCCGATTCGTGTCCGGCTCTCCTGAGCCCGCCCTCTCCTGTGTCCTCGCAGCAACCGCATGGACCTCGTCATCGGAATGCTGGCCACGTCAGAGGCGTCACCATGCTTCCGGACCTCCCCGGGTCGCTCAACTGGACACGACGAGATGGTGAATGGAAGAAGGGTGCGTGCCCAGTGAACGTTGCTGAGACACGCTGAATCGGCCAGTGGGTGCGGTCGACGCCTGGTTTCACGTGAAACATGAACGTGCTGCATTGAGTGTGTATGCTCCATCTCCCGATTGGCTGGCGCCCGTATATGCCCAATGAGTCCATACCTGTGACGCGGTGGGCATCATTGTTTCCCATGCGTCGAGCTCGAAGCAGATGAACAAGGGTGGCGGCGCCATGTGTTCGAAGCACGCCGCTCACCGAACGAAGGAACCGTAGAGTCCCTTCCATCGGCATGGGGCACGGAAAGCTCAGACGTAGGTTTCACGTGAAACACTGAGAATCCAGTGTGCCTCGATGCTCCGTCTTCCGAGCGCGATGCCAACACAGATCGTTCTGGTGGGGTATCGAGGCAAGTCCGAGTGACCCCAACCCCTGCCCTGTTCCGAAAGCGGCATGCCTCGACGACCCTGCGGCACACGTTCCCCACCAGGGCGATGACGCACCCACACCGCATCTGGTTTCACGTGAAACCGCACGCCCTCCGGTTACTCGTGATGGAGCGTTGTTGAGAAGAAGGTGCTGATGGTGATGTCAGTTCAACGGCCCTGCGGAACGCCGACCGAAAACAACGGTGACTCCACTCGACATGAGTGGAGCCACCGTTTCACGTGAAACCGAGCCGACGTTACGGATGAACCAGCGGGTTTCGCACCAACGCGTCATACAGCTCTTCCAAGGAGCCCTCCGCATTGGCGGCAATGGGCAGCAGGGACGTCTCCGTCATTCCGGGAATGACGTTGACGTCGATGAACCACGGCGTTCCTTCGTCATCGAGAATGAGGTCGGTGCGCGAAAGATTGCCCAGCCCGAGAGTGGTGTGAACCGTGACAGCCGTGGTCTTCACCTTCTCTATCACCGCGTCATCCAGTCGAGCCGGAACGAAGTACTCTGAGCGGCCCGGGTTGTATCGCGCATCAAAGTCGTACCGCCCATCGGTGACGACCTCAACGGGGGGAAGCGCACGTGGCCCCTCTCCTGTATCGACGACGGAGACCGCCAGCTCTGTCCCGGCGACGTAACGCTCGATGAGGGCGCGCTCGTCGTAGGCGAAGCACGCCACCATCGCGGAGCGCAGCTCGTCCGCCGTCGATGCGTAGGAGACGCCAAGCCCGGAGCCTCCCTGATGAGGCTTCACCACCACCGGCAGTCCCAGATGACCTGCGACGACGGTGAGAACCTCCTGAGCCCCCAACTGACTGAAATAGGACTGTGGAAGCGTTAACGAGTCAGGAGTAATCACTCCTCCGGTGCGCACGCTCGCCTTGGCTGTCGGTTTGAAGGAGGCCCTCTGGCAGCCGTCCGAGTGCGTGCCGACATACGGCAGTCCCAGCGAGATGAGGACATTCTGAAGCCCCCCGTCCTCCCCGGGGCCGCCGTGAACCAAGGGCCATACGACATCGGGCCCGAAGGTCTTGAGCGATCCAATGGTGCGTGCGTCGATGTCCAGGACGAGGACGGTGTGCCCGAGGTGCTTGAGTACCTGGGCGACGCGATGCCCCGAGCGCAGGGAGATGTCGCGCTCATGGCTCAATCCGCCGGCGAGAACAGCGATACGGAGTGGAGACTGGTTCATCGTCAACCTCAGATTTGGTCGGGTGCGGGCGCGTGGAAGCCCTCGGACGGATGGGGACTGTGGGTGGGCCCGAACAGGCTCAGCAGCTCGAGATCGCGGGTCACGACGCCGGAGAGCCGGCGCACCCCTTCACGGATCTCGGCGGGCTCGGGATAGCAGAAGGACAGTCGCAGGTGGTCCTGCCCCGCCCTGCCGCCGGCGTAGAAAGCCGTCCCGGAGACGTAGGCGACCAGGCTCGTGACCGCGCGCGGCAGCATGTCCTTGGCGTCGAGTCCCTCAGGAAGCCCGACCCACACGTAGAAGCCGCCGTCGGGCACGTTCCAGTGGCACATGGGCAGGAACTCCTCCAGTGCCGAGACCATGGCGTCGCGCCTTTTCTGGTACATGGCCCGGAAGTCCACAATCTGCTGCTTCCAGTCGAACTGCTCCAGGTACATGGAGATCGAGAACTGACCCACCGACGACGGGCACAGGATCGCCGCCTCGGAGGCCAGTTTCATCTTCTCCCGTACGGCCGGCGGGGCCACCGCCCAGCCCACGCGGTATCCCGGAGCGAAGATCTTGGAGAAGGAGCCCAGGTAGACGACGTCGTCGGGTGCGAGGGTCTTGAGCGCGGTGTAGGTCTGCCCCTCGAAGCCCAGAAGACCGTAGGGATTGTCCTCCACGATGAGGATGTGGTGGCGTCGGCAGATTTCAACGACCTGCCGACGGCGCTCCTCGGTCAGCGTCACTCCGGCCGGGTTGTGGAAGTTGGGGAGGCAGTAGAAGAACTTGATACGGCGCCCCTCGCGCGTGAGGCGGACGATCGTCTCCTCCAGGGCCTGTGGGATGACGCCCCCGGCATCAATGGGGACCTGCTGCACGTCGGCCTGGTATGTCGCGAAGATCGACAGCGAGCCGACGTAGGTGGGCGCCTCGGTCAGGACGACGTCACCGGGGTCGACGAAGAGCTCGGTGACGATGTCGACGGCCTGCTGAGAGCCGGTGGTGACGATGACGTCCTCCGGGTCGGCTCTGATGTCCTCCAGAGCCATGACCTCGGTGATCTGCTCGCGCAGCCGCGGCAGTCCCTGACCGTTTCCGTACTGCAGCGCCTGGCCGCCGTCCTTGCGGATCATCCGCGCGGTGGCCTCGGCCAGGCGCTCCAGCGGGAGGTCCTTGAGGTTGGGCATTCCACCGGCCAGGGAGACGACCTCGGGACGGGAGGCGACGGCGAACAGGGACCGCGTCTCCGAGGCACGCAGACCGTGGGCTCGTGCCGCGTAGCTGTCCAGCCACGGGTCAAGTCGGTTGCCCTTCACCTGGTTACTGCTCTCACTCACCTGCGGTCCTTCCTTGGTCGCCACTGATGTGTCCGTGGACCTAAGTCTGCCACGGACACAGCGGTGCTCAGCAGCCGGAGCGAGCAGGAGTAAACCGCGGTGTTTCACGTGAAACACGCTCGTCGGCTCGTCGTCGGGACGGCGTGTGGGCCTGACAAGGACGCGCCGCGCATCGTGGGTGCGATGCGCGGCGCGGTAAGGGTCAGAACCCTCGCGGGTCGTTGGTCATCAGCTCAGGGCACGCTCCTCGATCAGGGCGCGCAAGGGGGCCTCCTCATTGTCGATCGTCTCAACCATCTGGGGCCGGGCGAGCAGATCAGCGACGACGTCGGGAGTCTCCGGCTCGCTCCCGAGTGCCTCGGCCACTGTCTGCGGGAACTTCGCGGCCTTGGCGGTCTCCATGACGAGCGTGGGGAAACCGGGCTCCATGATGCGCAGAGCAACCGTGATGCCGTCGGCCGTGTGCGGGTCGATGAGCCGGCCGGAGCGCTCCTTGACGGTGCGGATGGCCTCCAGCCGGTCGGCGTGCGAGGACGTGCCTGCCACGAAGCCGAACTCCTCGCGCATGCGCGGGAGCTGATCGCGCAGGTCAAGCGCGCCGGTGGTCTCCAGCTCCGCCCAGCGCTGCACGAAGACCTCGGGGCCCAGCAGCGCCCAGATAAAGCGCTCCAGGTTGGAGGCCTTCGAGATGTCCATCGACGGGCTGGAGGTGGCCAGAGTGTCCTGTGCCGAACGGGGTCGGTAGATGCCGGTGGTGAAGAACTCCTCGAGCACGTTGTTCTCATTGGTGGCCAGCATGAGACGACGGATCGGCACCCCCATGGACCGGGCCAGGAAGCCGGCGTAGATATTGCCGAAGTTGCCCGAGGGCACGCACACATCGACCCGGTAGCCGGCGCGGCGCCCCTCCTCCACCGCGTCGGTGACCCGCAGCCAGGACCACACGTAGTAAACGGCCTGCGCGGCGATGCGGCCGATGTTGATGGAGTTGACGGCGCCCAGGTGATGGGCGGCCTTGAATCCCGCGTCGTTGCTCAGCGCCTTGACCAGCGCCTGGCAGTCGTCGAAGACACCGCGCACCGCGATGTTGTGGATGTTGGCGTCCTGCAGCGTGTACATCTGGGCACGCTGCACCGGGCTCATGCGGCCGGCCGGCGAGAGCATAAAGACGCTGACGCCCTCCTGCCCCCTGAAGGCGTGCTCGGCCGCCGAACCGGTGTCTCCGGAGGTGGCGCCCAGGACATTGAGAACCTGGCCGTGCCTGGCCAGGACATAGGGAATCGCCTGCCCCAGGAACTGCATGGCCAGGTCCTTGAAGGCCATCGTCGGTCCCTCAGACAGGCCCACGAGGGTCAGGCCGTCGGCGACGTCGTCGAGCCCGGTGACAGGGACGACCGGCTGCGGGAACCTCTCCGCTCCGTAGGCGGCCCGGGTCAGCTCGGCGAGATCCTCCCGGGGAATGTCGGTGGCGAACAGGCCGATGACTTCCGTGGCCAGGTCGGCGTAGCCCAAGGGCCTCCAGGCCTCGATCTGCTCGGGGCTCAGGGCTGGCAGACGGCTCGGTACCGCCAGGCCACCGTCGGGCGCCAGGCCCGCCACAAGAACGTCCGTGAACCCCGCTGCCGCCATCTGGCCACGGGTGGAGATGTACTGGGTGTGCTGCATGTGCCGCCTTCTTGCCGTGTCGCATGACCTGGTGCCGCGTGCGAATCCGGTGCGATTCTACGGGGCCGCGACCGCGGGTGACAGATGCTGTGTCAGATGCGGCGTCAACTGAGGTGACAGCCCGCCCGACGACGGAACCAGACATCAGACAACCGGCGGGATAGCGTATTGGCCTCACCGAGCCG
>NZ_MSKS01000032.1 GCF_001937445.1 Actinomyces oris | reverse complement strand
CACCAACTAAACCAGCCCCCGATCGGTCAGGGGCCGGTTGTCCCTGACGCAAGCGGCCGGAATTGATGTCACTGCCAGGCCCTACGCTCAGGGCATGGCTCGCCGTACACCCGAACCGGACTCACCCTCGCTGTTCGATGCCGCCGGCCCCGACGGCTCCGGCCTCGTCGACGACCCTGCCCGCCCGCTGGCCGACCGGCTGCGCCCGCGGGCGCTCGACGACGTCGTCGGCCAGGACCAGCTGCTCGCCGCTGACGCCCCGCTGGGCCGCATGGTGGCCTCCGGCCGCCTGTCCTCGATCATCCTGTGGGGCCCGCCGGGCTGCGGCAAGACGACGATCGCCCGGCTCCTGGCCGACCGCACCGGCCTGGTCTTCGAGCAGGTCTCGGCGACTTTCTCCGGGGTGGCCGACCTGCGTCAGGTCTTCGCCGCCGCGGCCCGCCGCCGCGAGATCGGGCAGGGCACGCTCCTGTTCGTCGACGAGATCCACCGCTTCAACCGTGCCCAGCAGGACTCCTTCCTGCCCTACGCCGAGGACGGGACGGTCGTCCTGGTCGGTGCGACCACCGAGAACCCGAGCTTCGAGCTCAACGGGGCCCTTCTGTCGCGCTGCCAGGTCATGGTCCTGCGCCGCCTGGACGAGGCCGCCCTGACCGAGCTGCTGGCGCGCGCCGAGTCCCTGACCGGCCGCGCCCTCGCCCTGACCGACGAGGCCCGCACCGCCCTGCTGGCCATGGCCGACGGCGACGGCCGCTACCTGCTGGGCATGGTCGAGCAGATCCTCGCCGCCCAGGACACGGGCGGCGAGGGGCCACTCGACGTCGAGGGGCTGCGCGGCGTCATCACCTCCCGGGCTCCCCTGTACGACAAGTCCCGCGAGGAGCACTACAACCTCATCTCCGCCCTGCACAAGTCGATGCGCGGCTCCGACCCGGACGCCGCCCTGTACTGGCTGGCGCGCATGCTGGACGGGGGCGAGGACCCGCTCTACGTGGTGCGGCGTCTGGTGCGATTCGCCAGCGAGGACGTCGGCATGGCCGACCCGGCCGCCCTCCAGATGACGCTGGCCGCCTGGGACGCCTACGAGCGCCTGGGCTCACCCGAAGGGGAGCTCGCCATCGCGCAGGCGGTCGTCTACCTGGCCACCGCGCCCAAGTCCATCGCCGTCTACCGCGGTTACGGGCGGGCGGCGCGCCTGGTCCGCCAGACCGGCTCGCTCATGCCGCCCGCCCACATCCTCAACGCCCCCACCCGGCTCATGAAGGAGCTCGGCTACGGCGAGGGCTACGAGTACGACCCGGACACGGCCGACGGCTTCTCCGGCGCGGACTACCTGCCCGACGGCGTCAAACGGCAGCCCCTCTACGAGCCCACCGCCAACGGCCACGAGCGCCGCATCCGTGAGCGTCTGACGCACTGGGAGGACCTTCGGGCGCGCAAGCGCGGTGAGGGCGTTGCTGAGGGAGGCGACGGCCGGTTGGCTGAGGGCGTCGGCGGCAGACTGAGCCAGACGGGGACTGAGACGCAGGCCAGTTCCTGACCTTCCTCGTATCGACGGGGACAACCAACGCGTGCAGGGGCATTGCGGCGCGGCCGGGGGCATTCGACGCCGTCGGGGACACTTCTGTGCGGCCGGGTGCGGTTCGCGCGTGCGGGGACCGGATTCCCGTCCCCGCACGCGCAAGATGTCCCCGGCTGTGCGGGATTGGCCCCGGCCGGAGGGGAATGTCCCCGTGGACGGAGGAGGGGTGGTCCTGCGGGCGCCGGACCGGTCGAGGTTTGGGAGCAGTGGGCCGCCTCGCCTACTCGCTGTTGTCGGCGGGGCCGATGTCGTCGGTCCGCTCGGCCGTTCGTTTCTCCCCGCCGTCCTTGCGCAGCCTGCCCCGCCCACGCATGGGGGCGGCCTTGACGCCGCGTCCGGCGTCGTCGAGCGCACGGCGCAGCAGGACCTCGATCTGGGCGTTGACCGAACGCAGGTCATCCGCCGCCCACTTGGCGATGGCCGAGTGGACGGCGGGATCCAACCGAAGCAGGACCTGCTTGCGCTCCTTACCGGCCACGGCTCAAGCGTAGAGGGAACCGGTGTTGACGACGGGCTGGGTGCGCTGGTCGGAGCAGAGCACCACCAGGAGGTTGGAGACCATCTGGGCGCGGCGCTCCTCGTCCATGGTGACGATGTCGTCCGCCTCGAGGCGCTTGAGGGCCTGGTTGACCATGGTGACGGCACCCTCAACGATCTGCTCGCGGGCCGCGATGACCGCGCCGGCCTGCTGGCGCTGGAGCATCGCCTGGGCGATCTCGGGGGCGTAGGCCAGCGAGGAGATGCGCACCTCGACGATCTCCAGGCCCGCCAGCGCCACCCGGGCCGCCACCTCGGCCGCCAGCTCGGCGGAGACGAGGTCCGTGCCGCCGCGCAGCGAGGTCTCGCCCGGTCCAGGCTCGTCGTAGGGGTGGGTGGTGGCCACGTGGCGCAGCGCGGACTCGGCCTGGGCCTTGATGAACTCCCAGTAGGCCTCGACGGCGAAGACGGCGCGGGCGGTGTCGGCCACCTGCCACACGACAATGGCGGCGATGTTGACGGGGTTGCCGTCCAGGTCGTTGACCTTGAGCTCATGGGTCTCGAAGTTGTGGACTTTGACGGAGACCCTCCTGCCGGTGGTCAGCGGCGGAACGAGCACGAGACCCGTGTGGCGCACAGTGCCGATGTAGCGGCCGAGGAACTGACGCACGCTGGTCTCACCGGGCACCACGATGGTGAAGCTGCTGAACAGCGGAAGGGCGATGAGGAGCCCCACGCCCCCGGCGACGATGCGCAATGCCGCCCCTGAGTTGCCTGCGTCAGCGGCGATGCCGCCGACGATGAGGAGGGTGATCGATCCGGCGGTGAGCGCCAGGATGAGGAGCAGGGCGAGGAGGGCGGGACCGGAGCCCGCGGCCAGGGCCGGCTTCTCCGTGATGTCGACGCGGCTGGAGGAGTGCTGAGGGGCGTTGGTGGGCTGCTCCAGTGTGTCGGTGGGGACGGGAGTGGGGGAGTCGGTGGGTGGAACAGGGGACGTGGGCATGAGAACCTCCTTGAGTTAGCAAAATGATATCTATTTTTTGTGGAGGTGCAAGTGATGCTGCTGGACTGTGCCGCCTGTGCTGCGCTGCGGGGTGCGGAGCGGTGGAGTCTGATGGCATTGCGTCACGGCCGGGGACAATCGACGCGTGCGGTGGCCGTTCCATGCGGCCGGGGGCATGCGACGCCGTCGGGGGCCGGAATCCCGTCCCCGAACGCGCAGAGTGCCCCCGGCCGGAGGGGAATGTCCCCGGACGCGCGGAGTGCCCCCGGCTGAGCCGACGGGGTGAGGTCGACGTCCGCTTACTCTTCGCCGCGGCGCACGGCCTCCAGCATGAGGGTGGCCACGTCCGTGACCCGCACGTCAGCGCCCTCGGAGGCGACGCCGTCGGAGAGCATCGTGGTGCAGAAGGGGCAGGCCGTGGCAATGACCTGCGCGCCGGTGCCGATGGCCTCGCGCGAGCGCTCCACGGCAATGCGCGTCCCGATCGTCTCCTCCATGAAGGCGCGCGCCCCACCGCCCCCGCAGCAGAAGCCCCGCTCGCGGCTGCGCGGCATCTCCACAGTGGTCGCGCCGGTCGCCTCCAGCAGCTCACGCGGCGGGGAGTAGACCTGGTTGTGGCGGCCCAGGTAGCAGGCGTCGTGGTAGGTGACCGTCGGGATCACCGGCTCGCCCGTTGCCTTGCTGGCGGTCTCCCCGCCCGACGGCCTCGCCGGGGCCTCGGCCTGCGGCTCGGCGGCCTCGGCGCTCGACGTCGGGGCGTCCCCGGCCGGTGAGTCGCTGACCCGCCCGGAGGCGGGTGTCGACGTGGCCGGGGCAGCGGAGGCCGATGGGGCGTCGGGCGCCGTCGAACCACCCGCGGCCTGCGGCGGCGCCGGACGCAGCCGACCCTCGCGCACGAGCCGGTTCAGCAGTTGGGTGTAGTGGACGACCTCGTAGCGGCCCCCGATCTGCGGGTACTCCCGCGAGATCGTGTTGAAGCAGTGCGCGCAGGTCACCACGATCCGCTGCGCCCCGACCTCGCCCAGGGTCTCCACGTTCTGCGCGGCGAGCATCTGGTAGAGGATCTCGTTGCCGGCGCGGCGGGCCGGGTCGCCGGTGCAGGTCTCGGCGTCGCCGAGGACCGCGAAGCTCACCCCCGCGGTGTGCAGCAGCTCGGCCACCGCCCGCGTCGTCTTCTTGGCCCGGTCCTCGTAGGCGCCGGCGCAACCCACCCAGAACAGGTAGTCGACGTCCGCGGCGCTCTCGACGTCGTCGCCGATGACCGGCACCTCGAAGTCCAGGCTCTTGGCCCAGTCCAGGCGCTTGCGCGCCGGCAGCCCCCACGGGTTCCCCTTGGACTCCATCTTGCGGAACATGCCGCCGAGCTCCTTGGGGAAGGCCGACTCCATGAGCACCTGCTGGCGGCGCACATCGACGACGTGGTCGACGTGCTCGATGTCCACCGGGCACTGGTCCACGCAGGCCCCGCAGGTGGTGCAGGCCCACAGGACGTCGGCGGGGATGACCTCCCCGGCCAGGGGCGCCGGCCGCGTGGCCACGCCCGTCTCGGTGGGGGCCGCCTTGGCCGCCAGCAGCGCGCCGAGCACGTCGCCGGTGTGGGCGGTGCCCGGCTCCAGGCCCAGGTTCGTCTCGCGCGCCAGCCCGTCGTGCATGCCCAGCGTCTTGCCGACCAGCCCGCCGGAGGTGGGGCGGGAGGCCACCATCTCCTCGGTGACGTCGTCGGGCTCGACCCCCAGGGCGCCGGCGGCCCGCAGGTAGGGGGCGGCCGCCGCGTGGTGGTCGCGCAGCGCCATGACGAACAGCTTGGGGGACAGGGGCTTGCCGGTGTTCCACGCCGGGCACAGATCCTGGCAGCGGCCGCACTCGGTGCAGGTGGAGAAGTCCAGCAGGCCCTTCCAGGTGAAGTCCTCGATGCGGCCCACGCCCAGGCGCACCTCGGGGCCCTCGCCGGAGTCGGCGGCCTCCATGGCCTCCTCCAGCGTGTCCATGGTGGCCTCGGTCAGGGGCTCGTCGCCGACCATGAGCGGCTGGAGCGGGCCCAGGGCCTTGGAGCCGTCCACCTCGCGGCGCGCGTAGACGTTGAGGATCGCCAGGAACCGGTGCCAGGCCACCCCCATCGAGGGCTGCAGGCCCACGACGACGAACCACGTCATCGACAGCACCACCTTAATGGTGGCGACGACGAGGATCGCGTTGGCCAGGGCGCCGGCGCTCAGGGGGGTGAGCAGCGGGCCGGTCCAGGCCGTCAGCGGGAAGTGCGTCCAGGAGGCCAGGGCCCGCTGCGCCGGGTCGGGGGAGGCGGCCAGGTGGGCGTGCTCCAGCATCCGCAGCGCCAGCACGCAGGCGACCACGCCGATGATGGTGGCCTCGACGAACTTCGCTTGGGCAGACGTCGACCCGGCGAAGCGGGAGGTGCGCGGACGCTTACCGCCCTCGGAGTCCGGGGCGTAGGGCGGGGCGGCCCGGCCGGCCCGGGTCAGGCGCCAGCGCAGGATCGTCAGGCCCACGATCCCGAAGGTGGACAGCCAGGCGATGATCTCGACGACCCAGGCCCACCAGGCGGCGTGGCCAATGAGCGGCAGCGCGAAGTCGGGACCGCCCAGTACTTGCCCGTAGCCGGCCACGAGCGTGAGGAACAGCAGGGGGAAGGAGACCATGACCAGCCAGTGGGCGGCCTTGATGAAGGGGCGGCCCTTGAAGGCGGTGTGGCCCACGAGTGCCCCCAGCGTGAGTGCCAGGCGCCGGCCGACCGGGTGCAGGCGCTCCGGCGCGGTCGCGCGGCCCACGGCCATGCGGGCGCCAATAGTGCAACAGGCGCGTGCGAAAACTGCGATACCGATCGTCGTAGCGATGACGACGATGACGACACAGACGATCTGCACGGCACTCATCGGGGCGGGTTTCCTCAGGTCTCCGAAGGCAAAGGCGAAAGCGCTGGGAGGTGGGCCGGCGGCGCCCCGGAGGGTCGCCTGCGCGGCACACCATTGGCGCTCCCCGTCAGCCTACCTGGGGGTCGGCGGGGAGCGGGGCGGCTGAGGTGCCACAGTAGAAAAGTGTCACGATTGGCGACTTTTCGAGGCGCGGCCATCGGCCGCGAGCTCGACTGGATCCTCAAAAACTGGCTCTGACCTGCGCAGACACCGTGGTTCCGAGTGTGCGGAGGCCTCTTGCGAACGGTGTGCTGGCTGGAAAAGTCGCCCAGAGTGACACAATGGCATGCGGAACTGGTATGTCGATTCATGCACGTTTCAGAGACGACCATTACCGTGCGGGCCGACATCTCCAGGAGGCGCGTACCTCCGTTCCCACCGTCCTGCGCCAGCAACAGAGCCTGTGACCACCATCAGCGACAGGAGCAACTGTGTCCCCTCGCAAGAAGCCGACTGCCAAGACTCGCCAGTCCACGACACCCCGTAAGCCTGCCGCTCCCAGGCCGACGAAGGTGACCCTCTCCCGGGTCAAGAAGATCCTGATCTGTGTCGACGTCCCCGTGATGGTCAGTTGGGATGGGGTGCTCGTGGGCCTGACCGACAACAGTGCCCTGAGGTTCCAGGTGGTCCCCGACCTCCTGACCGTCTCTATCCAATGGCATTCGAAGGCCCCGTTTTACATGTTGGAGGCGCTGTGTATCCTCGTCGAGTCCTGGAACGCCAGTCCGGATAACGATGACATGCTGAGGGCCTATGTCGTCCCCTCGCCGGAGGATGACTCGGTGCTGTTGTGCGCTGCCTCCACACTGCCGGTGTCGGCTGGGATGACTGACGATCAGCTCGGCCACTACCTGCGCGAGGCCATTGACGCGTGCATGTTCTTCGAGGACTTCCTGGAGGAGACTTTCCCGCAGACACGCTTTGACGACTTCGCCAAGGACGCCGGGATCCAGATACCCGACAGCCCGGAGGAGTTGCTGGCCGAGCTGGGCGGGGAACCTGCCGAGGCCGTGAGCCAGCTGGTCGAGCGCGCCCGGGTGCTCCTCGATAGTGACATGGACAAGGCCTCCATGCTCCTGACCCAGGCCTCCAGGATTGCCGAGGCCAACGGCCTCGACCCGGTGGAGTTGGGCATCCATGACGTCTTCGCTGCCACGATGGAGAAGGTCCTTGGGCAGCCTGAGATGTTGGGTAGCCGTGAGGAGGCGCTGGGACGGGCCATGCTCGAGGCTCTTAAGGCGGAACGCGACGAACCGGATCACGCCGAAGGTGACGAGTCCGATGGTCCCAACGAGCTTGCCGAGCCGAACATGCTCGACGACGGCCAGGCCGAGGCTGCCATCGCGGACCTGTTCGGACTGAAGGGCCTTGGTCGTGTTCCCTCTCGGCTGCCTGCGCTGACTCTCTCGCTCGTGGTCGAAGCGCTGAACCCCGACTACGACTTCCTGGAGAAGGACGGTGCTGTCATCATCCCGATCGGGGATGATGCCTGCGAGCTGGTGGTCGGGGTCGAGGGGACGGAGCTCGTTGTGACGGCGCGCTGGAGCGGGATGAGCCCGTTGGACCGGGTGCTGGCGCCGATGGTTGCCAATGACTGGAACGTGGTCAGTCATGTGATGGGTGTGCGCACGGGCTTCGCTGATCGAATGGGTGAGGCGATCAGTGACGCAGCCACCGCTGGTCAGGCCCCTCCTCAGGCAGGTGACTCGGTGCTGAAGGCCCGGCCCGATACCGGTGGTGACATCATCGCCCGTGCCTCGTGGTGCCTGGGCGCGGGGGTCTCCAGGGCTCAGATCGTCGCGATGGTGGATGCAGCCGCTGCGGAGGTCGAAGACATTGGCTTGTTCCTCCGCGGTGAGGTCGGCATCTGAGAACGGGGGCCTGGGGCTGAGGCGCGACAGAGGAGAAAGTGTCACGATTGGCGACTTTTCGAGGCGCGGCCATCGGCCGCGAGCTCGGCCGAATCCTCGGAGGCTGGCTCTGACCTGCGCAGATGTAGCAGCGCCCGGCGCGTGGAGGCGCCTCGTGAACGGTGTGCCGGCTGGAAAAGTCGCCAATCGTGACACGGGACCACCAGAATAGTGTGCCGACCCCGCAATGGGGCCGGCACGGAGTCCTCAGGCGCTGATGGCGCGCAGCGCGTAGGGGGAGTCGGGACGGCGGGCGCTGTACCACTTGGCGGCCTGGCGCAGCCCGAGCTCACGCACCAGGGTGACGGTGGCCCCGGAGATGATGGCGAAGGTGACGATCTCAGCCAGCTTGTAGTTGAGGAGCTGGTCCTCCTCGCGCGGGGCGGGCCGGCCTGAGATCACTCGCCATCCGAGCGCCACGACCTTCTCGGCCACGAACCCGGAGGCGAGCGTTGCCACGGCTGCGGTCGCCTTCCACATGAAGTCGGTGGTCTGGTCGGTCTGGGCGGGGTCCTGTGCGCTCATGAGTCCTCCTTGCGCCCCGGTCGGGCGGCGTCGTGGGTACCTGCGTGCTTGGTGGTGGGGCCGACGGAGTCGGCCCGTTCCGTCCCGATCATGCCGTACCCGGGCCGACGCTGCAGCCAGTCCCGCCCGCGTGGCGCCAACTGCGGGGCCTGGGTGCTCGTACCGTGCGCCGCGCGTTCGGGGGTCAGGGCTTGAAGCAGCGCCTCACCCCACGAACGCGCGGGAGAGTGATGGGTGTCGTGGTGTGTGGTGCTGAGCCGCTGCCTGAATGGGGCGGCGGGCTCACACCTGGAGGCTTATTCACAGGGCTAGCCGACTCCAGCATCTGCGCAGGTCAGAGCACCTTTGACGGATGCTGTGAATAAGCCTCCTGGACTCACGCCTGGGCGGGGCGGATGGCGGCGTTGATCTGTGCGGCCAAGCCGGCGGGATCGTCGACCGTGAGGTAGAGGTGCGTGA
Organism: Actinomyces oris; assembly: GCF_001937445.1. Taxonomy (GTDB): domain Bacteria; phylum Actinomycetota; class Actinomycetes; order Actinomycetales; family Actinomycetaceae; genus Actinomyces; species Actinomyces acetigenes. Next base: position 51,063 of record NZ_MSKS01000032.1, on the reverse strand, counting down.
AGCGCTCGTCCTCCAGGGTGACGACCAGCGTGTTCTCGTAACCGGAGATGTTCCAGAACTGAGCCGTGCCCTCGGCGTGAAAGGTCCCGGAGAGCTTGCTGCCGGCCTGCAGGCCGGGCCCACGCCAGCCCTTGGGTTCGTGGCGCAGGCCGGGGTCGTGCGTGGCGCCGCGTACGTGCGCGAGCGGGATCTCCAGGCGGGAGGTGTAGGACCACATCTTGTCCAGCCCGTGCGGCTCAACGCTCAAGGTGGTGTCGGTGATGGTGACGGTGTTGCGGCTCATGATGTCTGCTCCTCTCGTGGGCAGGTCGGTTGGGTGGAAGTGAGCTGGTGGTCTGGCTAGTGAGCGCGGGGCTGGAACGGATTACGTCGGCGGTGAGGCCGATGTCTTTCGGGTCGCTGCGGCCGAGCTCGACGTCGCAGCGCCGGCCCGCTCCAGCAGGCGCCGGCCCAGCGCCTCGGCGGTGATCTCCGCCCGGTTCAAGGCGACCTCGAGGGCCTCGCGCACGGCCGCGTCCCCGGGGGCGATCTCCATGAGCGCCACGAGGACCAGGTCGAGCTCCTCGTGGCTCGCCTCTGCGGCGTCGGCCGGGCTGCCTGAGGTGTCCGCAGGACTCAGAGCGGCCAGTGCCTCGGTGAGGCAGCGTTGGAAGAGCCCGTCCTTGGAGCCGAAGACCCCGTAGAGGCTGGCGCGGTTGACGCCGGTGGCCCGCACCAGGTCGTCCACGGAGGCTCCCGCGAAACCGCGCTCGGCGAAGACCGCCGTGGCGGAGCTGATGGCCTCGCTCTCGATGAAGGTACGTCGTCGTCCCATGAATCCAGAATAGACGTTCTAGAACGGTCATTCAAGAACAACCATTCTGAAATTCTTGGGCGGGAAAGGCCGCCTCCCTCAGCCGATATGCCCCGTCTGCGCGCCGAGGACCAGCAGCGCGTACAGCACGGCGAAGACCCCGGCGATACCGGCGCAGGCCAGGGCGGGGCGGCGCCGGTAGGTCAGGACGGCGACGTACTCGCGCAGCCAGGCGTTGACGATGTAGAACCAGGCCGTGCGCGCCGGCGCGACTGCCCACGGCACCCCCATGTCGGAGGCCAGGATCGCGGTGCGCACTGCGTGGAAGGAGCTCGTCACCAGCAGCACCTGCGGGTCCGTCATGCCGCGCTCGGCCAGGAGGTCGCGCGTGTAGGAGATGTTCGTGCGGGTCGTCGTCGAGCGGTCCTCCAGGAGGATCCGCTCAGGCGGGACGCCGCGGGCGATTGCGTAGTCGGCCATGGCGCGCGCCTCGCTGACCGGCTCGTCGGCGCCCTGTCCGCCGCTCATGACCAGCAGCGGCACGCCGGGGCGCAGAGCCTCCTCGTCTTGCCAGGCCTCGATGCCGCCCTTGATCCGCGAGCCCAGCAGCGGCCCGACCTTCCCGTTGATGAGTCCGGCGCCATGGACCACGACGACGTCGGGGTGCGGCATCGCCCGGCGCCCGCCCCAGATCCGCTGCACCGCCGTCTGGCCCAGGAAGATGAGGAGGAAGACGCCCAGGTAGGCGCAGGCGCAGAACATGAGGGCGGCGACCAGCAGGGTCCAGGGGCTGGCGGTGGCCACGAGGGCGACGGCGGCCACTGGTGTGGCGATGAGTCCCAGGCCGGCCGCCAGGCACAGCAGGTTGCTCAGGCGCCGGCCCTCGCGGCGGATGAGGACGACGCCGTTGAACATGAGCAGGAACGGCATGAGGGCGATGAGCAGGAAGAAGGCGGCACTGCTCAGTCCCACCGGGAGCTTGAGGGCGGGGATGAGGGAGGCCAGGTGGAGCAGGGCTCTGACCGTAGCGCCGGCCAGGAGCAGAAACAGGATTCCGTTGCGCAGCCGACGGTTGTCGCGGCGTCGCGAGAGCTTGAGGAGCCCCCACCACAGTGCCAGGGCGGCGACGTCGACCAGCGGAGCGGGGAGGAACCAGGGGGTGCTCATGGGGTGGCTTCCTCTCGTGGTGCAGGGGTGTCGGGTTTTTCTGAGGCGCGGGGTGGTGGGGCCGACGAGTCGGCGTTCATCACAGGTGCGGAGCCGGCAGATGCCGCCTTGATCGCCTTGCGCTCATGCGATCAGGTTAGGAGGCGGCGCTCAGTGAGTGTGAGCGTCGTTGGAACGATTCGTGGGAGGCGGCCCTCCACCCTTCGGACGACGGCGCGCGCCCCGGCTCCTCCCTGGGGTGAGGTGACCGGGCCGGTCGTGTGCCGGCTGTCGACCCCACGCGTTCGTACCTTAGGTCGCGCGTTCGGGGGTTCAGGGTACGAACCGGAGGCCTACGGTACGAACTGGCGGCAGACGCCGGAACGCGCGGGAGGGCGATGCGGGCGGGGGCCGCGGCGAGGCTCGGGCGCGTGGCACGGGCCGGACGGGGTTGGTGTCAGCGGGCGCCCTCGAACTAGAGTCGACCTGCAACGACAGGGGAGCGCCCCGTCGTCGGCCCGGCCGCCACTGGCCGATGGGCCGACGCCGACGGCGCTGAGAGTGCGGAAGCCCGCAGACCCTCGAACCTGCTCCGGTTAGTACCGGCGAAGGAAGTCGAGACCATCTCCCCGGCGCGCCGCAGGTGGTCGCCGGGCCCTCCGGAGAACCATCCAGGAGGCACACATGAGTATCCAGTCCACCCGCCGCCCCGGCCGGCCCCACCCGGCCCTCAGCCGCCGCGCCCTGCTCGCCGGAACCGCCGCCGGCGCCGTCGGCCTGGGCCTGGCCGCCTGCGGCAAGGGCAAGAAAGCCGACTCCAAGACCGTCACCGTCGTCACCCACGACTCGTTCCACGTCTCGGAGGACCTCGTCAAGGCCTTCACCTCCGAGACCGGCTACACCCTCAAGGTCGCCACCTCCGGGGACGCCGGCGCCCTGGTCAACAAGCTCGTCCTGACCAAGGACGCGCCCCTGGGCGACGCCGTCTTCGGCATCGACAACACCTACGCCTCCCGCGCCCTCGACCAGGGTGTCATCGACACCTCCGCCACCGTCACCCCGCCCAAGGGCGCCGAGATCTACGTCGTCGCCGACACCCCGGCCCTGGCGCCCATCGACGTCGGCGACGTCTGCCTCAACATCGACACCGGCTACTTCACCGGCAAGGGCCTCACGCCCCCGGCCACTTTCGAGGACCTCACCAAGCCCGAGTACAAGGGCCTGCTCGTGGCCATCAACCCCACGAACTCCTCACCCGGCATGGCCTGGCTGCTGGCCACCATCGGCCACTTCGGCGCCGGCTCCTTCGCCGGCTACTGGAAGCAGCTCATGGCCAACGGCGCCCGGATCGCCGAGGACTGGAGCGCCGCCTACGAGACCGACTTCTCCGGCAGCGGCAAGGGCACCTACCCCATCGTCGTGTCCTACGCCTCCTCGCCCTCCTTCACGGTCTCCAAGGACAAGAGCTCCAGCTCCACCTCAGCCCTGCTCGACACCGCCTTCCGCCAGGTCGAGTACGCCGGGGTCCTCAAGGGCGCCGCCAACCCCGAGGGCGGCAAGGCCTTCGTGGAGTGGATGCTCTCCAAGGCCGTCCAGGAGGACATCCCCGGCCAGATGTACATGTACCCGGTCCTGCCCGACGCCGCCCTGCCCGAGGCCCTCACCAAGTTCGGGCCGCTGTCGAAGTCGCCGGTGAAGGTCGAGCCCAAGGAGATCACCACCTACCGCGAGGAGTGGCTGGGCACCTGGACCGAGGCCGTCGGCAAGTGAGCGCGCCGGGCGAGGAGACCGCCGCCGACGCTGCCGCGCGGCCCGACGCCGGAGCCTCCCGGAACGCTGAGCCCGTCGGCACGCGCCGCCGGGCCCGGGTGGTGGCCGGGGCGCAGCGCTCGGCGGATGGCTCGGGAGGCGGTCCGGTCCGGCCCGACGCCGGAGCCTCCCCGGTGACAGCGGCGTCGGCGCCGGGGGTGGGGCTGACGTCGGGGACGGCAGTCCGGCCGGCTGGGGGCGGCGCGGCGGCTGCCCGACGCGCCGGCGGCCCCCGGCCCGGCTGGGGTGAGCGGGTCGGCTGGACCCTGGCCGTCGTCGGCCCGCTGGCCTTCCTGGCGGTCTTCTTCGCCTGGCCCGTGGCCACGCTCATGGGTCGCGGCCTCGCCCCCGACGGTGCCCTGGACCTGAGCGGCTTCGGCGAGGTCCTGGCCCGCGAGCGCACTTGGCGGATCCTGGGACAGACCCTCACCCAGGCGGTACTGGGCACCGCCGTGTGCGTGGCCCTCGGCATCCCCGGTGCCCTCGTCCTCTACCGGCGCGCCTTCCCCGGCCGCGACCTGCTGCGCGGGGTGGTGACCGTGCCCTTCGTGCTGCCCAGCGTCGTCGTCGGCGTCGCCTTCCACGCCCTGGTCACCCGCGGCGGGCCCCTGGAGGCCCTGGACCTGGACGGGACCCTGACCGCGGTGGTGGCCGCGCTGGCCTTCTTCAACTACGGGCTCGTGGTGCGTACCGTGGGCACCATGTGGTCGCGGCTCGACCCGCGCGCCGTGGAGGCCGCCCGGGCGCTGGGGGCCTCGCCGATGCGAGCCTTCGCCACCGTCACCCTGCCCGCGCTGGCCCCCGCCATCGCCTCGGCCGCCTCCCTGACCTTCCTGTTCTGCGCCACCGCCTACGGGGTGGTGCTCGTGCTCGGCGGGGTGGGGATCGGCACCGTCGAAACCGAGATCTACCGGCTGACCACCCAGTACCTGGACCTGCGGGGCGCCGCCGTCCTGTCCGTGGTTCAGCTCGGCGTCATCGCCCTGGCCCTGTGGGTGGCCGAGCGGGCGCGCGCCGCCACCCAGACGCGCCTGCGCCTGCGCACCGAGGTTCCCGCCTCGCGGCTGCGGGCCGCCGACGCCCCCGCGCTCGCGGTCACTGCGGCCACGGTCGTAGGGCTGCTGGTGGCGCCGATGGCGGTGCTGGTGGCGCGCTCCCTGCAGCGCGACCGCGCCTGGACCCTGGCGAACTACACCGACCTGGGCTCGACCGGTGGGCGCAGCGCCCTGCTCGTGACCGTGTGGGAGGCGGCCGCCAACTCGGTGGCCGTGGCCGTGGCGGCGGCGGCCATCGCCCTGAGCCTGGGGGTGGCGGTGTGCCTGGTGGTCTCGCGCCGACCCCGCAGCCGGGCGCTGGCCCGGGTCATCGCCGGGCTCGACGCCGCTTTCATGCTGCCGCTGGGCGTTTCCGCCGTGACGGTCGGCTTCGGCTTCCTCATCACCCTGGCGCGCCCGCCGCTGGCCCTGACCCGCTCCTGGTGGATCCTGCCGCTGGCGCAGGCCGTGGTGGCGGTGCCGCTTGTGGTGCGCACCCTGCTGCCGGCGCTGCGCGCCATTGACCCGCGTCAGCGCGAGGCGGCCGCCGCCCTGGGGGCCGGGCCCGGCCGGGTGCTGGCGACCGTGGACGGGCCCCAGCTGCTGCGCGCCGGCGGGCTGGCGGCCGGCTTCGCGCTGGCGACGTCGCTGGGGGAGTTCGGGGCGACGTCGTTCCTGGCCCGCCCCCAGGAGCCGACCCTGCCGGTGGTCGTCTACCGGCTCATCGGCAGCCCCGGCTCCCAGAACCAGGGGATGGCGCTGGCCGGGGGCGTGGTTCTGGCGGTGGGCAGCGCCGCCGTCATGCTCGGCTGCGAGTGGCTCCAGACCCGGCTCGGCCCTGGGCGGGGCGGGAGCGCGGGCGCGACGGGTGGAAGCAACGAGGCGGCTCGGGTGCGCGGGCCCAGGACGGACGGAGGCGAGCGGCCATGAGCCCTACTGCCAGTGACACCAGTGCTTCGACGGGCCTGTCCGTGCGCGGGCTCGCCGTGACCTACGGGGACCTGCGCGCCGTCGACGGCGTCGACCTGGAGGTGGCCGCCGGGGAGGTCGTCGCCCTCCTGGGGGCCTCCGGCTCGGGCAAGTCCTCCCTGCTGCGGGCGGTGGCCGGCCTGGAGGACGTGGCCGCCGGCGAGGTCGCCTGGGGCGGGCGGAGCATGGTGCGCGTGCCCGTCCACAAGCGCGGCTTTGGCCTCATGTTCCAGGACGGCCAGCTCTTCGAGCACCGCGACGTCGGCAGCAACATCGCCTACGGGCTCACCGGCCTGCCGCGTGCCCAGCGGGGCGAGCGCGTGCGCGAGATGCTCGAGCTCGTCGGCCTGCCCGGCTTCGAGCGGCGGCGTGTGACAACCCTGTCCGGTGGGCAGGCCCAGCGGGTGGCCCTGGCCCGGGCGCTGGCCCCGGCGCCGAGGCTGCTGCTGCTCGACGAGCCCCTGTCCGCCCTGGACCGGGCCCTGCGCGAGCAGCTGGCCACCGACGTGCGCACCATCCTGCGCCAGGGCGGTACGACGGCGCTCTATGTCACCCACGACCAGGACGAGGCCATGACCGTGGCCGACCGGGTCGGCGTCATGGAGGGCGGCCGCCTCCTGCGCCTGAACACCCCCCAGCGCTTGTGGGCCGACCCCGGAAGCAGCAAGGTGGCGCGGTTCCTGGGATTCGACGTCGTCGGCGACTTTGCCCTCGCGCCTGGCGCGCTGCGCGTGGTGGAGGCCGCGGCGGGGGAACCGGGGGAGCGGGGCGGGTCCGCGCAGGCGGAGACACCGGCGGCACCGGAGACACCGGGGACGCTGCCGGCCACTCTGCCGGCCACTGTGCTGGCCTCGCGGCTGCGTCGCGGTCAGTGGGAGGTGGAGGTCGAGCTCGACCCCGAGCGGCTCGCAGGCCTGGCGGGACCGGACGGGTTGGCCGGATTGGCCGGGCCGGACGGGCCGGACGGGCTGGCTGAGCCGTCCGGCGTCGGGGCGGACGTCCCGGCTGAGCGTGAGCCGGCCCGTGCTACCCGTGCTACCGCCCTGACCCGGTGCCCCCACGCCCCCGGGACGCGCATCGCCCTGAGCCTCGACCCCGCCCGCACCGCCCGCCTCTAGGGTCACCGGCCGGCCGTACCTCGATGCACCGGCCCAGGTGACCGAGACGACTTTCGCGATTCGGCAGGCTTCCTGCTACTGTCGGCTCGTCATCTTCCGGTGCCTCTCAGGAGAACATCATGGCCAAGCGAATGTGGAGCTGTTGCTGTCGCTGACGACAGCCCACGCCCCATTCGTTGAGCGCCTGCTCCTAACACCTGTGAGGTGCCCCCGTGCACTCGTCCACCCAGGACACCCCTGCCTCCACCAGCGCTACTAGCCCCCTCGAGACCGCTGACCCTGCCGACGCCACCGTCGAAGTCGCTGCCGAGGCCTCTGCCTCAGACGCCGCGTCGCCCACCGCCGACCGCGCCTTCCACGAGCGCCCCGGCGGCTCCCACCAGGTATGGCGCCGCCTGGCCGCCGACCGCTGGGCCCTAGCCGGAGGCGCCGTCGTCATCGCGACCACCCTCGTGGCCCTCCTGGCCCCCTGGATCACCCGGGCCCTCGGCGTGGACCCCTACACCTACCACCTCGACCTGCTCACGCCTTCCGGCATCCCCGCCGGCCGCCTCGGGGGCATCAGCGTCGCTCACCCCTTCGGCGTCGAGCCCCAGACGGGGCGAGACCTGTTCGCCGTCGTCGTGGAGGGAACCCGCACCTCCTTCTCCATCGGCATGGGAGCCACCGTTCTGTCAATGCTCATCGCCATCAGCCTGGGGCTGAGCGCCGGCTACCTGGGCGGCTGGTGGGACGCCATCGTCTCGCGCCTGACCGACATCACCCTCGGCTTTCCCCACCTGGTCTTCATGATCGCCATCTCCGCGATCATCCCCGCCACCGCCCCGCGCGTACCGGTCATGATCCTCATCATCGGGATCCTCGGCTGGCCCTCGACCGCACGCGTCCTGCGCTCGCGGACCATGGCCGTGCGCGCCCGAACCTTCGTGGGGGCCTCGCGCGCCATGGGCGCCGGTGGCCTGCACATCATGACCACTCAGGTCCTGCCCAACCTCGTGGCCACCATCATCGTGCTCACCACCATCTCCATCCCCGGCAAGATCACGGCCGAGGCCGCCCTGTCCTTCCTCGGGGTGGGCGTGCCCCCGCCGACACCGTCCTGGGGCCGCTCCATCGGCTCGGCCATCACCTGGGTCGCCACCGACCCCTGGTACCTCGTCTTCCCCGGCGCCGCCCTGTTCCTGGTGACCCTGGCCTTCAACCTCTTCGGCGATGGCCTGCGCGACGCCCTCGACCCCAGGACCGGTGAGCACCGATGAACCGCCTGCACTTCCTCAGCCTCAGGCTCGTCCGCACCGTGGCGACCCTCGTCATCATCGTCTTCATCACCTTCGCCATCTTCTCCCTGTGGCCCTCCGACCCGGCCACTCTGGCCTGCGGCCGGCCCTGCACCCCGGAGAACCTCGAGCGTGCCCGCGCCTTCATGGGGTACGACCTGCCCTGGTACACCCAGTTCTGGCACTACCTCCAGGGCATCGTCGGGGGGCGCACCTTCGGTGAGGGCTCCGGCGCCATCGTCTGCGCCTCCCCCTGCCTGGGCTACTCCTTCCGCCTGTCGACGCCGGTCAGCGAGCTCGTGGCCAGCCGACTGCCCGTGACCGCCTCGATCGCCGTGGGCGCCGCCGTCCTGTGGCTGGCCATCGGCGTGGGCGCCGGCGTCGTCTCCGCACTCAGACGCGGCTCGCGCCTGGACCGCACCATCATGACCGGAACGGTCCTGGGCATCTCCTCACCCGCCTACCTTGTGGGGCTGCTGGGCATCCTCCTGTTCGGCTTCACCCTCGACATGGTGCCGGTCTCCGGCTACGTCCCCTTCGCCGACAGCCCCCTGGACTGGGCCTGGCACCTCATCCTGCCCTGGTGCGTCCTCGCCCTTATCTCCGCGGCCGTCTACGCCCGCATGGTGCGCGGCGAGATGCTGGAGAACCTCGGCGAGGACTACGTGCGCACCGCCCGCGCCGTCGGCCTGCCCGAGCGCCGCGTCGTCGGCCGCCACGTGATGCGCAACATCTCCCTGCCGGTGGTCACCTACTTCGCCCTCGACCTGGGGGGCCTGCTGGGTGGCGCGGTCATCACCGAACGCGTCTTCTCCATGCAGGGCCTGGGCGCCCTCCTCATGGATGCCGTCGGCACCTCCGACGTCCCCGTCGTCATGGGAGTCACGCTGGTCGCCGCGGCCTTCGTCGTCGTCGCCAACCTTGTGGCCGACACCGTCGCCACCCTCATCGACCCCCGCCTCTGACCGGCCTGCCCAAGGCCCTCCCCGCCACTCCTCCGGCGCCGACGGCGTCGGGACCCCGATCGGCGACCCACCACGGGCCGACCGCAGCACAGGAAGGACACCCATGTCTCACCCCCACCGCACCCTCATCGCCTCTCGCCGCGCCTTCCTGGCCGGAACCGGCATGACCGTCCTGACTGCGCTGACCCTGGCCGCCTGCGGGGCCAACTCACGCTCGTCGTCAAGCGCCTCGGCCAGCGCCAAGGCCGGCGGCAACCTCATCGTCCTGACCTCGGCCACCGACGTCGGCTGGGACCCCGCCAAGAGCCAGTCGATGCCCATGACCTCCCTCGGCCTGGTCCACCGGCGTCTGACCACCTGGAAGCTGGCCCCCGGAAAGCCCGTCGAGCTCGCCCCTGACCTGGCCACCGACACCGGCAAGGCCTCCGACGACGGCCGGACCTGGACCTTCACCCTCAAGAAGGGCCTCAAGCTCTCCGACGGCTCGGCCATCACCTCGGCCCACATCAAGCACGGCGTCGAGCGCTCCTTCGCGCCGGCCCTCTCCGGGGGCCTGGGTTACCACAAGTCCCTCCTGGCCGGCGCCGAGGGCTACCAGGGCCCGTACTCCGGCGCCCACCTGAGCTCGATCGAGACCCCCGACGAGTCCACCATCGTCTTCCACCTGGCGCGCGCCTTCGGCGACTGGCCCTGGATCGTCGCCCAGCCGGCCTTCGCCCCGGTGCCCGAGGGCGACGACCCCGCCACCTACTCCCACGCCCCCATCGCCTCGGGGCCCTACCAGATCGACCAGTACAAGCAGGGCTCCTCCATCACCCTCAAGCGCAACCCGCACTGGTCCAAGGACACCGACAGCATCCGCCTGGCCCTGCCCGACACCTTCACCTTCTCACTCGGCCAGGACGAGACCACCTCCGCTCAGCGGCTCATCGCCGACTCCGGCGAGGACCGCAACGCCTTCGGCGCCGACCGCGTCTCGGCCGCCCAGCTCGCCCAGGTTTCGGCCAACAAGAGCGCCAAGTCCCGCCTGGCCACCACGCCCGAGGGCGGGCCGCTGGCCTTCCTGGCCATCAACGTCCAGCGCGTCAGCGACGTCAACGTGCGCAAGGCCATCGCCCACGCGGTCGACAAGGCCGCCGTCGTCGCCGCCCTGGGTGGGGAGCTCGGTGCCCAGGCCGCCTCCACCTACATCACCCCGGGGATCCCCGGCCGTCAGAGCTACGACCTCTATCCCCACGACGCCGCCAAGGCCAAGGAGCTCCTGACCGGCAAGACCGTGCCGACCCTGGTCCTGCTCACCGACAACGGCGCCGCCTCCAAGGCGATGGCCGAGGCCGTGGGCCAGTCCCTCAAGGAGGTGGGCCTGAAGGTCACCATCGAGCCGGTTGAGCCCGACACCTTCACCGAGCGCGCCACCAAGGGCGATGGCTCCACCTACGACCTGGCGATCGCCAACTGGAACCCGGACTACCCCTCCGCCAACGCCAACATCCAGCCCTTGTTCGCCTCCTCCGAGATCGGCTCGGGCGGCTCCAACTACGCCCGCTACTCCAACGCGGAGGTCGACGCTGCCATCGCCCAGGCCCAGGCCAACCTCGACGCCAAGGCCGCGCAGGCCCAGTGGGCGGCCCTGGACCGCAAGATCGCCGAGGAGGTGCCCGTGGTGCCCCTGGCCTACCGGCGCAACTCCTTCCTGCACGGCTCGGGCGTGGCCGGGTTCTTCGTCGAGTCCTACCCCGCCTACCCCAGCTACCAGGTGGTCGGAGTGAGCGCCTCATGAGCCGGCCGACCCGGGGCGCCCACGCGCAGTCCACCGACGTACCGGGCGCCGACGACGCGGCGCTGAGCCTGCGCGGCTTCGGCGTCACCTTCGCCGGCTCCGAAGCTCCCGCCTCCACCGGGATCGACCTGGACCTTCGGCCCGGCCGCGTCCAGGCCCTCGTCGGAGAGTCCGGCTCCGGGAAGTCGGTGACCGCCCTGGGCGCCCTGGGTCTGCTCCCTCCCACCGCCACCGTCACCGGCTCGGCGCGCGTCATCGACCCCGGCCCGGTCCGCGAGGCCGGCCGGGACGGCGGAGAGCCCGGGACCGCGGAGGCCGTCGAGCTCGTGGGGGCCTCGCGCCCGGTGCTCGACGACGTGCGTGGACGCCTCGTCGGCACGATCTTCCAGGAGCCGACCACGGCCCTGGACCCGCTGGAGACCATCGCCTTCCAGATCGGGGAGGCCGTGCGTGCCCACCCCGACGCCTTCCGGCGGGCCCACGCGAGCGCCGGATCGGATGCCGGCCCTCAGACCGGTGGCGGGGGCCGACGGCGACCCGGCCGACCAGGAGGGTTAGGCCGGTCAGGCCGGCTCAGCCGCGCCGAGGTCGACGCCCGGGTGCGTGAGCTGCTCGCCCGAGTGGGGCTGGGCGGCGGCGGTACAGGTGGGAAGGACAGTGCTGACAGCGCTGACAGTGCCGCCGGTGCCGATGGTGAAGTGCTCGAGCGCATCGCCCGCTCCTACCCCCACCAGCTCTCCGGCGGCCAGCTCCAGCGCGCCTGCATCGCCCTGGCCATGGCCTGCGACCCGCCGGTCCTCATCGCCGACGAGCCCACCACCGCGCTCGACGTCACCGTCCAGGCGGGGATCCTCGACCTGCTGCGCTCCCTGACCCGGGACGAGGGCGTGGCGGTCCTCCTCATCACCCACGACATGGCCGTCGTCGCCGATGTGGCCGACGACGTCGCCGTCATGCGCCGCGGACGCATCGTCGAGCGTGCAGCCGTGCGCGAGATCTTCCGCAAGCCCAGGCACGAGTACACCCGCGAGCTGCTCGCCGCCGTGCCCCGCCTGGACTCCCTGCGCCAGGAGGACCCCTTCGCCGCGGTCGCTCGCGAGTCCGAGGCGCCGGCCAAGGGAGCGGCCGAGCCCGTCGTCGCCGTTGAGGGACTGAACGTCGTGTACCGCAACGGGCGCCGCACACTCCACGCCGTGCGCGACGCCTCACTGACGATCGCGCCGGGCGAGGTCCTGGGGCTGGTGGGCGAGTCCGGATCGGGCAAGTCGACGATCGCCGGGACCCTCACGGGGCTGGTGCCCATCGCCTCGGGCAGTGTGCGCATCGACGGCGTCGAGGTGGCCGGGGCCCGGCGCCGCGACCTGCTGCCCGTGCGCCGCTCGACGGGAGTCGTCTACCAGAACCCGGCCTCCTCCCTCAATCCGCGGCGCACCGTGGGAGCCTCGATTGCCGAGCCCATGCTCATCCACGGCGGCTTCGACTCCCCGGCCAGACGGGCGCGCGTGCGCGAGCTGCTGGAGGCGGTGCGCCTGCCGGCCGCCATGGCCGAGCGCTACCCCCACGAGATGAGCGGTGGCCAGCGCCAGCGGGTGGCGATCGCCCGCGCCTTGGCCCTGGACCCGCGCCTGGTCATCGCCGACGAACCCACCAGCGCCCTGGACGTCTCCGTTCAGGCCGTGGTCCTGGACCTGCTGCGCGCCCTGCAGGCCGAGCTGGGGTTCGCCTGCCTGTTCGTCTCTCACGACCTGGCCGTCGTCGATTCCATCGCCGCGCGCACGGTGGTGCTCAACGAGGGCCGAGTCGTGGAGTCCGGGCCCACGGAGCAGGTGCTCGCCCGCCCGCGCGAGGACTACACCCGGCGCCTGGTCATGGCAGTGCCCGTGCCCGATCCGGCCGTGCAGGCCGCCCGCCGCGAGCGTCGTCGAGCCCTCAAGGCTGTGGAGGGCGTGCACGCGTAGCCGCCGGCCCCGCCGTCGCGTTCGTACCTTAAGCCGCCCGTTCGGGGGTTAAGGGTACGAACCGGAGACCTACCCTACGAACACGCGGGGGAGGGGCTCTTCGGAGGAATGGTCTGTTCCTTTCAGGGACCGTTGTAATCTGCGCTTGTCGGCCGGAGCAATCCCTATCCCCTGCCCGCAGCGGCCGTCCACCGGCGGCCATCGGCGTCCCTCAACGACAGGCTCGTGGTGTGCGGGGCGTCCGAGCCGGCCCAGCCGAGTCGGGCGAGCGGGATGACGCCCATCCCTTCACCACCCATGAACCGCATGAACTCCATGACCTCTGACAACCTGCCCGTTTCCAAGGCGCCCACACCGGTCCAAAACTGGCAGAAGAGCCTGCTCGACCTCTCCCTGCGCAACCCCCTCATCAATCGCACCTCTCGCCACGCCGTGGAGCTGCGCGTCCCGCCGGCGCTCATCGGCGAGTTCGAGGATCTTGTTAATGACAAGGAGTACATCACCCTCGCCGCGGGGCGATACCGGCCCGCTGGGCTGTCCGACGACGACCTTCAGCAGGAGCAGATCCGAGCGGAATCACTCCTGCAGGAACGAACCGTCGAGGTCGAGCTGGCACCCAAGGAGCGTGTGCAGCGCCTCCAGGCCCTGGCCACCAGCGCCCGTACCGCCGTCGAGGAGACCGGCGCCAACAATCTTTACCTGGCCATCGGCACCCTCCATTGGGACAGTGACGGCAGCCGCCTGCACTCCCCGCTCATCCTCATTCCGGTCAACCTCGAGCGGATCGGCGACGACTTCAGGCTTATCCTCGACGAGACCGGCGCCTCCACACCCAACTACTCCTTCCTCGACCGTTTCGCGCGGGACACCGGTATCGAGCTCACCGAGCTGAGGAGCCCGAAGCTCGACGAGCACGGCATCGACCTTCGAGCCACTCTCGATAACGTGCGCGACCATCTGCGACGTGCCGGCTGGGACGACGTCGTCACCCCCACGGTCCACCTGGGACTGTTCCGTTTCTCCACCTACCGGATGTGGAAGGACCTCGAGGACCACTGGCCGACGATCTCCGCCAACCCTCTCGTCGCCCACCTCATGGCCGGAGGGCACCACAACTTCGTGGACCCGGCTGGGCCGGCTCACACGGATCTCGATATCGACGAGGCGACCCAGGACCTGCCCCTGGCCGCGGACTCCGCTCAGGCCCGAATCGTGGCCGACGCCGTCGCCGGGCGCAGCCTCGTCGTCGAGGGGCCGCCCGGAACGGGAAAGTCCCAGACCGTCTCCAACCTCATCTTCCGGGCACTGGCCACGGGGCGGACCATCATGTTCGTCGCCGAGAAGAAGTCAGCCCTCGACGTCGTCGCTCGGCGCCTGCGCGAGGAGACCGGCATCGGGGACCTGCTGCTCAACCTGCACGACAACGGAATGAAGCCGACCGAGGTTCGTCGGGCACTGCGCCGCGCCCTGGCCCTGCGGCGAGGAGAGCCCGGAGACGGCGCCGGGTCCGAGGTCGGCGCCGGTGAAGTGGCTGAGCGCTCTAACCCGACTGTGCTGCGCTCCGAGCTGGCCGGGATCCGCGCCGAGCTCGACACCTACCGTCGAGGCCTGTACGAGCCGGCGCCGGCTGGCCCGTCCTATAGCGGGCTCCGAGAGATACTTGCCCAGCTCGGGGGCTCTGAGGACTCCGCCGATTCTATGGCCGCCCAAGCCGCCCTGGAGGAGCGGGCCCGCGCCACCGGCCTGGACGCCTTCGACGCCGCCGCCCACAACCGGCTCATCGACCGCTACCGCAGCACTCTCCAAGAGCTGCGGGCAGCCCTCACCCCCGAACTGCTCGACGTCGTCCTGGCCCACCGCGACCAGGTCCTTCAGGGCGCCGCCGCCCGCGCCGAGGCACTGCGCCGCGAGCTCAACCGCCGTCGCAGCGCCATGAGTGTGCGCGAGCTGATCCGCACCTACGGCGACCTCATCACCGCCCTGACTCCCTGCCTGCTCGTCTCGCCCGACTCGGTGGCCCGGTTCTTCCCGGCCGACCGCCGCTACGTGGACATTGTCGTCTTCGATGAGGCCTCCCAGATCCGGGTGGCCGATGCCGTGGGTGCCATGGGGCGCGGCCGCAGCGTGGTCGTGGTCGGTGACCCCAAGCAGATGCCCCCCACCCCCGCTGCCGGCGAGACACGAGGGGAGCAGGCGGCCGAGGCCGACTCCATCCTCACCCGGTGCCTGGACAGTGGTCTGCTTCAGCGCCGTCTCACCTGGCACTACCGCAGCCGGGACGAGTCCCTCGTCGCCTTCTCCAACCGCCACTACTACGACAGCAAGCTGCTCACCTTCCCGAGCCCGCTGACCATGGCCGCCGGTTCTGATGACGGCCCCGGTGGGCACGGCATCTCACTGCGGCGGGTTCGCGGCCGCTACTTCCGGCCCGAGGACAGGGCTCGGCACCCCAGTGCTTCTCCCAACACCAATCCGCACGAGGCTCAACGCGTCGTGGAGGAGGTGCTCCGGCACGTCGAGGCATCCCCCGAGCGCTTGCCCTCGCTGGGCGTCATCACCTTCAACGACCGCCAGCGAGACCTCATCGAGAACAGGCTGCGCAAGGCCGCATCGCCGCGAGTTATTGAGGCCCTCGGCGCCCGCGACGGCCTGTTCGTCAGAAACCTGGAGAACGTCCAGGGTGAGGAGCGCGACACGATCCTGTTCTCAGCGACCTTCGCCGCCAACGCGCACGGTGACCTGCCGCTGAACTTCGGGGTGCTCAACCATGCCGGAGGCGAGCGTCGCCTCAACGTGGCCATCACTCGGGCCCGCAGGCAGATCATCATCTTCACCAGCTTCGACCCCCAGGACCTGCACGCCGAGCGCACGGCCCACCGAGGAGTCAAGGACCTGCGCGCCTACCTCCACCAGGCCGCCGAGGGACGGGCCCCACGGGCCCTGCCGGCCTCGCAGAGCCCCCTTAACTGGCACCGGCGTGAGATCGCCGAGGCGCTGGACGCTGCCGGGCTCGTGGTCCACACCGGCGTCGGTCACTCCACCTTCGAGATCGACCTCGTGCTGGCACGTGCCGACCAGCCAGAGCTCCCCACCGTGGCCGTCATGCTCGACGGGCCGCAGTGGAACAAACGAGAGGGCGTCGTCGAGCGCGACCTGCTGCCGGTCGAGGTCCTGCACACCATGGGCTGGCAGCGGGTCGAGCGGGTCTGGATGCCCGAATGGGTGGCAGACCCGAAGGCCGTCGTCGCTCGACTCGTCACGGCAGCCGGCGGCCACTGGGCGCCGCCGACGCCGTCAACAACCGTGCTCGAATCGGGGCAGGCTGCCCGTGCTGAGGACGCTGCGTCGCTGACCGACGACGACTCGAAGGCTGATGCCCGGGGCGCCACCGACGTGGGCGGCGAGGCGCCGGTTCCTGCTTCCGGCCCGCGTGCCCCTGGCGAGGAGTACACCGCTTGGACCCCGGCGGGTGTGCGCCCCCTGGAGATCCTCGACCGAGCCGGTACTGACCCTGAGGCCAGGAAGGTGCTTGTCGAGGTCGCCACTGCCATCTGCCAGGTCGAGGCCCCGATCTCCAAGCATCGGCTCTACGTCAAGATCTCCCGCGCCTTCGGACTGTCGCGAACCGTCAAATCACGCGAGGAGTCGATCCGGGCGGCCCTGGGGGAGGCCTTCGCCTACTTCGACGAGGACGGCTTCGTGTGGGCCTGCCGGGACGACGCGCTCGCGGCTCCGACCTACCGTCGTAACGCCTTGGACCATGTGGGGTCCATCCAGGAGATCCATCCCCGCGAGCTGGTGGGGCTCATGGCCCAGGCGCGTGCCAAGAACCCGGAGTGGGCCTCCCAGGAAGACCTGTTCAGGTGGGCGCTCAAGCGTCTGAGTGCGAAGAACCGCAGTCTTGGAGCGCGTGGGGTGGCGGAGGCTCTCACCAAGGCCCTCAAGGACGTGGAGGGCGTGCGCGCGTAGCCGCCGGCCCCGCCGTCGCGTTCGTACCTTATGCCTCGCGTTCGGGGGTTAAGGGTACGAACCGGCGACCTACCCTACGAACACGCGGTTCAAGGGCCGTTGGGCCACCCGCGGGTCACAGAAAGGTCTCGTCGCAGGCTCCGGCCAGCCGGATCACACCTGCAGCGACATCGTGATCCTTGTCACTTATCGGCGTTTCTCGGCTCGTTCCGACGTGGGTCACGCCAGGACTTTTCTCCTGCATGGCGCCGCCGTTGTGGGCGGACGAGAAGCCATGTCGTCGGAGGAATGGCAAGGGGGAGTCCTGCCCGGATGCTGAGCCTGGCGATGTCAAAAGATCACGAACAGGTCGCAGTTGAAGTCTCTAGTTGAGTAGCATCCGCAGTGCTGGCAGCCGTGGGCGTCTCTGTGCCGGGCTCGTGCGTCGGCGTGGTCGCCGGCCCCGGGTCGCGTGTCTACAGCCTCGGCAATCGGCGCCTTCCTCAGTGATAATCCCGATCCTCCACCGCAAGGAGCCTGACATGTCCGCCTACGTCCGCTACTACCGGCGGCTTCAGGCACTCACTCAGCGCCTGAGCACCTACCTGGACCGGTTGGAGGCTCGCGCCCGGGAGTTCGGCGTCAGCTCGGCCCGTACCGCGATGGAGATGCAGATCACCGATCCGGCCTCCGTCTCCGCCTTCCGCTCGGAGGTCGAGGCCCAGATCATGTTCCTGCACACCAAGGCCCAGAGGGTCTTCGCCAAGCACTTCGCCCCCTTCCTGGACATTGACGCCGACCTGTCCATCGACGAGGACCGTCAGCTCTCCGCCCGCCTCCAGGACGCGGCCAACCTCGTGGGCGGCTTCGAGGCGCGCCTGCGCAACATCATCGAGGAGGTCTTCGCCCCCGGCCGCGCCGAGCAGGCCCGCGAGGAGTGGAACCGGGCCATGACCGACTGGCGCCAGGCTCAGTTCTCCTTCACCTGCGACAAGTGCGGCGACCCGGTGCCGCTGCCCGAGCTCTACCACATGCCGGTGTTCATCACCTGCCCGCGCTGCAAGTCGCGCGTGGCCTTCCAGCCCACCGAGGCCATGGCGGCCGCGCCCACCTGGGCCAAGGAGGTCGCCAAGACCACCTGCTACGCCGAGTGGCAGAAGTCCGAGTCGGAGCAGGCCGCCGAGGAGGGGGTGGGCCTGGCCTTCTTCTACTACGTCGACTACGCCATCGCCCACTACCTCATGATGAACCGGCTGCTTCCCTTCTACGTGCGCTCCCAGGGCGGCCAGGAGGCTCTGCGCCGCGACGTGCGCAAGGCGCTGGAGACCCGCACCCACCAGCTGCGCCCCGACGAGGTCTCCCCCCAGTACCACGCCATGGAGTACGTCAACTTCATGGGAGGCCTGGGCCGCTCAGCCCAGATCCTGGGCCAGGAGGGCCTCGAGGACCGCCGCCAGCTCATCTTGCAGACGGTGCGCGACATCATGCGCCCCGACGAGCCCCTGGCCCGTTCCATCCTGGACAACACCTTCACCGAGGAGCTGTGGAGCCAGCAGGCCCACGCCGCCGACCAGCTCTCCTGCGAGGTGCCCCGCTAGCGTTCCCACCCGCCGTCCGCCCAGCCTGGCACTCGGGCGACCCGCAGACGGCTCGAGTCCGACGACGTGCCGCGACTCCTTCGCCGTCCCGTCGGCTTGTCAGTTCTTCGTCCCCCGTGCGGCCCGACGCCGTTCGGAACCGTTCCCGAAAGGACCACCATGGTCGGCTTCCGCAAGAAGTCCCAAGACAGCGCCTCCTTCTCCCGGTCATCCGGTGCCAGGGAGGACGGGAGAGTGGGGGCCGCCTCTGCGGGTGCCCCCCAGCGCACCCGCCCCGGGCGCAACGAGCCCACCGCACGCGCCGGCAAAGGACGACCCAGCCCGGCCGCCGGCCGCCGTGGTTACACGACCTCCGAGCAGATGGACTCGCGCTGCCTGACCCTGGCCGAGTCGGCCTCCGGTGTCCTGGGCCGCTCCCTGGACCAGGCGCTGGCACGACTCCCCGACGGTCCCGGCGCCCCCGGGGGTCCCGCCGGGCCGGCGGGCTCAGGGATTCCGGCTGCCGGGAGCCGACCCGACGCCGTCGGCGCCCCGCGCTCGACTAGGGGTCGGGGGGCCTCAACGGGTAGCGTGCGCAGCACACAGGTCGGCACCGGCCAGGTCGACACGGTCGCGGACATCGCCTCCGACATCGAGTTCTGACGGCCCGCCCTGCGTCACCGCCGGCCCCAGGCCGGATCATCAGCTGCGCGCCGCACGCCCCAGGCGGCGCCACCCGCACCGAATCCGCATCACGTCCCGCACCGGGAAGGAGGCGAGAGATCCCATGAGCGCCCAACCAGCTCTGACCCTTCAGCGGGTCGAGACCTGGCTGTCCCGGCACGGCATCACCGCCGGCCCCGAGGAGGACGGCGCCGTCTTCATGGGCTTCCCGGGCTGCGACATCGGCGTCTACCTGCACGACCAGGAGGCCGCCCTCGTCGTGGCCGGCATGTGGCGCGGGCGCCCGGCGGCCGAGCGCCTCGATGAGATGCGCGCCTTCATCGACGCCCAGCACCGTTCCACCTACGGTCCGGACCTGGCCGTCACCCCCGCCCACGACCCCGGCCGCCTCCTGCTGAGCACCCAGATGGTGGCCTACGTCGGCGCGGGTATGAGCCAGGCCCAGCTCGACGCCTTCATGGACATGGGCCTGGGCATGACCCTTGCCTTCTTCTCCACGCTGGAGGAGCGCTTCCCTGAGCTCGTCACCTGGGAGGAGGACTGATGGCCTGGTGGAATCAGCCGGAGGGGTCGGTGACCCCGACCGTGACTCTCAGGCGGCTCGCCGCCTGGCTGGCCGAGCGCGGCCACCGCTACGACCTTGACCTGTCCGAGGGGGTGGTGCGCTTCTCGGCGGCCGGGTTCGACTACGTGCTCATGGTGGTCGACCGCCGGATCCTCGCCGTGCGTGCCCACTACCAGCTCGCCGCCGACCTGCCGGGCTCCGCGGAGCTCTCGCGGGTGCGCGCCGTGGCCCAGGAGGTCTCCAGCGGCCGGCTCATCCCCGCCTTCTACACCGAGGTCGACGACGCCGGCCTGGGCCTGTGCGCCGAGGTCCTCACCAACATCGGGGTCGGGCTCGACGACGCCCAGCTGGCCGGCACCCTGGACTTCATCCTCGACGGCGTCGATACGGCCCTGCGCGAGGTCCTCGGTCTCCTGGCCGCCCAGGACGCCCCTGCCGACAGGCGGCCCGACGCCGGGTCGGAGGCTGAGAGCGCACCCGCGTCCCGGGCTGAGAGCGGGCCGGAGACCGAGGGCGAGACCCATGGCGACGGCGAGGGCGGCGGGGCGACCGTGATCGTCCTGCCTGAGGCGCCCCGGCCTGCCCAGGCCACCGGTGAACCCGCCGGCGGCGCCGGCGCTGCTGAGGCCGTGGGAGGAGAGCCCACGCACCTGAGCGCGCAGGCTCCTGTCGCCGCGATGACGGCCGGTATAACCGTCGGCGTGGCTGCCGACATGGCCGATGCGACAGTGGAGATGGCCGCCGTCGTCGACGGGCCGGCCCCCGGCGCTCCGGGTGATGCTGAGGGCGGAACCGGGGCTGAGACAACCGACACCCCCAAGCCCCTGCTCGTGTCCTAGCTCGCGCGGGTCTGACGAACCCGGCGCGGCGGCATCCGTTGGAAACACTGGAGTGGTGGGAGCCTGCGTCGGGGGTGGGCGGTCCTGGAGCCGGCCGGTCCGGTGGGGGCGCTCGTCCCCGACATGCCCTGAGGCGGAGTTGCCGCTGGCCGTTGCAGTAGCGGATTCTATAACTGTTCGATAACACTGGACGTCGGACAACCGCCCTCTGGACGAAAGGAGCCCGACATGCCCATGCCGCCGTTCACCGGTGAGCGGTGCGGGACGACGCTCCACCCACGGCGTCCCTGGGGTACACGGACCGCATTCCGTGCGTTCTTGCAGCACACGGTGGAAGCCTTCGCCTCATGACGGTGCAACGTCAGGCTCCGCCCGGAAGGACAGACTCCATGACCACACGCGAAGACATCCTCGAGCGTCTGGCCTACGCCGATGCCCTCGGCCACGGCCCCCAGACCTCGGCCCTCATCGCGGAGGCCGTCAGCTGGGCGGACGCACTGGGCGACGAGGACCTGCGGATCGCCACCCGACTGGCCCTGACCGAGGCCTACCAGCAGGGCAACGAGGCGTGGAAGGCGCTGGCGCCCTTCTCGTGGAACCTCGGCCGCTACCAGCGCCATCCCGAGGCCTTCGACGACGCCCAGGTGCGCACCCTGCACTGGCACTTCAAGTGGGCGGTGGCCGTGGCGGGCGCCAACCCCAGGGTCTCCAAGGACAAGGTGCGCCAGCTTGAGGCCAGTCTCGAGGAGTTCTACCGCTCCGGGGGCGCCTCCATGCACGTCGTTCACGGAGAGCGCGCCTCGGTCGCCGGCCTGCTGGGCCTCGAGGAGGAGGCCGCCGAGGAGCTGGCCGCCTGGCGGGCCACCCACCGCGACGAGAACGCCGACTGCGAGGGCTGCGACCCCATGCGCCAGGTCGCCTTCGCCTACCGCACCGAGGCCTGGGAGCTGGCCGTGGCCACCGCCGTGCCCGCGCTGACCGGCGCCGTCAGTTGTTCCGTGCAGCCCCAGACCACGCAGTCCCTCGTGTTGCTGCCGCTGCTGGCCTCCGGCCGGCCCCGGGCGGCCTGGGAGGCGCACCTGCGCTCCTACCGGGAGATCCGCCGCAACCCCAAGGCCCTCATCTCCCTGTCCTACCACCTGGAGTACCTGGCCCTCGTGGGGCGGGTGGACCGGGGCCTGGAGATCCTGCGCCGTCACCTGTCCTGGCTGGCGCAGGCCGAGTCCGCCTACGTGCTGCTGTCGGCCTTGCGCGGCATGAGCCTGGTGCTGCGCGAGGCCGAGCGGGCGGGCCGCGGCGAGGAGCCCCTTGGTGTCGAGGTCCCGGCCGCCGACCTGTGGTACCCGCTGCCGGGGCTGGAGTCCTCCACCACGATCTCGCGCGCCTACGCCGAGATGACCGGCTGGGCCCGGCGCCTGGCCCAGCAGTTCGACACGCGCAACGGCAACTCCACCATCTCCGACCACCTGGAGCGATCTCTGGCCCGGGCCGCCTTCGACGCCGCCCCCGGCGCGGTCCACGGGCTGGGCGTGGAGGTCGACCTCCTGGAGCCCTCCGAGGAGCTGCCCGAGGCTGCCCAGACGAGCCTGACCGTGGACGAGGACGGCGCCGCCCCCGACGTCGCCTCCCTCCTGGGTCTCGTGGCCGACGACAACGGCCTGGTCCAGGAGCACGCGCCCCGCACGACATCGTCGAGCCAGGAGACGGCCGGCCGACGCGCCCACGCCGCCACCAGCCACCAGAGCGGCGACGAGCCCTTCCCTCTGGTGGACCTCGTGCGGCCCCGGCCAGTGCGCAACGGCGAGGAGGCGGTGCGCCGCTACGCCGACCACCGCCGCACCATCGGCTCCTCGACGATGGACTACTGGTACGTCGTCGACCAGGTGGCCACGCGCGACCTGCTGCCCCCGATCGGTGAGGAGATCCCGGGCCTGGAGTACCACACGGGGCTGCTGCGCGCCGCCGCCATGACCTGCCGCACCGAGATGGACGAGGCCATCGCCGAGCGCCTGCGGATCCGCCCCCTCATCGAGCTGGCCTTCGGGCCACTGGGCGCCTACTACGTGGACCTGCTCAACCTCGACAACGAGATCACCGCCGACTCCATCGCCGAGCGCTCCCAGGACGCCGTGCGCGATGAGCGCCTGCAGCGGGCCACCTCCCTCATCGGGCAGATCGAGGCGCAGGTCGAGGACCTGGTGTCCACCGAGCTGCTCGACCCCGGGGGCACCGACGCGCTCGTCCTGGCCGCCGACGCCCTGCTCGTGGGGGCCTCGGTCCTCACCGACCTGCACGCCAAGGACGAGGCGCTCGGGGCGATCCAGGTCGTCGCCCGCGCCGCCGACGCCGTCCCCGAGGACCGCCACGCCGAGCGGATGGACGACATCCTCGACATGGCGCGCGCCGAGGTCCTGGCCGAGTGCGGCGACGTCTACAACGGCTGCCTCCTGGCCGAGGAGGTCATGCGCCGCCACGAGAAGGTCTCCCCGGTCCTGGCCGCCCGCGGTCGGCGCCTGCTGGGCATCTCCTCCATGGAGGTGGGCCAGTTCGACGAGGCCATCGCCCAGTTCCGCGAGCAGGCCAACATCATGCTGGCCGCCGGCATCACCCTGTACGCCGTGGCCTCCCTGCTGTCCCTGGGCTCGGCGCTGGAGGCCTCCGAGCGCTACCTGGAGAGCGCCGAGGTCCTGGAGTCCGCGCTGGCTCTGGCCCAGCGCACCGGGGCCAGGAGCATCGCCCTGTACCTGCACCGGCTCCTGGCCCAGACCGGCATGGCCATGGGTGAGGAGGAGAGCGTCGCCGAGCACTCGCTGGAAGCCGCCCGGATCCTGCAGGACCAGGGGCGCCGGGCGCTGGCGGGGGAGTACCTCTCGCACGCGGCGATGGCCGCCTCCAACCTCAAGGACAATGTGCGCGCCGCGGCCCTGTTCCGCCAGGCCGCCGACCTGGAGGACACCCGCACCGACCAGGGCTGCCTGGACCGGGGGCGGGCGCTGCGCCGCTCGGCACGGGCGCTGGTGGACGACCTCACCCTGCCCATGGCCCGGGCCCGGCTCGACGAGGCTCGCCGGATCATGGAGGAGGCCCGCCAGGCCTTCGCCGGCGTGGCCGACACCGAGGGCTACTCCTCGGCGTGGGAGATCGGCGACTGGCACGACGACATGGCCTGGATCCTGTGGCGCACCGGCCAGAACTGGCAGGCCGTCCAGCACTGCGAGGCCGCCTACGACGGCTACATGGACACCGAGGACCGCGACTCGGCCTCGCGCGCCCTGTGCATGCTGGCCCGCCTGCACGCCGAGCGCGGCGAGCGCGACGAGGCCCTGGCCGCCTGCGCCCGCGTGCGCGACCTGCTGGGCGAGCCGTACTGGGACGGGCATGACGCCCTGGAGTTCGTGGCCTCCATCGAGGAGACGCTGCGCTGACGTGTGGCGCGGGCTGCGCGGCCCGCAATGCGGTTCCTCCCTGTCCCGCAACACTGTCCTGGACTGCGACGCCGCCCTGGCTCACGGCCGGGGACATTCGACGCGGCCGGGGGCGTGTCCTTCCGGGCGGGGGCGTTCGACGTCGGCGGGTACGGGATGCGAGATTCCGCCCCGTGAGAATCGGGTGACGGCGGCCGATATGCGAGGAATGATTAGCCGTGGGCATCCAACCCCTCGACGACCCTCCCGGGAGGCACCCCTTGGCCATCGCAGTCTCACACCGATTCGTACCCAGCGGCGACCTGCCCGTGGAGGCGGGGCGCTACCGACTCGTGGCATCGGGGGCCTGTCCGTGGTGCCGCCGCGTCCTCATCGCCCGGCGCCTGCTGGGCCTGACCGAGGCGATCCCCGTGTCCTGGAGCTACGGCAAGGGTGCGGACGGCTACTGGGAGCTGACCGGTCCCGACGGCGAACCCGGCGTGGATCCGGCGCTCGGCGCCCGCTCCCTGGCCGAGGTCTACGAGAAGACCCCCGGCTACGAGCCGCCCCCCACCGTTCCGGCCCTCGTGGACACCACTACCGGCGAGGTCGTCAGCGACGACTCCGGCGACATGCTCTTCGACCTGTCCACTGCTTGGTGGGACCTCCAGCGCGAGGGCGCCCCGGACCTCTATCCGCTCAACCGCCGCAACTCCACCGACGCCTGGGATACGTGGATCGGCTCGCAGATCAACGTCGGCCACGCGGTGGCCACTCACTCCCAGGACCCGGAGAAGGCCACGGCGGCGGCCAACGGCGTCCTCGTGGGCTTCGACGTCATCGACACCCTCCTGGCCCGCGCCACGCGGATGGAGGCCTCCCGTGAGGACGGCCTGACGATGCTCGACGGGCCGTCCCTGTCCGCCGTCGTCGCCATCGGCCAGTACCTGTGCGGCGACAAGCCTACCGGCAGCGACATCCGCCTGTTCACCACCGTCCAGTCCTACGAGTACGGCGGGCGCCAGCACTACCCCGGCGGGGAGGCGCCGTCAGTCTCCTTCTGGCCGGCGCTGGCCCGCTGGTTCCGTGCCCTGGAGAGCCGCTCGGGCTGGGTGGGGTCAGAGGAGCGCAGCGCCCTGGGCTGCTGAAGGCCGCGCCGGTCCGGTGCGGGGCCGGCGACGTCGGCCCGAGCCGGCGCTTGGTTCTCGCGGCCGGTTCGGGTCAGGAGGACCCGAGCAACCGGCTCAGCTGCGGTGGTTGAGTCCCTGGGGCGCATCGTCGCGGGAGTATGTGGCCGTCGTGATGGCGTAATAACCGAGAATGGCGTCATCCTGGGCGGTGGCCCCGCTGCGGAAGCCGGCCGTGACGTCCTGGCGCCTGAGGCGCCGCGGGGACTCGAGGCCTCCGGCGCTCACGATTCGTCGTCAAGGTTGATGCGGGTTCCGAAGGGGGAGGGGCGGTCCCATAGGTGGGCGAAGCGGGACGTCTCCTCCAGCGGAGCGTCCAACACGGCCTCAATGGCTTCGAGTTGCTCTGACGTCACGGAGAACCAGCGGCGATCAGCGACAATGCGCTCGGCTTCCCGTGTCGCTGCGGACAGGATGAACTCGCTGACGGAGCGGTCCGTCTGGGAGGCCGCTTGCTGAATGAGGGTCTCCTGGCGCGGCGTGGCGCGCAGATCGATTCTCTGGGTTCTGCGGGCTGTTGAGATCGACATGCTCCGGCCTCCTTGATGGAACGGAAAATGTACGTACAGGTGGGAGGGCGTGCAAGGCCAGTGACGTGCACGGTGTGGGCGCTTGGGCGAGGCCGGCGTTGCGTCGGCCCCGCCCTGCACTTGGCTCTCATAGCCGGTTCGGTTACACACCGTTACAGGTCGTCGCGGCGGGCGTCCTCGAAGACCGGCGGGCTGCCGGGGCGGTCGATGATGGCGTGGGGGGTTCCCTCGGGCTTGGGGCCATCCTTTTCGCGGATATCGGCGGTGTCGAGCTTGTTGAGCTCCATCATGGACAGGTAGTAGTCCAAGAAGTCGTCATATCGCTGCATCACTTCGCCGCGTACCCAGGAGACGGTCCCCTCCGCCGGAGTGCCGGGCTTTCCCATGAGGGCGATCTCAATAGATTCTTGGGAGGCGACGACGGGGAAGTGATCGGCGGCGACGACGCCTCCGGCGGCCATGGCCTCGACACACTCCTCCAACTCGAGCTGAATCTGCCCGGCCTTGTGTAGGTCACCCCCCAGCAGGTCGGAGGTGGAGAAGATCGTCATGTCCTGGAAGAAGTAGGGCCAGCCATCAGCCGCCAGGAGGAAACCCCGGTAAGACTCCGGCAGGCGGAAGCCCAGCTGGGCTTCGGTGCGGGCAACAGTCTCCTCCGACGCCTTCGGATTTGGCATCGCGTAGTCCCACAAACCGGTCCAGTCTGCCTCCATCCGCTGCTGGACGATCATCCACCCCCAGCCGATGTAGTCCGGCCACGTCCAGCGGGGAACGCCTTGACTCGGTCGGCTTTCCTCACGGGGTGCGTCAGCAGAGGTGTCATTCATGGTCTTCAGCTTCTTTCCCCAACGAGAATCATCGTCGGTTCGAATCCTACCGGGCAGTGGTCATCCTGTTCCTCCTGAACCGAAGCTCACTGAGGGCGACATTGGCGGTCATGTGAAGGCGATCGAGGCGGTCAGCCACCATGAGGAGCCGGAACAGGTCAAGAGGAGAGGGCAGGGTCAGTTGGCGAGGACGGCTGGGATCGCTTCATCCAGGTACCACAACCAGAACGCTCGACGCGCAACCACACCAGCCTCCTCCACCGGTTGCCAGTTCAAAGCCCCGGCAGCTGCGCTGGCGCATGCATAACTTGTCTCGAGTGAGTCCGGCAGGAATTCATCATCGTCTAACGTGTCGTCAGATATGTCATACTCGGGGGCGCGATGTGTTGCAGAGCTGACCGCATGGGCGGCGCCGTCAGCGACAAATACGGCTGGCTGTGTGATGGAGTTGTAGTCCTCAACCTTATCGTACACATCCATGAGAAAATGGTCGCTGCGACGCGAGGCAGCATCCGCGTCAAGTTGACGCTCGACCAATCCTTGAGCCAGGGAGAGCATTTCTTCAACCCTCTTGTCGCCAGGAAAGGCTCGATCCCAGTAGTGTTGGACGTGTCGGACGCACCGAATTTTCAATTCGATTCGATATCGGTATGACGTGTGGGCGCACTCAGGGTCCAGTATCGCCGTCCAGATGCGAGTGCGAGTCCCGAGAGAAAGAACTCCTTTGACATTATCTTTCGACTCAAGTTCAGCGTGAGCCACCATGATCTCCCGATTCACGGCATCCATATTAATCATCGCAGTCTCCCTCCTTCGCCTTCTTCGTCCTGTCGAAGGCTTCCTGGGACTTCTTGGTGGGATCGTCACTTCACTGCCGTTGCCGCTATTGTTAGTCGGAACGGTGACGGCACTCCTTTGAAGGGGCGTCAGTCGGGTCGTCGGCGTTCTTGAGGCCATGCCCTGGAACCACGACCACCATACCGGAGAGGTTCTCACCGACGTCAGCGATCGCGTCACGAACCGGTGCGTGCAATCTTCTCCGGGAAGGATCAGCCGGCGAGGACGGCTGGGATCGCCTCATCCAGGTACCACAACCAGAACGCCCGACGCGCAGCCACGTCAGTCTCCTCCAATGGCTGCCAGTTCAATGCCCCGGCAACTGCGCTAGCGCATGTGTAACTGGCTTCCAGCATGTCTGGAAGCATACCGTCATCATCGTCAGCAGTATCGACGATATCGAGATCAGGATCCATATAACAAGCTGATACCACAGTGTCGGATACTGCGTCAGCTATCATAATAGCTGGAAAGTTGGACTTCTATTCCCATATCGATCTGTAATCTTCTGGAGAAATTTTTCGCCAGCAGTCTCTCCTTCTTCTTTAGGTGTGTTTCCAGAAACGAGATTGTAGACCAAAGAAATCATTTCATCTAGTTCTGCTTCTTCTTGAAGTATGCTGTGCCATACATGGCTCTTCGCGTTTGAGGGTGCAGTAAATAAAGCTTATTTATGTGTTCGGGGTGGGGGTGGGTGGCCTGGTGGTGGCAGTGGTGCGTCAGGCTGAAGCTGAATGACTATCGTCTAATCCGTGATATCCAGGGTGTCGCGGAGGGCGTTGCCTGGGATTGGTATACCCTTGGAGTAGTCGATGATGGCGTGGGGGACTTCCTCGGGCTTAGGGCCGAAATCTCTTCGTAGACGTGCGATATCGAGTTTGTTGAGCTCCATCATGGACAGGTAGTAGTCCAGGAAGTCGTTGTATCGCTCGATCACTTCGCCGCGCGCCCAGGAGACGGTGCCTTCTGCTGGGGTGTCGGGCTTTCCCATGAGAGCGACGTCGATCGACTCCAGCGAGGCGGCTACGGGGAAGTGGTCGGCGGCGACGACGCCTCCGGCGGCCATGGCCTCGACGCACTCCTCCAGCTCCAGCGGGATCTGGCCGGCCTCGTGCAAGTCACCTCCCAGCAGGTCGGAGGTGGAGAAGATCGTCATGTCCTGGAAGAAGTAGGGCCAGCCGTTGGAGGCCAGGAGGAAGTCGCGGTAGGACTGCGGTAGGCGGAAGCCCAGCTCGGCTTCGGTATGGGCCACGGTCTCCTCCGTAGCGTGCACGTGTGGTAACGCGTAGTCCCACAGGCCCTTCCAGTCGGCCTCCATCCGCTGCTGGATGATCATCCATCCCCAGCCGATGTAGTCCGGCCACGTAAACTCCCGCGCTCCCTGACTCGGTCGGCTCTCGTCATTGAGCACCTCAGCTCCTACGGCCGGGCGGTGAGGACCGGGTTGTACAGGAGCCGGTTGGGCGCCGTCGGGCACTCCTCGCCCACTGCCATCGGCGCGATGAGCCGGTCGGCCCGCAGATCCTCCAGGCGCGCCACCACGCGGTCGCGCAGCGTCCACGGGTCAATGGTGTTGAGGTAGATCTTCGTGCCGCCCTCGAAACCGGCCAGGGTGGAGACCCGCCACTTGAGCGTGATGTGCCAGGGCATGGGCTGGTCCACGTCGAGTGGCTTGTGGTGCCACTCCTCGTTGCTGGGCACGTCCGCGCCCGTGGCCGCGTGCAGGGCGTGCACCAGGTCGGAGACGGCGTCGACCTCCTCGCGGCTCATGAGCCACGGCTCGGGCATGGCCGACGTCGAGTACACCTCCAGCGTCGGGTAGCGGTGCCCGAACCCGGCGAAGGCCACCGCGTGCTCGTTGCTCGCCACCAGCAGGCCCTGGTAGGCGGCGTAGTCCACCGCCATCTCGTTGTACAGGTTGGGGTTGACTCGCACCTTCTGCAGCTCCAGCTGACTGGTCACCCCGCGCTCGTCGATGCCCACCAGCTGCTTGTGCAGGTGGTCGAAGCTCGCCCCGGCCGGCCGCAGCCAGTTCTGGAACACGGCCACGTAGCGCACCCACCGGTTGGCCTCGTACAGGCTGTGCATCGCGTGGATCGCCAGGTGCGTGTAGGCGCGGTGCTCGGCCACGCTCAGCGTCCCCGAGCCGGCCAGGCCCGTGGTGTCGAGGGCGTCGTCGGTGAAGTGGCGCCGGCCGATGATGACGTCGTGCCCCCCGGCGAAGAAGGCCGCCAGGAAGGTGCGGCGGTCCCGCTCGCTCATGGTGTCCCAGGAGGCCGGGTCCGCGCCCGCGGCCGCCAGCTTGGTGCGCGCCACCCGCTCCACGTGCTCGACGCCGGCCGGGTCAGCCAGGTAGGCCTCCATGCGTTCGCGGGCGGCGTCAGGGATCTCGTAGCCGTGGTTGGTGTGCCAGTAGTCGAAGGAGAGGATCTCGAAGAGGTTGGGCACCCGCCGGAACTCGGCCACCGTGTCGAACAGGGCGGAGGCGGCGACGGCGTCGAGGCGCTCAAAACCGCCGTCGGCCCCGCGCACGATGCGTGCCTTCTCCGGGGGCGTATCCAGGTAGCGCGCCGCGCAGAAGGCGCAGCTGTGGGTGCGGTCGGCCTCCTCCAGCGGGCGGACCTCCGCCACCGGGTGCGAGATGGGCCGGTTGGCGCGGCCCGGCACGGTCCACACCTCGGTGCCGGTGAAGGGGCTGATCTGCTTGACCGTCCCATCGGCCAGGCGCGTGAGTGGTTCGGCGGAGGGGGAGTACGGCATGAGCATGCTTCCATTGTGACGCCTTGTGGCGGCTCGCGCGCCCGGTAGCCCCGATGACGGGCCCGGCCGGCCGGGGTCGGGGTAGTCTCACTGGCTCGTGCGGACCTGCGCCGGGCCTGGCCCCGCGCCCCGCACTGCCCGCATCCCCTGCACCCCCGCACCCGACTGGAGACAAGGAGACGATATGGCCGAGGTCTTCACCTCCCTGCTGCTCATCGTCGCGGTGGCCTTCATGGCGCCGCTGATCTCCTGGACCATCCCCAAACGGCTCGTGCCCGAGGTCGTCCTGCTCATCCTGGGCGGAATGCTCATCGGCCCCCACGGCCTGGGGCTGGCCGTCGAGGACTCCTCGATCGAGCTGCTGCGCGAGCTCGGCGTCGCCTTCCTCTTCCTCATGGCCGGCTACGAGATCGACGTCAACGAGCTGCGCGGGGCGGGCGGGCGCCACGCCGCAGTCGCCTGGCTGCTCTCGCTGGGGCTGGCCTTCGGCGCGGTCAGCGTCATCGGGGTGACCGGAGGGGCGGCGTCGGCCAACGGCATCGCCATCGCCACCGCCATGACCTCCACGGCCATCGGCACGATCCTGCCGATCCTGCGCGACCGGGGCCTGCTGCCCACGGCGGTGGGCGCCTCGATCCTCAACCACGGCGCCGTCGGCGAGGTGGGGCCGGTCATCGTCATGGCGCTGCTGCTGGGCTCGCGCTCCACCTGGGCGAGCATGGTGATTCTGGGTGTCTTCCTCCTCATCACCCTGCTCATCGTCCGCTTCACCAGCCGCGTCAAGCGCGTGGGGCGCCGCCTGGTCGAGGCCATCCACCTGGGGGCCTCGACGACGGCGCAGACCACCATCCGCGCCACCGTCCTGCTCCTGGTGGGGCTGTGCGCCATCGCCGCCATCTTCGACCTCGACGTCATCCTGGGGGCCTTCGCCGCCGGCTTCGTCCTGCGTCACGCCCTGCCCGAGGGCGACGCCGAGTTCGAGGAGAAGCTCGACGGGCTGGCCTACGGGTTCTTCGTCCCGATCTTCTTCGTCACCTCCGGTATGGGTATCGAGGCCAGGCTCAACGGCGGGGACCTGGTCAACCTGCTGGCCTTCTTCGTGCTGCTGGTGCTCGTGCGGGGCGTGCCGGTGTGGCTGGCCTCCCGGGCGGAGCGCCGCAGGGACGGCTCGCGCGCCTACTCAATGCGCCAGAGCCTCCAGATCGCCGTCTACTCGACGACGGCCCTGCCCATCATCGTGGCCGTCACCCAGGTGGCGGTCAGCGCCGGGGCCATGTCGACCTCCTTCGCCTCCACGCTCGTGCTGGCCGGGGTGCTGTCGGTGCTCGTCCTGCCGGCCGCCGGGCTGGCGCTGGGCGACCGGAGCGACCACGTTCCGGCCAACGAGGTGATGCGCGTGGTCCAGGGGCCGGCCGCCCCCGACGGACGCACTCCCGAGGAGGCCACGGTCCCGGTCGGCGAGCAGGTCTCGGAGCCGCGCCGACCGGCGTCGCCGCCCAGCGGCATCAGGCTGCCGGCGACGGAGCGCACCCCGGCGACAGAAGCGAGGCGGCCGGAGCAGCCCGACCTGGTGGGCCTGCCCGACCTGGTGGGCCTGCCCGACCTGCGCGAGCAGGCGACACCGGCGATGGCGCGTCTGGCCGAGCTGGGGATGCACGCCCGGGGCCTGTCGCTGGAGGAGTCCCACCGCCTGGCCGCGCGCCTGGCCGAGATCGAGCAGGAGCACGCCCTGTGGCGCGAGCGCTGGCACCACGTGCGCAGACACGGCGCCACCTCCCGGGCGGCCCGACGTCGTCGGCCCCGCGGCGAGTGACGGCATCCGGCGGCGGGCAAACGGGTGCCTATCCCCGTTGGCCGAGCATCTGCTCGACCATCTCCTCCAGCGACGCCTGCACCGGCCGGTAGCGGGTGCCCAGCTCGTGCCGACTCCGCGAGGCGTCGGCGCGGACCGTGTAGCCCACGTTGCGTCGCACGTAGGCACGTGTCAGCCCGACCCTGGGTGCCATCGCCAGGAGCACCGGTCCGGGCAGGGGCCGCCGCGGCAGAGGAAAAGACCGCCCGAAGCGCGGCAGCAGTCTCCCGGCGAGGGCCAACAGATCGGTGTCCTCAGCGGAGACGATGTAGCGCCCGCGGGCCTCAGGCAGGAAAGCGGCGGCAATATGCGCCTGGGCCACCTCGCGGACATCGACGGCGCTGATTCCCAGGCGTGGCGCTCCGAGGCGAGCAGTGCCGTCGATGAGCATCCGCGCGGTCGAGAAGCTTTCACTGGTGGGTGCGCTCCCCAGGGCGGGACCAACGATCATGGCCGGGTTGATGGTCACCAGGTCCCATCGCCCCTGCTTAGCGGCCAGCCGCCACGCCTCCTTCTCCGCGAGGGTCTTGGAGTAGGGATAGGGCTGGTGGCCGGCGGAGGAGGTGGTGTTCCAGCAGGTCTCGGTCAGGATTCGCCCCGGGTAGCCCTCGATGTCGACGGCGTCGCCGTACATGGCCACGATCGAGCTGGTGAGGACCACCCGCGTGACCGACGGCGTGCGCTCGACTCCGGCCAGCACGTTACGGGTTCCCTCCAGGGCCGGCTCGATCAGGTCGTGCTGTGGGTCGTCCGTCGAGTGCAGAATGGGCGAGGCGGTGTGAATGACGATCGCGCAGCCCTCCAGCGCCTCGTCGTAGGAGCCGGGCTGGAGCAGGTCGCCGGCGAAGAGACGCAGAGTACCCGGTGTCTGCTCGGCCATGCGGTTCAGGTGGGCCACCTTGTTCGTGTTCTGGGGGTCGCGCACGGCGGCACGGACGGTGATGCCGGCGTCGAGCAGGCCCTTGGTGACCCAGCTGCCCAGGTAGCCGGTGGCGCCGGTGACCATAACGGGGCTGCTGGTGTCGACCGGGATGCCGCTCAGGTCGATGGTGGAATCGAAGTCGTTGATGGAGCGCGTTTCCGAGGATCGCATGGGCGTAGCCTGACAGCCTTGGGAAACGAAGTCAATCAGTTTCACTATTGGTCGGTACCATCTCCCCATGAACGCAGTCGGTTCACAGGCACCGAGGAGCAAGCGCACTCCTGGGCGGCCGGTTGACGCCGCTCTGGGGCCGGCGATCATGCTGGCCGTGCGTGATCTCCTGGCCGAGAGCGGTTACGCCGCGCTGACGACGGCGGCCGTGGCCCGGCGCGCGGGCGTCTCCACCGCCACCCTCTACCGCCGGTGGCCCACCAAGCGCGAACTCGTCCTGGCCTCGGCCAGGCGCATGATCGAGACCGGCGTGGCCGACGAGGCTGTAGGCTCCGGCGCCGCCGCGGCCAAGACCTTCGATACTGGTTCACTGCGAGGGGACCTGCAGGCCTTCATCGCCCACAAGAACCGGGCGCTGTCGGGGCCCACAGGTCAGGCGGTGCTGTCTCTTCTGGGCGAGCTGCCGCAGGATCCGGAGCTCAAGGAGCTGCTCCTCGGGGAGCTCCTCGCCGCCACTCGCTCTCACCTGGAGCAGATTCGGGATCAGGCCCTGGCGCGCGGTGAGGGCGCCGTCGACCTGGATCCTCATGCCGGAGCCCGGCTGGTCCTGGGGGCGGTCCTCGCCGGGATCGCCTTTACGACCGGGGATGATGAGACCGAGCCATTGTCCGACGTCGAGCAGGATCTGCTGCTGCGGGCCCTCGGAGATGAATGACGCTACCTGCCGACGGGGCCGGGACGGGCCCGGAGGGGCGGCCCCGAATCAGCTGGACGAGGCCGCCGCAACGCTCCCTGCGGCGATGATGGCCATTGTCATGGCCTCCACGGCCCGCTGCACCGCACGCCCCACGGGGCTCTCCCCCGAGATCTCCTGGATCCGGCGCTTGAGCTCCCCGCGGCTGAGACCGGTCTCCTGCTGCGGCAGGATGGTCGGCGCGACCCTGAGCGCCTGCAGGATCGACAGCAGGGCGACATCAGAGGCGGTCGGTGGCTGCACCCCGCGCAGGGTGGCGTCGATGCGTGCGCGCAGGTGCCGCTCGGGGACGGGGTCGAGCGTGGGGTAGCTGGGGTTCAGCGACCCGAACAGCCCGCCGGTGTAGATGCGCACCACCCCGGCCGCCTCCAAGGACTCGGCGATGTGACGGGTGGGGTTGAGCCTGCCCCAGGACACCAGGGAGGAGAATCGCTTGCCGTCCTTGGCAGGCAGGATCTCCAGGGCCCGGTCCAGGACGGGGTGCCCGGTCGGCTCGGAGCTGACGATGTAGATGCGGGGGCTGCGCTCCTCGGTCAGGCCGATGCGGCCGGCCAGCAGCAGGTCGGTGAGCAGTGCGCCGGTGAGCCCGTAGGCCGGGTACGTCATGCGGCTCTCCGGCTTCCCGGAGTCCTTGGTCAGCAGCAGGAACAGCTCTTCACAGATCAGCATCGCGTTCATGAATCCAGTACAACGCGCCGTCATCGGAATGTGATCCCTCTGGGGTGCGAGATCCGGGCCCGACCCGGCTCCTCCTCGTGGGGGAGGTGCCCGCTCGTCGCCGGCTCCTCCGACCGGGCTGTGGCCGCCCTCACCCCGGCCCACGTGACCGGGAGCGAGACCGGCGCCGTTCGCGCTGGGCGTGCGCTCAGCGGCCGGATGACGCCCGAAGGTGTCGTACCCCCCGTTTAACCTGGGACCATGGCTCGCGCGATTCGGTATGACGACTGGCCGGTGGAGCTCACTGATGACCAGATCATCAGTCGGGTCGGCCACCGGGCCTTTCTGCGCGGTCTGGACTACGCGCGCAAGGGCCGGGTGCGCGGCATCGGCGTCGCCGGGGACGGGGACATCATCACCGCCCAGTCCAAGGGATCGGGCGCGCACACCTACCAGACCATGGCCTTCCGCAAGCAGGGCGCCCGCAGTTCCCGTAGCGCCCCGGCGGCCTGGTCCGGCACCTGCTCGTGCCCGGTGGGCAGCAACTGCAAGCACGTGGCCGCCCTGCTCATCACCGCGCGCGCCCTGGCGGAGGAGGGGCCCGACGACGCCGCCTCCGGCCAGGTCTCCCTCTGGGAGAGCCGGCTGGCCGGCCTGCTGCGGGTGGAGCGTGCGCCGCGCCGTCGGATGGCCCTGGAGATCATCGACGATCCCGGCAGCATGTGGGGCACTCCTGCCGGCCTGTCCATGCTGCCGCTCATTGAGGGCAAGCGCGGCTGGAACCGGCAGGGCGCCTCCTGGAGCCAGATCGCCGCCGGGGGCCTGGATGACGACGTCGACCCCACCGTCATGGGCGTTCTGCGCGAGCTGTCCGGCATGGCCGGCGGCTACGGCTTCTACTACGCCGACGACCGCCTCTCCCTGATGACGGCGCCCGCCCGCGTCTGGGACGTGCTGCGCCGCGGGGTGGCGGCCGGCCTGACCCTCACCACCGCTCAGCGCCGCGGCATGCCCGTCCACCTCGCCGAGGGCCTGCGCGGCGGCGTCCACCTCACCCGCCAGGAGGACGGCGGCGTCGCCATCACCCCCGCCCTGGACTTCGACGACGTCGCGGAGCTGCGCCGCCTGCAGGTCCCCGGACTGCGCCTGAACTTCTCCCTCATGCCGATCGGCGACCCGGTTCACGGCTTCTACACGTGGATGCCCGGGCGTGAGCTGCTTCTCATGCCTCTCGAGCCGCGCCCCACCGAGGTCCTCTCCCGGTTGCTGCTGGGCGACGGCGAGGCCATCACCATCCCGGCCGGGGACGTCGCGCGCTTCGAGACCGAGCACCTTGAGGCCCTCACCCGGGCGCTGCCGGTCCTGTCCGCCGACGCCTCCATCCGCATGCCCCGGCCCACGACGCTGCGCGCCGCGCTCGCGGTCCACGTCGACGCCGCCGAGCACCATCTGACCACTGAGTGGTCCGTCCGCTATGTCAGCGAGGATGGTGAGGTCCGGCACGCTCACGGCCTGCCCGACCTGTCCGCGGCGGCCGAGGGCCGCATCGAGGGCGAGGCCACCGGCCGAGACCTGGAGGGCGAGACCCGCCTGGCCCGCGAGGTCCTCAACCGCCTGCTGCCCCTGGCCGGCCAGCACCCGGCCCTCTGGCAGCCCCTCGACCTGCGCGGCATGGCCACGGCCCGTTTCATGACTGAGACGCTGCCGGTCCTGCGCGAGCTGGAGGCCTTCGATGTCGAGGTCGACGACGACGTCCCCGACTACCGTGAGGCCGACGCCGCCCCGGTCATCACCACCAGTGTCAGTGACGACGAGGACCGCCCCGACTGGTTCTCCCTGTCCGTGCGCGTCCACGTGGGCGAAGAGGAGATCCCTCTGGCGCTGCTCATGGCGGCTGTGGCCGCCGGGGAGCCCGAGGTGCTCCTGGAGTCGGGCACCTGGGTGAGCATCGACCGTCCGGAGATCGAGGCCCTGGCCCGCCTCATGGAGGAGGGCCGCGAGCTGGCCGACCCGCAGGCGCAGGGCGAGCTGCGGGTCAGCGCCCTGCACGCCGGCTACTACGAGGTCCTGGAGTCCCTCGGCGTCATCGAGCGGGCCACGGCCCGCTGGAAGGAGCGGGTCGGTCGGCTGCTGGAGCGATCGCGCGCCGCCGAGGCCGCGGACGGGTCGTCCGGCGGGGCCGCTGACGACGCGGGCGCTGGTGAGGGTGCCGGTGATGGGGCGGCCGTGCCCGAGGGGATGCGGGCGACGCTGCGCCCCTACCAGCTCGAGGGCTACCGGTGGCTGGACTTCCTGCGCCAGGCGGGCCTCGGCGGGGTCCTGGCCGACGACATGGGACTGGGCAAGACCGTTCAGGTGCTCGCCGCCGTCCAGCGCCTCATCGAGCAGCGCGAGGAGGCCCAGGGGCGGGAGCCGGTCGACGCCGGAACCGACTCGGGGGGCACCCCGCAGGACGGGGCAGGCGGCCCGGCCGCTGAGCCGGTCGCCGAGCCGGCCGACGAGCAGACCGACTCCGGTGAGCCTGGTGAGCCGGAGGGGAGCGGGCCGGTGCTTGTCATCGCGCCGACCTCCGTCGTCGGCTCCTGGGTGGAGCAGGCCGAGCGCTTCTGCCCGGGGCTGCGGGTGCGGGCCGTGAGGCGGACCGCCGCCAAGCGCGAGCAGACCCTGAAGGAGATCGCGGAGGGCTGCGACGTCGTCGTCACCTCCTACACGATCGCGCGCCTGTGCGAGGAGGAGTTCATCGCCCAGGACTGGGCCTGGGTGGTGTGCGACGAGGCCCAGTTCGTCAAGAACCACACCTCGGCCACCTACAAGGCCGTGCGGCGGCTGCGGTCGCCGTCGACCATCGCGATCACGGGCACGCCGTTGGAGAACTCGCTCATGGACCTGTGGGCGCTCATGAGCATCGCGGCGCCGGGGCTCCTGCCCGACCCGGAGCGCTTCGGGCAGGTCTACCGCAAGCCGATCGACCGTGGGGACGCTGAGGCGCTGGGGCGGCTGCGGCGTAGGATGCGGCCCTTCCTGCTGCGGCGCACCAAGGAGCAGGTGGCCGCGGACCTGCCGGCCAAGACCGAGCAGGTCCTGGCCGTCGAGCTGGGCGCCAAGCACCGCAAGGCCTATGACCAGCGCCTGGCCCGCGAGCGCCAGAGGATCCTTGGGCTGCTGGAGGAGGACACCGCCCAGTCGCGCTTCACCGCGCTCAAGGCGCTGACCACCCTGCGGCAGATGGCGCTCGATCCGGCGCTCGTTGACGGCGGGGACGGGACCGAGCCCGGGGACATCGACACTGCCGGGACTGAGGGAGCCGCGGACGCGGGCGGCGGTGCGGCTGGCGGGAAAGGCGGTTCCGGCAAGAGGGCGGCCCGCGGCGCGAGGGCCGCGAAGGGCAAGGCGGTCACCGCCCCCGCAGCGGGCCGCAGGGGGCCGGGGCGGCGGTCGAGCCCGTCGGCCAAGGTTGAGGTGCTGGTCGAGTACCTGGGGCCGATCCTCTCCGAGGGGCACCGCGCCCTCGTCTTCTCCCAGTTCACGCGTTACCTCTCCGGTGTGCGCGAGCACCTGGAGGCCACCGGTGTGCGAACCGCCTACATGGACGGCTCCACCCCCAACCGGCAGGAGGTCATTGACGCCTTCCGGGCCGGCCAGGCCGACGTCTTCCTCATCTCCCTCAAGGCCGGAGGCTTCGGGCTCACGCTCACCGAGGCCGACTACGTCTTCCTGCTGGACCCGTGGTGGAACCCGCAGGCCGAGGAGCAGGCCATCGACCGCACCCACCGGATCGGCCAGGACAAGCCGGTCATGGTCTACCGGCTCGTCTCGGCCGACACCATCGAGGAGAAGGTCATGGCCCTCAAGGAGAAGAAGGCCGAGCTCTTCGCCCGGGTCGTCGAGGGGGCCGGTGAGGCCGAGACCGGCGGCGAGGGCGGTACGGGTGCTGCGGTGGGCTCGGGTGGGCTCAGCCCGGCGGCCCTGACCGCCGCCGAGATCCGCGAGCTCATCGAGGGCTGAGGCGCTCGACGTCGTCGGGCGCCGCTGTGGGCGGGCCGTCCCCAACCACCTGTACTGCGGCCCCTACCCGGTTCTGCCCTGGCGGGGGCCTTCTACGTGATCGGGCGGATCGGCCAGGGCGCGGGCGATCCCCGGGTCCACAGGGCTGGGACTGCAAGTGGTCTCCACAGGGCTGACAAGCCCCCGAGCGCGCAGGCTCGGGGCGGTCCGATGCTGATGGTGCGGGCACGGCGCCCGCTGGGGAGCAGCGGTGCGCTGGTCCCCACCGACCAGAGGAGAACCACCATGAGGAGACCCACCAGGACCACCCTGCGCGCTCTGCGCACCAGTGTGATGCTGGCCCGCCCGGGTGATGCGTCAGCGCTGCCGTCACTCCTGCAGCGACTGGCGACCAAGGAGGAGGGCATGGCCACCGCCGAGTACGCCATCGGCACCTTGGCGGCCGCGGCCTTCGCCGGCCTGCTGCTGGCGCTCATGCGCTCGGGCAGCCTGAGCGGGGCGTTGCAGTCCATCATCGAGTCGGCGCTCTCGGTGTGATGTGCGGCGTCATCGCAGCAGGTGGGCGCGCTCGCCCCCGAGCGGCCCGGGTACCCGGTGTGGGCCGACGTCGCCGCCCGGGTCCCGCATCCCGCCGGCCCTCCGGCCGCGCGGAACCGCACCCCTCACCTGGTCGCCGGCCTCGACGAGACCGTGGGACCGGCGGCCAGGACGGGTGTACCGGACGAGGAGAGCAGGGGATGGTGACAGCCGAGACGGCGCTGTCACTGCCCGCCGTCGTCCTCGTCCTGCTGATGGTGCTGGCGGCGGTCAGCGCAGGCGTCACCCAGCTGCGGGTGGCCGACGCCGCCCGCACCGCCGCCCGCCAGGCCGCCATCGGCCAGGGCGACTACGCCGGCGCCGCCCAGCGCGTGGCCGGAGGGGTGAGCCTCGACCTTGAGCAGGGCGAGCTCACCTGCGTCACTGCCGCCCGACCGGTTCCCGGACCCCTGGGCGGACTGGGTCTGACGGCGCGCGCCCGCGCCTGCACCTACACCGAGCCGAGCAGTCCATGAGCCGGCGTGGAGACAAGAGCCGACAGGTGGCCCACGCCCCGGTTCTGTCGGAGTTGCTGGCCTTCGCTCACCGAGCCGAGCACTTCATGGGCCGCCGTGGAGATACGTCCCGGCAGGCGGCCCACACCCCGGATCCGCCAGACCTGCTGGCTTTCGCCGCGACTGCGCTCGCGACCTTGAGTCGGCGGACCGGTGGGCCGCTCAGCCGCCCGGCTGGACGAGCTGTGCGGCAACCAGCCACTCGGGGTGCCTGGGGAAATCGCCCCGGCTGGGACGAGCGCGGCTCGGGGACCGTCTACGCGCTCGGCGTCATCACGGTGCTGCTGGTGGCGGCGCTCGGCATCACGGGCCTCATTCAGGCCCAGAGCGCCACCGGCCGGGCCCGGGCCGCCGCCGACCTCGCTGCTGTCTCCGGTGCCACGGTCCTGTCCTCGGTCATCGCCCCCGGCGACCCCTGCGCCATGGCCGGGCGCGTCGCCGCCGCCAACGGCGCCTCGGTGAGCTCCTGCTCCGTGACCGGCGAGGACGTCACCGTCAGCGTCGTCGTCCCGACGACGATCCTCGGTCGACCCCGCCAAGCCACGGCCCAGGCCCGCGCCGGCCCCGTCGATGCCCCACCCAAGCCGTGAACCGGCCCGAATCCGGTCGTTGAGACGGTGCGCTGGGGCGCCCCAGCCTCAGTCCTCGACGGCGACGGTGGCGCCGCCCGCGAACTGGGCCGCGTGGAGGCGCGCGTAGGCGCCGCCGGCCGCGATGAGCTCGTCGTGGTTGCCCTGTTCGACGATGTCGCCGTGCTCCATGACCAGGATGGTGTCGGCATCGCGGATCGTGGACAGACGGTGGGCGATGATGAAGCTCGTGCGGCCTTCGCGCAGCGCGTTCATCGCCTGCTGGACCAACAGCTCGGTGCGGGTGTCCACGCTGCTGGTGGCCTCATCGAGGATGAGCACGGCCGGGTTGGCCACGAAGGCCCGCGCGATCGTGAGCAGCTGGCGCTCGCCGGCGGAGATGTTGGCGGCGTCCTCCTCCAGAACCGTGTCGTAGCCCTGCGGCAGGGCCTTGATGATGTGGTCGACGAAGCACGCCCTCGCGGCGGCCTCGACCTCCTCATCAGTGGCCCCGGGCCGCCCGTAGCGGATGTTCTCGCGGATCGTGCCGGCGAACAGCCACGGGTCCTGCAGGACCATGCCGGTGCGGCGCCGCACGTCGTGGCGCGTCATGGTGGCGATGTCGCGCCCGTCGATGAGGATGCGCCCCCCGTCAAGCTCGTAGAAACGCATGAGCAGGTTGACCAGGGTGGTCTTGCCCGCTCCCGTGGGCCCCACGATCGCGACCGTGTGCCCGGGGTCGACCCGCAGCGACAGGTCCCGGATGAGCTCGGCCTCCGGGCTGTAGGAGAAGCGCACGTGCTCCATCTCGATGACACCCGGACCCGCCGGGCTCTTCGGCGAAGCCGCCGCGGCGCTGGGGCCGGCCCCGGCGGCCCGGTCGGCATCCGCAGCCTCTGCGGCGTCTCCAGCGGCATCGGCGGTCGCGGTGCCTGCTGCGCCCGAGGCGTCGGCCGTGCCTGCGGGGGTCTTCGGGGCGACGTCGTCGGGACGCTCCTCCTCGGCGTCGAGCAGCTCGAAGATCCGCTCGGCGCTCGCGGTCCCGGACTGCACGGCCGTGGCCATGCCACCGAGCTGGCCCAAGGGCTGGGAGAACTGCTGGGAGTACTGGATGAAGGCCTGCACGTCGCCCAGGCGCAGCGACCCGGAGGCGACCATGGCGCCGCCGACCACCGCGATGGCCACATAGTTGATGTTCCCGATGACCAGCATGATCGGCATCATGATCCCGGAGAGGAACTGGGCGCGCAGCGAGGCCCGGAACAGCTCCTCGTTCTCGGCGGCGAAGGCCTCGCGCACCGAGGCCGTGCGCCCGTAGACCTGCACCAGGGCGTGCCCGGAGAAGGACTCCTCCACCCGGGTGTTGATCTTGCCGGTGCGCGCCCACTGGTGGGTGAAGGCCTTCTGCGAGCGCGGCCCGATCACCCCGAAGACCACGCCCATGAGCGGGAACACGATGAGCGCCACCAGCGCCAGCTTCCAGGAGATCGAGAACATCATCCCCAGCACGCCCACCACCGTGAGGATCGCCGTCAGGGCACCGGACAGGGACTGCTGCAGGGTGTTGGTGACGTTGTCGACGTCGTTGGTCAGGCGACTGAGCAGCTCACCGCGCTGGACGGTGTCGAAGTAGCTCAGCGGCAGGCGGTGGACCTTGTCCTCCACCTGGGCGCGCAGCCGGTAGAGGGCCTTGATGGTGATGCGGTTGATGAGCCAGCCCTGGAGCCAGTTCAGGACCGCCGAACCCACGTACAGGGCCAGCACCACCGTCAGGATCCGACCCAGGCGGGTGTAGTCGATGCCCGCGCCGGGGACGACGTCCATCGCCGAGAGCATGGTGGCGAAGTCATCCATCCCCCGCGCTCGCAGGGCCTCAATGGCCTGGGCCTTGGTGGTGCCGGCCGGCAGCATCGTGGAGACCACGCCCTCGAAGATGACGTTGGTGGCCTGGCCCAGCACCTTGGGGGCCGCCACCGCCAGGACCACCGTGCCCACGGCGGCCAGGGCCACGACCACCAGCGAGACCCGGTAGGCGCCCAGCAGCCCGACCATCCGCTTGAAGGAGGGCCAGAAGGCCTCGGCCTTGCCCGGGGGTGGACCGTCGTGCCAGTCACCCGAGGACGCCTGCGCCTCAGCGGCCAACTTGAGGTCCTCCTCGCTGAGCTCGTCGGGGCCGACGGTGGTGCCCGCGCCGCTCCCGGCGCTCTTGCCAGTGTTCCCGCTGGTGTTCTTGCCCATGCGGCTGCTCGCGTTCCTGCTCATGCTGCGGCCTCCGCTCCGAGCTGGGAGGTGACGATCTCGCGGTAGACGGAGCAGGTGGCCAGCAGCTCGGTGTGCGTGCCGCTGCCCACCAGGTGGCCGCCGTCCAGGACGAGGATCTGGTCGGCCTCGGTGATCGTGGAGACGCGCTGGGCCACGATCACCTTCGTGATACCGGCCGTGGCCGGTCCCATGGCCTCGCGCAGCCGCGCGTCGGTGGACACGTCCAGGGCCGAGAAGGAGTCATCGAAGATGAGGATGTCGGGCCGGCGCACCAGGGCCCGGGCGATGGCCAGGCGCTGACGCTGACCACCCGAGACATTCGTGCCGCCCTGGGCGATGGGCGCCTCAAGGCCCCCGTCCATCTTCGAGACGAAGTCCTTGGCCTGGGCGACTTCCAGGGCCTCCCACAGCTCGTCGTCGGTGGCCTCCTCGCGCCCCAGGCGCAGGTTGGAGGCCACGGTGCCGGCGAACAGGAAGGGCTGCTGGGGCACGAGCCCCATCTGGGCCCACAGCGCCTCGGGGTCAGCCTCGCGCACGTCGGTGCCGCCGATGAGCACCTGCCCGCTGCTGGCCTGAAGCAGCCGGGCCAGCAGCCGCACCACCGTGGACTTGCCCGACGCCGTCGAGCCGACGATCGCCGTCGTCGTCCCGGGCTGGACCGTGAAGCTCACCTCCGCCAGGACGCGGGCGTCGGCGTCGGGGTAGACGAAGGTGACGTCCCGCATCTCAACCGTTCCGGGAGCCGGGAAGGTGTCGACGGCGTCGGGGGAGGAGGTGATGGTCGGCGCCGTTGCCAGCACCTCGCTGATGCGTTCGGCGCACACGGCGGCGCGCGGGATCATGATCGTCATGAAGCTCGCCATGACGATGCCCATGAGGATCTGCATGAGGTAAGACATGAAGGCGATGAGGGTGCCGACCTCCACGTCGCCGTCGCCGACCCGGTGGCCGCCGAACCAGATGACGCCGACGATCGTCACGTCCAGTACCAGCATCACCAGCGGGAACAGCAGGACGAAGAGCTGCCCCACGCGCTCGCCGACCCGGGCGATATCGGTGTTGGCGTCCCCGAAGCGCTCGGTCTCGGCCTCCTCGCGCACGAAGGCGCGGATGACCCGGATGCCGGTGAGCTGCTCGCGCATCACCCGGTTGATGGCGTCGAGCTTGTCCTGGTAGGAGCGGAACAGGGGCAGCATCCGGCCCACGATGAGTCCCACCGCGACGAGCAGGACCGGCACCGACAGCCCGATCAGCCACGACAGGCTCGGGGCGCGCGTGACTGCCATGACGATGCCGCCCACCGCCATGACCGGCGCCGTCACCAGCATCGTGGCACTCATCATCACCAGCATCTGGACCTGCTGGACGTCGTTGGTGTTGCGGGTGATGAGCGAGCCCGCCCCGAAGGCGGAGATCTCCCGCTCCGAGAAGCCGCTGACCCGGTCGAAGACCTTGCCGCGCAGGTCCCGGCCCATGCTCATGGCCGCGCGCGCCGCCAGATACGTCGCCGCCACCGAGCACACGCCCTGGGCCAGGCTCACCCCCAGCATGAACGCGCCCATCCGCCAGATATAACCGGTGTCCCCGGTGGCCACACCCTTGTCGATGATGTCGGCGTTGAGGGTGGGGAGGTACAGGGAGGCCATCACCTGAGCGAACTGAAGCACCAGGACGCACACCAGCAGCCCCGTGTAGGGGCGCA
This sequence comes from Actinomyces oris, assembly GCF_001937445.1. Lineage (GTDB taxonomy): Bacteria > Actinomycetota > Actinomycetes > Actinomycetales > Actinomycetaceae > Actinomyces > Actinomyces acetigenes. The sequence continues at coordinate 7,071 of NZ_MSKS01000032.1, read as the reverse complement.
GGTGCGTGCGCAGTAATCGAAGGAGCATGCCGGGAACGTATCAGTCTCACGGTGCGTGAGGGCGAGCATCTCATGAATATGAGGGCGAGCGTCTTATGAATTTTGGTTCATGCCCAAGTATGGGGCGGCCTCACGTCGCGTCAGGTCTGGCGGCCGGATTGACCGTTTCGGACGACTTTGCCGCTGCTCCTGGGGAGTGCGATTCGCAAAGCAGCAGGTCGAAGCTCAGTTACTTCTGGTTACTGGGCTGGAGGGTGCGTCAAAGTCGTCCGTTCTGGACAGTTCTCGCTGAGCGGGGTCGGCGGTTGAGGGGTGCTGGGGCGCCGCCTCGAGCAGGAGCCGCAGCAGGACGGCGGCCCCGGCCTTGTCCAGGGGCTCGTTGTTGTTGCCGCACTTGGGCGACTGCACGCACGAGGGGCAGCCGCTCGCGCACCCGCAGCCCTCGATGACTGCCAGCGTCGCCTCCAGCCAGTCGCGCCCGGCCCGGTAGCCGCGCTCGGCGAAGCCCGCCCCGCCGGCGTGCCCGTCGTGGACGAACACCGTGGGCGCCCCCGTCTGCGGGTGCAGCGCGGTTGACAGCCCGCCGATGTCCCAGCGGTCGCAGGTGGCCAGCAGCGGCAGCATCCCGATGCTCGCGTGCTCGGCGGCGTGCAGAGCCCCGGGCAGGTCGGTGGGCTCCAGGCCCGCCGCCTCGCAGACCTCCTGCGGGATCGTCCACCACACGGCGGCGGTGGGCAGCACGTGCTCGTCCATCTCCAGGGCGTGCTGGGAGACGACCTCCCCACCGGGCAGCGCCATCCGCTGGTAGCCGGTCACCTGACTGGTGACCTCCACCGAGCCGAAGGACCAGGTGATGGCCGTCGTGCTCGGGGGCTCGTGCCCTGCGCCGGGGGCCGGCCCCGCCTGCCCGCTGCCGGCCGAACCGGGACCGCCATTGGCCGGATTGGGACCCGCGCCGGAACCGGCCGGCTCTTCGGACTTGCGAGCCGACGGCTCACGGCAGTCGCCCGGCGTCGTCGGACCCGGCCGGCCCCAGACCTGCTGCTCGCGCTCGGCGATGATGCGCACGCTCGAGCGCGACCGGGCCCGCGTGCGGTAGCCGACCGCCGCCTTCTGCCGCACGAGGGCGACGTCGTCGGCCAGCTCCTCGACCACGTAGACGCGCCCCTGGTGGACGTAGACCGCGCCCTCGTGGACGGTGGAGTCGGCGGCCGCGCCGTCCACCGTGCCGATGACGACGCCCGTGTCGGCCTCCACCACCGGCACCTCGGGCGGCCCGTCACCGCGCAGGGAGGTCAGGTCCTGGGGTCGCCCGGGCAGGTTGACGTTCCAGAACCAGCCCGTGGGCCGACGCCGCAGCGCGCCCCGACCCTCCAGCTCGCGCAGCAGGGCGTCGTCGGGCAGGCCGAACAGGGCCAGGTCCGGGGTCCGCAGGGGCGCCTCAGAGGCGGCGGCGCACAGGTGGGGCGCGAGCACGTAGGGGTTGGCCGGGTCGAAGACCGTGGCCTCGGGGGCGGCGAAGACCGCCTCGGGGTGGTGTACCAGGTAGGCGTCCAGCGGGTTGTCGGAGGCGATGAGGACGGCCAGTCCGCGGGTCCCGGCGCGTCCGGCCCGGCCCGCCTGCTGACCCAGTGAGACGCGCGTGCCCGGCCAGCCGGCGATGAGGACCGCGTCCAGTCCGGTGACGTCGATGCCCAGCTCCAGGGCGTTGGTGGTGGCCAGGGCCCGCAGCCGGCCCGAGCGCAGGTCGGCCTCCAGGACCCGGCGCTCCTCGGGCAGGTAGCCGCCGCGGTAGGCTGCCACCGTGCCGACGAGCTCGGGCAGGGAGAGCCCCAGGGTGTGGCGGGCCCGCTCGGCCACGACCTCCGCCGAGCGACGCGAGCGCACGAACACCAGCGCCCGGGCGCCCACGCTCAACAGATCCACGAGTAGCTCGGCGGCCTCGACGACGGCGCTGCGCCGCGCCGAGGGGTCCTCACCCGGGTCGCCCGAGTCCGGTTCGGCGCTGCCGGGTGGGGTCGCGCCGCTCGTGACCAGAGGCCGGCCGTGGGCGGCGGAGGCGATGACCTCGGTGCTGGCCTTCGGCGGGGTCTCTGTTCCCGACACCTGCTGCGGGAGTGACGTGACGCTGGAGGCGGGGAGGCTGTTGTCGTCGTCGCGCGCGAGCCGGGGTGCGTTGGGGCTTGGGGAGTCCTCGGGCGCCGGGCTGCCTTCGCCGAGGGCCGGTAGCACCCAGGGGTCGCGCAGGGCCGGCTGCCACAGGGCCAGAGTGCGCTCCCCGGCGGGTGCGGCGTCGTCAGTGACGGCCACGACGTCGTTGGGTTCGACGCCGATGAGGCGGGCCGCGGTGAGGGCCGGCTCGGCCGCCGTCGCCGAGGTGCACAGGACGACCGGCTGCGGGCCGCGCGGTCGCAGGCGCGCCACGAGCCGCAGGAGGCGACGCAGCACGAGGGAGACGTGCGCGCCCAGGATCCCACGGTAGGCGTGGCACTCGTCGATGACGATGTAGCGCAGGCCCCGTAGGAGGCGGCTCCAGCGCTCGTGGCCCGGCAGCAGCGAGAAGTGAAGGAAGTCGGGGTTGGTCAGGACGACGTCTGCGTGGGCGCGCACCCAGTCGCGCTCGGGCAAAGGTGTATCCCCGTCGCAGGTGCCTGCGCGCACCGTGCGCAGAGAGCCCGCGGGCGTGCCGGCCTCGCGCTGGACGGCCTCGAGGTCGCCGATGAGCCGGGCCAGGGCGGCGGCCTGGTCGGCGGCGAGCGCCTTGGTGGGGGAGAGGTACAGGGTGGTGGGGCGCCGGGTGTGGGCGGAGATGCGCGTGTCGGCGCCGGGGGACTGGGCGGCCAGGACGTCGGAGAGCGCCGGCAGCCAGGCCGCCAGGGACTTTCCCGAGCCGGTGCCGGTGGCCAGGACCGTGTGGTGGCCGGCGTGGGCGGAGTGCGCGGCGGCCACCTGGTGCGTCCAGGGGCGCTCGACGCCCAGGCGGCGGTAGGCGGCCACGAGGTCGGGGTCCGCCCAGTCTGGCCAGTCGGCGTGGCGTCCAGGGCGGGCCGGGGTGCGCTGGAGGTGGACGAGCCGGCCGTCGCGCCCACCGATGGACTCCAGGAGCCCGGTGAGGTCGCGTGCGGTCCCGTCTGCCATGGGGCTCAGTGTGCACCACCGGTGGCTTGAGGCGTCCGTCGGGCTTCGGCGGTGTCCCGGGCCGAGCACGGCGATCCCTCTTTGCTAGAAGTATCCCGTGTAAATCATCCGCACGAACCACCTCGACCTGGCAGAATCCTTCCATGGGATTGAATGCTTCCTCTGAGACTCGTCAACAGACCCTGCAGTACTGGTGGATGCTGGAGCTGTTCAGTCCACAAAAGGTTCCTGAGCTGACCAAGCCATCGACGCGTCCGAAGGACCGCCAGGTTATCGACTGGCAGCCTCAGTTGCCCTTGTCGTGGGAAGCGTTGCGTCCACCAGCGCCGGTGAACGGAACGCCTATGAAATGGCAGCACACCGTCTACCTCGGTGTGTACGACCTCGAGGACATCTACCAGGACCTGCACGATATCTTCGCAGAGGATCGGGATGCCTACGATGAACGTACGGCTGGACTCAGCGCCTGCGCGGCGGTCATGCTCGACGAACGTGGTGCGCTCATGGTGGACTCTGCAACGCTTTCCTCGGCGCTGTGGGCCGTCGCCCGGATCCGGAGCACCCGTGAAGTGCCAAGTCCGCACTGGGGTGGTGGATTCTCCCAGGCTGCAGAAGAGTTCACGAAAGAGGTGGATTCCTTCGAGGGAGACCGACGTGAGGCGGCCGATGCGGAAAAACCTCCTCCTCAGGATGCGGACTCGCTGCACGAGCTGTTGCGTATTGCCCACAAGGTCTCTAGGGTCGCCGGAGTCCCTAAACTGGCCAGTGAACGCATCATCATCTCGTCAGTTGCCGTCTCCAGCCGTCGTGCCGACGATACGGGTGCGGACATTGACTTTCTCAACAGCTTCTTCCTTGACGATCTCGCAACCGTCACGAGAGGGCTGTCCAATGGGGAGTGCCCGCAGGCATTGTCGGAGTACCTGACCGCCGACGCTGATCTTCCTGCGGGGCAGCGGGCGGACGTTATTCGGGACAACGCCGTTGCCGATGCAGGAGTCCGAGTCGACAGGCTGCCGAAAGGTCGCTGGCCCTCCAACCCTGAACACGGCCTGGCACTGCGTCAGCAATTCGCCGTCAACCAGGCCTTGGAAGATCTGGCTGATGCGGGTGGTCTGATGGGGGTCAACGGGCCGCCCGGCACCGGCAAGACGACGATGTTGCGCGACATCCTCGCCGGTAATGTCGTCAAACGTGCGCAGTGCCTCGCCGAATTGGAATGCCCTGACGACGCCTTCACCGCGACCACGCACTGCTGGCAGTCAGGTGATGGCTATCGACGTGAGGTTCGTCAGCTTCAATCGAAACTCACCGGATTCGAGATGGTCGTCGCTTCAGCGAACAACGCCGCCGTTGAGAACATCAGTGTTGAGATTCCCGCTCTTGATGCAATCGATGGCAAATGGCGGGAAGATGCCGACTATTTTGCTGACATCGCCTCCGCGACTCTGATGGATTCAGATGTGGGTGGCAAGGAGCGCAGGGCCTGGGGTCTGGTAGCGGCCCGACTGGGTAACAAGCGAAATCGGGGGGCCTTCCGCTCGGCCTTCTGGTTTGACGTCACAGGGCGGGACAAAAAGCCCATTCCGGGAACGGCTCCGCGCATGCAGACGCGTCTGAATCAGTGGCGCGACGGAAAGATGCCATATAAGAGCTGGTCTCAGGCGCGAGAGGACTTCCGTCGGGCCGAGCGGCGTGTCGACGAGCTCCTCGCTCAGCGGGAGGCGGCTCAGTGTCGAAGAGAACGTCTCAAGGATGCCCTTAGGGAGGAACCGGAGCTTGCTGTGCAGGCTCAGCGCCTCACGATGGAGGCCACCGAGGTTGCGGATGACAGGCAGAGGTATGCGAATGTCGTCGAGCGTGCACAGACGGAGTACTCCGAGGCCAGCAGCATACGGAACCGGCACGCGGAGGCCAGGCCCGGGGTGCTCGAGACGTTCTTCACCATGGGGCGAGCTGTTCGCGAATGGAGGGAACGGTTGGAGCCACTCGAGGAGCAGCTGCGGACAGCGGAGCAGAACTGGCAGCAGGTGCGTCAGCATGCACAGTCCCTCGACGAGCGAGTGCGGTACATCTCTGGCGAGCTGGTAAGCGTCGAGAATCGACGTAAGCACCTCTCACAGGAAGTAGCTGATCTACACCGGCAAGTCGCTGAGGACCGCGAGCGCTACGGCCGTGGGTACCCAGAGGAGGATCGGGAAAGAGAAGACCGCGAGAAGTATGCCCCGTGGCTCGACGCCGAGCTCGATGCAGCTCGGTCCGACCTGTTCCTGGCAGCGTTGCGCCTGCATGAGGATTTTCTAGCCAATGCGGCTGGGGACATGGTGAAGGGGTTACGTGCGGCCATTGAGGTGGTTGCCGGTGCCTACCCGCGTAACCTGGAGCCGGAAAAGATACGTGCAGCGTGGCAGACCTTCTTCCTGGTTGTGCCGATGGTTTCGACGACCTTCGCCTCCTTTGGGCGTATGTTCGCCGGTCTTGGTGCCGAGTCTCTCGGATGGCTGCTCATTGACGAGGCCGGACAGGCCTGCCCGCAGTACGCCGTCGGAGGGATCTGGCGCTCCCGGCGGGTTGTTGCCGTTGGTGACCCGTTGCAGTTGCAGCCGGTAGTGACGATGCCGCGCAAAGCCCAATACGACATCGCTGCTGCGTTCGGTGTCTCATTGGTTTGGATTCCGCCGCTCGCCTCGGTCCAGACTCTCGCTGACCGCGTTTCACGCTATGGGACCACTCTGTATCATGGAGAGAAGCCCATGTGGGTGAGCGCACCGCTGACAGTGCATCGCCGATGCGACGACCCGATGTTCAGACTGTGCAATGAGATCGCCTACGGGAGTATGATGGTGAGCGGCGTCCAGCGTCGCCTGGATGATCCCGAGCACCCCGATCTCTTTGACGGGCCTCATGAGCAGAAGATTTTACCGAGCCAGTAGATCGACGTTCTTGCGAGAACCCCTGGCACGCATCTTCAAGACAACCAGATCGAGGAGTTGCGCAATCAGATTGAGCAACTCCAGGATCAAGGCGTCGCCATGTCGCAGATCATAGCCATTTCGCCGTTCCGGGTGGTGGCCAACGCGCTGGGGTGCCTCAGGGGGAGATACCCTGGGTTGCGCGGCGGCACAATCCATACCGCCCAGGGCCGGGAGGCGGATGCGGTCTTCCTCGTTCTGGGCGGCGATCCGGGTGCTCCCGGAGCAAAGGCCTGGGCCTCGTCGACCGTCAACCTTGTCAATGTCGCTGCAAGCCGAGCGAAGCGCCGTCTATACGTCATCGGTGACCGCGCTGCGTGGGCGCAGTATCCGTACTTCGCGGACCTCGCCTCTGTACTCGCCTCAGAGCCTCTGCAGGCTGCGGGTAAGGCGACTGAATGAAGGAGCGTCGTTAGGACTGGAAGGTTCAGGGTGTCGTTCGAGGTTCGGTGAGATGCCGTTCTCCGATCGCCTGCACCCTGACTGGTGCGTTCGTACCTTGTGAGTGGAGCAGGGGTGCGAATGTGGACGGCCTACCCTACGAACGCGTGTACCAGGCGTCGGGCGGGTGTGGTTAGTGGCCTTGGGCTTCTTCGGCGTCGTCGGTGAGGTAGGTGATGACGCGGACCAGGTCGTAGGGGGTGGAGGTCTCGGTGGTGGTGATGGTGCCTTCGATGGGCCGCCAGGTGGGGTCTCCTTGGGGGCGGTATCGGGTGGTCCAGGTGGTGGTCAGGGTGGTGGTCACGCCGGTGGCGGTGTGCTGGTAGTGGTGGGTCACGGTCTGGTTGGGGTAGGGGGCTCCGGGGTCGGTGGTGGTTGTGGTGGTGCCGTCTCCCCAGCCCCAGGTGTAGGAGGTGGGGGTGAACTCGACCTCGATGGGGGTGCCCAGGATCGTGGTGGTCTGATACCGGGGGGTGGGGTTGGTGTAGACGATGAAGGCCATGGAGATGATGACCTTGGG
>NZ_MSKS01000031.1 GCF_001937445.1 Actinomyces oris | reverse complement strand
CCCAATCGGTGTCTCAGATGTTATGACATCCGAAACTCTCAGAACTCATGAGACGGCACAGTTCTTCACTGATACGGGCAGACGACGTCGCGTTAGACGCCAACCGGTATCATCATTACCCTGATCGCGTCGATACCGGGGGAACCCAGTGGTAACCCAACGGGAACACTGCGCCCTCCCCCGGTGTTGACGTAGGTGCCCTGGAGGCTGTGCAGGAGCCGTGCGCTTTGTCAGCCGGGACATTACGAGAGACGAGCCATAAGGAGACCAGAAGCATGGCAGACCGCGCACTGCGAGGCATGACCATTGGCGCGAAGTCGATGGAGTCGGAGGACGGCGTCGAGTTCGCCGAGCGGATGATCATCAGCTACGAGTGCCCGATGGCGCACGTCACCAGGATCCCGATGTCCACCGAGGCAGAGGTGCCTCCCACCTGGGAGTGCCCCGAGTGCGGCCAGCTCGCCGCCCGGCGCGGTGAGGACGAGCCTGAGCCCGACGAGCCCAAGAAGACCCCGCGCACCCACTGGGACATGCTCCTGGAGCGCCGCAGTGTCGATGAGCTCGAGGTTCTCCTCAATGAGCGCCTTGAGGCGCTGCGCAGCGGTGAGGTCTACCGCGAGCGGGTCAGCGGCTGACGGGGCCGTTAGGAGCGCTTCTGGCGAAATGAGCCAGTCGGACGCTGCTGCCGGTACCCGGCGGTGGCCCGGCGGCGCTTGTTACGGGCGGCGCGCAGCCTGCTTCCGGCGAACTTGGCCGCATCGAGCAGCTGGCCGGAGCGCTTGGCCACTCCCCAACGGGTCACGAGGGACAGCTCCTCGGTGAAGATTCCTCCGGAGAGCTTGGACTGTCCGGCCTCCCGCTCCAAGAAGGTGATCGGCATCTCCACGATGCGACCGCCGATCTCGTCAACCAGCTTGGTCATGTTGACCTGGAACCCGTAGCCGAGGGCCTCGACCTTCCCGAGGTCCATGCGACGCAGGATCGAGGCACGGAAGACCCGAAAGCCTGCGGTGGCGTCCTTGACGCGCAGACCCAGCATGGCGTTGATGTAGAGGTTCCCAGCCTTGGACAGGGCCACGCGCTTGGCGTCCCAGCCCTCGGTGGCGCCGCCGGAGACCCATCGTGAGCCGATGACGAGGTCCGGCTCGTCGGCCATCTCGGCGCGCTGAATGAGCAGGGCCAGGTCCTCGGCGCGGTGGGAGCCGTCGGCATCCATCTCCACGATGAGCTCGTAGCCGGCGGCCAGTGCCCAGGAGAACCCAGCGAGGTAGGCCGGGCCCAGCCCGTTCTTCTCCAAACGGTGCAGGACATGGATGTGGGAGTCCTCGTGCGCGCGGGTGTCGGCGTAGTCCCCGGTGCCGTCGGGGGAACCGTCGTCGACGACGAGAATGTCTGCCTCGGGAGCGTGCTCGCGGACCCGGTCCAGTGCCGTGGGCAGGGACTCGATCTCGTTGTAGGTGGGGATGACGACGAGTGCCTTCACTTCTGTCTCCAAGGTTGGGGGCGGTGTTGCGCCGAGGCTAGTGGCGGCGCCCTGAGGTTATCTGAGATCAGCGGCGACGCCTGCGATTCCCAGACGCAGCCACTGCTTTCCGTCCTGAGCGCAGCCGGCTCAGGATACCGGCTCCCACCAGTAGCCCCGCACCGGCGAGGAGAATGAATCCGGGGGCGGCACCGAGCCGGTCGGCGACGGTGTGTGAGCTGCGCAGCGGGACATCGGCCACGAGGCTCGCCTGGGTGTAGGGCCGGGTGATCTGCTCGACCTCACCACGGGGGTTGATGATGGCGGTGTAGCCGACGGTGGAGGCCTGGATGACGCTGCGGCCGTGGACTACCGCCTGAACGCGCCCCTGGGCGAGCTGCTGGGCGGCCTCGCCGGAGTCGAGGAAGGAGGCGTTGTTCGTCGGGATGATGATCGCCTGCCCTCCCTGTGCGACACCGGCGCGCAGGGAGTCGTCGTAAGCGGCCTCGAAACAGATGCCCATGGCGAAGGTGACGTCCCGCCCCTGGGTGACGGCCGGAACCGTCAGTGTGCTGGGGCCGGTACCGGGCAACATGTCGATGCCGACCCGGTCCACCTGAGTGGTCAGGCGCCGCACCAGGGAACGGGAGGGAATGTACTCCGCGAAGGGCACGGGCCGGTGCTTGCGGTAGTAGGGATGAGCCGTCTTCCCGGAGACGTCTCCGGGATTCCAGATGAGGACGTCGTTGTAGCGGATGTCGCCGACAACAGGAACCGCGCCCACGAGCACCGGCGCCTGGACCGCCTGGGCGGCCTCATCGACGATGGTCGCCGATGCCGGGTAGTCGCGAGGGTCCAGGTCCGCGGAGTTCTCCGGCCAGATGACCATGTCGAGGCTGCCGGGGCCGACGTCGGCGGCCAGCTGCTTCGTCGCCGTGGTGTGGTTGCTGGTCACCTCCAGGGCCCGGTTGTAGGCGTCCTCGAAGTCTGTGGCCACATTGCCCTGCACGGCTCCGATACGGACGGTGCCGTTCTCAGCGCGCGTCTGCAGTGGCAGCGTCCTCGGCGCAATGAGCACAGCCGCCGTGAGCGTTGCGCAGACGAGGACCGGCATGGCGCGGCGCTCATAGACGGATCGAGCCGCGTGAGCGATGCATGCGGCCGCCAATGCCACCAGCAGCCCCACCCCGGCGCTGCCGACATAGGCCGCCGCCGGCAGGATGGGGGCATCCGCCATGGCGAAGGCCAGGCGCCCGAAGGGGAAGCCGCCCAGCGGCCACACCGAGCGCAGCTCCTCGACCCCGGACCACAGCACGGCGAAGAAGAGCACGCCGGCCGCGCCGGCAGGTACGTGCCGCGTGAGCCGCCTTCCCTGGGCAGTCCCCTGGAGCAGTGGCAGGCGGCTCACCAGGGACCAGGCCCCGCCGAGTCCGGCCAGGAAGAGGGACTCGAAGAGCGTCAGCGCGATCCAGCCGATCGGGTTGCCCATGCCCACCATCGTGAAGTGCAGCAGAGGAGTGAACAGACCGAAGCCGTAGAGCAGTCCCAGACCGGTGCCCGCCCAGAAGCGGCGGCCGCTGATGAGGAGCATGAAGGCCCCGACCCCGATGAGGGCCGACCACCACAGGTTCACCGGGGGGAAGGCGGCGTAGGTGGCTACGCCCGCCAGCAGCGCCACCGCTGCGGGCACTGATCGGCGAAGCCAGAGGGAGGACCGAGAAAGCAGCCGAGTACGCAGCCTGGAGGGCAAGCGGGAGGGCACTGTCACGCGGTGAAGCATACGGGCAATACGCCGACGCCTCTCCTCGTTCCCGTCCGTAGACGGGCGGAACCGGGCGTGGAGGCGTCAGTCGTTGTGACGCTCCTGGGTCCCCAGGAGCCGGTGGTACAACGGATGGCAGACGCTCAGGGCGAGTCCCGTGAGCACCAGGCCGACGATGACGACACCGAGTGCCAGCGGAGACGCGCCGGACATCGGAGAGGTACCCATCAAGAGGGAGCCCATGACGATGCCCAGTCCCGCACCCCCCAGAACGGCGAGCAGGAGCGGCGTATAGGCCTCCATCCACATGACGCGCAGACCATAGCCTGCGGGAGCGCCCATACGGCGCAGACTGCGGGACTGCTCCGCGCGCTCGATGGTTCCTGAGGCCTGGGTGATGAGGATGGAGGTGGCCGTCAGGGCGAACCCGAAGGCCAGGGTGATGATGGCACCCTTGTCAACGTCCCACAGGAGGCCGTAGATGAAAGCCTCAGCCGAACCGGCTTCCTTCGCCGTCATGGTGCTCAGTCCCAGCGGCATGGGTGACATGAAACCGCCAATGAAGGCCAGCAGCCCCATGGCGGAGACCCGGTGCCACGTCGTGGTGGGTGCGGCCTGAATGCGGCGAGCGGTCCAACGCATGACCGGACCGCGCAGGTGGGCGAGCCCTCGGGAGAGCAGCTGCGTGAACCATGACCCGGCCAGGTCGAAGACGGCGATGAGTGCAACGATCATGACGCACACGATGATGAAACGATGCTGCTGCGGTACCGACCTGATGACCTGCGGGGCACCGAACAGCGTCACGAGGAACACGATGACACGCCAGACGCCGGCGCGCGGTCTGTTGCTCCGTCGTGAGACACCCAGTGGGGAGACTCGCACCTGGCGCAGCCCCCGCCAAGCCGAGACCTGGCCAACCGTGACGACTCCCACCAGGACAACGGCCAGGTATCGCAGCGGCAGCATCATCTCGCCGGCGGTGATCCGGGTTCCCATGACGGTGAGTCCGCCCCAGGCGGGAAGTGTGATCAGGTAGATGGCGGTGCCGATGACTGCGCCTACCACCGACTGGACAAGGGCGTCCAGCAGGGACATACGGGTGACGTCGGCCCCGGACAAGCCCATCAGCCGCAGAACAGCCAGGCGCCTTTCACGGCTGCGCGCTCCCAGGACCGCGGCACTGGAGGCCAGCCCCACCATGGCCGGCACCAGCATGGCGCAGGCCAGAATGGACATGCTGAGGTACTGCGATGCCATGAAGTCGAAGCCGTAGCCCGCGTTCTTGGCCGCGTCTACCCACACCGGAATCCGTTCGGGGTGCGTTCCACGGCTGTAGAGCATCCACGTGCCCCCAGCGACGGTCAGGGCCGCGCAGGTGGCTACGGTGTAGGCCAGGACGCTGGCCAGGTACAGCAGCGTCTCCCCCTCGCGGGAGGCGAGCCGTGCACGGGTCAGGCGCGCAGTGAGGCGGGCGAGGACCGGAAGGCCGGGGCGGGAGGAGTCTGCCCTGGGCACGGTGATGGAGCGGGGCCCCGCGGTGCTTGAGGCATTCATCGGATCGTCTCCATCCTCGCGGCCTGCGCGGAGCGGTTGGCCGTGTCGACGTTCAGGAGACGGTCGGAGTGGACCAGTCCGTCACGGATCTCGATGAGGCGTGAGCACCAGCGTGCGACATTGACATCGTGCGTCACCACGACCAGCGTCGCGCCGGCCATGGAGACGGCTGCAGTCAGCAGCTGCATCATCTCGTGACCGGTTGCCTGGTCCAGGGCACCGGAGGGCTCGTCGGCGAAGATGGCGCGGGGACTGCTCACCAGCGCCCGAGCGATTGCCACCCGCTGGGCCTGACCGCCGGACATCTGCGCAGGACGCCGGCCCATGAGGTCTGTCAGACCGAGTCGTGCGAGCATCTCGTCGGCGGCGCGCAGTGCTGACCGCGTCGGTGTGCCAGTAAGCATGAGGGGAAGAGCCACGTTCTCCCGAGCCGGTAGCTCGGGGATGAGCTGGCTGTCCTGAAAAACGAATCCCAGCTCGCGCAACCGCAGGTGGGATCGCTGCGCATCAGTGAGACGGGAGATCTCGGTGCCCCCGAAGCCCACGCTTCCCTGGTCCGGGACGAGGACTCCGGACAGGCAGTGCAGCAGGGTCGACTTACCCGAGCCCGAGGGCCCCATGATTGCGACGCTCTCACCTACGGAGACGTTGATGCTCACGCCGGCCAGAGCCGTCACCGTACCGAATCGTTTGACAATATCGCTGGTGGTGATCAGTGGTGTGCTCATGTCTCTCATTTCATCGTCTTCTTGGAACGATAGCGATAGTGCTCGCACTGCTGTCGAGGTAGTGCTGGGTATACCTCTTGGTCAGCCGATGCCCGGCCTGCCGGCTCAGGTGAACCGGACACGGTACCTTGGGAGCGTGCAGCTCAGGTTCTCTCCGCGGTGGCCCGGCAGGGCCAGGCCCACGCATGAGGCCGTTGCCGCCCGGCGGATCGCCGAGCTGACGGCCTCCCGTCGGGAGATCGTTGCGGCCTACGAGATCGAGCGCCGCCGTATCGAACGCGACCTGCACGACGGCGCTCAGCAACGTCTCGTCGTCGGGCTCATGAAGCTCGGCGAGGCGCAGCTCTCCCCAGCCGTTACCGCGGATCCCGCACTCGCCGCTCTTCTGGCCGAGGCGAAGTCGGCCATTGCCGGCGGGCTCGAGTCGCTGCGCACCACGGTGCGCGGTATCCACCCCCAGGTGCTCACCGACCTCGGCCTGGAAGCGGCTCTGACAGACGCGGTGGATCGAGTCGACAGGACTGGCAGGACCATTAGGATCGTTTGCCCGCACCCTCTGCCGACGATGCCCGAGGGCGTCCTGGCTGCCGCTTACTTCTTCGCTCTGGAGGCGATGACCAACGCGCTCAAGCATGCTCCCGGAGCCGAGATCACGATCCTGCTGACCGTGGATAAGACCCTGAGAGTCTGCGTCGTCGACACCGGGACCGGCGGAGCCCACCTCCAGCCGGGTCGTGGCCTGGCGGGTATGAGGGAACGGCTTGCGGCCTTCGGCGGAGAGCTTCTGTTGTCCAGTCCCCCGGGTGGACCGACCCAGGTCGCGGCGCACCTGCCCCTCCTCCTGGCCCGTGGGGAGAGCGGTACTGGCATCGACAGGGTCGATAGTACGGGCGCCATGACTGGCGCAGAAGGGCAGGAGACATGAGCAAGGCCCCCTCACTGGTACTCGCCGATGACTCGGCCCTCCTGCGTGAGGGGCTGGCGGGCCTGCTGGAGCGCCAGGGCTACGACGTCGTCGCCCGGGAGAGCAGCGCGCCGGCACTCATCCAGCGCATCGACCACCTGGATGGCCGGGGGCGCCTACCCGATGCCGTGATCACCGACGTCCGCATGCCGCCGTCCATGAGGAATGACGGCCTGGAGGCCGCGCTGGATATTCGGCGCCGTCATCCGGCCGTGTCCATCATGGTGCTCAGCCAGTACGTGTCGGCAGCCTACGCCCAGCAGCTCCTCGCCTCCGACGCCCCGGCAGACGCCGGCGGAACGGGCTACCTGCTCAAGGACAGGATCTCGGAGGTCGCGGACTTCCTGGGCTCCCTGCGAGTGGTCCTGGCCGGAGGCATGGTGACCGACCCGGAGGTGGCCCGGGCCATGGTACGCAGCTCTCGCTCGGGGCTCTCGGATCTGACGCCGCGCGAGCTCGAGGTCCTCGAGCTCATGGCCCGAGGGCTGTCGAACAGTCAGATTTCGGTTCAGATGGTTGTGTCAGGGGCGGCGGTCGCCAAGCACGTCTCGGCGATCTTCCTCAAGCTGGGGCTGGACCCCTCCGAGGAGAACCGGCGGGTGCGCGCCATCCTCGCCTTCCTCGGTGACGGGCTCAGCAGGTAGCTCTCAGTCGTGAGCCCGGCGGCGGGCCAGGACATGGTGCACGGGCTGCCAGGCCAGGGCCAGCAGGGTGCCGATGACGGCTCCGATGAGGCAGGACATGGCCGTTCCAGTGATCCAGGACAGGACCGGGTTGTGGGTGAGCTCCTCGGCCCACTCGATGGCGTGGTGCAGCGGGTGGAAACCGACCTTGGCGAGGTTGACTGCCAGGATATGGCCGCCCACCCACAGCATCGCCACGGTTCCGACGATCCCGATACCGCGGAAGAGCGCCGGCGCAGACGTCACAATCGCGCGGCCAAGGGAGCGGATGGTGCCGGTGCGGCCGTGGCCTGCCAGGTGCGCGCCGGCGTCATCGAGCTTGATGAGGGCCGCCACCAGGCCGTAGACGGCGAAGGTGATGAGCAGGGCGATGAGGACCAGGACGATGATGCGCCGCATGGAGGACTCCCCCTCCACCTCGGCCAGGGCCAGCAGCATGATCTCGGTGGACAGGACGAAGTCCGTGGTCACGGCCTGACGGACGATCTGGGCCTCGTCGACCGGGCCGGTCTCCTCCTTGGCGTGAGCAGCGCCGCCGAAGCGCTCCAGGATCTTCTCCCCGCCCTCGAAGCACAGGTAGGTGCCGCCGATGACGAGCGCCACCGGCAGGAGCCACGGCGCCACGGCCGTCAGCAGCAGGCCGATCGGCAGAATGATGAGGAGCTTGTTGCGCAGCGAGCCCAGCGTGATCTTCTTGATGATCGGCAGCTCACGGTCCGGAGTGATGCCGGTGACGTACTGGGGCGTGGTGGCGACGTCGTCGACAGCAGCCGCTGAGACCTTCGCTGAGGCCTTGACGGCCATGGAGGCCGTGTCGTCAACGGTGGACAGCGTCAGCTTGGCGAGCGTGGCGATGTCGTCGAGGAGGGCGAAGAAGCCTGACATAAGGGCATGAGTCCTGTCGTCCGGAGTATCGGCTGGAACGAGAGTACTAGCCCCAGCGTCACACGGCGGACCAGCTCACCACTCCCCTATTGAGATCCAGGGAGGCCTCGGCGGCGCGCATCGACAGGTCGGTGACCGCCCTGGCCTGCTCGGGGGTGGCGTCCGGTGGCGGTGAGAGGCTCGCGATCTGCCCGACGACGTCAAGCAGCTGCTTGCACCAGCGCACGAAGTCCCCGGCCGTCAGCTCCGTGGCGTCCAGGATGTCCGCCAGCTGCGCTCCGTCACACCAGGCCTGGACGGCACCGGCCAGCGCAGGCTCCGCCCCCGAGGAGGCCTCGATGCGGGCCAGGGACTCCAGGTCGTGGATCCGGTGCGAGACCCCCAGCTGTGCGCGCAGGCACTGGCCGAGCCTGGATGCGGGCGCCACGGGCAGCCCGATCGACTGGGCGCTCAGTCGCGGCTCGTAGACGCAGGCGCTCAGCGCACCGGCCAGCTCTGCGGCGCTGAGATCCTCGAAGACTTCCGTGCGCAGGCACTCGGCGATGAGCAGGTCCCGCTCGGCGTAGATTCTGGCCAGCACCTTGCCGGTACCGGTGACCCGCAGCTCGCGCTCCGGGTGCCCCCGGTCCACAGGACGCAAATAACCCAGCTCGAGCAGGACCTCGCAGACGGCATCGAAGAGGCGCGCGATGGTGCCGGTGCGAGTCTCGATGCGCCGTTGGAGGCGCTCGGCCTCGGCCTGGGCCCTGGACCACTTGCGGCCCACCCGGGCGTGCTCCTCGAGGTCGGGGCACCCGTGGCAGGGGTGGGAGCGCATCTCGTGGCGCAGGCGCTCGAGATTCTCGATCGCGCTGTCCCGGCGGGCCTGAGCGCGGCTGGAGCGGGTGCGTGTGCGCTTGCCGCCCTCCAGGTCCCCGGCACGTAGAGCGTCGACCAGGCGCTGAACGAGCCGGTCCCGGTCCCGGGGCCGGTGCGGGTCCACCGAGTCCGTCACTCGCAGGGCGCCCACGCGCATGACGCCGTCCGGCGCCGTGTCAGGGGTCAGGGCGACGACCCGGGAGTCCTCCCCCAGCACCGTGACGGTCGGGTTCCCGGTCCGGTCGGCGCCGACCTGAAGGACGATGCCGTGGCGGCGGCGTCGACCCTTGCGGAAGACGATGACGTCACCGCGTCCCAGTGAGCTCATGGTCCGTCCCGTCTCGCTGCGGCGCGAGGCGGACTTGTCCCGCGACAGGTCCGCCTCGGCGTCGGCGATGGCCTGGCGCAGGGAGGCGTACTCGCGGAAGTCGCCCAGACGGCACGTCATGTCCTTCTCCAGGCCCTCCAGGCTGCGGCGTTTGCGGCGAGCCTGAGCGGCCAGCTCCACGACGCCGCGGTCGGCCTGGAACTGGGCGAAGGACTGTTCGAGCACCTCACGCACCCGCGTCCGTGGCATGCGCTCGAGCAGGTTGACGGCCATGTTGTAGGTCGGGCGGAAGGCGGAGACCAGCGGGTAGGTGCGCCGGGAGGCCAGCGAGGAGACCGTGGCCGGCTCGACGTCGTCGGCCGCCAGCACGACGGCGTGGCCCTCCACGTCGATGCCGCGGCGCCCGGCCCGGCCCGTCAGCTGGGTGTACTCCCCCGGGCTGAGGGTGACATGGGCCGAACCGTTCCACTTGCGCAGCGACTCCAGGACGACGGTGCGGGCGGGCATGTTGATGCCCAGCGCCAGGGTCTCGGTGGCGTAGACGACCTTGACCAGGCCCGCACTGAAGAGTTCCTCCACCGTCTCCTTGAACACCGGCAGCAGCCCCGCGTGGTGGGCCGCAACACCACGCTCCAGGGCGTGGGCCCAGAAGTGGAAGCCGAGGACCCCCAGGTCGCCGGCGGGGATGTCAGCGGTACGTCGCTCGATGACCTCCCGGATCCGTGCCGCCTCGGCCTCGGTGGTCAGGTCCACCCCGGCGCTGACCACCTGGTGGACGGCCTGCTCGCAGCCCGCCCGGGAGAAGACGAAGACGATCGCGGGCAGCAGGCGGGCCCCCTCCAGGGCCGTGACGACCTGCAGTCGCGAGGGCGGCTTCAACCTGGCCGTGCGGGCTCCCCCCTCGCCGCGGCGAGGCGCTCGTCCGCCTCGGGCGGAGCGCTTCCAGGGCTGCGGCCCTCGGGCCGAACCACCACCGCGGCCGCGGTAGCCGTTCTTTGATGCGCCACCGGAGGCGGCGGCACGCCGGGCCTGCTTGACGGCCTTGAGCAGCTCTGGGTTGAGCGGGGGCTGCTGCCCCGTCTGCTCGGGCATTTCAGACTGGTCGAGCTGGTCGGAGTGCTCAACGGCATCCGCGGGGTGGGAGTACAACGGCAGCAGCCGGCGACCGACCATCATGTGCTGAGTCAGCGGGACGGGGCGCTCCTCGGAGACGACGACGGCGGTCCTGCCGCGTACCTGGCCGAGCCAGTCGCCGAACTCCTCGGCGTTGGAGACCGTGGCGGACAGGGAGATCACCTGGACCTCGGCTGGCAGGTGGATGATGACCTCCTCCCACACCGGCCCGCGGAAGCGGTCGGCCAGGTAGTGGACCTCGTCCATGACTACGAAGCCCAGTCGGTCCAGGTCTCGCGAGCCCGAGTAGAGCATGTTGCGCAGCACCTCGGTGGTCATGACCACCACGTCCGCGTGAGGGTTGACGGAGGTGTCACCGGTCAGCAGCCCCACCCGCTCCTGACCGTGCCGGGCCACGAGGTCCAGGTACTTCTGGTTGCTCAGCGCCTTGATGGGGGCGGTGTAGAAGGTCTTGAGTCCCCGGGCCAGGCCCAGGTGCACGGCGAACTCCCCCACCACCGTCTTGCCGGCGCCCGTCGGGGCGGCTACCAGGACGCCCTCTCCTCTCTCGACGGCGCCGCAGGCCTCCTCCTGGAAAGGGTCGAGAGGAAAGTCGTAGCCCTGGGCGAATCGGGCGAGCTCACTGCTGGAGGCGGCCTGTCGACGTCGAGATGCGGCATAGCGCTCTGCTGGTGAGCTCATGGCAACCACCCTACGGGCCGGATCAGCCCTGAGCCGGTAGGAGCAGCCGGACGGCGTCGGGGACGGCTTCAAGGCGCAGGGGCAGCTCGGCCAGCGGCTCGCCATCGGCGAAGGGGTGAGGCGGTGGGCGCAGGCCCCGGTCACGGCCGGTTCGCTCAGCGAGCGCCTCAATGGTGACGGTGCGGCTGCGCTCCACGTGGACGGCCGGGTCAGTCATGTGTGTGCCGCGGAAGAGCCGGCGGAAGAGGGTGAGCAGGCGGGTGCGGCCCACGGGGTCCAGGCGCAGCACCTCCAGCAGACCATCGGTGGGGTCGGCCTGGGGCGCCAGGTCCATGCCGCCGCCGATGTAACGGGTGTTGGCCGCCGCCAGCAGGAGCGCTTGCCCCTCCCAGGTGCCTTCATCGGTGGTGACCCGGTAGCCGTAGGGTGCCAGCGTCGCGAGCTCAGCGGTGAAGGCGCGTACGTAGCGTCCCTCACGGGCGGGCCAGGAAAGGGTGTTGGCGCGGGCGTTGACGGCGGCGTCCACCCCGGCGCTGACCACGGCCAGGGACCAGCGACGCTGCGGGGCGAGCAGGGTGCCGTCGGGGCGTGAGGCGTAGATCGCGTCCACCGCCGTGATTGCTCCCTCACCGGACAGCGCCTGGTTGATGAGGCGGGCGGAGGCCTCCGCATCCCGGCTGGGCAGATTGAAGTGCCTGGCGATGTCATTGCCGGTGCCGGTGGCCACGATGCCCAGAGGCACGCCCGTCGTGGCGACGATGTCTACCCCCAGGTGAACCATGCCGTCCCCGCCGACGACGACCAGTGCCTCAATGTTCCGGTGCGGCCCGTCGCCCAGGAGGGTCCGTCCTGCGCGACGCGTCTGCTCGTAGGAGCTGCCACGGACATGAAGGACCTCATGGCCGGCCTCGGTAAGAACCCAGAGGGCAATATCGTCGGCGGCCGCGTGACGGCCTCTACCCGAGGTGGGGTTGGACAGCAGAGCGATACGCATCGAAGGAAGAGCAAAGACAAGCCAGGCGAATATGAGCAGCTGCGCCTGGCTACTCGGCCAGGGCGGCCTCGAGCTCGGCGTCGAGCTCGGCGCGCTTTCTCTCCACCCGTTTGTCATGCCTGATGGAGATGAAGCAGGCCAGGAAGTACAGGCCGGCAATGGGAACGGACATGAAGATCATGGACCAGGGATCCGGCATCGGGTTGACAATGGCCATGAAGGTGACGATACCCACAATGGCCCAGCGCCAGCCCTTGAGCATGGTCTTTCCCTGCATGAGCCCGAGCATATTGAGGGCGACGAGAACCTCGGGCAGGAGGAAGGCGATGCCGAAGGCGAGGACCATCCTCATGATGAAGGACAGGTAGAGATTCGCCCCGATCACTCCGGCGGTGGGGCCGTTAGGGATGAAGCCGGTGAGGATGGCCACGGCGCGCGGCATCACCCAGATCCCCAGAGCCGCACCGGCCAGGAAGAGGAACAGGCCGGCCGTGCCATAGGCCCAGGTGTAGGCCTTCTCCTTGCGGGTCATGCCCGGTCCGACGAAGGCCCAGAACTCGTATATCCACAGCGGGGAGGAGAACAGAATACCGAGCCAGATCGACACCTCGAGCTTCATGTCGAAGGAGGCCAGAATCGTGTCGAAGTTCAAGGTGAGATGCGCGCCCTTGGCATTGGCCTGCTCGATGGGCCGGGTGATGAGGGCGAAGGCCCGCTCGTAGACCAGGTAACCGACGACCGTCATCACCATGACGCCCGCGGCGGAGACGAAGAGACGTTGGCGCAGCTCGCGCAGGTGGTCCCCGATGGACATGCGCGCCTCGGGGTTGTCCTTGCGCCTCGATCGCTTGATCTGAGGGAGCTTGGGCACCGCGGCCTCCTTCGTCTGCAGGTCACCGGCTCTCGCCGGATGACATCACTTCTGGGATGAGCCCTCGGTGCTCTGAGCGGTCTGGCCGGACTGGGTGGGCTCGGTGTAGTAAGTGCCCTCCTGCGGCTGCTGAATCTGAGCCTGGGAGTCCTTGGAGTCGTCGTCGCGCAGCTCCTTGACCTCCTTCTTGAAGACCTTCATGGACTGGCCCACGCTGCGGGCGATGTCAGGCAGCTTCCTGTAGCCGAACAGCAGGATGACGACGATGAGCAGGAAGATGATGTGCGACGGCTTAAAGAGGTTCACGGCGCTGCTCCTTGTGGTAGGGGCTATCGATACGGGCTGAGTGTAGCCTCCCGGGCGGGCGCCTCAGAACGAGGGTCCTGATGGTTCTCCCCAAGGCGGACGGGGCAGGGTTCAGCAGTGATATGCGGCCAGAGCCTGTGTGGCTGCTGTTGCGGCCTCCTGGGCGAGGTCCGGGGGCTCCACCGCGATGAGATGACGCCCCGCGGAGAGGACCAGGCCGATGAGCCAGGCGCGGTCGCGTCCCTCGACGACGACCCTGAGGCGGCCGTCCGCGGTCTCCTCCTGGGAGAGGCACGGGACCTGCTCGGCGAGCCAGCGGCCCGTCGGCTGCAGAACCAGCGTGGCGCGAGGCCTGGTCCCCGCGCAGTGGTCGGCCTTGGGCTGGTTCCTTCTGCGTGAGGCGCGGTGCCGCACAGAAGGGGTGTCGAGCAGCGTGACTGACGTGATCCGGTCCAGGCGGAAGCTGCGCTCGGCCTTGGCACTGAGGCACCAGCCCACCAGCGTCATATGTGATCCATCACTTTCCAGTGTGATGGGATCGACGTCTCTCTCCGAGGGGGTGTCGGTGGCGGAGACATAGACCAGGTGGAGGCGGCGCCTGTCGCGCAGAGCGGAGCGCACGGCGGCCAGGATCCGGGACGTATGGCTGGAACGTCCGGTGTGCGCGGGGTCCGGGGCGATGGGGGTGACGGTTCCCGGATCGACGTGCGCGTCGGTGCCATCGGCGGAGGCGCCTGAGCTGAGCAGAGCGGTCACCGCCTGCTGGGTGGAGGCGATCACGGGTGCGGAGGCTTCGTCGTCGGCCAGGAGGTCGGCGAGCACCCTGAGCGCCATGAGCAGAGAGATCGCCTCCTGCCGGGTGAGGCGAACCGGGCGGTCCAGCCCCAGCGGTTCGGACAGGCGCAGGCGCCCAGCCTCGAAGTCCGCGGCGTCGAAGTCCACGAGGTCCCCGTGCATGCCACCGGGCAAACCGGAGACCCACAGCGTGTTGACGTCGCGCTCAATGACGGCCGGGCTGACGCCGAAGTGCTTGGCGGCCTCCGTGAGAGTCACGCCGGGGTGCTCCGCAACCCAGGCGGGCAGGGCGAGCAGCCGCGTGAGCTGGTCGGAGGCGGATACGCGCGCCATGGTCACTCCCCCTCCGGTGCCGTGAGCCCAGCCGCGCCTTGCAGGTGGGACAGGACCGCCTGGCGCAAGGAGTCAGGGGCGAGGACGACGACGGCGTCACCAAGAGCGGCCACGGTTCCGGCGAAGGAGAAGGGATCCTCGTACTCGACGGCGATGAGATCACGGCCCTCCAGGTGCGCCAGCAGAGCAGGCAGTTCTGCCTGCGGGCCCTGAACCGGATCGAGGTGGGCCCCGGCCAGACGCAGTCCCAGAGCCCGCCCCGGCAGGGCGGCGAGCAGAGCGCGCCGGCGGCTGGGCGCCTTGGCGGGAAGCCGGGTGAAGGCTTTCGGGCTCCCGTGCACGGTAACTGACCCGGTGATGCGAGCCAGTCGGAAGGTCAGCAACCTGACGGCGGTTCCTGCCGGGCCCTCCGGTTCCCTGCTGTCGTCTGGGCCGTGGGCGCCTGTGGGCTCGACGGCGTCGAGGTACCAGGCGCCCTCGGCCAGGCGCAAGTGGTGCGGCTCGACAGTGCGGGCCCGGGTGCTGCCCGAGCGTGCGGAGACGTAGTCGAAGGTGACCAGGCGGCGCTCGTCGACCGCGGTGATGAGCTCCTCGGGGATCTCGTCGCCGGACAGGTCCGCGGTGAGGACCGGCAGACTGGCGGAGCTGCTGCCGGTCGGTCCCTCACTGACGGCGCGCAGCTTGGTCAGGGCCCTCCGGGCCGTGGCGGGAAGGTCGCCGTCGCGCCAGGCGGAGGCGGCTAGACTCAGGCAGGCGGCCTGCTCGGCGCTCAGGTGCAGCGGGGGCAGGGTGTAGTCCTCCTCAATGATCCGATACCGGGGCTCCTCGGGGCTTCCGGTGGCGGTCACCTCGATACCGAGCTCGCGCAGCGTGTCCTTGTCCCGCTCGAACTTGCGGCGAGCCGAGAGCGGATTCGTGGAGGGGTCCGCCAAGCCGTATCCCGGCACGCTGGCCACGATCTCCTCGGCACTGAGACCGGTGGTGGTGTTGCGCAAGGTGAGCAGAAGGCTCACCAGGCGCTCCTCAGTGCTACGGGTCGGCTGGCTCACGGTGCCCCAGCCTAAAAGAGTCCGGTGGCCTGCGGCTGGTGACGCGCGCGCCCAGATAGTCTGCCGCCATGATGTGGCGCGACGGCGTAGTGACCGGGACCAGGACGGCATGGGGACCCGCGGGGCGATCCTGCGCCGAGCTGGACGTGGAGATCGTCGGGGCCCCGAGTAATGCGGATGGCCTGCTGTCCGGTCAGCGGGTCCGTGCGGTCGCCTACGAGGCCCTCACCGGGCTGCCCGACGTCGCCGAGCGGGTGAGGCTGGAGGTCTCGGCCCTCGACCGTGCCCTGGGTACGGGTGGGCACGCCATGGTCAGCTCTCGCCTAGACGTCCTGCCCCCCGACCCGCCGCGTGAGGGGCACCTCGTCAAGGCCCGCTACATGCCGGACCAGGTCATGGTCACCGGTGTCGACGAGCAGGCCACGGCCCACCACGGCCTGCTGTCCCAGCCGATCGGCAGCCTCGACCTGGAGGGGATGCCGGTGGTGGTGGCCGACCTGCACTCGAGCCTGCCGGCGGTGCTCGCCGGGCTGCGCTCCCCCAGCGGTGAGGAGCAACCGCGCGTCGTCTACATCATGACCGACGGCGGGGCCCTGCCCCTGGCCTACTCACGAGTCGTCGCCTCCCTGAGCCAGGCCGGGTGGCTGTCCGGGACCATCACGGCCGGTCAGGCCTGGGGTGGCGACATCGAGGCGGTCAGCGTCCACAACGCGCTCCTGGCGGCACGACACGTCCTGCACGCCGACGCCGCCATCGTCATCCAGGGGCCCGGGAACCTGGGCACCGAGACGCCCTGGGGCTTCTCCGGTGTGGCCTGCGGGGACGCGATCAACGCCATCGCCACGCTGGGCGGACACCCGGTGGCCTGCCTACGTGTCTCCCAGGCCGATGCCCGCGCCCGCCACCGGGGCGTGTCTCACCACTCGATGACGGCGTACGGGAGGGTCGCGCTGGCGGGGGCCGACGTCGTCGTCCCCGACCTGAAGGGGCCGCTGGGAGTACAGGTGCGTCAGGAGGCCGAGTCCCTGTGCGGCCCCCGGCCGGGCGCCGGGCAGCACCGACTCGTCGAGGTCCCCGCGGACGGGCTCCTGGAGCTGCTGCGGGCGGCGGAGGTGGAGACCGGGGTCAGGCTGTCCACCATGCGACGAGGTTTGGATGAGGACGCGGCAGCCTTCATCGCCGCAGCGGCGGCCGGTCACCACGCGCGCCAGATCCTTGACGAAGGAACCGCGCATGGCTGATCGAGACGGCCAACCGGGCACGACGGCCCGCAGCGCGGTGCTGCCGACGACAGCGAGTCTGTCAGCGGCCTACGACTGGCGGGCCCGTCACCGCATGGTGCCGGGGCGAAGAGGCCGCTGGGCACGCTACTCGATCCCGGTCGTGGATCTCGCTCTGGGGACCGTCTTCCTCGCCTTCGCTCTGGAGTCGGTCACCTTCATCCTGCGCTACGGCGGCTATGCCATCTATGTTGCGGACTTCGCCCTGTACCTGGCGCTGGCGCTGACGCAGTTCGGACGGTTGCGCCTCCTGCGTGTCTCCTTCATCGCGACCTACGCCCTGCTGGCGGCCTACGCGATCCTCGTGGTCCTCTCCCCCGTCAACCTCGGCCTCAACCCGATCATCGCCACAGCCATTACCAGTCTCTACACCGTCACCCGCTGGGAGCCCGACCGGCGGTGGGGCACGGCGGCGCTCCTGCTGGCGCTGGCCGGCGCCCTGGTCAACCCCGTTACCCTCGCCTCCTACACCCCGCCCTACGAATCAGGCGCCGACCCGACGACAGGCTCCGGCTGGGACGGAACCATTCTGCTGGTCAGAGCACTCTCCAGTCTGGTCTTCGTCGGTGCCGTGGTACTCACCTACCTGCTGGCCTCCTCCCGGCGCCGGATCGCCGAGAACCAGGCCCTCGACGTCGGCATCGCCGCGGCCCAGGCGGTTGCGGCCGAGCGCCTGAGCCTGGCCCGAGAGCTCCACGACCTCGTGGGTCACAGCCTCACCACGATCAAGGTTCAGGCCGCCACCGGCCTGGCCCTGGGCGGTGAGGAACGGCTGCGCAGCACCCTGACCACGGTGCGCGACACTGCCGATGCCTCCCTGGCTTCCGTGCGCCAGCTCGTCTCCGTCCTACGCTCCGACGCCGGCGAGATCACTCCCTTGGCGGACCTGCGGACCATCCCGGCCCTCATCGAGACCACCCGCAGCTCAGGCAGCCGGATCAGCGCCGCACTTCCCGAACCGAAGATCCTGGAGCGCTGCAACTCGGCGTGGTCGGCGATACAGCGTCTCACCCTCGTGCGTCTCGTGGGAGAGACCCTCACCAACGCCGTCAGGCACGGAACCGGCCAGATCGAGCTGAGCCTGACACTGTCGCAGGACTCCTGCCACCTCCACGTCGCCAACCCGGTACCCGACGTCGTGGAGCACTCCCCCTTCGGCGGCAGCGGGCTCGCCGGCCTCGAAGAGCGGCTCAGGCTCGTGGGCGGAACCATGACCCACGGCGTCCACAACGACGAGGACCACAGCATCTTCACCATCGACGTCGACTTCCCTGTGGCGCCGCTCGAGCTGCCCGCGAGCGCCACGATGGCCGGTGAGACAGGATCAGGAGACTCCAGATGACGCTCAGGACGACCGGTGCGATCAGGGTGGCTGTTGTCGACGATCAGCCGCTGCTGGTCAGTGCTTTCAGCGCTCTCGTGGCTGCACAGCCCGATATGGAGGTGGTCCTGGAGGCCGTCAACGGGCGTCAGGCCATCGAGGGCTTGACCGCTCTGGCCACCGGTCCCCGCGGAGGGGCCGATCTGGTGCTCATGGATCTGCGGATGCCGGTCCTGGACGGGGTCAGTGCCATTCGTGAGCTGCGTGCCACGCCGGCCACTGCCTCCTTGCGGGTCCTGGTTCTGACCACTTTTGATGATGAGGATCTCGTCCTGGCGGCGCTGGGCGCCGGCGCCCACGGATTCCTCCTCAAGGACGCCGAGCCGACGACGCTGCTGGAGGCGATCCGCGTCGTCGCCGGCGGAGAGTCCTGGCTGGATCCGGCTGTCACCGGCACCGTTCTGGCGCACCTTGATGCAGGTGGCGGACCCGGTGCCCCGCAGTCGTCGGCACCGGCCGATGGGGCCGTGCCCGTTGTGGGGGCGCCGTCGGGGCCTTACGAGGCGCTCACCGGTCGGGAGGACGCCGTACTCGCGTTGGTGTGCCAGGGGCTGAGTAATGCCCGGATCGGTGAGCGGCTCCATGTCGCCGAGTCGACGGTCAAGTCCCATGTCAAGACGATCCTGGGCAAGACGGGCTGCCGCAACCGGGTCGAGCTCGTCATCTACGCGCTGACCACTGGGCTCGTCCAGCCGCGGTAGCTCTCCTCCCCAGGGAGGAGACGGGGTTGTGGGAGCGGGTACGGACTGTGTCCCTGGTGGGGATTCGTTGAGGTACTGGTGCGCACAAGTATGGGGCCATGACAGCCACCGCAACAGCATCACCTCCCCCCTCCACCCACGGCGCCGGTCACACCCCCGGGCTGAGACTGACGGGGGTATCGAAGTCCTTCGGCCGCCAGCAGGTGCTCTCCGGCCTCGACCTGTCGGCCTATCCCGGTCGCGTGTACGGGCTGCTCGGTCTCAACGGGGCAGGCAAGTCGACCGCCTTCAATATCGCGCTGGGGCTGCTCACACCCGACGCAGGTCGTGTGGAGATCCAGGGGGCTCCGTTCTCCCGTCGCAGCCTGGCTCGGGTGGGGGCCTCCATTAACGGTCCCGCCCTTTTCCCCCAGCTGTCTGCGCGGCGCAACCTGCTCGTCCACTGCCGTCTGACCGGTACCTCACCGGCGACGATCGACCCGCTCCTGGAGCGCGTAGGGCTGGCCGGAGTCGGTAGGAAGCGCGCCGGCTCCTTCTCCACGGGTATGAAGGTGCGCCTGTCGCTGGCCATGGCGCTTCTGACCGACCCGGAGGTCCTCATCCTCGACGAGCCCCAGAACGGGCTGGATCCTCAGGGCATCATCGAGCTGCGCGATCTTGTGCGGAACCTGGCCGACGAGGGCCGCACCGTCGTCGTCTCCAGCCACCAGCTCGGCGAGATCGCCCGCATGAGTGACGACATCGGGGTCCTGGCGACCGGGCGCCTCGTCTACGAGGGGCCGCTGGCCGACTTCGCTGACGCCGACGATGAGCGGGCCATGGAGGCGGCATTCCTTGCGGCGGTCACCGGAAGCGGACGCCCCGCCGGGACGGAGGTGCGCGCATGAGCACCGTTGTGCGGCCGCAGACCCGGGTGAAGGCGCAGGGGAAGGCAGAGGTGAGAGTAGGCCTGTGGGACCTGGTGCGTGCCGAGATCACCCGCAGCCGGCGCACCTTCACCTGGGGAGTCATCGGGGCGACCCTCATCTTCACCGTTCACACCATCATCCTGGCGAATGCCTCGGTCTCTTCAGGCGTGGTCAAGGAAGTCCAGTGGAACGGCAATGCTCTGGCGTGGATGCATATGTATGCCGGGGCCTTCGCGGTGCCCCTGGGGCTGCTGACCGGGGCGATGGCCCAGTGGCGCGAGCAGCGGTGGCGTCAGGGTGGGACGGCCTGGCGCGCCGTCGCGCCGCGCCGGGTGGCGGCTGCCCGCATCGTGGTCCTGAGTCTGTCCGCGCTGGCCTGTCAGGTGGCACTGGTCGCCCCGGTGGTGGGGCACGCCCTCATCGTGGGCAACGGCTGGGGGCCCTGGGACAGGTACCTGCTGTTCGCCACCTACATGTGGATTGTCGTCACCGGGGCATGCGCCTGGGGCATGGCAGCCTTCCGCGTGCTGCGAGTTGTCTCCGTCGGGGTCGCCCCTGTCCTGGGCTTCGTCTGGTCCGTGGTGGGCGTGGCCCAGGCCGAGCGGAGCGACTGGTGGATGCTCCCGTGGGCCTGGACGGCGAGAGTCCCGTTGCCCCTGCTGGGCGTGCACGGCAACTCCGTCCTGCTCGAGGAGGGCTCACCGGTGTGGGGATACTCGCTCCTGCCCGGGTTCCTGCTGACGTCCGGCCTGACCCTGATCGGCGTTGGACTGGCCTTTCTCTGTGGCGCTCCTGGTGGCGCCGGGTCCTCGACTTCGTTGGTTTCCTGGCTCAGCCGGCTGCTTCCCGGCAAGGACCTCGATGACGGCGTGCTACCGAGAGCCGGCTCGGATCAGGCCTTGGTGCAGGCTCCGCTGTCGCCGCCCCGCGGCACCCCGGCGTTCCGCGCCACGCCCGCCACCCGTATGGCCCGTATTCCTGGGACGCGCAGTACCGTGCTGGCAATGGCCGGCGTGCTGCCCTGGATCGTGTGGGTAGTCCTGGCGGCCCTGCTGCTCGCCTGCCTGGGGGCTATCCGCGTCGCTTACCCGCCAGACTATGGTCAGATCCTCCTCGAGCTCGTTGGTGTGCCTGTCGCCGCGGCCATCACCGGTATCATGGTGTGGGGACGTCTCCAGCCGGCCTGGCGCACCCTCATCACTCGCCGGGGGGCATGCGGGATTCTGGTTTCGACGACGGTTCTCAGCGCTCTCTTCCTCATCCCGGTCCTGGTCGTCTCCTGGATCGTGACGGTCCTGGGCGACACTCTGACCCGCACCGACCCGAACCTGCCGGCAGTGACCGGCCCGGTCTACGGGCTCATGGTGATGCCGGCCGTGGCATTTATGATCGCGGCTGTCAGCCTGGCGGTGGCTCTGAGTACCCGGATCGTCGTGGCGATCGTCCTCAACATCATCCTGGTCGTCATAGGGCTGCTCATCGGCGGTAACGACGTCATGGCGGCCACCTGGTTGTGGCGGCTGGCTCCTTGGGGATGGATGAGCGTTGCTCACCAGTTCCCGGGACGCTGGCTGATGATCGTCGGCCTCAGCCTGCTCATCGGGTCAGTGGCGATGGGGACAGCGGTCGTAGGAGCCAGGCGCGCCGCCATCCGGGAGTGAGTGGGGCTGCTGATTGGGATGCGCGGATGGTGGGGAGGAACGTGTCGGCTGCGAAGATGGGGGCTTGCCCCTGAACGCGGGGATATGCCGCGGGGGATCATGCGTCAGTGTCATGATGATTGCTCACATCGCGTGAGCTGAGGTGCTCGGATGTGAAGTGCGGTGGACGGCCGGGATCCAGCTGACCTCTGAGAGGTGTCCGGGGCAGTGCGCGCCACCGCCCACTCAAATTCCCAAGCCCCTGCCGTCCATGTTATAGCTGGTGCGTTCGTAGGTTAGCTCGCGTGTTCGGGGGTTAAGGGTACGAACCGGCGGCCTACCCTACGAACGTGTGTACCAGGTGTCGGGTGGGCTGAGTGGGGCTTGGCGGTGTGTTGTGGGGTCTGGGTGTCACGTTTGGCGACTTTTAGGGCGCCCATCAGCTGGCGTGCCCCTGCCTGTATGGCTCTGGCCAGCGTATACGTGGCCGGAGTGTGATGGTCGTCGGCCTGGGGTGTGTCTGAAAAGTCGCCAATCGTGACACCACACTCGCAGGGCGAGCCTGGTGGTCTACTCTCCGGATGTGTGTGCTGGGGCGGGGTTAGTGGCCTTGGGCTTCTTCGGCGTCGTCGGTGAGGTAGGTGACGACGCGGACCAGGTCGTAGGGGGTGGAGGTCTCGGTGGTGGTGATGGTGCCTTCGATGGGCCGCCAGGTGGCCTCGCCCTGGGGGCGGTACCGGGTGGTCCAGGTGGTGGTCAGGGTGGTGGTCACACCGGTGGCGGTGTGCTGGTAGTGGTGGGTCACGGTCTGGTTGGGGTAGGGGGCTCCGGGGTCGGTGGTGGTTGTGGTGGTGCCGTCTCCCCAGCCCCAGGTGTAGGAGGTGGGGGTGAACTCGACCTCGATGGGGGTGCCCAGGATCGTGGTGGTCTGATACCGGGGGGTGGGGTTGGTGTAGACGATGAAGGCCATGGAGATGATGACCTTGGGTCCCGGGGGCTGGCGCGTGATACCTGAGCCGGAGGCGATGAGGGTAGCGGCCTGGCGGGTGGTGATCGTGATCGTGCGGGGGTCGGTGCCGGTGGGCTGGTCGGGCTGGGTGGGGCGGTGGAGGCTGGCCAGGTTGCACTTGAACTTATCCAGCCCGTACTCGTCCTTCTCAGGCGAGCACTCCCGGTGAGACTGCTCCTCCCACATCGACGGATCCGAGGCCGTCACAGACGGATGCTCCTGAGACGGAGACCCACCAGAATCCGACGCACCCTCCTGAGGGACGGTCTCAGTCACCTCCCCGTAGGTTTCCACTCCTGCATCCGTGAAGGTTATTGAGGGGGTGGTGGTGTAGGTGT
>NZ_MSKS01000030.1 GCF_001937445.1 Actinomyces oris | reverse complement strand
ACACCCCATGAATAAGCCTCAAGGCTTATTCACAGGGCTAGCCGACACTGGCATCTGCGCAGGTCACAGCACCTTCGACGGACGCTGTGAATAAGCCTCAACATAACAACAATATCCACCTGAAGGCAGATAACGCAATCTCATCATTACATTAAAATGACTGCAAACGAAGTATAATTCAACCCCAGGTTTCAGACTCCCAGCCGCGTAGTTCTTCCATGTATGAGTCGTCGGGCGGGTTCGACTCCATTGCCTTGCGCAGCTTAGTGAACCGGTCATCTCGGCGCTCGAGGGCAAGCAGTTCACGGATGACGGCATCCACACTGATTCCACGCTCGTCAGCCAGTCGCTTCAGTTCATCCTTAACTCCGGCATCTACCACGATATTCACCACCATTACGGTTTCACTCCCACAGGCCGCTGGCGTGGGCGAGGACGGCCAGGGCGACGGGGCCGGCTGAGGCGGTGCGCATGACATGTGGGCCCAGCCGCACCGTCGTCGCCCCGGCGGCCTCCAGGGCCGCCGTCTCCTCGGGGCTGATACCGCCCTCGGGCCCCACGACGACGGCCAGCGCCAGGGGCGCCTGTCCGGGCGCGGGCAGGCGCACCGACTCCATCGCGGTGCTGATCGGGGTGCTGGCCTCCTCGTGCAGGACCAGCACCACTCCCCCACTGCGAACCGTCTGCCCCACCCAGTCGGCCAACCTGCGGGTGTCCCGCACCTCCTCAACCTCGGGCACGCGGGCCCGACGGGCCTGCTTGGCTGCCTGGAGGGCGGTGGCCTGCCAGCGCTGACGCCCCTTAGCCTGTCTGGCCCCCTGCCACACGGACACGCAGCGCTCGGACTGCCAGGGCAGCACCAGCCCCACCCCGACCTCGGTGGCGGTCTCCACGGCCTGCTCATCGCGCCCGCCCTTGGCCAGGGCCTGAACGAGGGCCAGCCGCAGCGACGGTTCGGGCTCCTCAACGCGCTCCAGGACCCGCACGGCCAGGCGGTCCTTGGCACCGCCGACGCCGGCCCCGGTCACCTCGCACAGCAGGCGCAGGCCTGCACCGTCAACGAGGTCCACGCGCTCCTGAGCACGCAGGCGCTTGACGGTCACGGCATGGCGGGCCTCAGGCCCGGTGAGCATGAGGACAGTTCCGGTCCCCGCCGATGCGACAGCGTCGGCGGGCTCAATGGTCTCGGGCGTGAAAAGAAAGACGGGTGCGGTCACGGCCCCAGCCTACGGGCCGCATCCAACCGGTGTCCGCCGGCGGTGCTAGCGTCGGTAACCATGACCGAGCCTTCAGCCGCCCATGCCTCTCAGTCGTCCCCGACCCCCGCCTACACCACCGCCGTCACGGTGGAGGACTTCCGCCGCAACCTGGATGCCGTCCGCGCCCGAATCGACGCCGCCGCGAAGCGCGCCGGCCGCGACGCCTCCCAGATCCGTCTGCTGCCGGTGTCCAAGACCGTCCCCGAGGAGCGCCTGCGTACCGCCTTCGCCGCGGGCATCACCCAGATGGGTGAGAACAAGGTCCAGGAGGCCCAGCGCAAGAGCGAGAACCTGGCTGATCTGGGCATCTCCTGGTCGGTCATCGGCCACCTGCAGACGAACAAGGCCAAGAACGTGGCCGCCTTCGCCGACGAGTTCCAGGCCCTGGACTCCCTGCGCCTGGCCGAGGCCCTCGACCGGCGTCTCCAGGCGGCCGGGCGCGGCCTGGACGTCTACGTGCAGGTCAACTCCTCGGGCGAGCCCAGCAAGTTCGGGCTGGAGCCGGCCGACGTCGCCGACTTCCTCGCGGAGCTGCCGGCCTACTCCTCGCTGCGGGTGCGCGGGCTCATGACCCTGGCCGCCAACACCAGTGACGAGGCACGGGTGCGCGAGTGCTTCAGCATCATGCGCCGGCTGCGCGACGCAGCCCTCCAGGCGGGCACCGTCGGCGACGGGCTGCTGTCGATGGGGATGAGCGGGGACTTCGAGGCCGCCATCGAGGGCGGCTCCACCTGCGTGCGGGTGGGCCAGGCGATCTTCGGGGCCCGGGCCACCCCCGACTCCCACTACTGGCCCGAGTCACCTCGCACCGACCAGCCGCCGGCCAGCAGCTGAACGGCGGTCCGCAAGCCGCCGCCCAGCCGCCAGGTAGCGCTCAGCGCCCGGAGAAGCGCTCCTTGAGCTTGCCCATGACGCTGGAGTCGCGCACGGGCTCGACGTCGTCCTCCCCGCGCAGGCGGGCCAGCTCGGCCAGCAGCTCGCGCTGGCGGTCGTCCAGGCGTGTGGGGGTCTCCACGACGATGGACACGTGCAGGTCCCCGCGGCCTTTGCGGCGCAGGCGTCCCACGCCCAGGCCGTCGAGGACGACCTCGTCGCCGGGCTGGCTGCCGGCCTTGACGGTGACGTTCTGCTCGCCGTCGAGGGTCTGCAGCGGGAAGACGGCGCCCAGGGCGGCCGCGGTCATGGGCACGCGCAGCTCGGTGTAGAGGTCGTCGCCGTCGCGCTCGAGGAACTCGTGCGGCTTCTCGTGGATCTCCAGGTAGAGGTCGCCGTTGGGGCCGCCGGCCGGGCCGGCCTCGCCGCGTCCCGACATGCGGATGCGGGTCCCGGTGGACACCCCGGCGGGGATGGAGACCTCCAGGTCCTGGCGCACCCGGGTGCGGCCCTCGCCGGAGCAGTCCTTGCAGGGGGTGACGATGACGGTGCCATAGCCCTGGCAGCCCGGGCAGGGTGAGGATGTCATCACCTGCCCCAGGAGGGTGCGGGTCATGCGCTGGACGTTGCCGACACCGTTGCACTGGGAGCAGGTGACCGGCTCGGTGCCCGGCGCGCAGCAGGAGCCCTCGCAGGCGGTGCAGGTGACGTAGGTGTCGATGGGTACTGATCGGGTCGCCCCGAAGGCGACGTCGGAGAGCTCCACGTCCACGGCCACGAGCGAGTCCTGGCCGCGTCGGGCCCGGGAGGCCGGTCCGCGGCTGGCCGCTCCCCCGCCGAAGAAGGACTGGAAGATGCCGCCCAGGTCGCCGAAGTCAGCTCCGGCGAAGCCCCCGCCGAATCCGCCGCCGCCTCGCACGGCGTCCTCCCCGCCCAGGTCGTACATCTGGCGCTTATCGGGGTCGGAGAGGACCTCGTAGGCTGTGGAGACCTCCTTGAACTCGTCCTCGTGGCCGGGGCCGGCGACGTCGGGGTGCAGCTGGCGGGCCTTCTTGCGGTAGGCCTTCTTGATCTCCTCGGGGCTGGCGTCACGGCTGACGCCGAGGACCTCGTAGTAGTTGCTCACTGCGTTCTTCCTTTACGGCTACGACTTCTTCGGTGGATGTTTGGGGGCGGGTCGGTTCTCACGTCTCCGGTGGGGACAGGAACCGGGACAGGTAGCGGGCCACGGCCCGTACGGCGGTCATGGTGGCCGGGTAGTCCATGCGGGTGGGGCCGATGACCCCGAGGTGGGCGACGGCCTCACCGGTTCCCGGCCCGTAGGTGGCGGTGACGACGGAAGCCTCGGCCAGGGCGTCGTCGTTGTTCTCCGAGCCGATGCTCACGCGCATCCGGTTCTCGCCGGTCGGGGCGTCGTCGGCAGCGGTGAACAGGCGCAGCAGCACCACCTGCTCCTCGACGGCGTCCAGGAGCGGACCCAGGGAGGAGAAGTCGGGGGTGGCGCGGGCCAGGTTCGCGGTCCCGGCGACAACGAGGCGCTCCTCCGCGTCGGGGCGCAGGGCGGCGATGAGCTCGTCGGAGACGGCCTCGAGCAGGAGGCGCTCGTCGGCGGACGCCTGCTCGGCCAGGGTGGCCAGGATCGGGGCGACGTCGGCGGCCCGGCGGCCCGCGAGAGCACCGTTGAGCCGGGTGCGCAGGCGCTCCAGGACGAGGGGGTCGACGACGTCGGCGATATCGAAGCCCCCGTCATGGCGAGAGCTCAGAGTGCCCCTGGGCCTGAGGGTCACGGTGCGCTGGTCGACGCGGCCGGTGTCGGTGATGATGACCAGCAGGACGCGCTCGGGCCCCAGGGCCACGAGCTCGAGGTGCTGGAGGGCCGCGTACCGCAGGCTCGGGTACTCGACGACGGCGAGCTGGCCGGTCAGCTGGGCCAGTGCCCGCACGGTGCGAGCCACGACCTGCTCCAGGTCGACCGCCCCGGACAGGAGCGCGGTGATGGCGGCCCGCTCGGGCGCCGAGAGGGGCTTGATGCGGGCGACTTCGTCGACGAAGAGCCGGTAGCCCTTCTGGGTGGGCACGCGCCCGGCCGAGGTGTGCGGCTGGTGGATGTAGCCCTCGTCCTCCAGGGCCGCCATGTCGTTGCGGATGGTCGCCGGGGACACGCCCAGCCGGTAGCGCTCCACGAGGGCCTTGGACCCTACGGGCTCGCGCGTGCGCACGTAGTCGGTGACGATGGCGGACAGGACCTTGAGACGTCGGTCGTTGGCCACGGGTCCTCCTCCCTCATCAGTGCCGAGACGCGATCAGTGCCGGTGCCGGGCGACAGGCCGCCCGCACACCGGTGGGGTGCGGCCAGCGATTAGCACTCACCCCACGTGAGTGCCATCCTACGCTGTGGTCCGGCGGGTCCACCGCCGGCGGACCGTGAGTTTCCCCTACCGTGCCGAGGGTGAACACGCCCGCCCCGTACCGCTCCCCCGTCCCCGGATCGACTTCCGCCCGCCGCGCCGCCCTGAGGGCTCGCGCCGAGGCCGAGCAGAAGCAGCAGGCGCAGGGAGCCCCGGCTGGTTCGCGCTCGCGCGGTGGGGCGGCTGTGAGCAGGTCCGTTGCCCGCAGGCCGTCGTCGAGTGACCGCTACGGCGGGGACGTCCTGTCGGTCAACCCGCACCGCACGGGGCCCAGCGCTATACGCCCGGAGTCGGTGCACGTGCCGGTGACGCCGGGACTGGTGGTCGAGGATCGCCAGACCGGGTTCGTCGGGGCTGCGGTGGCGGTGGAGAAGTCGGGCGGTCAGCACGTCGTGGTCCTGGAGGACCGTCACGGCGTGCGCCGCGGCTTCGCCCTGGGGCCGGGGTTCTGGATCGAGGGCCGCCCGGTGATCCTGGACCCGCCCGTGGCGCGCAGGCGCACGCCCACCGGAGCGGTGAGCGCCGCCGGGAGACGACTGACGGCCTCAGGCTCCTACGCGGTCGAGGGCGAGCGGGCCAAGGTGGCGCGCGCCTCGCGCATCTGGGTGGAGGGCAAGCACGACGCCGAGCTGGTGGAGAAGGTCTGGGGTGACGACCTGCGCCACGAGGGCGTCGTCGTCCTCATGCTCGACGGCGTCGACAACCTCGAGGAGGTCATGGCCGACTTCGGCCCGGCCCCCGAACGGCGGGCCGGCGTCCTCGTGGACCACCTGGTGGCCGGTTCCAAGGAGTCACGGATCGCCCAGCGGGTGTCCGAGATGCCCGGTGGGGAGAACGTGCTGGTCCTGGGGCACCCGTATGTGGACGTGTGGCAGGCGGTCAAGCCGGCCCGGGTGGGCCTGGAGCGTTGGCCGGACATCCCGCGGGGCACCGACATCAAGCACGGCACCCTGGAGGCCCTGGGCTGGCCGCACGCCACCCAGGCCGACATCGCCCGGGGCTGGCAACGCATCCTGGCGACGGTGCGCTCCTACAAGGACCTCGAGCCGAGCCTGCTGGGCCGCATGGAGGAGCTCATTGACTTCGTCACCGCCCCAGGAACGCGCTGAGGCCGGAGACGGCTCATGAGGGCAGGGCGGCTCAGCCCTCAGCGTCCTCGGTCTGGTCAGCCAGGGCCAGGCGGCGGGACTGGGACAGCAGGCGGGCGTCGAGCGCCAGCAGTCCCACGGTGAGCACTCCGCCCAGGATCTTCCACAGGAGGCCCGGGGCGATGAAGAGCAGGACCATGGCGGCGATGATCGGCACCAGGTGCTTCATGGAGCGCCCCACGTAGCCGCCGAAGCTGGGCATCTCGACGCCGTCGGACTCGGCGACGGACTTGACCATGAAGTTCGGGCCGTTGCCGATGTAGGTGATGGCACCGCACAGGACGGCCCCCAGCGAGATGGACACGAGGTAGAGGTGGGGAATCCCGGCCACGTCCATGCCGCCGGGGTGGGGGACCTTGCCGGCCATCTCGAAGAAGGTCGCGTAGGTGGGGGCGTTGTCCAGGACGGAGGAGAGCCCCCCGGTGAAGATGAAGAAGGTGACCTCGTTGAGCGGCAGCGAGCCAGCGACCTCGTCGAGGTAGTGCAGGGCCGGGATCATGGTGAGGAAGATGCCGATGAACAGGATGGCGACCTCGGCGATGGGGCCCCAGGTGAACTGGTTGTCCTTGAAGCGGGCCTCGCGGCTGCCCAGGAAGTAAGAGCCGGCCGCGGAGGCGAGCATGATGAACTCGCGCACGGGGATCCAGTCACCCAGGGCGGCGTGCCCCTCCTCGATGGCGTGAGCGTCGATGGAGGGGGCGAAGGCGACGGCGGCGATGATGACGGCGAAGAAGACGAAGTTGAGCGAGCCCTTGAGGCCCAGGGGCTCGACCTCGGTGTCGTCGTCGTGCACGGCCTTGGCGGGCTCCTGGGAGTAGTAGTAGGAGTCCAGGGCATAGTAGCTCACCAGCAGCATGACGTTGACGAAGAGGTACTCGCGCAGGAGGTTGAAGGTCCAGGTGAAGGGCACCCCGCGCAGGAAGCCCAGGAACAGGGGCGGGTCGCCCAGGGGTGTGAGGAGTCCGCCGCAGTTGGCCACGATGAAGATCGTGTACAGCACCGTGTGCACGCGGTAGTGGCGCTCCTTGTTGGTGGCCAGCAGGGGCCGGATGAGGAGCATGGCGGCGCCGGTGGTGCCCACGAAGGAGGCAAGGACTCCACCGATGGCCAGGAAGATCGTGTTGTTGCGGGGCGTGGCCCGGATGTCACCTTTGAGGAAAATGCCTCCGGAGACGACGAACAGGGCCAGCAGCAGGCAGATGAACTGGAAGTACTCCACCACGGCCGCGAAGACGGACGGCCAGCCCAGGGCGACCCACATCCAGGCGGCCACCGGCACCCCCAGGCCCACGGCGACGATCAGCTGGCTGGAGTGCTTCTCCCACCAGTGGGCTGTGGCCGGGATCAGCGGCAGGACGGCGATGCAGGCGAGCATGCCCGCGAAGGGCAGGACGGACCACCACTCAAGATGCACGGCAACTTCCTCACAGAATCGGGACTGTTCGCGTCACCATACCGCCCCGGGCATCAGCTTCCCCGGTGAGGGCATGTGGTCTCTCGTGTTGAGACCGACTTCCCGGCCTGCTGCGGCCATGGGGGCCGCGCCGGGCTCAGATCCAGCCGGCCAGCACCTTTCTGGCCTGCTGAGCCAGGGTGGCGATGGCGCCGTCGGAGTCGTTGCCCCAGGGGACGTAGTGGAAGCTGCCGCCCCCAGCAGTGGTGAAGGTCTCGCGGTTGAGCTGGTTGATCTCCTCGAGAGTCTCCAGGCAGTCGGAGACGAAGCCGGGGCAGATGACGTCGAGGCGGGGGCAGCCGGCGCGGCCGGGCTCGCTGACTGTGTCAATGGTGGCCGGCCCGATCCAGGCGGCAGGTCCGAAGACGGACTGGAAGGTGAGCTCGGCGAGTCCCTCGGGCAGGTCGAGCCGCCGTGAGAGGAGCTGGGCGGTGCGCTCGCACTCGGCGCGGTAGGGGTCTCCGGCGTCGTGCATGGCCTGGGGTATGGAGTGGAAGGACAGCAGGAGGCGCTCGCCGGCGGCCGGGTCGGGGCGGCCGTGGACCTGCCAGTGCTGCTCCAGGGCGGTGGCGAGGGCCTCGATGTAGGCAGGCGCCGTCTCGAAGGAGCGGATAGTGCGCAGCTCGGGCTGGTTGCGGGAGGCCAGGATGAAGCGGGCGGCCTCATCGACGACGGTGCCGGCCGAGGAGGCCGCGTACTGCGGGTAGAGCGGGATGAGGGCGATCCTGTGGCAGCCGGCCTCCATGAGCTCACCCATGACGCGGCGTAGGGCCGGCTGCCCGTAGCGCATGGCGACACGCACCTGGACTGATTCGCCGAGCTCTTCCTGGAGCAGCTCGCCCTGTCGCTCGCTGTAGTGCATGAGCGGGGAGCCGGAGCGGCTGGTCTCCTCGCCGGGGCGCCAGATGGTGGCGTACTTCGCCGCTGACGCGCGAGGGCGCACCCGCAGGATGATGCCTTCCAGGACGGGTCGCCACAAGAGGGAGTGCGTCTCAACGATC
Source organism: Actinomyces oris (assembly GCF_001937445.1). GTDB lineage: Bacteria > Actinomycetota > Actinomycetes > Actinomycetales > Actinomycetaceae > Actinomyces > Actinomyces acetigenes. The sequence goes on along the minus strand of NZ_MSKS01000030.1, from coordinate 25,857 downwards.
CGGCGGTCGGAGAGGAACTCCCGCAGGAAGGGCCGGACGGCCCTGGCCGTGGGGGCCGCTGGCGTGCCGAGGTTGGCCAGGATGAGGGCGGGGCGCTCGTCCGCGCCACGCGGGTCGGGGGCGGTGGGGCTCAGGGGCACGAAGGTCCTTGGGAGGGGAAGGATCGTTCTCGACGACGGCGTTGAGCGACGTCGGCCTCACTCTAGCCGAGCGGGTGCGCCCTTCGACTCGCAACGAGTCCGCGCCCCGCCGGCTGGAGCTGGCGGGGCGCGGAGGGGGCCTGAAGAGATGAGGTCAGCGGACGACGTCGTAACCCTGGATGCGCACGTAGGAGTAGGCGGACAGGAGCATCACCAGAGGGACCGTCACCAGCCAGCCGAACACTGTCAGTACGCCAACAAGGTAAAGGCCGGCTCCGGTCAGGGCGAAGGGGAAGAGCTCTCCGACATGACTGGACAGGGTGGCCCAAGACGCCTTCATTCCTGCGATGCCGTCCATCCCCTTGTCCACAGTGAAGTACACCGAATAGTGGAAGAGGAAGGCCGCGATAATGCCCGGAACAACACACAGGAAGGAGCCCACGGACGTGGCGAGCCAAGTGAGAAAAGCCGCGAGAAGGCTCGCACCGAAGTTCGGGAAAGTGAACAGGTCACCCCAGGCCAAGGGCCTCCCGGTGGCCACCTTGATCGCCATGTGAGTGGTCACGATACTAGCGAAGAGGCCAATGGCGAAGGCGATGTAGGTTCCAGAGGGACCCACCAAGCCGAAACCGTGCTCCTCTCCGTTGATATTATAGTGAGCCTCAATGGTGAAGCTCGAAAGAACGGTCCACAGGCCCATCCCCACAATGAGAATGAGCGCATTCTCCTTGAACTTGGACCACGCCCAGGACATGCCGTCGCCGACGCTCAGCGGCACGCCGCCCATCGCACCTGGAGGATAAGGGGGCATCCCTCCACCGGCGCTCATACCGGGCTGGGGGCCGTAGCCGGGCTGCTGACGAGGGTCGGGGCCGGCCCCGTACCCCGGGGCACCCCCGGTCTGAGGATCGTAACCGGGTTGCGCCGCGTAGTCAGGGGCACCTGCCCCTTGGGGGACGCCACCGGACTGGGAACCGTCGTCTGGGTAACCTGGATACTGCGGAGTAGTCATCTCACCAGCCTGCCGTGAGTTCCTGACATAACGCTGGATATATTACTACATCAGCTGAGGCAGACCTTGAGCGGCTCGCGCCTGCTGGATCGCCGCAAGGATCTTCCTCCTGCTCCACGTCACGAACTCCAGGTCGCCTCCCCGTGCGGTTGAGATGACGACGGTGACGTGGAGGATGAAGGTTTTGGGGCGTGCAGCAAGGATTTCTACTACGGGGATACGTAGCCGACTTCGCTCACTGTTGAGATTCATGGCGTGAGGCTCGAAGATGACCTCTGTGGTGGTGACCAGGAGATGGCCTCCACGTGCCACGCGACCCCGCGCACCAGTGAGGATGGCGGGCAGCGAGATGAACCGCTCGAAAGCAGAGGCTGGCCGGTCGAGATGGTTCGCCGGCACCCTGAGCAGGACCTGCGCCCCAGGTGTCATTGTCATAGCCGCCTCTCTCGATTCTGCCCAGGTATTGGCCTGCCGTGAGCCTACTGCCTCACCGGCTCAGCGCGACAGGTAGCACCACCCCGCAACTCACGGACTCACTCCTCAAGAGCAGCGATGCAGACCGAGAGCGCCTCTTGTACCGCGCGCAACTGGGACTCACTAAGCGGTGAAATCATGACCCGCTCAACCTCCACCGTCACCCTCGACGCCTCCCTGAGGAGGTCCCGCCCTTCAGGGGTGAGTCGCACAGGCAGCGCGCGGCCGGAAGATGCTTGGGCGGCACGCTGAGCCAGCCCGCGGTCAACCAGGCTCCGCAGAAGCGTACTCATGGTCTGACGGGTCACGAAGGCCTCCCTGGCAAGGTCGGAGGTCGAGGCCCCCGGGGCACGACTGAGCAGCTCGAGACAGAGGTACTGGGGAGCACTCAGTCCCAGAGGTCGGAGGGCCTCGTCCATACGCGCTCGAAGCACAGCCTGGACATGCTTGAGCTGATAGCCCAGGAGGTTCCGGGGGTCGCCTTGACTCATGACAGTATTCTGACATACTCTCGATATGTCAGAAACCTGACATACGTCGTCTGAGAGGAGATCTCCATGACCGTCACCGGCCCCGACTTCATCGCCCTACAGGTGAGCGACCTCGAACGTTCCGCGGAGTTCTACGAGAACGCCCTGGGACTGCGCCGCGCCCCAGCATCACCTCCTGGCGCCGTCCTCTTCACCACAACGCCGATCCCCTTCGCGGTTCGCGAGCCCCTGCCTGGAGTTGATCTCTCTGAGGCACCCCGTTCCGGTCTCGGGGTGGCACTCTGGCTGCACTGCGACACGGTTCAGGAACTGCACGACTCGCTCGAGGCCACAGGAACAGCAATCCTGGCCGATCCTGCTCCCAGCCCCTTCGGCCTGACGTTCACCTTCGCCGATCCGGACGGCTACGCCATTACCGTTCACGAGAAGGCATCGTGACCAGAGCCGATCACGCCGGTGAGTGGCCGGTTGAGCCCCAGCCGCCAGCCGGACACTCACCGACATGCAGGCTGAGCCCGACACGACGAGAACGAAGGACAGCACATTGAGATACTGGCTTGGCATTGCTTCCAAGGACCATGTGGCTCTGGGGGTGGCTGGCGGGTTCTGCCAGCTGTGCCATGGCAAGAAGGCACCGCTTCGACGTATGGAGAGAGGTGACTACATCCTCTACTACTCACCGAAGCAGGAGTTCAAGTCACGCCGTCCTTGTCAGGCGATCACTGCCTGCGGAGTGGTCATCGGGGACGAGGTCTACCAGTACGAGATGTTTCCCGGTTTCGTTCCGTACCGACGTGACATCGAGTGGCAGACACCGGTACGAGAGGTCCCGCTTGATGTCCTGCGCACCTTGCCGGGCTGGAGCGAGGTAGCGCCAAAGCTATGCTTCGGCCACGTGGAGCTGTCGCCTGAGCTGTTCCGAGCGATTCAGGCCTACATGCTGTCGGACGGCGAGTAGCGCAGGATGCCGTCAATGACGTGCAGCCAGAAGTCGCCGCTTGACAGGCTCACTGGGTCAGGGCGCGGGTGACGGTGTCGGCCATGAGACGGCCGCGCAGGGTGAGGACCGCCCGGCCCCGCAGGGCCGCAGCGGCGTCGAGGAGCCCATCGGCGACGAGGCCGGCCACAACGGGTACCAGGTGCGGCGGGGTGGCTCGGCCCGCATCAGGGCGCTCCGCTGAGGGGCAGTCCGGCCGGTTCCCGAGGCTCGCCAGCTCGATGCCCTCACGCAGCCGGATACCCAGCATGATCCGCTCCAGCTCGCGGGAACCCACGTCGATGACCTCGTGCCCGGCCACGGGCAGGTGACCGGTGGCGATCTGCCCGGCCCAGGCGACCGGGTGCTTGGTGTTCCACAGGCGCACGTCGCCCAGGTGGGAGTGGGCTCCGGGCCCGGCGCCCCACCAGTCCCAGTCGAGCCAGTAAGCCTGGTTGTGGCGGCACTCGGCGCCGGGCCGCGCCCAGTTGGAGATCTCGTAGCACTCGTAGCCGGCCTGTCCCAGGGCGGCGTCGGCCATCTCGTACTTGGTGGCCTCGTCGTCGTCCTCGGGCATCGGGAGCTCTCCGCGGCGGACCTGCCCCCACATGCGAGTGCCCTCCTCAATGACCAGGGCGTAGGCGCTCACATGGTCCGGGCCGATGAGGGTCACCGCGTCCAGGGAGCGCTGCCAGTCCTCGGCGGACTCCCCCGGCGCCCCGTAGATGAGATCCAGGGAGGTGCTCAGGCCCGCCCTCCGCGCCCACTCCACCACGCGGGGCACCCGGGAGGGCTCGTGGGTGCGCTCCAGAACCTTCAGCACGTGGGGCACCGCCGACTGCATCCCGAAGGAGACCCGGGTGAAACCGCCTTCGGCCAGGGCTGCCAGGCCGGCCTCGTCCACGGAGTCCGGGTTGGCCTCCGTGGTCACCTCCGCGTCGGCCGCGAGCCCGAAGCACTCGCGTACCAGCTCCAGCATGCCCACCAGGTCGGCGGCGGGCAGCATGGTGGGGGTTCCTCCGCCCACGAAGACGGTCTGGGCGGCGCGCGCCGGCAGGCCCGCGTCGTCCATGGCGCGGCGGGCGGCGCGCAGCTCGCCGGCGAGGGTTCCCACGAAGTCCTCGGCCGAGGCGCCCTGCCCCATGGTCAGGTTCGTGTAGGTGTTGAAGTCGCAGTAACCGCAACGCACCCGGCAGTAGGGCACGTGCAGATACACCGAGAGCGGGCGCTGCCCCCCGCCCGGAGCGGGCGCGGCCACCTGCGCTGGCAGCTCCCCCATTCCCGGCAGGGACTCACCCACCGGCTGGGCCGGGCTCACTGCTCGCCGCCTCGCTCGGCCCGCTCGTCGTCGCCCCGCAGGACGCCGGCGGGGATGGACGGCTCGGGCCTGCCGGCGGAGTCGCTCGCGTGGGCCGCGACCTGGGCGCACATGGTCATGAGCACGAGCACCCCCACGACCATGGAGAAAGGGGCCACCCAGCCGCCGCTGCGCTCATGGACCCAGCCCATCACCACGGGGCCGACGGCGGCCAGGCAGTAGCCCGTCGTCTGGATGATCGCGGTGGTTTGGCGGTTCTCATCAACCGACTCCGAGTGGCAGAGGACCAGGGTGAACAGGGCGGCGAAGAAGGCGCCCTGTGCAATGCCGGAGAGCATGCAGGGCACCAGCCAGTAGCCGGGGACCATCGTCAGGCAGACCGGCAGCATGAGCCAGCAGGCGCAGATGACGCCGAGGACCCTGCTGGCCGGCCACCGCAGTGCCTCGAACATGACCGGGACCAGCAGGGGCCCCACGATTCCCAGCAGGGAGAACACGGAGGCGGCCACTCCCGCAGCGGACTCGCTCATGGAGAGCTCGTCAACCAGGGCCGTGGGCAGCCAACCCGAGATCGCGTAGTAGGAGAAGGTCTGGGCCGCGAAGGCGGCCGCCATCACCCAGGTCAGGGGGCGTCTCCAGACAGCGGCGCCGGCCGACGACGTCGGACGGGCCAGGGAGCGCTCCGTCACCCAGGAGGTCATGCCCGACCGCTCTCGCAGGCTCCGCCGGGGCGCCTTGCTGCCGGGCGGGAAGACCCACAGCCACAGGGCCCCGGCCAGCAGCACCGGGATCGCGGTCCAGGCGGCGGCCGAGCCCTGCCAGCCGATGACAAGGGCCAGCGGCACGGCCAGGGCGGTGGCCGCGGTGACGATGACGTTGCAGGTCGAGGAGTACAGACCCGTCATGAGTGAGGTGCGGTGCCAGAAGTCGCGGCCGATGACCATGGGCGCGACCAGGTTGCCCACCGTCAGCCCCGCCCCGATGATGACGGTTCCGGCGAAGGCCGCCCAGGTGGTGCCGGCCGAGCGCAGCAGTGCCCCGACCAGAGCCATACCCAGGGTGAGCAGGCCCGCAGTGTTGATGCCGAGGCGACGCACCACGGTCGAGGCCAGCGGGGTGAGCAGCCCGAAGCACAGGATCGGCACGGAGGTCAGTGCGCCGCGCGCCACCTCCCCCATCCCCAGGTCCTGGCCCAGGCGCGTCAGCAGGGGCGGGATGACGCCGACCGGTGCCCGCAGAACCGCGCAGAACCCGAGGAAGCCGGCGACGATGACCATGAGCCAGGCGCGGCGGGGCAACCTGGGGACATCAGTCACAGCCGGTCCGCCGGATGCAGCAGGCCGTCACCGCGCCCCTCGCGCAGCCGCCAGGGCTGGGACTCCAGGTGGTTCCAGGCCTGCCCCTCGGCCTCGAGGCGGTCCAGCATGGAGGCGCCCCGCTCGGGGATCCAGGCCACCTCGGTGCGCACTGCGGTCAGGTCGCGGATTGTGCGCCCGGCATCCAGGCCCCGCTGCTCGAAGCGGGTCATGACCCGTCCCTCGTAACGGGGCGACCACCCGCCGCGCACCCCCGCCGGGGATCCCGGGTCCAGGCCGTTGCCCAGGCTGTCCTCCTCGGCGGTCTCGGCCCCCAGGTCGGGGCGGGCGCCGGCGTCGTCGTGCCGGAAGTAGGGCAGGGTGGTGTCCGGACGCAGGCCGGTGGGCAGCGCCGCCACGTCCTCGATGACGTCACGCATCTGCCAGGCGTAGTCCGCCCAGTCGGTGGCCAGGCGCCACACCCCGCCGGGACGCAGCACCCGGGCAACCGAGTCAGCGAAGGCCGTGGTCACCAGGCGGCGCTTGCGGTGGCGGGGCTTGCGCCAGGGGTCGGGGAAGAAGACCCACACCTCGCTGGCGCAGGACACCGGCAGGGCCGTGGCCAGCAGCTGGGAGGCGTCGGCGGGGACAACGCGCACGTTGTGCAGGCCCTGACGGTGGATCGAGGTCACCAACCGTGCGATGGCGGTCTCCCAGACCTCCACCGCCAGGTAGTCAGCCCCCGGGTGGGCGGCGGCATGGGCCAGGAGCGCCTCACCACTGCCCGAGCCGACCTCGACGATCAGCGGCCGCACCTGCCCCACGTGCCCGAAGACCTTCTCCGGATCCAGGCGGAAGCTCGGGGACACGGTGCGCACGGCGTCGGCCCGCGGCACATCGACCACGTAGCGGGGACCGAGCTTGGCCAGGGCCTCGGCCTGGGCGGGGCGCAGCCTGCCGCCGGCGCGCGAGAAGGAGCGCACCCTGGAGTGGATGGCGTGGGAGCGAGGAGGGTGGTGCTGAGCCATACGAAGCCTTGCGTCCTTTACTTCTGTGAGGTCTCGAAACCGTCTGCCTGGCGCCTTCGGGCGCTGGGCGGCGCGCCGTCAACCGACCCGCTCGTGGGCGGCGGCGCGCACGTACTTCTTGGTGAAGGGCGCGATGAGGCAGTTGCCGAAGATCTCGGAGTTGAGCAGCGCCTGAGCGTCGCGCGGGTCGTGGTGGGCGAACCAGCGCCGACAGGTGACCCGGTGGCCCGGGGAGGAGACCACACGCACCTCGTCACCGGCCTGCACCGTCCCCTCGGTGAGCACCGACAGGTAGACGCCCACCCGGTTGCGCGCCGAGAAGACCTCCACCCAGTCCGCGCGCCCCACACCTCGGGCGAAGGTGGCGCACGGGTTGCGCACACCGGTCACCCTGACCCGCAGTCCTGCGTTGCTCGGGTCACCGATGGACAGGATCGCGCCGATCTCCATGTCGTCAATGTCCCCCTCGATGAGGAGGTTCTCCCCCAGCCGCCCCGGCTCAATACCGCCCAGGACCTCGGACCAGTGGCGTTGCTCGGCGGCGCTCATGGCGTAGAGGGCCTTGTCACTGCCCCCGTGGTGGGCACGGTCCCCGTGCTTGTCGGTGACGATCCCGGTGCGGCTCACCTCAACCGGACCGTTGACGGCACCCTTGTGGATCGCCGAGACGCCCGCCGCTCCGGCGTCTGGCCGCAGCCCCTTGACGGTGCACACCGCGCTGACGGTTCCCACCAGGTCGCCGTCGTGGAACGGTGATGGCTCATCGTTGTGGCGCCCGTCCGCGCCGGCATGGGGCTCGCCCAGCACCCGGGCCAGCTCCCGGGTCAGGACCAGCCCGGAGCCGTCGTCGGTCAGGGCAGTGTCAACCGTGGTCTGCCTACTCGTGTCACTCATGTTCACAGCCGTCCTTCCGTCGTCCGCAGGCGCCGTCCTGGTCCTGCTCGGTCCTGTTCGTGCCCGCGGCTGCGCTACTTGCCCGGCTTGGCCCCGGTGGGCGTGTCCGCACCGAGGGCCGCAATGAAGGCCTCCTGGGGCACCTCGACCCGGCCGATGGCCTTCATGCGCTTCTTGCCCTCCTTCTGCTTCTCCAGCAGCTTGCGCTTACGGGTGATGTCACCGCCGTAGCACTTGGCGAGCATGTCCTTGCGCAGGGCCCGGATGGTCTCGCGGGCGATGACGCGAGTGCCGATGGCCGCCTGCACGGGAACCTCGAACTGCTGGCGCGGGATGAGATCCTTGAGACGCTTGGTCATCATGACACCGTAGGAGTAGGCCGAGTCGCGGTGGACGATGGCGCTGAAAGCGTCCACCTTGTCCCCGTTGAGCAGGATATCGACCTTGACCAGGTTGGCGTCCTGGGAGCCGTCCGCCTCGTAGTCCAGGGAGGCGTAACCGCGGGTGCGCGACTTCAGGGCGTCGAAGAAGTCGAAGACGATCTCCGCCAGCGGCAGCACGTAGTGCATCTCCACGCGGGACTCGGAGAGGTAGTCCATGCCCTGCATGGTGCCGCGACGCGACTGGCACAGCTCCATGACCGTGCCCACGAACTCGCTGGGGGTCAGGATCGTGGCCCGCACCACCGGCTCGGAGACGGCAGCGACCTTGCCCTCGGGGAACTCGCTGGGGTTGGTGACCGTGTGCGTGGTGCGGTCCTCCATGGTCACCTCGTAGACCACGGAGGGGGCGGTGGAAATGATATCCAGGTTGAACTCGCGCTCCAGGCGCTCGCGGATGATCTCCAGGTGCAGCAGGCCCAGGTAGCCGCAGCGGAAGCCGAAGCCCAGGGCCACGGAGGTCTCCGGCTCGTAGGTCAGGGCGGCGTCGTTGAGCTTGAGCTTGTCCAGGGCGTCGCGCAGGGCCGGGAAGTCCGAGCCGTCCACCGGGAACAGGCCGGAGAAGACCATAGGCTTGGGGTCCTGATAACCCGACAGCGGCTCGTCGGCCGGGGCCGCCGCGGAGGTGACCGTGTCACCGACCTTGGACTGGCGCACGTCCTTGACCCCGGTGATGAGGTAACCGACCTCGCCGGCCCCCAAACCGGCCGACGGTGTGGGCTCGGGGCTGATGACGCCGATCTCCAGCAGGTCGTGGACGGCCTTGGTGGAGAGCATCTCGATGCGCTCTCGGGGCTTGAGGGCGCCGTCGACGACGCGCACGTAGGTGACCACGCCGCGGTAGGTGTCATAGACGGAGTCGAAGATCATGGCGCGGGCCGGGGCCTCGGGGTCGCCGTGCGGGGGCGGGACGGTCTCGACGATCCGGTCGAGCAGCTCGGGCACGCCCTGCCCGGTCTTGCCGGAGACCTTGAGGACGTCGTCGACGTCGCAGCCGATGAGGGAGGCGATCTCCTCGGCATGCTTCTCCGGCTCGGCGGCGGGCAGGTCGATCTTGTTGAGGACCGGGATGATGGTCAGGTCCCCCTCGATGGCCATGTAGAGGTTGGCCAGGGTCTGGGCCTGAATACCCTGGGCGGCGTCGACCAGGAGGACCGCGCCCTCGCAGGCGGCCAGGGAGCGGTTGACCTCGTAGGAGAAGTCGACGTGCCCGGGGGTGTCGATCATGTTGAGGGCATAGGCGCGCGTGACGCCGTCGTCGCCCTCGATGGCCCAGGGCATGCGCACGGCCTGGGACTTGATGGTGATGCCGCGCTCACGCTCGATGTCCATGCGGTCCAGGTACTGGGCGCGCATGTCGCGGGGCTGGACGACGCCGGTGGCCTGGAGCATGCGGTCGGCCAGGGTGGACTTGCCGTGGTCGATGTGCGCGATGATGCAGAAGTTGCGCAGCCGGGCCTGCTCGGTGGCGGCGGGCTGGACGCTGGTCATCTGCTCTGGTGTGGGGATCGGTGACACGGAGATCGGTTCCTGGCTCTTCCTCATATCCGGCATGGGTCTGGACCAAGTCTCCCACGACGGCGGCCCACCACCCCAGCCCGCCGGGCCAACCCGCAGTGTGAGGTGAGGCCGCACGTCGTTGCGCCGCTACGTGGCGGCTCGTCGCAGTCGGGTCATGCACTAAGGCCAGGACGGCAGACGCAGCGAGCGCGTCTGACCCGGGCAGCTCTGACAGCTCTGTCCGCACAGCCCGTTGGGGAGGCCTCCCCACACTCACCGTTGGGACTTTTCCGCCGTCTCATGCCAGAATCGTCGCATTCCGGATGCCTGAGCACTCCCTGTCCCGAGACGTCCCTACCGAAAGCCTCCCCACCATGACCATGACCCTCAGCAGAAAACGTGTCCTGCTCATCAGCGTCGCCTCCGTCGCGGTGATCTGTCTCATCGCCGTCGGCCTGGTTCGCGCCGGAGTCCTCGGCGGACACAAGGCCACCGCCGCGGCATCGACCTCCGCCCACGGCAACGAGGCGAAGGTCACCGAGCCCAGTGACCGCTTCATCATCTCTTACGCCGAGAACTCGGCGGCGGGCAAGGTCATCGCCTCCGCGAAGGCCTACGGCGAGAACGTCCTCAACTCCCTGCCCGCCAAGGACAAGGAGGCGCTGACCGCCGCCGCGGGAAAGTTCTCGGTCAAGCTGGAGAGCGTGACCGCTCACGCCATGAGCACAGCGGCCGTGAAGCTGAGTGGCAAGCTCACCGTGGATCAGGTCAAGGAGTTCATCTCCACGCTCGAGGCCGCCGACGGCATTGAGGCCGTCGAGCCCGATATTCACGTCACCGCCCTGGGCGACACCTCCGCCCAGGACAGCAATGTCCCCAACGACCCCTACTTCTCCGAGCAGTGGGACATGACCTCGGGCTCCTACGGAATCAACGCCACCAACGCCTGGTCGCAGTCCACCGGCAAGGGCGTCACGGTCGCCGTCATCGACTCCGGCATCCTGACCGACCACCCGGACCTCAAGGGCCAGCTCCTGCCGGGCTACGACTTCATCTCCGACGCCGAGAGCGCCCGTGACAACGACGGCTACGACGCCGATCCCTCCGATGAGGGGGACTGGTCCGAACCGGGTGAGTGCTCCGCCCATGACGCAGGCAGCAAGCACCGGGACAAGGGCCAGCAGTCGACCTGGCACGGTTCCCATGTAGCCGGCACCATCGCCGCGCGCACGAACAACGGCGATGGTGTCGCAGGTGTCGCCCCGGACGCCAAGATCGTGCCCATCCGCTTCCTGGGCCGCTGCGGCTCCGACGGCGCCAACCTCGTCGACGCCATCACCTGGGCCTCTGGTGGCAAGGTCAACGGCGCACCGGTCAACAAGAACCGTGCCCAGGTCATCAATATGAGCCTGGGCGGCCCTGGCGCGTGCACACGCTTCCTGCAGAAGACAATCGATTCCGCTGTCACACGCGGCTCGATCATCGTCGCCGCCGCCGGCAACAGTGATGAGGACGCCGGTAACGTCAATCCTGCCAGCTGCGAGAACGTCATCACCGTCGGTGCCACCACGAGCACCGGGACCCGCTCGTCCTTCTCGAACTACGGTGACACCGTCGAGATCTCCGCCCCCGGTGGAGAGGCCAGCAAGACCAGCCCCAAGATCCTGTCCACGACCGACGAGTCGTCGACAGCCCCACAGGCCCCCGCTTACTCCTTCATGATAGGCACCAGTCAGGCGGCTCCCCACGTCTCCGGGACCATCGCGCTGATGCTGGCCGCCAACCCCGATCTGAAGACCGCGGAGGTCGTCACCATCTTGCAGAACACGGCCACCCCCATGACCAAGTGCGACCGAAAGTCCTGCGGCGCCGGCATTGTCAACGCAGCCTCCGCCGTCGCCGAAGCGGGCAGCAAGAGCGCCAAACCCAGCAGCAAGCCCAGCGCCAGGCCAAGCGCCAGGCCCAGCGCCACCTCCGGTGGGAGAACTCTCCGCCTGGGCAACTGACACGGATGACCTCCTGAGCCGCACCGACGCCTGTGTACGCCACACGACCGGTGCGGGCAGGCGTCTCATCCCCGGCCGACGATTTGGTCACGTCACGACCTCGTTCTACCCTCGGTGCCATGACAGCGTTCCGTGACCGCCAGTGGTGGTGGCTCCCCTCGAGGCGAGCCGCCATCATCCTGACGCGTTAGGACCTTCCGGCTCGCTCACCGCGGGCCCGCCCGACGTATGAGTGAGAGGCCCGCCTGAACCCCGATCTCAGGAAAGAGGCCCCATGTCACCCACCGTGCCAGACTCCGTGCCAGACACTGCCCCCGCGGCCGCACCGTCAGCTGCCTCGCCGACTGTGCTGACGCGCTCGGTGCGCTACCACGCCGACGGCGGCGCCCTGCTGGAGCAGCTGACTCGCTCCGGTCTGCTGCGCACCACCGCGGGCTCGGCCGACGAGGGCTCCGTGCGGCCGGTGGACTGCGTCCTGCTGGAGAGCGCCGACATCACCACCAAGGCCTCGCGTACCACGGTCGCCGTCCTGGAGGCCTCGACCAGGCTGACCTGCTGGGGCGGGACCGTGATGGCTGAGGCGCTGGACGCCGTTGACGCAGGAGCCCCCGGGGCCGATGGTCTGGCGGCTCTGGCGCGTCTTGAGGAGGGGCTGGCCGAGTACGTCACCGACCGCTCCCCCGGCCGGTTGACTCTGACCCTGCCCACGATCTGCGACGACGACCCGACCATCGAGGAGCGTGAGCGACTCACCGCCCTGTCCACGATCGAGCCGCTGCGCCTCCTGGCCCGGGCCGAGGTCGACCACCCCCACCTGCCGCTGGAGGCGGGGGCCTTCGCCTTCGACTACCTGTCCACCTTCGAATCCCTGCCCGAGGTGGCCCAGGGCGCCAACACCTGCCCCGACTACCTCTTCTACGACGCGCGCATCATCCTGGTCGTCGACCACCCCACGCGGGAGGCGACCCTGGTGGGGGCCTCGGTCGACGTCGCCGACCTGGAGCGGCGTATGGAGGCGTTGGCCGCCGCCATCGACGGGCTTGAGGACTCAGCCGACACTGCCGACGCAGCGCACGCAGCTGCCGACACAGCCGTTGAGGCACCGGCCCCGGCCGGTGGCGTCGTCTCCCCCGGCTCCCGTGTCCTGCACGCGGTGCCCACCACCTCCGACGCCGACTTCGAGGCGGTCGTGGAGGAGATGCGCGGTTACATCGCCGACGGCGACGTCTACCAGGTGGTGCCCGCGCGCGGCTTCACCATTGACTGCCCTGATGCGCTGGCCGCCTACCACGTGCTGCGCCACGCCAACCCCAGCCCGTACATGTTCTACCTGGCCGCCCCGGACTTCGAGCTCTTCGGTGCCTCCCCGGAGTCGGCGCTGCTGTACTCGGTGCGCAGCGGCCGGGTCGCCATCCGCCCCATCGCCGGGACCCGGCCGCGCGGGCTGCACGCCGACGGCTCGGTGGACCACGAGCGCGACACCCGCCTGGAGCTGGAGCTGCGCACCGACGCCAAGGAAGTCGCCGAGCACGTCATGCTCGTGGACCTGGCCCGCAACGACGTCGCCCGGGTCAGCCGTCCGGGTACCCGCAGTGTCCAGGACCTCCTGCGCGTGGACCGCTACAGCCGGGTGATGCACCTGGTATCCGAGGTCTCCGGCGAGCTGGCCGAGGACCTGGACGCCTTGGACGCCTTCCGCGCCTCCATGACGATGGGCACCCTCACCGGGGCCCCCAAGCTGCGGGCCGCCGAGCTCATTCGCCAGGCCGAGGGCGTGCGTCGCGGCTCCTACGGGGGCTCGGTGGGGTACATCCGCGGTGACGGCGAGTTGGATACCTGCATCGTCATCCGCTCCGGTTTCGTCTCCGCCGGTACCGCCCTGGTCCAGGCCGGGGCCGGTGTCGTGGCGGCCTCCTCCCCGGCCGCTGAGGCCGCCGAGACCGTTCACAAGGCCCGCGCCGTCCTGGAGGCGGTCGCCGCCGCGCAGGGCGCCACCCTCGTCATTGACCGCACCGGCAGCTGGACCGGCAGCCGGACCGACAAGGAGGCCTGAGCCATGATGCCCCTCACCAGCAGCCAGAGCACCGCGCAGGACGCCCGTAGTGTTGCCGAGGCATCGGCACCGGCTCGAGTGGTTCTGCTCGACAACCGCGACTCCTTCGTCTACAACCTCGTTGACCAGTTCGCGACCCTCGGCTCCCAGATCGAAGTCTACCGCAACAACGTGCCGGCCTCCCGGGTGCTCTCCGCCCTGGAGCCCACCGCGGCCGAGCAGCAGGCAGGGCGGCGTCCGGTCCTGTGCCTGTCCCCGGGGCCGGGCTATCCGGCGACGTCGGGCTGCCTCATGGAGCTCATCGCCACCGCCCTGGATGAGGCGATTCCCACGCTGGGCATCTGCCTGGGGTTTCAGGCCCTGGTCGAGGCCTGCGGCGGGCGAGTCGCCCCGGTCGGCCCGGTCCACGGCCGCTCCGACCGCCTCGAGGTCACTGAGGCGGGGCGCGCGGACGAGGCCTTCGCGGTGCTCGACGGCGGTCCCCTGGACGTGGCCCGCTACCACTCCCTGGGTACGCGCACACTGCCCGAGGCACTCGTCAGTCTGGCCCGGACCACCCAGGCGGATGAGGACGCAAGCGGAGGCATCGTCATGGCGGCCCGGCACCGGTCGCTGCCCGCGGTCGGGCTGCAGTTCCACCCCGAGTCGATCCTCACCCCGCAGGGCCCGGCCCTGCTCAAGGCCGTCACCACTGGCCTGGCCCGGATCCCCTGAGCCACGCACCGCCCCGTCGGCCCGCAGATGCCGACGTCGGAGCCACCGTTCGGGCAGAATCACCCCCGGGCGCTCGACCAGCCTCAACCACCCGCATAAGGAGCTACAGACCGATGAGTCAGACCAACAGTGCGGCCCCGGCCGCTGCGCAGGCCGCGCCTGCTGCCACGGCGCAGGAGGCGCACGAGCTGCTGCGAGAGGTGGTTCAGGGGCGGCGCCTGAGCCGCGAGCAGGCCTCGACGGTCTTCGCGGCCCTGGGCGCCGGCGACCTGTCCGAGGTGGAGACGACGGCGCTGCTGGCGGCGCTGCACGCCCGCGGTGAGGAGCCCCAGGAGGTCGCCGGGGCCGCGAGCGCCTTCCGTCAGGTGGCCCGGGACTTCCCGTCGGTGTCCTTCCCGCTGGTGGACGTCGTGGGCACCGGGGGCGACGGCGTGGGCACGATCAACATCTCCACGGGGGCGGGCCTGGTGGCCGCCTCGATGGGGGTCGCGGTGGCCAAGCACGGCAACCGGGCCGTGTCCTCCAAGACGGGGGCGGCCGATGTCATCGCCGAGCTGGGGCTGCCGCTGGACGTGGAGCCGGCCACGGCGGTCGAGCTGTTGGCCCGTGACCACTTCACCTTCCTGTTCGCCCAGGCCTACCACCCGGCGATGCGGCATGTGGCCCCGGTGCGCAAGGCGCTGGCCACGCCCACGATCTTCAATGTCCTGGGGCCGCTGGTGAACCCGGCCCACCTGACCTTCCAGCTCATGGGCGTGTGGGACCCGGGCATGCTGGACATGATCGCTGAGGCCATGGTCCAGCTGGGGCGCGAGCGCGCGCTCGTGGCCCACGGCTCGGGCCTGGACGAGATCGCCGTCCACGGGCCGACCCTTGTGCGTGAGGCGACGCCCGATGGGGTGCGGGCCTATGAGGTCACGCCTGAGGATCTGGGGGTGCCCGCCTACGAGCTGGCCGACCTGCTGGGTGGGGAGCCGGCCGACAACGCCCGCCTGCTGCGTGAGGCCGTCTCGGGTGAGGGGCGGCCCGCCCACCGTGACGCGATCGCCGTCAATGCCGGCGCCCTGCTGTACCTCACCGGCCGGGCCGACAGCCTCGCCGACGGCACGGCGGCGGCCCTGGAGCAGATCCTTTCCGGCGGCGTGGCCCGCCACCTGGAGTCCATGACCAAAGCCAGTGACCTCGCCACTGAGACGGCCTGAGGAGGAGCCGTGACCACCCCAGACACCGCCCCCGTCCCCGCCGCGCCACCCGATGGTGCAGGCCCTGGCGAGCGCGCCCACCGTGAGCCGGTCGAGGCGCGTCTCATCGCCACGGGCACCGTCCTGGACTCGATCGTCCAGGCGCGCCGCGAGCGCATTGATGAGCTGCGCGCCCGTTTCGGGCACCTGAGAGCCGAGGACCTGGAGCGCTCGCAGCGCTCCTTCGCGGCGGCCCTGCGTACCCGCAGCGGCCAGGGGCTCAGCCCGCAGCCGGCTCTCATCATGGAGTGCAAGGCGGCCTCGCCCTCACGCGGCACCATTCGCTCCGACTACGACCCGGCCGCGTTGGCCGCCCAGTACGCGCCTTACGCGGCCGCGGTCTCGGTGCTCACCGAGCCCGACCGCTTCAACGGCTCCTTCGACGACCTGGCGGCTGTGCGCGAGGTGGTGGACGTGCCCGTCCTGTGCAAGGACTTCATCGTTGATGAGGTCCAGGTGCTGGCGGCCCGCAGCCTGGGGGCGGATGCGGTCCTGCTCATGCTCTCGGTGGTGCCCGACGACGTCTACCGCGAGCTGGCCGACCTGGCCCACAGCCTGGGCATGGAGGTGCTCACGGAGGTCTCGACCCCACAGGAGATGCACCGCGCCTCGGTTCTGGGGGCGGAGGTCATCGGGATCAACAACCGCAACCTGCGCACCCTGGAGACGGACCTGGCGCGCACTGAGGAGCTCGCCCCACTGGCCCCGCCCGGGGTGGTCCTCGTGGGTGAGTCGGGGGTCGGTGCTCCCGACGACGTGCAGCGTCTGTCGGGCCTGGTGGACGCCCTCCTGGTGGGTTCGTCCCTGTCCGGGGCCCCGGACCCGGCCGAGGCCGCCCGGGAGCTGGCCACCGCGGTGCCGCTGCCGGAAGGGGAGGGTGCGTCGTCGTCGGCCCTGGACCGGGACGGCCAGGGGTCGGGGCACCATCCGCGCCTGCCGGCCTTCTTCGGACCCTACGGGGGCCAGTTCGTACCCGAGCTGCTCATTCCGGCGCTGGACCAGCTCGAGGACGCCTTCATCGACGCCCAGGCCGATCCTGCCTTCGCCGCCGAGCTGGAGACGCTCATGACCCGCTACCTGGGGCGTCCCACGGCTGTCACCGAGCTGCGCAACCTGCCGTTGGAGGGCAACGCGCGCATCCTGCTCAAGCGAGAGGACCTGGTTCATGGAGGCGCCCACAAGGGCAACCAGGTTCTGGGGCAGGCCCTCCTGGCCAAGCGGATGGGTAAGCGGCGCATCATCGCCGAGACCGGCGCCGGCCAGCACGGGACGGCCACGGCCATGGTCTGCGCCCTGCTGGGCCTGGACTGCACCATCTACATGGGGGCCACCGATGTCGTGCGTCAGGCGCCCAATGTCGAGCGCATGGAGCTCATGGGTGCCACGGTGGTCCCGGTGGACAGTGGCGCGGGTACGCTCAAGGACGCGGTCAATGAGGCGCTGCGCGACTGGACGGCCTCCTTCGCCGACACCCACTACCTGCTGGGCACGGCCGCCGGCCCGCACCCCTTCCCCACGATCGTGCGCGAGTACCACCGGGTCATCTCCCGGGAGGCCCGCGCCCAGGTCCTGGGGCTGACGGGGCGGCTGCCGGACTCGGTCATCGCCTGCGTGGGGGGTGGCTCCAACGCGATCGGAATGTTCGCCGAGTTCATCAACGACCCCGGGGTCGAGCTCATCGGGGTCGAGCCGGCCGGTGAGGGGCTGGACACGCCCCGCCACGGCGCCCCCATCAACAAGGGGCTGGTGGGGATCCTCCACGGGGCGCGCAGCTACCTCATGCGCACCTCGGAGGGGCAGGTCGAGGAGTCCTTCTCGGTCTCGGCGGGCCTGGACTACCCGGGCGTGGGGCCCGAGCACGCCTGGTTGTCGGACACCGGCCGGGCCCGCTACGTGGGCATCAGTGACGACGAGGCGATCGAGGCCTTCCGGCTGCTGTCGCGCCACGAGGGGATCATCCCGGCCATGGAGTCCGCCCACGCTCTGGCTCAGGCCCTAGCAATGGCCCGGGTGGTGCCTGACGGCGAGGAGCCCCCGATCCTGCTGGTGTGCCTGTCGGGCCGTGGGGACAAGGATCTCGACCAGGTGCAGGCGAGGCTGGGGGGCTCCTTCTCCACGGACGGCGCCGTGGCTAGGGCCTCGCGCATGGTGGAGCAGATGGGCAAGCGCACCGAGTACGCGGGCCTGAACGCCGCCAGGGGCGCCAGCCTGAACGCAGGCTTGGGTGAGGAGTTCTGAGATGAGTCGTTATCCTGCAATGTTCGCCGCCCTCAAGGAGCGCGGTGAGGGCGCCTTCGTCCCCTTCGTCATGGTCGGTGACCCCGATGCGGACACCAGCGAGGCCGTCATCGAGGCGCTCATCGCCGGCGGGGCCGACGCGCTGGAGCTGGGTGTGCCCTTCACCGACCCGGTCGCTGACGGTCCCACGATCCAGAAGGCGCATGTGCGGGCCCTGGCCGCGGGTGTGGGATTCCAGGACTGCCTGGAGGTGGTTCAGCGTGTGCGCCGGCGCCACCCGTGGCTGCCTATCGGCATGCTCATCTATGGCAACGTGCCCTTCGCGATGGGCCTGGAGCGCTTTTACGCCGAGTGCGCGCAGGCCGGCATCGACTCGGTGCTGCTTCCCGACGTCCCGATCCGCGAGTCGGCAGCCTTCAGCCGGGCCGCCCAGGAAGCCGGTGTCGACGCCGTCTACATCGCCCCGCCGTCGGCTGCGGCCGAGACCTTGGACGCGGTGGCGGCGGCCTCGCGCGGCTACGTCTACGCCGTCTCCCGGGTGGGGGTGACCGGCACCGAGCGGGCCTCCTCGACCGTGGGCCTGGCCGAGTCGGTGGAGCGTCTGCGGGCCGACGCCGCTGCACCGGTGATGCTGGGCTTCGGCATCTCCACGCCCGAGCAGGTCGCCGAGGCCATCGCAGCCGGCGCCGACGGCGCCATCAGTGGATCGGCCACGGTCAAGATCGTGGAGCGCTACGCCCCCGAGATCGTGGCGGCGACCTCCGCCAGCAACGGCGCAGGCGGTCATGAGGAGCGTCGCCACTATGCGCTCGGGGCGCTGCGCAGTGACCTGGTCACGTTCACCGCCACGATGAAGGAGGCCACGCGCCCGCACTGATGGGCGGGGTCTGGCAGACAAGTCACGAAGAACAACGACACAGGTCGGTTGCGCCGAAAGCTGGGTGCGATCGACCTTTGTCTATTCCTTTCATGAAGGCCGGGGAAGCGCGGTAGAAGAAGCACTTCGCCATTTCCATAGCGCCCTGTTCAGGGATATATTAAAGGACCGATTGGCTTCCCTTCCGATCATTTCAGTGAAAGGCGTGCTCATGCACTCCCCATCCTCCCCACCCGCTCGTCCGTGGCGGCGCCTCCTGCGCATCGCCCTGGCTCTTCCTCTGCTCACCGTCGGCGCCGTCGCCGCTCCGGTGAGCGCAGCCGTCCCAACCGCCGCCCCGGACACCGGTATCACCGTGGAGGGGCGCTATCATTCCGCCGGCACCGGCTGCCACGGCTCCGACAGTGCCGACGGCTGTCTGAGCTGGGGGGTGCGAGTCCCCTCGACCGTCGCCCCGAACGCATCCGCCACCATCACTATTGAGGCCGACTCCGTGCCGGGTCAGTGGACCTGGTCCTGTCCCTCTCCGGACGGCGACAGGGTGGCCGGAACCAGTGCCTTCTACATCGACAGGGGCAAGGACGAGCCCGTATCGAAGCTGGCCGGCTCCGGCCTGGGTTTCTTCGACCATCTCTACTACAACCAGCACGGGGACAGCGCCGGCTCGGTCACAGCCGCTTCCTGCACTCCTGAGCACCTGAGCCTGACCTACGAGGTCGACTTCGACTCCGCCCGGGACCAGAGCTCCTATCTCGACCTGGACCTGGGGACCACAGTCGTGGCTCCCGGCGCGGACGCGCGCAGCTACACCTTCAGCCCGAAGATCACGACCTCCACGGGCAGCCTGGTTCTCACGCCCAACGCGACGGCTCACAAGCCCGCTGCCAGTGCGGCTCACGCCACCGTGTCCACCCAGGAGGTCGCGGTCGACGGCGCCGCCAAGGACACCTCCCGCTTCACCATGACGGCGCGGAACGACTCCACCACACCCCTGTCCAACTTCACCATCTCCGCCGGCCGGACCAGGGGACAGGCACAGGTAGGTGCTCTGACCTGCGACCTGACCGCCTTCGGAGGCAAGGTCGTCTCCGCCACAGGACCGGCCGAGAACCTCACGGTCTCCAGCGGAGCGGCGAAGGTCCCTCAGGGCAAGGAGATCACCTGCCAGGTGGACCTCACCGGCATCACGGGTCGCAACCGGGTCACGGCCGCACTGACCACCGGCAAGCAGTCCTTCTCCAGCGACTACACCAAGGACCGGCCCATCAGCGAGGTGAAGGTCCAGCCTACTGATCGCAGCGTGGAGGCCGCCCCCACCGGCACCTACGAGGTCGAGATCGGCTACTCCGTCACCTTCACCAACACCACCGACGCCGTAGGACAGACCTCCAATATCGTCCTGCACCCCCCGATCCCGGCCGGCTTCAGCTTCATGTACGTGTTGGACAGTGGCGTCCCGTGGTGGATCAGCCCGGACGACTACGCGCTCCAGCCCGATGGCTCCATACCCCTGTCCACGGGCGACACCCTGTACGCCCACTCGTCAACCACGATGACCTTCACCGCCTTCTACGAGGTCAAGGCCGAGGCGGTCACCGAGGACACCTGGAAGTCCCTGGGCACCTGCGACCCCAAGGACCCCTCCAAGGGACTGACCACCCAGATCGACGTCGTCGGCAGCGACGGGGTTGAGCCCGGCACCTACTCTGCCTGCACCGTCGTGACGCGCACGAAGAACTGAGCACGAGCACAGGTCGATCAGCCCGACTGGATGAAGGTCGGATAGGTGAGTACCTCACCTATCCGACCTTCACATGACTTTCTCCCACAACGGGAATCCAAAACTCCATTCACCTCACCGAAAGGCGTGCTCATGCACTCCCCATCCTCCCCACCCGCTCGTCCGTGGCGGCGCCTCCTGCGCATCGCCCTGGCTCTTCCTCTCATCGCCGCTGCTGCCGTCGCCGCCCCGGCGTCCGCTGATACCGACATCACCGTGGAGGGGCGCTACCACACGGCCAGCGCCGGCTGCCACGGCTCCGGCAATGCCGAGGGCTGCCTGAGCTGGAGGGTCCGCATCCCATCGGCCATCGCCCCGAAGAGCTCCACGAACGTCACCATCGAGGCCGATTCCGTGCCGGGTCAGTGGACCTGGTCCTGCCCTTCCCAGAACGGTGACGAGGTGGCCGGGACGAGCTCCTTCTACATCGACAAGGGCGAGGGTGAGCCCCCGGCGTTGATAGCGGAGTCCGAGCTGAGTTCCATCTCTGAGCTGTACAACCCGCTGCTGAACGAGTCCATCGGCTCGGTCAAAACTGTGTCCTGCACTCCTGAGCACCTGAAGCTGACCTATGAGATCAACTTCTACACCCAATGGGACAAGAGCAGCTACGTCGACCTGGATCTGGGGACCACGGTGGTGGCGCCCGGTGCGGATGCGCGCAGCTACCGTGTCACCCCCACCATCGAGGTCTCCACGCGCAACGCGATTCTTCGGCCCACTGTCAGCGCACACAAGCCCGCTGCCAGCGAGGCTCACGCCACCGTGTCCGCCAAGGAGGTCGCGGTCGACGGCGCCGCCAAGGACGCCGCCCGCTTCACCATGACGGCAAGGAACGACTCCACCACGCCCCTGTCCGACTTCACCATCTCCGCCGTCAGGTCCAGGGGGCAGGCCCAGGTGGGCGCCCTGACTTGCGACCTGACGGCTTTCGGCGGCAAGGTCGTCTCCGCCACGGGACCGAGCGAGAACCTCACGGTCTCCAGCGGTACAGCGAAGGTCCCCCAGGGCAAGGAGATCACCTGCCAGGTCGACCTGACCGGCGTCGTGGGTCGCAACCGGGTCACGGCCGCACTGACCACCGGCGGACAGACCTTCTCCAGCGACTACACCAAGGACCGGCCGGT
This sequence comes from Actinomyces oris, assembly GCF_001937445.1. Classification (GTDB taxonomy): domain Bacteria; phylum Actinomycetota; class Actinomycetes; order Actinomycetales; family Actinomycetaceae; genus Actinomyces; species Actinomyces acetigenes. The sequence continues at coordinate 4,253 of NZ_MSKS01000030.1, read as the reverse complement.
GGTTGAGGTGGAGACTCATCCCACGGATCTCCTGGTCGAGGCCGCCCCCACCGGCACCTACGAGGTCGAGGTCGGCTACACCATCACCTTCACCAACAACACCGACGCCGGGGGGAGCAGCTCCGATATCGTCCTGCGCCCCCGGATCCCCTCCGGTTTCACCCTCAAGAGCGTCACGGGTACCGGTACCCCGCGGTGGGTCGGCCCGGACAGCTATGCCCTTCAGGATGACGGCTCCTTGTCATTGCGCACCGGAGCCTCCCTGAACGCCCACTCGTCAACCACGATGACCTTCACCAGCACCTACCAGGTCAACGCCGAGGCGGTCACCGAGGACACCTGGAAGTCCCTGGGCACCTGCGACCCCCAGGACCCCTCCCAGGGACTGACCATGCAGATCGACGTCGACGGCAGCTACGGCGGCACCGAGGCCGGGACCCACACGCTCTGCACCCCCATGACGCGCACCGGGAACTAGCACCTTCACGATGCGGGCCTTGCGGGTGCACCGCATCATCGGCGCATTCGCCGGCGCCACCGGTGGTCCTCCTCCTGCTTCGGGGCGGGGCCACCGGTGGTGCTGGTTGCCGCCGTGAGCCTGCGGCGGCCACCCCATCCCGCCCGACGGTAGGGTGGCGCCCATGGCCAGCCTTCTCAACCGGATCCTCACCCTGCTCGGGCACGCCGCCTCCGACGCACTTGCCCAGAAGCCCTCGGCGCCGTCCGGCACGTCCGGCAGCACGCCATCCGGTTCCGCTGAGCCTGCTCAGGTCCGCGCTCCCAAGTCGTCGGCGGCCCCCTCGTCGCGAGGCGTCAGCGTCTACGACGTCTCCGCCCTGGGGCTGCCCGCCTTCAGCTACTCCCCCGACCCGGACGGCGAGGCCGACCCCGGCGAGGTGGTGTGGGCCTGGGTGCCCTTCGAGGAGGATCCCTCCCGGGGCAAGGACCGGCCGGTCCTGGTCGTGGCCCGCCATGAGACCCGTCTGGTCGTGGCCCAGATGACGAGCAAGGACCACGACCGCGACGCCGCCCAGGAGGCGCGCTGGGGTCGTTTCTGGTACGACGTCGGCACCGGTGACTGGGACCGTCAGGGCCGCCCCAGTGAGGTGCGCCTGGACCGTCTGCTCCTGGTGGAGCCGGCCTCCGTGCGCCGCGAGGGGGCCACGATGAAGCGTGAGGTCTTTGACGGCGTCGTGGCCGCCCTGCGCCACCACCACTCCTGATCGCCTCCGCAGCGCCGCCAGGATGCGAAGGCTCATGGGGCGATGCACCTCACGCCTCGACCCCGCTTCGCGCCTGGGGGCATGGGGAACCTGAATGATACAGTCGCCTACTGGACCTCTGGCCTGGCCGGCTGCGGGGTCCGGCGACCGGGTCAGCCAGGTGCCCCACCACCTCATGTCAGCCCGTGGCGCGAACCCTCTCTCCGGCCATCGACCAATCAGACGCGAGAAAGTTTCACCGTGGCGAACATCAAGTCCCAGATCAAGCGCATCAAGACCAACGAGAAGGCCCGCCTGCGCAACAAGTCCGTCAAGTCCGAGCTCAAGACCTACGTGCGCCGCGTGCGCGAGGCCGTCGAGGCCGGTGACAAGGACGCCGCACTCGAGCACCTCAAGGCCGCCTCCCGCAAGCTGGACAAGGCCGTCTCCAAGGGCGTCATCCACAAGAACCAGGCCGCCAACCGCAAGTCCAAGCTCGCCAAGCGCGTCGCCTCCCTCTGAGGCCACCGCAGCAGTGAGCATCTGAAGGGCGCCTCCCTCCGGGGAGGCGTCCTCCTCTTTTTTCCACCCCCTCCACCCGTTCATCAGACCGCTTCAAGGAGAGCCCATTGCGCATCGGATTCGACCGCGACAAGTACCTGCGGATGCAGTCCAGCCACATCGCGGAGCGCCGCGCCCAGTTCGGCGGCAAGCTCTATCTGGAGTTCGGCGGCAAGCTCATCGACGACATGCACGCCTCGCGCGTGCTGCCGGGCTTCACCCCGGACAACAAGATCGTCATGCTCGCCGAGCTGGCCGACGAGGTCGAGATCGTCATGGCGGTCAACGCCAAGCACCTCGCCCGAAACAAGGTCCGCGCGGACCTGGGCATCCCCTACGAGGACGACCTGCTGCGCCACATCGACGCCTTCCGCAGCTACGGGCTCTACGTGGGCAGCGTCGTCGTGACCCAGTGGACTGATGACAACCGCCAGGCCCACGACTTCAAGCGCAAGCTGGAGGCGCTGGACATCACGGTCTACCGTCACTTCCCCATCCCCGGCTACCCCGGTGACGTCGCCCGCATCGTCTCGGCGGAGGGCTACGGGCGCAACGAGTACATCGAGACCAAACGGGACCTCGTGGTCGTCACCGCCCCCGGCCCTGGCAGCGGCAAGATGGCCACCTGCCTGTCCCAGATCTACCACGACCACCAGCGGGGCATCTCCTCGGGCTACGCGAAGTTCGAGACCTTCCCGATCTGGAACCTGCCCCTGGACCACCCGGTCAACATCGCCTACGAGGCCGCCACCGCCGACCTCGACGACGTCAACATGATCGACCCCTTCCACCTGGCGGCCCACGGCGTCCAGACCGTCAACTACAACCGCGACGTCGAGGTCTTCCCGGTCCTGAGCCGCCTGTTCGAGGAGATCCTGGGCTCCTCACCTTACGCCTCCCCCACGGACATGGGCGTCAACATGGCCGGCAACTGCATCAGCGACGATGAGGCCTGCCGGCAGGCCGCCTGCCAGGAGATCATCCGCCGCTACTACCGGGCACTGGTTGCCGAGAAGCGCGAGGTCATCGTCCCCGTCCAGTCCCAGCGGATCGGGCTGCTCATGGCCAAGGTGGGGGTGAGCAAGGAGGACCGCCCCGTCGTACGGCCCGCGCTGGAGGTGGCTGAGGCCACCGGCGAGCCGGCCTCGGCGATCGAGCTGCCCGACGGGCGCATCGTGACGGGCAAGACCTCCGCCTTGCTGGGGTGCTCCTCTGCGATGCTGCTCAACGCCCTCAAGCTCCTGGCCGGGATCGATGACCACATCAACCTGCTGGCCCCGGCCTCCATCGAACCCATCCAGAGGCTCAAGACACAGGAGCTGGGCAGCCGCAACCCGCGCCTGCACACCGACGAGGTGCTCATCGCCCTGGCCGTGTCCGCCAACGGGGACGACAACGCCCGCAAGGCCCTCGACCAGCTCGAGACGCTGCGGGGCTGCGACGTCCACACCTCCACGATCCTGGGCCCGGTGGACGAGGGCATCTTCCGCGCCCTGGGCGTGCAGGTCACCAACGAGCCCGTCTACGCCACCAAGTCCCTGTACCGCAAGAAGTGAGGCCCGGTGCGGGCCACCCTCCCGCGGTGCGCCCGCACCCGGACACCCCGCCGAGGTGTGGATGGTCACATAGCTGCGGAGAGGTGACTGAACGCACTCGCGCGCGGTACATTCTCCCCAACGAGATGAGCTCGTGTGCTCTGGGGTCGGTGAAAGTCCGAACCGGCGGTAACAGTCCGCGACCCGGTCGCATCCAGCGGCCGGCTGACCAGGTGGAACTCCTGGACCGACGGTGAGAGTCCGGATGGGAAGCGCACACGGGACACACCATGCCTCGCCTGGTGCCGTGCACCCGGCACTCCGTCATGGCGGTGTCTCTCCCCAGCGCACCCGAGGGAGAGGACCGGATGACCTCGTTCACCACCGTGCAGACGGCCGCAATGCAGCGCGCCCTACGGGCCGCGGTCTCCCCCGACGCCCCGCCCGGCCCCAACCCCCGGGTTGGCTGCGTCATCCTCTCCGCCGACGGCGACGTCCTCGCCGAGGGCCATCACCGTGGTACCGGCACCGCCCACGCCGAGGTTGACGCACTGGCGAACCTCGCCACGACAGGCGCCTCCGCCCGAGGAGCGAGCGTCCTGGTCACCCTCGAGCCGTGCAATCACCAGGGCCGCACCGGCCCGTGCGTCCAGGCGCTCCTCGACGCCGGCGTGGCCGAGGTCATCTACGCCCAGGACGACCCGACCGAGCAGGCCGGAGGCGGCGCGGCGGCACTGGAGGCCGCCGGCGTGCGGGTACGGCGTGGGCTGTGCGCCCAGGAGGCCGCGCGTCTCAACCGCCCGTGGCTCCTGGCCGTGACCCGCGGACGCCCCATGGTGACGTGGAAGCTCGCCGCCACCCTCGACGGCCGTATCGCCGCCGCTGACGGCACCAGCCAGTGGATCACCCCGGTGGCGGCCCGCCACGACGCCCACCGCCTGCGCCGCCAGTGCGA
>NZ_MSKS01000029.1 GCF_001937445.1 Actinomyces oris | reverse complement strand
TCCCGATGCACAACCCGACCACACATCTCTCGCGCGGATGGCGGGTCCGCCAGCAGTGGGGTACGTGGCCGGGTTCGGACTAGGGAGCGTGGGCAGGTCCAGATTCGGGCGTGCGACTAGGCCAGGACAGCTCGCACACGCCGGTTGGGCCGGGGGCGAACGGTGCTGACGTCGCACCCACCTGCGGGGCTAGGTTGCCGTCACCGACCGCATCGAAGGAGAACTCATGGCCAACGGCTCCACCCCCACCATCACTCTCAACAATGGCGTCGACATCCCGCAGATCGGCTACGGCGTCTTCCTGACCCCGCCGGAGGAGACCGAGCGGGCCGTGCTCGAGGCCTTCGAGGTCGGCTACCGCCACGTCGACACCGCCCAGGCCTACCGCAACGAGGAGGGCGTGGGCGCGGCCGTCGCCAACTGCGGGCTGCCCCGCGAGGACATCTTCGTGACCACCAAGGTGTGGCTCACCAACGCCGGGGAGGAGCGCGCCGCCCGCTCCATCGACGGCTCCCTGCGCCGCCTGGGCACCGACTACGTCGACCTGCTGCTCGTCCACCAGCCCTTCGGCGACTACTACGGCACCTACCGCGCCATGGAGAAGGCCCTGGCCGCCGGCAAGGTCCGCGCCATCGGCGTCTCCAACTTCTTCCCCGACCGGTTCGTGGACCTGGCGCAGCACGTCGAGGTGCCTCCGGCCGTCAACCAGATGGAGACCCACGTCTTCAACCAGCAGGCCGACAACCGCACCTGGTACACCAAGTACGGCACCGCCCTGGAGTCCTGGGGACCGCTCGCCCAGGGCCGCAACAACATCTTCACCCACCCGGTGCTCACCGCCGTCGGCGAGAAGTACGGCAAGACCGCCGCCCAGGTGGCCCTGCGCTACCTCATCCAGCTGGACATCATCGTCATCCCCAAGACGGTCCACCGCGAGCGCATGGTCACCAACCTCGACGTCACCGACTTCCAGCTCGACGACGCCGACATGCGGACCATCGCCTCCCTCGACGAGGGGCAGGGCGTCGTCAACCACTACGACCCCGCCTTCCAGGAGCGCCTCGCCTCCTTCACGGTCGAGGCGGACTGACCCCGGGCCGCCTACGGCCGCATCCTGCTACCGGCGGCCGCATCCGGCGGGGAGGAGCCGGTGAGGAGGCAGTGGGCCGGGGCAGCCCCGACGGCGGGCGCGGGAGCGCGCCTCAGAGCCGCCGGGAGAACCGGGACTCGCTCTTCTCGGAGGTGCCCACGTACTCCAGCCAGCGCTCGTAGTGGTCCAGGACGTCGTGGGCCACCTGGTCGGAGTTCCAGTCGACGACGTCGTAGCCCTGGCCGCCGCTGTGCGGGCGCACCTCGAGGCGCACCGTGAGGTCGTCGGCCTCGTGGACGGCGAAGCCGTAGGCGGGCACCGGCGTGACCACCATGCGCACCACGTAGCGGAAGGAGTCGATGGAGCTGGACTGCTCCTCGCCGCTGTCGGTGGCCGGGTGGGAGGAGACCACCAGGCTGGCGCGCCCCAGGAAGGTGCGCTCGTCGTCGGGGTCCTGGGCCTCGGGGCCCTCGACGAAGACCTCGGCGGAGACGTTCTCCTTGCGCAGCTCGGTGGCCACCGCCTCCAGGGCCGGCACGATGCGCCGCTCCATGGCGTTGCCGGCCTCGTCGGGGGAGACCGAGTTGAGGGTGTGCGCCAGGCGCTCGCGCCAGGGCGTCTGCTCCAGCCCCGCGGCCGAGCCGTTGAGGCCCAGGGCCCGGTTGCGGTCGGCCTGGCTCAGGGCTTGGTTGTAGGTGTCCTCGGTGCTCAGGGAGCGCCACAGGGTGTACATGATGAGGATGAGGACCCCGGAGAAGGGCAGCGCCATGACGATGGTGGCCTGCTGGAGGATGGGGATGCCGCCGGCTACGAGCATCGCGATGGTGAGGATCCCGGTCAGGGCGGCCCAGAAGATCCGCAGCCAGGGGGCGGCGTCCTGGCGCGCCGAGCGGATGCGGCTGGAGAGGTTGGCCATGACCAAGGCGCCGGAGTCGGCGCTGGTGACGTAGAAGAGGATCCCCACGAACAGGGCCAGGGCGATGAGGATCTTCTGGCCCGGCAGGTGCTCCAGGATCCAGTACAGCCCCTGCTCGGGCCGCTCCAGGGTGATGTCCCGGAACTCGCCGTTGCCGCGGATGACCAGGTCCAGGGCGTGGTTGCCGAAGATCGCCACCCACATGAGGATGTAGCAGAAGGGCAACAGGAGGCTGCCGAGCACGAACTGGCGGATGGTGCGGCCGCGTGAGATGCGGGCCAGGAACATGCCCACGAAGGCCGCCCAGGCGATCCACCACGCCCAGAAGAACAGGGTCCAGGCGTTGAGCCAGTCATCGGGGCGGTTGTAGGCGTAGGTCTCCAGCGTCAGCTGCGGGAAGCGGGTGAAGAAGTCGCCGATGGAGCCGATGAGGGCGTCGATGAGGAAGGCGGCGTCACCGGTGACGAGCACCCACAGGGCCAGGCCGATGGCCAGGAGCACGTTGATGGTGGACAGGACGCGCACGCCCCGGTCGACGCCGGAGACGGCCGAGACGGTGGCCATGACGACGGCAAGGGTGGTCAGCCCGATCTGGGTGGGGAAGCCCTGCGGCAGCCCGAACAGGATGTTGAGGGCCACGTTCAGCTGGACGACGCCGACCCCCAGCGAGGCGGCGATGCCGAAGACCCCGCCGACCAGGGCCGCGGCGTCGACGATGTCGCCGATGACGCCCTCGGTGTGCCGGCCCAGCAGCGGGCGCAGGGTGGAGCGCAGCGTGAGGGTGTCGCGGCGACGGTAGGCGAAGTAGGCCATGGCCAGGCCCACGAGGGCGTACAGGCCCCAGCCGGAGATGCCGTAGTGGAACAGGGACAGGACGATGGCCTCGCGGGCGCGGGTGGCCGGGGGGATGGCCTGGGCGTCGCCGGTGGGCGGGTGCACGTACTGGTCGACCGGCTCGGCGACGGCGAAGAACAGGATCTCGGTGCCGATGCCGGCGGCGAAGAGCATGGCCGTCCAGGCGAAGGTGGAGAAGTCCGGCGTCGAGTTGTCCGGGCCCAGGCGGATGCGCCCGAAGCGGGAGAAGGCCAGGCCCAGGATGAAGACGAGCGCGGCCGTGATGAGCAGGATGTAGAAGGAGCCGAACCATCGGCTCGTCCAGGTCACGGCCGCCCCGAAGGCGCTCTTGACGAGGTCGGGGGCGACGAGCGCGGCCAGGGCGACGATCGCGATGATGGTGGCCGACACGAAGAACACCACCGGGTTGAGGGGCTCCTTGCCCGGCAGCTTGCCGAGCAGGGTGCTGGGGAGGGAGCCGCCGGGGAGGCGCAGCACTGAGAAGCGGTCCGACGACGGGGCCGGCCGGGAGGAGCCCTCTGAGGGGTTGCGTGGCGCGGACACGCTCTCATCGCTCGATTCGGGGGACCGGCTCACCGACCTGCTCCGTTCTTCGTGGGGTCTTCACGGGGGCTTCTTGGGGACGCGGGGCTTGGGGCGTGCGCGGGGCCAGTGGGGCCGCCACGGTCTCGGGGGCGCGGCGCCGGGACTGGTGGGGCGGCTGTCCGAGCCCGGGCGTGTTGTGGGGAGCCTATAACGAGATAATGCACCCGTGACGTCTTCAGCCTCTGCGCAGCCACCGAGCCCGCCGGCCCCGGCCACCGACGCCGGCGCGCTCGGTGAGCGGGTGGGTGTCGCCGTGGGGTGGGGCGGCGGTACGGTCATCAAGCCGCCCTTCAGCCCGGCCGCCAGTCCGGTCATCGACGCCGCCATGGTGCGCGCCCTGGAGCTGGCCCGCGCGGCGGGCGCGGCGGGGGAGGTGCCGGTGGGCGCCGTCGTGCTCTCGCTGGAGGGGGCGGTCCTCGCCGAGGCCGCCAACGCCCGCGAGGCCGAGCACGACCCGACGGCACACGCCGAGATTCGCGCCCTGCGCGCCGCCGGCGCCGCCCTGGGTGACTCCCACCTGGACGGCTGCACCCTCGTGGTCACCCTCGAGCCGTGCACCATGTGCGCCGGCGCCATCGTCCTGGCCCGGGTGGCCCGACTCGTCCTGGGGGCCTGGGAGCCGCGGACCGGGGCCTGCGGCTCGGTGCGCGACGTCGTGCGCGACGCCCGCGCCAACCACCAGGTCGAGGTGCGCGCCGGCCTGCGAGCCCAGGAGTCCCAGGACCTCCTGACCGCCTCCTTCGCCGACCGCCGCTGACGGGGCCCGCCGGCCGGGCCCGCTGGGGCCGGTGGGTTGCCGGGTCTGCCGGGCACGATGTCGGTCGTGACTGATACCGCAGGACGTCGCGTTGGGGAGCGGGGCAACGTCCGTGTAACCTCGTGGTCGAGGTAGCGTGTCCGAGCGGCCGAAGGTGCAGATCTCGAAAGTCTGTGTGGTTCATAGCCACCCTGGGTTCGAATCCCAGCGCTACCGCCACCACGGCGAGGGCCCGACGAGCAGCCAGGAGCTGCGCGGCGGGCCCTTCGCGTTCCCTGTTTCGGTTCCCCGCTTCGAGGCCGCCCGTGTCGATGGCCGGCGGCTGCTCGAGGTCGTGAGACGCCCATACTGCACGAGGGTCGGGGGCCACTGGGGGGGCGGGTGTACTCCACGGGGTTCGGGGGTTCGTCCAGTACGCACAACCCCCGGCCAGTAGATCCCCACCCTCGTGGAGTTCGGGGCGGTTTCTTCCGGCTGAGGCCTACTCGCCGGCCGTCACGGAAGAGGGAGCGGTTCGTGTCGTAGCGATGCGTTACAGTGCTTGTACGACCACGGAAGGAGACAGTCATATGTCCACCGCCCTTGTTCCGTCACGTGGAGTCGTCAAGCACTTCTCGCAGGCCGAGCTTGAGGCGCGAGAGAGGGCTGTTGTCAGTGCGCTCGAGCGTCGGTTCGGCAGTGTTGATGCTGCACTCGCTCAGGAGTACACCGGTGAGTATCCGTCGGACGACCTCAAGCTGTTCTCTGAGTACCACAGCTTGATGTTCCTCCTCGGCAAGTGATCACCGGGGCGGATGAGCAGACCTTCCGTTTTGCGGAGGGCCTGACTCATACAGTGCGTGCGGTTTGCCCGGCAGCGCCTGAGTTCCAGGTCGACATCGCAGGAGAGGATCCGTGGAAGGCGGCTGTTCATCCGCAGGAGAAGGCTCCTGTCGTCCTATCCATCGGCGGCAAGAAGCTCCTCGATCTCGTCGTGTCTTACACCTGTTCGATATCAACACAGCATCCGTACATGATCATTGAGGGCTCGACGTTCGGCCTGAGACCGCATGGCGGAGGCGAGTGGCTTGCTCGTCTTGACTACCGGCGCCGTCCCCGGGTGAATGTTCCTTGCTCACACCTTCATATTCACGCGCATCGTGACGCCTGGACCTTCATGATGTCCCGCGATGGCCGTGGCAGCGGACGAAGCACGGTCAAGAAGCGGGGAGACGCTGAGAAGACTCCCCAGATCTCTGACATTCACTTCCCTGTCGGGGGTCCGAGGCTGCGGCCCGCTCTGGAGGACTTCCTGACAATGCTGATCGAGGAGCTTGGAGTCGACCATCCTCCTCACGCGCGCCAGGAACTTGATCAGGCCCGAGCTCGCTGGAGAACGGAGCAGGCGAAAGCCATTGTCCGGTCATCGAGCGGTATCGCTGCGGATGTCCTTCGGGAGATGGGGTGGGCAGTCACTCCTCCGGAGGGCTACCAGCTGGAGAGCGATCGTGCGGAGTGGTTAGGGCGGTATTGAGTGCATCGCACGAGGGCCGAGGAAGGCCCTGAGCAGTTCACCTGGTAGTCCGCTCCGAGAGACCCCGTACTGCACGAGGGTCGGGGGCCGCTGGGGGAGGAGCGGGTGTACTCCACGTAGGTGGGGCTCTCGTGCAGTACGCACAACCCCCGGCCAGTAGATCCCCACCCTCGTGGAGTAGCTGCCGTATGAGGCCCGCAGGGGCCTGCGCCCCGACGAGGACCCTGCGCCCCCGATCCGGCCGCGGGAGCGCTGTTGGTCCCTCATATATTCGACGTCGGGCCTTACTCTTGGCCCATGAGTCGCCGTCCCCACGAATCCCGAACCCTGTCCCGTTCCCACACGCAGGTCCGCCCGCACCCCCACGCCTCCGAGATCGCGCCCCGCGCGGCCGCCGAGCTCTACTCACTCCTGTGCGACGCCATGGTCGCCGCCGACACCAAGGCAATCGACGCCCTGCTCACCGACTACTGCGTCCTGACTCACATGACCGGCTACCCCCAGCCCAAGGTCGAGTGGCTCGGCGACATCGCCAACGGCGCCATGCGCTACCACTCCCACGAGGTGGTCTCCGTCCAGCTCGACACCATCGCCGGCTTCCCGGTGGTGCGCGGCCGCACCCGCACCACGGCCACCCTGTGGGGCGGGCGCGGCACCTGGAACCTCCAGATCGTCGGATACGTCGTGCCCGACGCCGACCCCGACACTGAGCGCAACCCCACCGGCTTCCGCTTCAGCCGCCTGGACGCCTCCACCTGGTGAGGCCCCGTCGACCGGTGAGCCTCGTTCCCACCTACCGACGCCGCCTGGTCCCCCTCGTGGCGGGCGCGTTCCACGGGTCCTCCGGCCAGGCGTGCTTGGGGTAGCGGCCCCGCATCTCGGCGCGCACCTGCGGGTAGCCCTGCTCCCAGAAGGAGGCCAGGTCGTCGGTGACCGCCACCGGGCGGCGCGCCGGAGAGAGCAGGTGCAGCAGCACCGCCACCCGGCCCTCCACGATCCGCGGCGTGGCCGCCCAGCCGAAGCACTCCTGGACCCGCACCGCCAGCACCGGCCGGCCCACCCGCCCGGCCTCGGCCGGGTCCACCGGGCCCGCGCCGCCGACCACCGCCGTGTAGTCCACCCGCACCTGTGAGCCGGAGGGAACCTCCAGGCGCTCGGGCACCAGCTCGTCCAGGCGCGCCGCCTGCGGCCATGGCAGCAGCGCCCGCAGCGCCTGGGCGACATTCAGCCGCTCCAGGCTGAAACGCCGGCCGCCCGGGCCCGACGACGCCGACTCACCCGACCTACCCGGTCCGCCTGATCCTCCGGCCTGCCCGGCCAGGCTCGCCACCGCCGGTGCCAGCCACTCCTCGGCCCGCTCCGCCAGGGCCGCATCACTCATATCCGGCCAGGGCTCACCCAGGTGCTCGTGCAGCAGGGCCAGCCGGGCGCGCAGGCCGCGCGCCTCCTCATCCCACGGCAGCACCGCCAAGCCGGCACCGGCCCCCTCGGCGCGCACCCGCGCGACGACGGCGTCCGCCACCTGTGCCGGACCCGGCGGCGGCCCCGGGGTGGTGGTGAGCGTGATGGCCCCCAGGCGGCGCAGGCGCTCCGTGCGCAGGCGTCCGCCCTCCCAGACGGCTCGCTCCTCCTCGGCCAGCCAGGCCCCGGCCAGCTCCAGGGCCGTCTGCTCATCGAGGGGCGCCGCGGCCCGGATGAGCGCGTCCCCGCGCCCACCGGTCAGGTCGACGCCGGCCACCGCCAGCCACTCGGACTCCGCCAGCGCCGAGCCCGCCGGCAGGCGCAGCCCGGTCCCGGCGACGCTCGCGTAGTGCGCCTCCTTGCCCGCCTGCGGCGCCGGCCCCCGACGTCGAGCGATCCACTGCGGCTGCGCCGTCCCGGCCACCAGCGCCACCGCCGACTCCAGGTCACGCGCCCCGGCACCCTCGCCGCCCCCGAGAGCGTCTCCGCCGACGCCGCCGGGCCGGCCCGCACCCTCCCGGCCCGTGCCCGGCGAACCGGAGGTCTCCAACGCGTCAGGTGCCTGCGGTCCACCGCTCGCGGAGGCTGGATCCTCGGGTCGTCCGGCAGCCTCCCGGCCGCGGTCCGCGGCCGGCGGGCCTGACACACCCGTCGCGCCCGGAGCCTGTGGTCCACCGCTCTCGGGGCGCGGCTCCTCGGCGCGCCCCGACTGCTCAGCGGCGGCGCGCCGGCAGGCCTGCTCCAGTCGGCGCGCCTCCGCCTTCCACGCCTCCGACCCGGCCCCGCCACCGCGTACCTGCCTGGCCAGGGCCGTCAGGTCCCCGCCGGGCGCGCGCAGGTCGGCGGTCAGCAGCGCCGTCGCCCGTGCCGCCCGCCGCGCCCCCAGCACCGGTGCCGTCGCCAGCAGGGCCCGCGCCTCACGCACACCCGCCGGCAGCCCGGCCACCGCCCGTCCCAGGGGCGTCACGCCATCGGCGCCGGCCAGGCCCAGGCGCTCCAACGCCTCCCGGGCGGCCCCCAGCGCCGCAGCCGGCGGCTCATCCACCCAGGCCAGTCCCGCGCCGTCGGGCACGCCCCACACGGCCAGCTCCAGGGCCGCACCGGTGAGGTCGGCCGAGAGGATCTCCGGGGTCGGAGCCAGCGGCGAGCGCGCCCAGTCCGTCGGCGAGCAGCAGCGGTAGACGACGCCGGGCCCTTCGCGCCCCGCCCGCCCGGCCCGCTGCACCCCGGCCGCCCGCGAGACCCCCACCGTCACCAGGCCACTCATGGAGCGGGCCACGTCCAGGCGCGGCTCGCGCGCCAGCGTGGAGTCCACCACCACCCGCACCCCGGGCACCGTCAGCGAGGACTCGGCCACGTTCGTGGCCACCACGACGCGCCGCCGCCCTGCCGGGCTGGGGGCCAGGGCTGCGTCCTGGGCGCTCGCGGGCAGGCGGCCGTGCAGCGGCAGGACGTCCACGCCCGCCAGGGCCGCACTGCGCAGGCGGGAGACGACGTCGTCGACCTCTCGGGCCCCGGGCAGGAAGACCAGCACGTCACCGGAGCGCTCGGCCAGGGCCCGCTCCACGGTGGTGGCGACGTGGGCGAGGAACTCCCGCGGCACCCCGCGCGGCCCGAGGCGACCGGTGCGCCCCGGTGGCGCCCACACCTCCTCAAGGGGGTGGAGGCGACCGGGCACCTCCACCAGCGGGGCGGCGCCACCCGAGGAGCCGCTTGAGGGGCCGCCCGAGGGGCCGCCCAGGATGCGGCGCAGGCGGTCGGCGTCGAGCGTGGCGGACATGGCCACGACGGTGAGGTCCTCGCGCAGGGCGGCGCGCGCGTCCGCCAGGAGGGCCAGGAGCAGGTCGCTGTCCAAGGAGCGCTCGTGGACCTCGTCGAGGATGACGGCGTCGACGCCGCTCAGCTCCGGGTCCCGCTGGAGGCGGCGCAGGAGGAGCCCGGCGGTGACGACCTCGATCCGCGTCGCCGGGCCGGTGCGCCGCTCCCCGCGCACCGCGTACCCGACGGTGCCGCCGACCTCCTCTCCCAGCAGGTCGGCCAGGCGGCGGGCGGCCGCGCGGGCGGCGATGCGCCGCGGCTGGGTGACGACGACGCGGCCCGGCCGGCGTTCCGGGGAGCGTCCCGGTGCAGCGGCGGGGACGTCGATAAGGACGTCGGCCAGGAGCGGTGGGACGAGCGTCGTCTTGCCGGTGCCGGGTGGGGCGGTGAGGACCAGGCAGGCACCGGCGCCGGCGCCGGCGTCGTCGGAGGCGGAGGGGTTGGAGGAGAGGCGCTCGCGCAGCTCGGGCAGCACCTCGACCACCGGCAGGTCCGGGGGCGAGGCGAGCAGGGCCCCGATGGGGTCGGTCTGCGGCGGCTGCGTGCGGCCCTGCGGCCCGGTGCGAGTCATGCCCCGATTGTGCCCGGTGGGGGAGGGAGCGGGCGGGCCGACGTCGGAGCGGGGCAGGGGCGCGCAGGCGCCGGCGGCTACCGCACGCTCATGAGGATGTCGCGCGACTGCAGGGCGTCGGCGAGCTTCTCGGCGTACTCGGCATGGGTCTTGAGGGACTTGCGCATGCCGAGCGCGCCGCCGATGATGGCCGACCCCGTCGAGGACAGGTATCGCACCAGGGTCTCGCCGTGCGGGCCGGTCCCGAACTGAAGGTTCTGCGAAAGATAGAAGTTGCGGCCCATGAACGCACCGAAGGCGACGGACATGCCCTTCTTGCCGCGGGTGATCTGGAGAGTGTCGGCGGAGAAAGGGGTGACGGTCCAGCCCTCCCGAGTGAAAAGCTCTGTAACGATTGATCGAACTTGATCGATCGGTGCATTAATTGTAAAAATTCGCTCAGCCATGAGGGGGATGCTAAACGACCTTCCTTTGTTCTTGCACATTGCGTGCAATCACGTTTGCGTGAAGGCGGCGCGCCGGCCCGCTGGCCTGGCTGGGCGCCGGCGGCCTGGATTCTCCGAGTGAAGCACGCTTGACGCGGAAGGCTTTGTCAAGCACACTAGACATGTCAAGCAAACACGACACTCGCTCGTGGGGCGAGTGGCTATTCAAGGAGTGATCGCCATGCTTTCGGCCGTCTCCGCTTCTTCTGTCCTGGCCGCCGTGTCGCAGGCCTCTCCCGGTGTCACCTTCATTGCCGGAGTGATCGGTGGCCTTGCTGTTGGGATCGTCCTCTACCTGCTCGTCTACCGGTACTCGGCTCGACACCTGCCCGAGGTCCGTGCCGAGGAGGCGCCCGAGCTCCTCAAGAAGCTCGGTGGGCAGCAGGCTGGTTTCGTCTGCGCCCTCCCCATCGGAATCATGGTGGGCTTCGTGAACCCTGCGGCCACTCATCTCTCCGCCGGACCGCTTCTGCTGGTCGTCCGTCTCATGGGCGCCGCCATGATCGGCGTCTCCATCGTCGGTGTCGCGTGGCTGTCCCCACGACTGCGTGACGCCCGGAACGCGGCTGCGGCATGAGCCGGTTGTCTCGCCGCGCCTTGGGTGGTGAGGATCGTGGATAACGACGTGCGTAGCCTGCGCGAGGCCCGCGGTCTCACCCAGGCCCAGCTCGGAGTCGCCCTGGGCGTCTCCAGGCAGAGCATCAACTCCATCGAGAAGGGCAAGTACGACCCCTCCCTTCCCCTGGCCATCGCCATAGCCCGCTACTTCGAGACCACTGTTGAGGAGATCTTTCATGTCTGAGTCAGAGCCCACGCCGCCCACGCCCGCTCCTTCCTCCGCTGCGGCCACCGGTTCGTCCTCCTCCGACTCGACGCCGAAGGGCCGACGAAATCTGAGAATCACCGCGCTATGGCAGATCACCGCCGTACGTATGACGCTCGTGGCCGTCGCCGTGGTCCTCCTGTGGGTGGCGGCGTTGACGATCCCGTCGAACAGTGACTTCCTCTATGGTGCTGCCAGCGGGGGAACGACCATGATGCTGGCGATCGTCGCCCTGTTCGTCGCCAAGAGGCTCGGATATGAAACCTTCTTCGTCAGGGAGCTTGAGAAGCGGGATGATGAACGTGACAAGGCCGCCTTGCAGCGGGCCTGTGCCCTCACCGGCGTCGTCGGGCTCATCGGCAATGTCATCGCCGTCACGGTGAGCGCCTTCGGAGGGCCGATAATGCTGGTCCTGAGCATCGTCCTGTGGCTCCAGCTGATCAGCTTCATCGGAGGGAACATCTACTTCAACCGCACGATGTAGGCCGAGGGAGTGCGGTTGCATCGCCCCGCACGCCCCGCCCGGCCCGCCGTCCCGTACACACATCGACGGAATCTTCAGAATCGACCCGGAGCCGCGTCGATTTTGAAGATTTTGTTGGTGGGTGTGGGTTGGGTGCCGGCGGCGGCCGGCGGCGTCTTCGCGTAGACTTCGCTCCACCCTGACCGGCGTCCAGCGCCGGCCATCGTTCCCTGTCCCATCGCCCGCCCCGGGCGCACTCGAGGAGAATCCATGGTCCAGCAGTCCGCCCCGCCAGGAATCTGGGACGAGGACCCCGACGGCGCCTCCATCCTCCTGGCCACGGGGCGCGCCCGCCACGACCTCCTCGTCATCGCCGAGCCCGCCTTCCTGCGCGACCTCGACCAGGCCTGGGGACGCCCCTCGGCCCGGGTGCGCCTGTCCTTCCTGCCCGGCGTTCAGGCTCCCAGCGCCCCCGGCCAGGAGGACGCGCTCGTGTCCTATGAGCGCGGTGGCCTCGGCGTCCTCGTCGCCCGTGGTCGCACCAGCATGTACGAGGGCGAGGCCGCCCGCGGTGCGACGGCGCTGGCCCGGATCGCCAGCGGGGCCCGCCTGCGCGCCGCCCTGCTCGTCACCCGCGCCACCCCGCTGCGCGGCTCCGGTGACGTGGCCGGGGGGACGGCGCCGGGGCAGGTGCGCGTCGTCGCCGACCACCTCAACGTCTCCGGTGGTTCCCTCTTCCCGGCCGCCGGCATGGTCTCGGCGGGCTGGGATGCCAGGCTCACCGAGCGCCTGGGGAGCCTACGCGGCGTGAGCGGCAGCTCCGTGGTCGCCCTCGTGCCCGGGCCGCTGCGTCCGAGCCCGGCCGAGTCGCGCGCACTGGCCTCCCTGGGCGCCGACGCCGCCGTCACCGACTCCGTGGCCGAGGCCATGATCCTGGCTTCGAGGGGAGTGGCGGTCTCCGCCCTGACCTACCTCGACGCCCCTGCCGCCGGCGGCAACCTCGGGCGGGCGCAGCTCTCCCTGCGGCAGGCCTCCGGCGTCACCCTGGCCGCCGTCGAGGAGATCCTCAGAGGCCTGCGGGCCGGTGCCTGAACGTGATTCTGGGAACGGCGTGGAAAAGGATGCTGCCCAGGCTGTCGGCCCCCGTTAAGGTCATCTCGTGAAACCCTTCCTCTTCCTGGCCACCCGCAGCGAGGACGAACCCGCCGACGCCGAGTACGAGGCATTCCTCAAGCGCACCGGCCTGGATGAGTCCACGCTGCGCCGCCTGCGCCTGGAGTCCGAGTCCCTGCCGCAGATCGACCTGGACGACTGGTCCGGCATCCTCGTGGGCGGCTCCCCCTTCAACGCCTCCACCCCTCCGGATAAGAAGTCCGCCACTCAGAAGCGCGTCGAGGCCGAGCTCTCCGGCCTGCTCGACCGCGTCGTCGAGGCCGACTTCCCCTTCTTCGGCGCCTGCTACGGCGTGGGCACGCTCGCCTGCCATCAGGGCGCCGTCGTCGACACCACCTACGGCGAGGCCGTCACCGCCCCGGAGGTCACTCTCACCGAGGCCGGCCTGGCCGACCCGATCTGCGCGGGCGTCCCGAAGGTCTTCCAGGCCTTCGTCGCCCACAAGGAGGCGGTCACGACGCTGCCGCCCCACGCCGTCCTCCTGGGGACCGGCGAGGCATGCCCGATCCAGATGTTCCGGATCGGGTCCAACTTGTACGCCACCCAGTTCCACCCCGAGCTCGACGGCGACTACCTCGCCCACCGGCTCGGCTTCTACGCCGGTCACGGCTACTTCGCCGACGACGAGCTCGCCGAGCTCCAGGCCCGCGTGCGCCTCGACGACGTCTCCGACTCCTGGAAGCTCTTGGCCAACTTCGTGTCCGTCCACGCCCGCGACTGACGGGCGTTCTTCCCGATACGCGTTCAGGGAGAGCAACTTCGGCCCGCGCTCGCTGCGCGAGCGCGGGCCGAAGCCGCGGTTCGTGGTCTGATTAGGGTTGGTGTCCGGGGTGGGCGGCCTCAGCCACTCTGATGACAGTGCCAGCGCTGAGCTCTTAAGGGCTGGGAGAGTTTGTGAGACAGCCCGGTAGGGCCTTGGTGTTGCGGTTACCGGAAGTTCCTGGCAGCCCTCTGATCTGCTTCGTTGTACCTGCGAGCCGCTTTGCGCCAGTCCTGCTTGAATCGGTCGAACCACCCGGTGGGGGCGGCGTCGTCGGTGCTGCGGGCCTGGGGTGCGGAGGCGGTGACCGCTGCGGGCTCGGCGGCGCTGGCGGTGGTGCTGCTCAGCGCGAGTCCGGTGGTCAGGATGCCTGCGCTCAGGGCCAGGGCGAGGAAGCGCTTGGGGGTGGATGTCTGTCGCATATTGACCTCCTATTGGATAACTGGCTCTTGAACCCTAGCAGCCCTGGCGGCCTTGAGTGCCAACATATCTATCGATCATCAAAATGTGCCGCGCTTCATGATCATGCTGTCTGAGGGGCCTGTGCCGCTTGCCTTGCAGCGCGTTGGCCCGCATCCACCGTGTGGGTACGGGCCAGAGCGTGTCGAGGGGGTCAGTCGCGGATGGGTTCTACTGCTGTCTGACATGCTGCTGGCCGAGGGGTTGGCTGACATGATCATGCGAGTGCACATGGGAGAACTCCTTGGTGATATGGGCTGGCGACGTGGCCAGGTGAGTGGTGGCGCACCGACGTAGTGCACCGTCACCAGGAGTTCGGATCCGCGAGGCGTCTGGATGGCGCCAGAGAGTGACTCCAAGTACACGGATGGGGCCCAGTGTCTCGGCCGGGTTCCCTACTGGCCGTCCTGGCCGCTGCTCGCCTCGGTCCCCTGCTCGGCGGCTTGGGCGGCCTGGGCGTCCTGGGCGGCTTCGGCCTTCTTGCGTTCCCGGCGGGCCCGGTCGCGCTGGCGACGTCGTGCTCGGGCCTCCTCCTGCTTGTGGAAGGCGGCTGCCTTGGTCGCCATCCACTCCGGGATGAACTCAGGATCGCGGGGGTGAATCCTCAGCTCCACCGCTGCGCCCTGCTCAGACACCGGATCTCCGTTAATGACTGGCTCACGCATCCAGTCCGACTCCTGATGCAGCACACCATCAGAGGCTTCCATCCACAGGTGCGAGTACGTCCACGCACCCCGGTGGGGATCGACCTGGGCCGGGCGAAGGTCATCCATGGTGAAGTCCAGCTTCGCGGGAAACAGCACGCCCTTGCGCTGGCCGTCGATCGTCAGCCAGTTGGTGACAAATCCGGTGCGGTGGATGGCGTGGTAGTCGATGTCGATGCGGGTCCCGCCGCTGTCACGCAGCCAGTCCCACAGCATGCCCTCGAACCGCTCGAAGGCCTCCTGCGCACTCAGGTTCTCAGCACTCACAGAAACTATCCTAATAGTGGTTCACGAACGGCAAACGTTGAGGAACGCCTTTAGCGTCTGTCCACGTCGCCTTGAACTCGGTGGGTACTCGTTCGGTGTTGGTCAGCTCCGGCCCGGCCGGGTCGCGGTAGTTGAAGTCTACGGCAAAGCCCTTATAGTTTCCCGGATTGTTGGCGATCTTGGACTCCAGCACATGGTAGGACTTGAAGCCGCTGTCGGGGATGTTCTGGTTGACCTCCTTGAGCATCGCCACCACGTTGATCTTCTCAGGTGGACCATAGAACTGTGTGCCAGCCATATGCCCACCGTTGTGCTCACCGGGCAGGTCACTACGGTAGGAAGATGCCTGGTCACGGTAGTGGATCAGCAGTGGTAAGTCGTTCGTTCTGCTGTCTCCTGGAGCGGGGTGTTACCGTGAACTTATCGGTGTCGGCGGAGTTGTCACGAGAAGTACTCGGGGTACTCCACATAGGGGTCGTGCTCACGATGATCCACCCACTGCTCAATGACCTGCTGGGGTGTGATGCCAGGAGTCAGGACGGTATGACCATCAAAGTTGTCGATGGTAAACCATAGCACCAGGCTGGGGTCCGGGTTAAGGGACCTCACCCAAACGGCAATTTCGGCAGCCTCCTCAAGATCTGCCCCGTCAACAGATATGAGCTGACCGTCGCTGAAGTGACTGATAATCGTCGACGCCCCGTCTGGATCAAGCAGAATTTCTACGTCGGTCTCGCGGTCGACGGACCCCACGGATCTTGTTTTGCAATCTGGCCAATGCCGCTTTCCCTCGCTGAGGAACGTGTCAGTGTCGGCGATAACGAGCCCTGAGTTGAGCGTTGAGTAGAGATAGCTGACGTCCATGATAACTCCTTATTCTAAGTTTATGGTTTCAGTTGAATGTGCAGTTCGACGTCGGGGCCGAGAATCTCTCGTGCGCGCTGACCGAGAAATTCTAGCGACTCCGGGGTGTTGGTGATCAGGGTCAGACTAGAGACAGGATTGCCAGACGACCTTATCACCTCGCCGTACACCCTCATCTCATCGTCGAACTTCTTCATGAGGAATTCGGGGCCCTTGCCTTGGTAGAGAGCACTGTGTCCACCTTCTGTGTGCTTGGCGTCCCAAGCTCTAGTGATTGTGCTGTCTGTGGTGACGGAGTCCGCCCAGATATCATCACCATTGTCGGCCGTCAACTTGAGCTCGATGTCCGTTCGTTGGCTGCCTCCATCTTCGTGGTGACGGCCTTGCTGACCTTGGCCGGGATACGGGTGAGGGCCGCAGCCGCTGTGCGTGAGTGTGAGACGGTGGCGGCCGAGTCGGAAGGACTCGACCCCCACCGCTGGGATGTTGATCAGTGAGGTGCCAGCTGGCCGGTCGGTTTGTGTGAGCACTCCCTTTCAGTGCTCAGTCGGCCAGGACTGTGGGGATGGCCTCGTCAAGGTACCACAGCCAGAAGGCCCGACGAGCAGCCACGTCAGTCTCCTCCACTGGCATCCAGTTCAGCACCTTGGCGGCGGCGCTGGCGCAGCAGTAACTCGTATCAAGTGCATCCGGAAGTCTCTCATCATCCTCTTCTGCTGAATTAGCAATATCATAGTCAAGATAACGATGACAAGCTGAGATCACTGTGCTTGACGCGGCGTCCGCGACAAACGACGCCGGCTCCGTTATCGAATTAAAGTCGTCAATCTCATCGAGTACGTCCGCCAGAAAATTTTCAGCGCATTGTTGAGAGGTGTCTACGTCCTCTCTTTGTTCGACAACGTCTTGAGTGAGGGCTATCATCTCGTCTACACGCTCGTCGTGCGGAAAGGCGCGGTACCAGTGGTGTTTTACCTGCTCGACGCACAGTATCCTCAGTGACGTCCTTCGGCGGTACGTGCCTTCAGTGTCCTCTGGGTCTAGCATTGCTTTCCAAACTCGTTTCCTAGTCCTCAAAGATAGAATTCCTTTAATGTTGATTGAATCGTTTAACTCGAATCGAGCCAACTGAATTTCGCGATTTATTGAATTAATGTCAATCATGGTGTTGGTCCTTTTATGTGGCTAGGGGTGTTGGTTGTGAACTTCAGTTGAGGAAGTCCACACTTCCGTCTGCGCGGAATATCAGTGTCTCGTGAGGGTTGGTCACATACCAATCCCGCCCCTCGTGCTGGGTCAGTTTACTAAAGTATCCGTGACAGTCGGAGCGAACCTTCTTGGAGACCTCAATGTATGGCATTTTGCGGTCAATGATAACTGCCGTTCTGCGTGCGAAGCTAGTTGCTGGCTGTCGACCCCATGATCTCTGTGGCCTGATCTCTTAATAGGTGCCCAATCTCTTCCTGCTTGGCTAAAACATCGTTCACATTAGGTTCCTGAAATCCGTCGGGACGATCCTTGCTTCAGCCGCTGAGGGTTTTGATGTGGTCGGAAAAAGTGGTTTTCTGTTCATTGCCGGCAGGTAACTCATTTTTTGCTGTTTGAGCGCGTTAATGAGCTTCCTGTGATTTCTTGACGGGATTGTCTCCTCCTCCGCCCTTGCTTGGTGGGGTCCCTCCGCCACCGCCACCCTTGCCGGATGGAACGGCACCGTCAGCCCCCTTGGCGGCGTCGGCTGCGTCGTCGGCGTGCTTTGCTCCTTTAGCGGCATTGTCGGCGTTCTTGGAGCCGTACCCTAGAGCCATGGCCACCATGCCGGCGAACTTCTCGCCGACGTCGTCGAGCAAGCGGTTGGCTTTGCTTAGTAGGCCTTTGAGGTTCTTGGCGGAGGTCACCACGTCGGTGACTTCTTTGGCCAGGCGGGTGGCCCAGGAGGACACGTCGGTGGCGATCGAGGACACCGCCCAGGGGGCGGCCACACCTGCGGTGAGGACCGTGATGCTCGCCTTTGACAGCAGCTTGCCGATGACGTCCGAGATCGCGTCGCGGACCATGTCGTGCACCATGCGCACGATCATTGAGGCCACCGTCAGCCCGCCCGAGATCGCGCCGGCCAGCTGGCCGGTGATGCGCAGGTGGGAGGCGGAGCCGGCCTGCAGGGTCTTGAAGGTCGCCACCGCCAAGGACTCCTGACCGGCCAGGCGACTGGAACACACCGTGTCCAGGTCGCTGGTGCACGAGCTCAGCTTGGTGGCGATGTTCGTCCACGTCGAGGCGGCCGCAGCCGTTGCGTGTGTGAGTGTGAGGCGGTGGGGGTCGAGTCGGAAGGACTCGACCCCCACCGTTGGTGGGTTGGTCAGTCAGGTGCCAGCTGGCCGGGCGGCTCGCGTGAGCACTCCCTTTCAGTGCTCAGCTGGCCAGGACTGCTGGGATGGCCTCGTCGAGGTACCACAGCCAGAAGGCCCGACGAGCGGGGACATCGGTTTTGTGAATCTTG
>NZ_MSKS01000028.1 GCF_001937445.1 Actinomyces oris | reverse complement strand
GCCCCCATCGTTTAGTGGCCTAGGACACCGCCCTCTCACGGCGGCGGCGCCGGTTCGAATCCGGCTGGGGGTACGAGGGTCCGGTTGCTGGTTTCGGTACTCGGACTGTCATAAGCCCCCATCGTTTAGTGGCCTAGGACACCGCCCTCTCACGGCGGCGGCGCCGGTTCGAATCCGGCTGGGGGTACGAGGATCAGGTGCCTGCTCCACCGCACGGTGGGGCAGGCACCTCTTGCTTTCTCGCGGCGAGATCTGCTCATGCGAGGGCCCCTCAACCGTTCGTCAGACGGACGCCAGCAGGTCGCTGCCCGTCGTCACGGTGAGCCCTCGCTCCAGCAGCGAGCGCACGCCTCCTTCCAAGGCGGTGAACAGGGCTTCGGAAGGCTGCGTGCGCCCGTCGTGGCACAGCACCACCGACCCGGCGCCGGCAGTGTCCTTGACGGCGGCGGCCTCCGCCGTCGAGGGCGTGTGAACGCTCCACAGCAACAGGTCCATCCTCTTGAGCGAGGCGACCATCATGGCCGGCGCGTCAACCCGGCCGTAGGGAGGCCGCCACAGGCGCGGAGACGGTGCTCCTGCCGCCATGATCGCCTCACGTGTTCGGTCCACCGAGTCGCTCAGCTCGGAGAAGCCCACGCCGTAGACATCCGTGTGCACCCAGTTGTGGACCGCGACCTCGTGCCCCTCGGCGACCTCCCGTGCGATCAGCTCGGGGTGGGTCTCTACCGCGGACCCCAGGACGAAGAAGGTGGCCCGTACGTGCAACCTCGCCAGCATGTCGAGCACGAGTGGAGTCCAGCGGGGGTCTGGTCCGTCGTCAAAGGTCAGCGCCAGCTTCCTGGATTCCCCGCCAGTCTGGAACACCACTCGCGTCCCGAGCGCGTTGCCGGGGCTCGCGGGGCGAGGGGCGGTTCGTGCCGTGGGGGAGAGGTGGGTGTCCCGCCAGTGAGTGACTCCTGCACCGGTGCCCGCGCCGAGCAGGCCCGTTGCCGTTGCCAGGGCGGCTGTTCCCAGGAGGCCTCGTCGGCTCTCGCGAGGAGCAGGACTCGACTGTGAATCGGTTGATGGAGGGGACTCGGTGTCCCTGGCTCCATCATCCGGCAGGCTCGTGGTCGTCACCGGCATATCGTAGAGCGATCCTGACGTGCCCCTGAACTTCGCGTCGGAACGTTGCAGAAGCGCGACGGAATCCAACCGGATCATACCGTATCAATCGATAATCGGGGCATCCTCGGTAGGATGCCCGCGTGACGAACTTTCCCGCGCTGAAGACCCCCGGCCCCCTCGCTGATGGCACCATGCGCATCACTCCCCTGGGGGGCCTGGGAGAGGTTGGCCGTAACATGACCGTCTTCGAGCTGGACGGCAAGCTGCTCATCGTTGACTGCGGTGTGCTCTTCCCTGAGGAGGACCAGCCGGGCGTCGACCTCATCCTTCCCGACTTCTCCTCCATCGAGCACCGCATCGACGACGTCGTCGCCCTGGTCCTGACTCACGGGCACGAGGACCACATCGGGGGCGTGCCCTACCTGCTGCGCCTGCGTGAGGACATCCCCCTGGTGGGAAGCGAGCTCACGCTGGCCTTCGTGGAGGCCAAGCTCAAGGAGCACCGTATCCGCCCGGTGCTGCGCCAGGTCGTCGAGCACGAGGAGGTCTCCTACGACCCCTTCGACCTGGAGTTCGTGGCCGTCAACCACTCCATCCCCGACGCCATGGCCGTCATGATCCGCACCGATGCCGGCAACGTGCTGGCCACCGGTGACTTCAAGATGGACTCCCTGCCCATCGACGGGCGCATCACGGACCTGCGCTCCTTCGCCCGCTTCGGTGAGGAGGGCGTGGACCTGTTCTGCGTGGACTCCACGAACGCCGAGGTCCCGGGCATGGTGGGCCATGAGGGTGAGATCGGCCGGGTCCTGGACAACGTCTTCGCCGACTCCGACGGGCAGATCGTCGTGGCCTCCTTCGCCAGCCACGTCCACCGGGTCCAGCAGGTCCTCGACGCCGCCGCCCTGCACGACAGGCGGGTTGCCCTCGTGGGGCGCTCCATGGTGCGCAACATGGGAATCGCCGCCGAGCGCGGCTACCTCAAGGTCCCCGCAGGCGTCCTCATCGATGCCCGGGACATCACCTCGCTGCCCCCGCACGAGAGAGTCCTCATGGTCACCGGCTCGCAGGGCGAGCCGATGGCGGCCCTGTCCCGGATGGCCCACTCCGAGCACCGTAGCGTCACCATTGAGCCCGGCGACACCGTCATCTTCGCCTCCTCCCTCATCCCCGGCAACGAGAACTCCGTCTTCCGGGTGATCAATCAGCTCATGCGGCTGGGCGCGCGCGTGGTCCACCAGGGCAACGCCAAGGTCCACGTCTCCGGGCACGCCTCCTCCGAGGAGCTGCTCCACGTCTACAACATCGTCCAGCCCCGCAACGTCATGCCCATTCACGGTGAGATCCGTCATCTGGTGGCCAATGGCGGGCTCGCCGTCAAGACGGGAATCGCCCCGGAGCGGGTCATGCTGTGCGAGGACGGCGTGGCCGTTGATCTGGAGGGGGGAGCGGCCCGTATCGCCGGGCAGGTGCCCTGCGGCTACATCTACGTCGACGGCTCCTCAGTGGGGGAGATCGACGAGGCCGAGCTCAAGGACCGCCGCATCCTGGCGGAGGAGGGCTTCGTCTCCGTCTACGTCGTGGTGGAGACCACGACCGGCACGATCCTGGCCGGTCCCCATATCCAGGCGAGGGGTGTGGCCGAGGACGACTCGGTCTTCGAGGAGATTCTTCCCGATGTGACCGAGGCCCTGTCGGCCGCGCTGGAGACCGGCAAGGCGGACGCCTACTCCCTTCAGCAGGTCATGCGCCGCACCCTGGGGCGCTGGATCGGGCGCCGTCTCAGGCGCCGTCCCATGATCGTCCCGGTCGTCATCGAGGCGTAGCGGGAGGGCTCTCACTGCATGACTCTGTTCCGACCCGCATGCTTCATATCCACCGGCTCCATCCTCATTGACATCCCCCTCCACGTCAGCCGCGTGCCGACGCCGGGAGGGGCGATCACCGGGGCGTCGTCGGGTCCGGTCGTCGGCGGCGGGTACACCGTGGTCTCGGCCGCAGCCAGGCAGGGTGTCCCCACTGCCCTGGCCGCCACCCTGGGGACCGGCCCCAACTCCGCGCGGGTGCGCGAGTCAATGCGCCTGGACCGGGTCGAGCTGCTTGTCGAGGAGCTCGTCGGGGACATCGGCACCTGCACCACTCTCATCGAGCCCTCCGGCAGACGCACCTTCATCACCACCGCGGGCGTCGAGGGGGAGCCTCAGCGCGAGGACCTTGAGAGCATCGACCTGAGAACCGGGGACTGGGTCTACGCCACCGGTTACGACCTGGCCCACTACACGAGCCGCGGCATCCTGGCCGACTGGCTCCTGTCGATCCCCGACGGCGTCGGGCTGGTGATCGACCTCGGTCCGGTCCAGCCCGACATCCCCGATCAGGTGCTTCTGCCGCTACTGAGGCGGGCAACGATACTGACCGGGAACGATCTGGAGATGGGGTGCCTCGAGAAGCGTCTGGGCGGTACGAGGGCCATCCGGCAGGCCTGTCCTGAAGCACTGATCGTCCACCGTACCGGCGTGAACGGCTGTGTTCTCCACCCGGTGGGCGGCGGGGCGATCGAGGTCCCCGGTTTCGTGCGTGAGGTCGTGGACACGACGGGGGCGGGAGACACGCATACCGGTGTCCTGGTCGCCGGCCTTCTTGACGGGCTCGACGTCGTCGAGGCGGCCAGGCGCGCCAACGCGGCCGCCGCCCACGCCGTTGCGTGCAGCGGCCCGGCCCAGGCCCCGCTGCGCGAGGAGATCGATGAGTTCCTCCGGGCAGGCGATGAGAGGCCCTGACAGGCCCTGACCGGTCCTGGGGCCGCGCCTGCCCCCCGCTTCAGGGGGGTGAGCCCCCACACCGGGCCGCAGCACCGAGAAGGTGACATGTCTCCGGTCGGCGCAGGCGGCGTGGCAAGGCCAATGACACCGAGAATCCGATAGTTTCTAGAGCATCATGGCCAATCGTCGCACCACGAGAACAGCTGCGTCCTCATCGGGAACCGGCAGAGGGCGTAATCGAGGCGGCTCCGCTTCAGGGACCGCTCCCCTCTCCGCACCCGGGACCGGGCCCTCCGGCGGGCGCTACCGCCGCACCGGCTGGGCCTTCCTCATCCTGGCCCTCGCAGCGGTGCTGGCACTGCGCGAGTGGTTCGGGATCTCCGGGGCCGCAGGTGACCTCCTGCACCACATCGCCGCGGGCCCCGTCGGTGTCCTGGGTATCTTCGTGCCCCCGCTCCTGGCGGCGCTGGGCATCGCCATGCTGCGGGTCCACAGCCTGGGGGCGGTGCACGCGCGGGTCTCGGTGGGCTGCCTGGGGCTGCTGACGGCTCTGACCGGAATGATCCAGGTCGGCAGCGGCAACCCGGTCCTCAAGAACAACATCGACGGCCTGGAGAGGGCTGGAGGGCTGCTGGGATGGCTGGTGGGCTACCCCCTGGCGGCGCTGTTCTCCTCCGTGGGGGCCGTCATCCTGTTCCTCCTCCTGATCGCCTTCTCCGCCCTGGTCCTGTCCGGCAAGACCGTTGCCGAGATCCGTGACCTGCTGGAGCAGTACCGGGCCGCGGACGGCGACGGAGACTCCCCCGGAGCCGATGGATCCGGTGACTCCCTGGCCCGGCGCCTGCTCGGACGGGTGCGTCGAGGCACCGGGCGGGCCGGCGCCTCGGGCGGGGACTCGGATCAGACGGCGCTCCTGGACTCCTACGACGGCGACGAGCCCTTCCGTTCCGCCCTGGAGGTGGAGGAGTCGTCCTCTCGCAAGCGTGGCAGCGGCCGGCGTAAGCGCTCGTCCGACCGGGAGGCCCAGCAGGCCTCGACCACCGAGCTCTTCGAGCCGGGCGGCGATCACGGCGCTCACTCCGGGGGCGAGGACTTCGTCATCCCGGATGTGGGCGAGGAGACCGACGTCATCGCCTCCCCGGCGCCCTCAGCCGCGTCCTCCACCCGGAGCAGGCCCGCCGGCCCGGCAGGTGGCCCCGCGGCCTCCGGCCCGGCCGCAGGGGGGCAGCGCAAACCCTCGTCCGCCAAGCGCCCCGTCCCGCAGGCACCCTCGCAGTCACCGTCCGGTTTCGACGCCGTCACCGAGGAGACCCCCGAGGTCGCCCTCGAGGAGCCCGACCTCGCCGACCAGATCGCCATGAGCGACCTGGGCAACATGGCCCTGCCCGACGGCTCGACCTACTCCCTGCCCGATGACGCGCTGCTCGGTCCCGGGCCGGGCCACTCCACCCGCACCCCCGCCAACGACGCCATCGTCGAGTCTCTGCAGAACGTCTTCGCCGAGTTCAACGTGGACGCCACGGTCACCGGCTACACGCGCGGCCCCCAGGTCACTCGCTACGAGGTCCACCGGGGCCGGGGGGTCAACGTCTCCCGGATCACGGGGCTGGAGAAGAACATCGCCTACGCGGTGGCCTCCGACGAGATCCGCCTGCTCACCCCCATTCCCGGCAAGAGCGCCATCGGCATCGAGATCCCCAACAGCGACCGGGAGATGGTCAAGCTCGGCGACGTCCTGCGCTCCCAGGCCGCGCGCAAGCAGGCGCACCCGCTGGTGGTCGGACTGGGCAAGAACGTCGAGGGCGACTACGTCGTCACCAACCTGGCCAAGACCCCGCACCTACTGGTGGCTGGTCAGACCGGTTCGGGTAAGTCCTCCTTCGTCAACTCGATGATCACCTCGATCATGATGCGCGCCATGCCCGAGGAGGTGCGCATGGTGCTCGTGGACCCCAAGCGGGTGGAGCTGACCATCTACGAGGGCATCCCCCACCTCATCACCCCGATCATCACCTCCCCGAAGAAGGCGGCCGAGGCCCTGGAGTGGGTGGTGCGAGAGATGGACGCCCGCTACGACGACCTGGCCTCCTTCGGCTTCAAGCACATCGACGACTTCAACAAGGCGGTGCGCGCGGGAGAGGTCCAGCCCCTGCCGGGATCCCAGCGAGAGCTGAGCCCCTACCCCTACCTCCTGGTCGTCGTCGACGAGCTCGCCGACCTCATGATGACCGCCCCCAAGGACGTGGAGGCCTCCATCCAGCGCATCACCCAGCTGGCCCGCGCCGCCGGGATCCACCTGGTCCTGGCCACCCAGCGACCCGTCGCCCAGGTGGTCACCGGCCTCATCAAGTCCAACGTCCCCTCGCGCCTGGCCTTCGCCACGGCCTCCCAGCTGGACTCCCGGGTCATCCTCGACCAGAACGGGGCCGAGACGCTCACCGGCCAGGGTGACGCCCTCTACCTTGGCCCGGGCGCCTCGACGCCGGTGCGCATCCAGGGCTCCTGGGTCACCGAGTCCGAGATTCGCTCCGTCGTCGAGCACGTCAAGTCCCAGTTGACGCCCGAGTACCGCGAGGACGTCGTCGTCCCGGAGGTCAAGAAGCAGATCGATGAGGAGATCGGCGATGACATGGACCTGCTCCTGCAGGCCGCCGAGCTCATCATCTCCAGCCAGTTCGGCTCCACCTCCATGCTCCAGCGCAAGCTGCGCGTCGGCTTCGCCAAGGCCGGACGCCTCATGGACCTGCTCGAGTCGCGTGAGGTCGTTGGCCCCTCGGAGGGATCCAAGGCCCGCGACGTCCTCGTCCAGCCCGAGCAGCTCGAGGAGACCCTGGCCTGGATCAAGGGCGAGGGCGGTGCGCCGGGAAGCGCTGAGAGTCCCGAAGCCCCTGACGCCTCTCAGGGCGAGCCAGGCTCCGACGAGCCCTCGGCTCCTGCCGCGAACGAGCCTCGTACCGCGGTCATGCCGTCGAACCGCTACAGCACGGATCCGTTGGAGGTCGCATCGAGCCTGCCGGAGTCTGAGTCCTGGGACGATACGTCCGCCGATGAGGACTCCGAGGACGCCTGGTCGCTCACTGGCCGCGGCTCATCGTGGTGATGGGGAGGCCGATGCCGTGCCCTGCGGGCCCGGGTGGGCTCCGGCTCGTGTGATGACCTCGTCCCGGCTGGGAATCGTCGGAGCCGGTCCGGTGGCCTTGGGCGGTGTGGTGGACATGGTCGAGGCGTCCTTGACCTGAGAGGTCAGCAGGCTCCAGCGTCGGTCGATCTCCTCCGTGCTCAGGCCCAGATCGGCAGGGCGTTCACCGTTGTGAAGCGCCGTCAGGTCCCGGATCTTGTAGCCGCCGGCGAGATCCATCGTGAATGGGTGCCAGTTCAGCTTGTCCACGCTCACTGAGCCGTCGGCGTGGGACGTGACGTCGGCCCAGACCAGCTGGCCGACGTCGGACAGCGGGGCGCAGCACTCCTCGTCCTGGTTGGAGATGTAGTTGCCGGCCGAGTACGACACCCACATCCCCTTGCCCCCGACTCCGCCGGAGAGCTTCTCGACGGGCTGAGGTACATGGGGGTGAGCGCCGAAGAGGATGTCGACCTGCCCGCTGTCGGCCAGGGACTGGGCGTAGGAGACCTGCTTGTCGTTGGGCGTGGTCTCGTACTCCTCACCGAGCTGGGAGTGGACGACGACGAGGTCGGCACCCGCCGCACGGGCCGACGTCGCCGCCTTCGTGATGGCGCCGACGTCGTTGAGCGACACCGAGTAGCCGGTGGGATCCTCCAGGCCGTTGAGGTCCATGGTCGTGGAGATCTGGGCGATGGTCACTGTGCGCCCACCCCGCTCAAGCTCGTAGAGCGCGAAGGGCACCGAGGCGTCCTGTCGGCTCCGGTAGGTGCCAGCGTGGCCCAGCCCGTGAGCGTCCAGGGCGTCCAAGGTGGCCACGACCCCCGCCTCTCCCCGATCCGCAGCGTGGTTGGAGGCGGTTGCGCAGCCGTCCCACCCGGATCTCGCCAAGGCGGCCACGACCTCGGCCGAGGTGCCGAAGGAGGGGTAGCCCGAGTAGACCCCGTCCGGAGCGACAGGAACCTCCATCCCACAC
Source organism: Actinomyces oris (assembly GCF_001937445.1). GTDB lineage: Bacteria > Actinomycetota > Actinomycetes > Actinomycetales > Actinomycetaceae > Actinomyces > Actinomyces acetigenes. The sequence goes on along the minus strand of NZ_MSKS01000028.1, from coordinate 114,228 downwards.
AGGGCCAGATCCAGGCCCTCGACCCAGGGGGTCTCAGCAGCGATGTTGGCGGTGATGTCCCCTGAGGCCCCCGGGGTGGACTCCATCACCGGCATGTGCATGAGGACGTCCCCGGCGTAGCCCACGGTGAAGTGCACGTCCTGTGAGCCGCCGGTGCTGGCGGAGGCGGACGGAGTCGGCGACTGAGCCGGCACGGAGTGGTCAGTGCTCGTCGCGCAGCCGCTCACCGCGGCGGACGTGATGAGAACGGCGGCGGTCAGGAGGATGGGTCCTCGTGACCTGCGGGCGAGACGTGCCGAGCGTGGCGAAGACGAAGGCAGAGGAGCGGCTGAGTACATGGTGATGAACGTAAGAAGTGGACCTTAATGACGTGTGCACGGTTCGTGCTCGTTCCGGCGGCGCGAGGCGGACGTGTCGAGACGTCGGCGTGAACCGTGGGTGAGAACGGATCTTATGCCGCGTGTCGTATGTGGTGGCGTCGTAGCGCGTACGGCGGAGGTGAGCAGATACGAGGCGGTCGAGAAGATGGATCGAGGTTTCTGCGTCGACTGGAGGCCGTCCGCGACTAGGCTGACCCTGATGAACGCCCCGACCGCCCCGGACGGCGCTGCGCAGTCAGAGCAGGCGCCGCTGCTCAACATCGCCAACGTCCTGACGGTGCTGCGCCTGCTGCTCGTGCCCGTCTTCATCTGGCTCTCCCTGCTGCCAGGGGATCGGGCCAGGCTCGCCGCAGTCGTGGTCTTCGTCGTGGCGGCCTTCACGGATCGCCTGGACGGCCAGCTGGCGCGCTCGTGGGGGCTGGTGACCTCCTTCGGCAAGATCGCCGACCCGATCGCGGACAAGGCGCTGACCCTGTCCGCCTTCGTCCTGCTGAGCGTCAACCACCGGCTGTGGTGGTGGGTCACCATCCTCATCGTCGTGCGCGAGCTCGGCATCACGGTCATGCGCTTCTTCATGCTGCGCCGCGCCGTCATGGCGGCCTCGCGCGGCGGCAAGATCAAGACGACGCTGCAGATGGTGGGGCTGGTCGGGCTGCTCACACCCTGGTCCATGCTCCTGCTGCCCGCGGGCCCGGCCACGTTCCTGACCAAGGCGGCCTACGTCATCGTGGCTGCGGCGCTCATCGTCACGGTGGTGACCGGCCTGGACTATGTCCGCCAGGCGGTGCGGTTGAGCCGTCAGGACGGACGGAGCGACCAGTGACCTCCCCGGGGCGCAAGCCGTGGTGATCGGGGACGTGCAGGGCGCCGAGGGCCGTATCCGCGTGGCGACGGCCCTGCTGCAAGCTGCCGCGGATCGCGGAGTGAGTCTGGCGATCGCCGAGTCATTGACGGGTGGGCAGGTCTCCTCCAGCCTGGTGGAGGTCCCCGGCGCCTCCCGTGTGCTCGTGGGGGCGGTCGTGGCCTACGCCACTCGGATCAAGGCGCAGGTCCTCGGGGTCGATGCTGCGCACCTGGAGCGGACCGGGCCGGTGGACCGCGATGTCGCCCTGCAGATGGCGCACGGAGTGCGCAGGCTCCTCGGGGCCGATCTGGGGCTGGCGACCACTGGAGTGGCCGGACCGGGGCCGGCCGACGGCCATCCGGCGGGAACGGTTCACGTCGCCGTCGCCGCTCCTTGGGGGCACGGACACCGCGAGCTGCACCTGAGCGGTGACCGCTCGCAGATCCGGCGCGCCACCGTGATGGAAGTGTGTGAGCTGGCCATCGGTTTCCTGCGGGAAGAAGGCCGTGAGTCGCAGCCGTGACTGCCTCACATCGACGACCGACCAACTACAGACCACAGACTAAGGCGTATTTCAGATTTCTCTCAGGAATACCGGTAGAGTGGTTCCCAACGTCACCGGAGCCGAAGAGCTGGACCCGCGTGGCGGGAATGAATCCACGACGTGAATGGTTGTGCTAGACGATGAACAACACGACTCACCCCCGCACCACTCGCCCGATCAACAACCGGATGCCGATGCGCCAGGGACCCGGGGCAGGGTACGGTGTGTCCGTGGACACCCCGAAGCATGAGAATGTCGTCCTGCGCCGCGAGATCGGAGAAGTCCTGCGCGGCGTCCGACAGCACCAGGGACGCACGCTGCGTGAGGTCTCCTCTCAGGCCCGCGTCTCCCTGGGGTACCTCTCCGAGGTTGAGCGCGGTCAGAAGGAAGCCTCCTCCGAGCTGCTCGCCTCCATCTGCCAGGCGCTTGACGCCCCCCTGTCCATGGTGCTGCGCGAGGTCTCCGACCGCATCGCCCTGACCGAGGGTGTCATGATTCCAGACACAGTTCCCGATGAGCTCGTGCGTCAGCAGGGGGTCGCCCTGCGGTGACCATCCGCTGATGCTCTGCTTGCGCTGCTCTCGCGGTGCGCAGGCCGTTGCCAGTGAGCCGACCCTCCCGGCGGTGGGGCCACGATGAGTGGACTCGCCGCCGGGTTGCCTGTTGACAAAGGGGGAGTGGTGAAGCACTCGGAGTTCTGGAACGCCGTCGAGACGGTCTTCGGTTCGGCCTACGGCCGGTCGCTGGCGCAGGATCTGGTTCTTCCGGGCCTGGGGGTGACCTGCGTGCAGGCGCTTGACGACGGTGTGGCGCCGGAGCGGGTCTGGAGTCTTCTGTGCGACGAGACTGAGCGCACGGATGCCGAGCGATGGATCTTCCGCTCGGATCCCCGTCGCTGAGCCCAGGCGGTGAGGGCGGGTGCTGGGGCAAGCTCAGGAGTCGCCGACACGCGCGTGACGATGATGTCATGATCGAACAGGTGTTCGGGTACTGTTCTCCACGAACGACGACGACGCCCCCTGAGTCCACAGGGCTGATGATGGGCGGAGATAGATGTCAGTGGTCAGGCATACCGTTGTTGGTGAGCCCCGGAGAGGGGACCTCGCCGAAGTTGACCAGCCATGTCCGCCGCGGCTGCGCGCCGCCCTGAGAACCGAGGTAGAACAATGCCCGCTGCCAGCCAGACCCAGGACCGCTCCAAGGCCCTGGCCACAGCCCTCGCCCAGATCGACAAGAGCTTCGGTAAGGGATCCGTCATGCGTCTGGGGGACGAGTCCCGTCCTCCGGTCTCCGTCATCCCGACGGGGTCGGTCGCCCTCGACGTGGCTCTGGGAGTCGGAGGGCTCCCGAGGGGGCGCATCATCGAGGTCTACGGGCCGGAGTCCTCCGGAAAGACCACCGTCGCCCTGCACGCCGTGGCCAGCGCGCAGAGGGCCGGCGGGAACGCGGCCTTCATTGACGCCGAGCACGCCCTCGACCCGGTCTACGCCAAGGCCCTGGGCGTCGACATCGACAACCTCCTGGTCTCACAGCCGGACACCGGGGAGCAGGCCCTGGAGATCACCGACATGCTGGTGCGCTCGGGCGGCCTGGACATCATCGTCATCGACTCCGTGGCGGCCCTGGTCCCCAAGGCCGAGATCGAGGGGGAGATGGGGGACTCCCACGTCGGCCTCCAGGCCCGCCTCATGAGCCAGGCGCTGCGCAAGATCACCGGTGCACTTTCCTCCACCGGCACCACCGCCATCTTCATCAACCAGCTGCGTGAGAAGATCGGTGTGTTCTTCGGCAACCCGGAGACCACCACCGGTGGGAAGGCCCTGAAGTTCTACGCCTCCGTGCGTCTGGACGTGCGCCGCATCGGCGGCCTCAAGGACGGAGACCAGCCCGTGGGTAACCGCACCCGGGTCAAGGTCGTCAAGAATAAGATGGCGCCGCCCTTCAAGCAGGCCGAGTTCGACATCCTCTACGGCCAGGGCATCTCCCGCGAGGGCAGCCTGCTGGACCTGGGTGTGGACAACGGCGTGGTGCGCAAGTCGGGGGCCTGGTTCACCTACGGGGAGGACCAGCTCGGTCAGGGCAAGGAGAACGCCCGCAACTTCCTCAAGGACAACCCGCAGCTGGCTGCCGAGATCGAGGAGAAGATCCTCGCCGCCCTGGGCATCGGTGAGCCCGGCCGCAAGGCCCGGGAGGCTGAGGAGCTCGCCGCCGCCGAGGCGGCCGTGGCCGCGGCCGCCGTCCCGGTGGACAGCGCTGACACCGCCGCCACGAGCGCGGTCAAGAACGCCCGGGGGCGCGGGAAGAAGGCCGCCACCACCGCTAAGGCCTCCAAGAGCGCGAAGACCCCCAAAGAGGCGTCGGCGGATGAGCCGGACACCATCTTCGGTGAGGACGCCGGCGGGTTCTGATGCCCTGGCTCATCCCTGACACCCACGCGCAGGCGGTCGAGGCGGCGCGGGAGATCGTCCTGCGCCGCCTGGACCGCAGTGCGGCTCCTCGCGCGGCCCTGGCCGAGCTCCTTGAGCGCAAGGAGGTGGACCCCCGTGTGGCCACCGAGGTCCTCGACCGTCTGGAGGCGGCCGGAGTCATTGACGACACCGCCTACGCGGCCCGCCTGGCGCGCACCCGCTTCGCGGAGAAGGGGGCAGCCAGACGGGCCATCGCCGAGGAGCTGCGGCGCAAGGGGCTGGGCGAGGGAGATGTCGCCGAGGCCCTCGAGCAGATCAGCTCCGAGGACGAGGACGTGGCGGCGCTGGCGCTGGCCCGCAAGAAGCTCTCCGCCACCGGCCACCTGCCCTGGGAGGTGCGCCGGCGCCGCACCGCCGCTGTGCTGGGGCGCAAGGGCTACAGCCGGGACGTGACTATGCGAGCCATCGCTGCTGCTCACGCCGAGGAATCGGAATGACGACGGGACTGCTTGTGGGGCGTCAAGAGCCTGAGGCCTGCTTGCCGGCCGACTAGGCTTGGCTCATGACCCAGGTGATTGCGGCCACTGGCGGCCCCCACGCCCCGATCGACCTCCACGCGCTGGCGGCGTCGGCGGGCATCGCCGCCGAGCACGTCATCCCTCACGGCCGTGACGTGGCCAAGATCGACCTGCGCGTGCTGGAATCCAGCCAGCACGTGTGCAGCGGGGGTGCGTATGCCCCTCACTACGTCGTCGTCACTGCGATCACGCCGACGCCTTTCGGGGAGGGCAAGACCACCACGGCCATCGGACTGGCCCAGGGACTCACCCGCCTGGGCGAGCGGGCCGTCCTCACCCTGCGCCAGTCGGCCATGGGCCCCACCTTCGGCATCAAGGGCGGGGCCGGAGGCTCCGGAGGCGCCCGCATCTTGCCGGCCGAGCGGATGAACCTGCATCTGACCGGCGACTTCCACGCCATCACCGCCGCCCACAACCTCCTGTCGGCGATGATCGACAACCACCTGTACCACGGCAACGAGCTCGACATTGACGAACGCACCATCACCTGGCCCCGGGTCCTGGACGTCAACGACCGCGCCCTGCGCCATATCGTCACCGGCCTGGGGTCCAGGATCGACGGCATCACCCGGCAGGCCTCCTTCGACATCACCCCCGCCAGCGAGCTCATGGTCATCATGTCGCTGGCCACGGGCCTGGCCGACCTGCGCAGGCGCCTGGGGCACATCGTCATCGGCCAAAGCCGCAGCGGGGAGTGGATCAGCGCTGAGGACCTCAAGGCAGCCGGGGCCATGTGCGCCGTCCTGCGCGACGCCCTCGAACCCAATCTCCTGCGCACCGGTGAGGGCACGCCCGTCCTGGTCCACACCGGCCCCTTCGGCAACATTGCCACCGGCTGCTCCTCGGTCATCGCCGACCGCGTCGCCGCAGCAGGGGTCGGCGACGGCGGCTACATCCTCACCGAGGCCGGCTTCGGATCCGACATGGGCCTGGAGCGCTTCATCGACCTCAAGTGCGCCGTCTCGGGGATGCACCCGACCATCGCCGTCGTCGTGGTCACCATCAGGGCGCTCAAGGCCCACAGCGGGCGCCACCGACTCGTCAGCGGCAAGGACCTGCCCGAGGAGATGCTCCAGGGGAACGTCGAGGACGTGCGCGCAGGCGCCGCCAACCTGCTCAAGCACCTGCAGATCGTGCGCGGTTTCGGCATCACCCCGGTCGTGGCCGTCAACGTCTTCCCCACCGACCATGACAGCGAGATCGAGGAGGTAACTCGTATCGCCCGCGACGCCGGAGCCCGGGTCGCGGCCTGCCACCCCGTCACCAGGGGAGGCGAGGGCTGCCTCGACCTGGCTGGGACCGTCGTCGAGGCCTGCCAGGAGGCGGGAGAGGTGGCCTGCCCCCGACCCGCCTACGAGCCTCAGGACGACCTGCGCACCAAGATCGCCAAGCTGGCCGAGCTCTACGGCGCCGACGGCGTGGACTACACCCCCGCCGCGAGCAGGCGGCTGGATGACTATGAACGCAGCGGCTTCGGGAACCTGCCCGTCATCGTCGCCAAGACCCCGCTGTCCCTGTCGGCTGAGCCCGGCCTCAAGGGCGTGCCCACCGGGTGGCGCCTGCCAGTGCGCGAGGTGCGCCTGGCCGCGGGGGCCGGCTACGTCTACGCGATCTGCGGCAGCCTGTCGACCATGCCGGGTCTGTCGAGCCACCCCGCCGCCGAACGCATCGACGTCGATCTCGACACCGGGCAGATCATGGGGCTGCGCTGAGAAGTCACGGGCCAGGCCCGGCATATCGCCGGACCCGGCCCGTAGCCGGTCAGGAACAACCCTGCTGCTAGCCCTTCTTGTGCTTGGACGTCTTGAACAGGAGGTTGACCTGCTCGTTGTACTTCGTCAGCGTTGAGGCCGGCACCCGGTTGGCCCACAGGTCGTCCGTCGCAGGTTTCATGATGGCGGCCACGTCCGCGCCGAAGTAGGTCAGTGGGAAGAAGAAGGTGGACTTGTCCTCCAGGTGCTGGGTGAAGGGCTCAGTGGGAAGCCCCGTTTCCTCGAAGACCTTGACGGCCTTCTCCGTGGAGGAGGAGATCGCCGGGAAGACGATTCCGTGAGAGGCCACGATGTCCTGCGCCTCCGCGGTCCCCAGGAAGGCCACCCACTTGGAGGCGTTGTCGATGTTGGCCGACTGCTTGGAGATCGAGTCGCCCAGCCCGTTGAACAAGGAGACCGACTTTCCGTTGGGGCCCACGGGGCTCGCGGCGATCCCGACCTTGACGTCGAGCTTGGCGTAGGTGCCGAACATCCACGAGCCGTTGAAGCACATGGCGACCTTGCCGCTGCCGAGCTGGACATCGGTGCTGGTTGTGGAGGAGAAGGCGCCGCGCGGAGGCATGTAGCCCTTGTCCACCAGGCCGAAGTACCAGTCCATCGTGTCCTGGAAGACCTTCTCGTCGTAGCGGTAGTGGTCACCCCAGGTTTTCTTGTTCGTGTAGAACCAGTCTCCGGCCGAACCGGTGAAGGGACTCCACTGGGTCTGGCCGTCCCCGGTTCCGGCGTCCTGGATACCCAGGCCGTAGACGGCCACGCGGTTCTTATCGAAACCGGGCTCGTCACCGCGCACGCCATTTTTGTCCACGGTCAGGCGGGCGAGGATCTTCTCGAAGGTTCCGCCGTCGGTGGGGTTCCAGGACCAGCCGGCCAGGTCGGCCTCGGACAGGCCCGCCTGAGTGAGCATGTCCCGGTTGTAGAAGACCGCCACGGTGTCCCAGTCCTTGGGGCAGCCGTACTGGTGACCGTCCTCCCCCTTCCACAGGTCGATGAGGCCCTCCTGGAAGGCGGACTCATCGACGCCGGACCAGGCGGCCTGCTTCTCCAGCGGAACCAGGACCTCCAGGTCCTCGAACTGGGCGAACTTGGAGATGTGGTCGGTGAAGGCGTCCGGACCCGTCCCGGCGATGAAGCCGGCCGTCAGCTTGGTCCAGTAGTCGCCCCAGGCGATCTGGGTGATGTTCACCTTGATGCCGGTCTTGGCCTCGAAGGCCTTGGCGCACGCCTCATAGGCGGGCAGCTGGCTGGCGTCCCACATCCAGTACTCGACGGCGCCGGCTCCCGACTTTCTGGAGCCACCGGAGCAGGCGGCCAGGGTCAGGGCGGCCGCTCCCGAGGCCAGTCCGCACAGGAGGCTGCGGCGCGACAGTGAGGAGCGAAGAGGGCTGATCGGTTGAGTCGTCATCTGGTGCCTCACTTGATTCCGGTAAAGCCGATGGAGTTGACGATGCGCCGGGCGAAGGCCATGAACAGCAGGAGCATCGGGAGAGCGGCCACCAGGGTGGCGGCCATGAGCCCGGCCCAGTCGGGACCGGTCTGAGGGGCCTGGGAACGGAAGACGGCCAGAGCCACCGTGAGTACCCGGGAGGAGTCCGTGTAAGAGACCAGCAGGGGCCAGAAGTAGTCGTTCCAGGCCGTGATGTAGGTCAGGATCGCCAGCGTCGAGATCGGGGCCTTGGCCATGGGCAGGATGAGGGTGAAGAACACCCGGACCTTCGAGGCGCCGTCGAGCAGCGCGGCCTCCTCCAGCTCGCGCGGGATATTCATGAAGAACTGTTTGAGGAAGAACACCGCGAAAGGCGTCATGAACATGGTCGGCAGCGCCACCCCCAGGAAGGTGTCAATGAGGTGGAGCTGCTTGACCAGCACGAAGTTGGGCAGCAGCGTGAAGATCGAGGGGACCATGAGGGCACCCAGGAACACGGCGAAGACCGTGTCGCGCCCCTTCCAGCGCAGGCGGGAGAAGGAGTAGGCGGCCATCGCTGAGAAGAAGACCTGCCCCACGGTGACCAGTGTGGAGATGATGACCGAGTTACGCAGGTAGAGCCAGAAGTTGATGGCTGCGCCGCTGCCGCCGTCGGCCAGCGCCTCCTTAGTGGACTGCATGCCGAAGACGCGGGCGAAGCCGCGCAGGTTGATGTCCACCGGCAGCAGGCTGGTGGGGTGGGCGGTGATGCCCGCGTTGGAGGACAGCGCCGTACGCAGCACCCAGTAGAAGGGCAGGAGCGTGAACAGCATGATGAGGATCATCGCCGCCCAGGCCAGGGCCTTGCCGACGGTGAACCGGCGGCCCGGGGTCTCGCGGGACGCCGCAGCGGCCGCCTGGGAGGGCTTGGTGGAGGACACGGGTGCGGTTGTCGTTGTCATGGCTTGTCCTCCTTCAGTCCAGGTCCGTCTCGCCGGCACGGGTCATGCGGTACTGCAGGATCGTGATCGCGGCCAGGACGAGCAGCAGCCCCACAGCCATGGCGGAGGCGTATCCGAACTGGAAGCGCCCGAAGGCCATGTCGTAGATGTAGTACTGCAGCACGCGGGTGGCGTTGACGGGTCCGCCCTGGGTGGCCACCGAGACGGTGTCGAAGACCTGGAAGGAGCCGATCATCGTCATGATGAGCACGAGCGCCAGGATGGGACGCAGCAGCGGGACGGTGATCCGCCAGAACATCCGCCACTCGCTGGCGCCGTCCATCTTGCCCGCCTCGTAGACCGTGTTCGGGATCGACTGCAGGCCCGCGAAGATGAGCAGGGCCGTGTAGCCCACGTGCCGCCACACGTTGATGATGGCGATGGTGGGGATGGCCATCGACGAGGAGAAGAAGTCGACGGCTGAGCCCGTCAGGGGCTCCAGGAGCTGGTTGGTGATGCCCAGCGTGTTGTCCAGGATCCACAGCCACAGCATGGCGGCGACCACGTTGGAGACCAGGTAGGGCGTCAGCACGATGGAGCGTACGAAGGTGGACTGGGTCAGGCGCTGCATGAGGACGGCGATGAGGAGTGCCAGGATCGTCTGCAGACCGATGTTGATGACCACGTACTCCACGGTGACGACGACGGCGTTCCAGAAGATATCGTCCTGGACCATGCGCTTGTAGTTGTCCAGGCCGGTGAACTCCTCAGGAGTCAGGAGGTTGTACTCGGTGAAGGACAGCCAGATGCCTCGGATGAGGGGCCAGATATAGAAGGCGACGAGGCCGATCGTCGCCGGGAGGATGAAGGCGAGGCCGAGCTTGAGGTCGGAGCGTGGCTTGCGCTGCCGACGCGATGGTCGCGCGAGCAGGGTCGAAGTTGACATCGGATCTCCAAATCAACGGTGATGTGGGAAAACGGGGTGAAGACGGACGGGTGGGGTAGGGACGGGTAGAAGAAGAGAGGACGGATCAGCGACTCGGAGGGTCGCCGATCCCTCAGTCGACGGCGCTCACGCGCAGCAGGACGAGGTGGTCGGGGTGCAGCACCGGCAGCGCCAGCCCCGTGGTGGTCAGGTAGGAGCCCGGCAGGGTGACGCCCTGGGCCATCCAGCCCGCCGCCAGACGCAGCTCGGGGTAGGCCGGTGCCGCCAGGCGCACGTGGTAGCGGCGCGAGGGGTCCAGGCCAGGCAGAGGGCGCGGCGCCGTGGGCCAGGCCAGGAGCTGGCCCAGCGAGGCGATCTCGAACAGGGCGTCGGAGCCATCAGGGGCGACGACCCCCTCAATGCGCAGCACGTCGTCGTCGGGCAGGTCCGCATGGACCGTCACCCCCGAGTGCAGCAGGCCGCGCAGCTCCTTGTGCAGCGCGATGATGGAGGCCAGGCGCTCGCGGGTGGGCCCATCGGCCTCGGTGAGGTCCCACTCCACTCCCATGTGGCCCCACAGGGCGGTGCCGGCCCGGAAGTCGAGGTCGAGGTCGCGCAGGGTGGTGTGCGCCCGCCCGGAGCCGACATGGGTGCCCACCATCTCGGGAGGAAGCAGCAGCGTGGTGCCGCGCTGGATGTTCTGACGGTCGTGGGCGTCGATGCAGTCCGAGGCCCACACCCGCTGGGTGCGCTCCATGATCCCCAGGTCGATGCGGCCGCCGCCGCCGGCGCAGGACTCGATCTCCAGGGAGGGGAAGCGCTTATAGAGCGCGTCCAGGAGGCGGTAGACGGCCAGGGTCTGGTCGTGGACGGCGGCCGCCCCCTGGCGCCCCGCGGTGGGGTCGGCGACCTCGTGACCCGTGGCCAGCAGGGGGGAGTTGTGGTCCCACTTGAGGTAGGCGATGCCGAGGCGCTCCACGAGGGTGGAGATGGCGTCGAACAGGTAGTCCCAGGCGCCGGGGGCGGACAGGTCCAGGACCCGCTGGTGGCGGTGCTCGGGCGCTCCGCCGGCGCCGTCGGACAGGATCCACTCCGGATGGGTGCGGGCCAGCTCGGAGTCGACGTTGATCATCTCCGGCTCGAACCACAGGCCGAACTCCATGCCCAGGGCGTGGACGTGCTCCACGAGCGGCTCCAGACCGTCCGGCCAGGCCTCGGGGGAGACCTGCCAGTCGCCCAGTCCCGAGGTGTCGTCGCGGCGGGAGCCGAACCAGCCGTCGTCCAGGACGTAGCGCTCGATACCGACCTGGGCGGCGGCGTCGGCCAGGGCCTTGAGCTTGTCCAGGTCGTGGTCGAAGTAGACGGCCTCCCAGGTGTTGAGCAGCACCGGGCGGGGACGGGTGGGGTGGGACGGGCGCGAGCGCAGCCAGGCGTGGCTGCGGTGGGCCAGGGCGTCCAGGCCCTCGCCCCAGGAGAAGACCGTCCACGCAGAGGTGTAGGTCTGACCGGGGGCCAGTAAGACCTCGCCCGGCAGGAGCAGCTCTCCGGCTCCCAGGAGCTTGCGCCCCGAGGCCGGGTTCATCGCCAGGTGACGGACGTTTCCGGACCAGGCCGCGTGAACGCCGTGGACGCGCCCGCTGCGCCACCCGAAGCCGGTGGGGCCGGCTGCCAGCCAGGTGACGGCGTCGTGCCCCGGGCGTCCCTCCCAGGACTCGCGCAGGCGGGTGCCCGGGGTGAAGGGGGTGCGCACGAGCCGACGCTCCTGGACGTGGTGGCCGGTGGTGTCCAGCAGCTCATCGGCGCTGTCGGGCAGCGGCAGTACCGGCGTGAGCTCACCGACGACGAGGTCGGCCCCCTGATCGCCGCCGGACCCGGAGTGGTCATTGCGGACCCAGGCGCGCAGGCGTACCAGGCCGCAGGGCTCCAGGCGCAGCTCAGTGCCCAGAGTCAGCGCGTGGGCGGTGTCGGTTCCGCTGGAGCGCACAACGAGGGCGGTTCCGGCCGGGGTGTCCTCGGAGCCCTCCTCGTGGGTGAAGGCAGTGGGGTGGGGCGAGAAGGCCGAGCCGTCGGTGCGTGAGAGCACCACGGCGGGGCGGGAGCTCCACCCCAGGTGGGCCAGGGGCAGGATCGGCAGGTCGTTGGTGATCCAGGCGGTGTTGGTTCCCAAGGATGTCTGTGCGGCCAGGGTCGCGTCGGACAGGTCGTCACCGCTGACGTCACCCAGGTCGGGACCCCAGTGGCGCACCACCGGGAAACGGTCGTCGGGCAGGTCGAGGACTACGGAGGTGTCGGCGCATCGCAGATGGAGGGTCATCATTGTCCTTCCGGGGGAGGGGAGGAACCAGAAGCGATTCCTTGTAAGATGAAAATAATTGATGACGCCAGTTTCCGCAAGGGTTTGACCTACAGTGTCGGTACGAATCGGGCGGCGGTCGGCGTCGTCCCAGGTCATGGGCCCAATGGTCCATCTAGCAGTCGGCGACGGCGGGAGCGGGAACAGGACATGGACGGTGGAGGACGCAGCCTCGGCGCTCAGACACTGCTCTCCCTGATCTCAGTGGGTCCCATGAGCCGCGGCGACCTCGCCGAGCGCCTGGGGCTGTCCGCGGCGACGACGACGCGCACGGTGCGCCCCCTCATCGAGGCGGGCCTCATCGAGGAGCAGCCGCCGGTGGAGGCGGGTGGACCGGGACGGCCCACCCGCCTCCTGGCCGTCGTCGCGGGCTCCGCCACCGTCGCGGGCGTCAAGCTCACCGCCGACCGCCTCTACGCCGTCCTGACCGATCCGCTGGGCGAGGTCCTGGCCGGGGAATCCCTGCCGCTGACCGAGACCGACCCCGACTCCGTGACCGCCCTGATCGCCTCAGTGGTGGCGCAGCTGGCTCAGCGCAGCGGTCGACGGCCCGACGCCGTCGGGATCTCCCTGGGGGCGGCCGTCGCCGGGAGACGGACCGTGGTGGTGGCCAGCTTCCTGGGATGGCGTGACGTGCCTCTGGCCGCCATGGTCACCGAGGCCACCGGGCTGCCCTGCGTCGCGGCCAATGACGTGCGCGCCTTCGCCTACGCCGAGGCCAGGTTCGGGGCCGGCCGCGGAAAGGACCCCTTCGCCATGGTCACCCTCGGCGCCGGGATCGGCTGCGGGGTCGTGGTGGCCGGTGAGGTCGTCTCCGGTGCGCAGGGGGCGGCCGGCAGCGTCGGGCACCTGCCGGTGGACCCTTCAGGACCCAGTTGCGAGATCGGGCACCCCGGATGCGCCCGTGCTCTCGCCTCGACCTCCCAAATCCTACGGGCGGCCGCCAAGCACCTGGGGTGTCAGGCCCAGGAGCTGAGCCTCGATCTGCTCCTGAGCCCCGACATGCGTCGCAACGACGGCGTCGACGACGTCCTACGGCGTGCGGCGCTGGCGGTCGGAAGGGTCGTGGGGACTCTCATCGCCTACGTCGACCCCGAGCTCGTCGTCGTCTCCGGGGAGGGGGTCGCCGTGGTGGAGACCTACCGGGAGACCTTTGAGAAGGAGGTGGGAGGTCTGCGGCACTGGGCGGCGGCGCCGGCGCCCGTCCTGCTGCGTCCCTTCGAGTTCGACGAGTGGGCGCGGGGGGCGGCCGCCCTGGCCCTGGATCAGTGGACGGTGGTCGCGGGAGGCCGGTGAGCGACGCCTTGGCTCAGGCTGCCCGCAACGAGGTCAGAAGCGCCTCGCGCAAGAAGTCCTGACCCCGGTTCGCCCCGTCACTGGGAGAGCTGAGGGCCCCGCCCCGGCGTGCATCTGGTCACGACACTGCGCCAGGGCTGGGGCGGGGCCCCAGCGCCACCTACACTGCTCGGCGATGACCACGCTGACCACCTCCGCACCTGTTCTCGATGCCCGAGGCGCCCGGCCGCGCACCTACCACGTGCGTACGCTCGGCTGCCAGATGAACGTCCACGACTCCGAGCACATGGCGGGACTGCTGGAGAGGGCCGGCTACCTGCGCGTCGAGGACGTGCCCGAGGCCGCCGCCCGCGCCACCGACGCCGGTGACGGCGGGGCCGACGTCGTCATCATCAACACCTGCTCCGTGCGTGAGAACGCCGCCACCCGGCTCTTCGGCAACCTGGGCCAGCTCGCCGCCGTCAAACGCGAGCGCCCCGGCATGCAGATCGCCGTGGCCGGGTGCCTGGCCCAGCAGATGGGGGAGGGGATCGTCGAGCGGGCCCCCTGGGTCGACGTCGTCTTCGGCACCCACAACCTCGACGTCCTGCCCGCCCTGCTCGAGCGCGCCCGGCACAACTCCGCGGCCGCCGTCGAGCTCGAGGAGTCCCTCAAGGTCTTCCCCTCCACCCTGCCCACCCGCCGCGAGTCCTCCTATGCCGCCTGGGTCTCCATCGCCGTGGGCTGCAACAACACCTGCACCTTCTGCATCGTGCCCTCCCTGCGCGGCAAGCAGCGCGACCGCCGCCCCGGCGACGTCCTGGCCGAGGTCGAGGCCGTCGCCGCGCAGGGCGCCATCGAGGTGACCCTCCTGGGACAGAACGTCAACTCCTACGGGGTCGGCTTCGGGGACCGCGGCGCCTTCGCCAAGCTGCTGCGGGCGACCGGCGCAGTCGAGGGCATCGAGCGCGTGCGCTTCACCAGCCCCCACCCCGCCGCCTTCACCGACGACGTCATCGAGGCCATGGCCACCACCGAGGCCGTCATGCCCAGCCTGCACATGCCCCTGCAGTCCGGCTCGGACCGGGTGCTGCGCGCCATGCGCCGCTCCTACCGTACCCAGCGCTTCCTGGGCATCCTGGACAAGGTCCGCGCTGTCATGCCCCAGGCCGCCATCACCACCGACATCATCGTCGGCTTCCCCGGTGAGACCGAGGAGGACTTCCAGGCCACCCTCGACGTCGTCGAGCAGGCCCGTTTCGCCTCGGCCTACACCTTCGAGTACTCCCCGCGCCCGGGCACCCCCGCCGCCGACCGTGACGACCAGGTCCCCACCGAGGTCGTCAAGGACCGCTACCGGCGGCTTGACGCGCTCGTGCGCCGCATCGCCCACGAGGAGAACGAGCGCCAGGAGGGACGCGTCGTCGAGGTGCTCGTCGCCGAGGGCGAGGGGCGCCGGGACTCGGTCACCGCCCGCGTCTCCGGGCGCGCCGCCGACAACCGCCTCGTCCACGTCGCCCTGCCCGAGGGCCTGGGTGAGGACGACTACGCCGGCGGGGCCCCGCGCCCCGGCGACATGGTCACCGTGCGCGTCACCCACGGCGCCCCTCACAACCTCATCGCCGACTCCGCCCGCTGCGGACGCGAGCTGGACCCGCTCGCCGCGGCCGCCAACGAGGCCCTCAAGCCCGGTGACCGCCTCTGGCTCGACGACGGCCCAGCCCTGTTCCAGGTGCGACGCACCCGCGCCGGTGACGCCTGGGAGCGCCGCCAGGCCGAGGCCTGCGCCACTCCCGAGCCCGACACCGCCCCGGTGAGCCTGGGTCTGCCCACCCTGCGCGTGGGCGCACCGGTCTGACTGAAACTCGCGTGAGCAATTCTCAGTGGATGACTGCCCTTGTGTTCTGTACCTAGAGGTATGTACAGTTCTGGTATGGGAATCAGGAGGGAGCAGATCCGGGCGGCCGCCGTGCCTCCCGGGGGTACGTCATAGCGAGGTATGTACAGTTCTGGCGTGGACTCGAGAGAGAAGCTGGTTGAGGCGATGGCTGAGCTGATGTGGGAGCGTGGCTACAGCGCCACGAGCCCGCGGGCGGTTCGCGAGCTTTCCGGTGTTGGGCAGGGGAGCATGTACCACTACTTCCCGACCAAGCGGGATCTCGGGCTGGCCGCCCTGAATCACAACTGCCAGGTCCAGCTGGATTCCTGGAAGGCCGCGCTCAAGGACCTCGAGGATCCGCTCGAGATCCTTGCTGCCTATCTCACTCTCCCGCGTGATCCGCTCAAAGGCTGCCGAGTCGGTCGGATGGCCCAGGACAAGGCGGTGGTGGCCGACGACGGTCTTCGTGAGCCGGTCGCCGAGGCCTTTGCCCAGCTTTGCGAGATGCTGGCCGCTGTCATTGATGTGGCCAGGTCGCAGGGACGTCTGCCGGTAGACCTTGAGCCGGACCACCTGGCTCGCACGATGGTCGCCGTTGTTCAGGGCGGTTACGTCCTGGCTATGGCCGAGCAGGACAGGGCCCCGTATGACGCGGCCCGTCAAGGTGCCCTCGAGCTGCTCCGCGTTGCGGCCGGGACCGCCGGTACGGCTCCTGGCGGCGACGGGTCCGCTTCCTCCTGATCCTGACAATCGGCGTCGGTGTCCGCCGGCGCCACCATTCACCGAAGGAGAAGGAACATGACTATTCGTATCGGTATCAACGGCTTCGGACGTATCGGACGCACGTACCTGCGTGCTGCGCTGGCCAGCGCAGCGGACGTCGAGGTCGTTGCCGTCAACGACCTGACCGACGCAGGCACGCTGGCCACGCTCCTGGAGTGGGACTCAGTGGCCGGGCATCTCGACGGCGTCGCTACCGACGGCGACGAACTCGAGGTCGCCGGTCGAACCATCAAGGTCCTCTCCGAGCCGGACCCGGCCAAGATCCCCTGGGGTGAGGTCGGGGCCGACGTCGTCATCGAGTCCACCGGGTTCTTCGTCGACCGGGACAAGGCCGCCCAGCACCTTCGGGGTGGCGCCAAGAAGGTCATCATCTCCGCACCAGCCAAGGGTGACGTCCCCACCTTCGTCCTGGGGGTCAACGACAGTCAGCTGGATGTCTCCGCCGCCGACGTGTTCTCCAACGGATCGTGCACCACGAACTCCCTGGCCCCGCTCGCCAGGGTCCTCCACGACGCCTTTGGGATCGAGAGCGGTCTCATGACGACGATCCACGCCTACACCGGGGACCAGCGGCTTCACGACGCACCTCACAAGGACCTGCGTCGGGCGCGCGCTGCCGCCGCCTCCATCGTTCCCACCTCCTCAGGGGCCGCCCGGGCCATCGGTCTGGTCATCCCCGAGCTCGACGGGCGCCTGACCGGCGCTGCCATGAGGGTTCCGGTCCCGGTCGGCTCGATTACCGACCTCACCGTGGTCACCTCCCGCCCGGCAACGGTTGAGGACGTCAATGCAGCTTTCCGCGAGGCTGCCGATCACGGGCCGCTGGCCGGCTACCTGCAGTACTCCCAGGCGCCGATCGTCTCCCACGACATCGTTGGCAACCCGCACTCCTCGATCTTCGATGCGCCCCTGACCGAGGTGATCGACGGCCAGGTCAAGGTCTTCGGGTGGTACGACAACGAGTGGGGCTTCTCCAACCGCCTCGTGGAGTTCTCCCAGAAGGTCGGTGAACAGCTCTGACGCCGGCGTGCCTTGGATACGGGGCGGTGCGGGCTCAGTGCCGACTCCGGCCGCACCCCGCACCCTCCGCGTCCGACGGTGAGCGATGGGAAAAGGGTCGGGGAGCCGCCTGAGAATTCCGTCTGTTTTGCGCTGACGGTGGAGCGGGCCGGGCTGGGCTGGGGAGCAGCCCGCAGGCCCCGCTAGGCTGGGGGGCATGCCCAGCTTCGACGCCAGCTCTGCTGCCGCCGCCACGGTCCCCCGGCCCGTGGACGTCGACCGTATCCACGAGTGCGTCAAACGACTGGGACTGCGCTACTTCATCGATGACGAGGGTGACATCGGCATTCCCTGGCGCTACGTCACCGTCCACGCCATCTTTCAGGACACCAGGGCCGTCCAGATGCGCGGGATCTGGCACCGCATCGCCGACACCGAGCACCTGAACCAGCTGCGCGCCCTGGTCGAGGACTGGAACACCACCCGCATCGGCCCCAAGGCCTACCTCACCGTCGCCGACGGCGGGGTGGTGCGTCTTCACGGCGAGTACACCTACCCCCTCGAGGCGGGGATGACCGACCGACAGCTCGAGGACTTCGTCTTCGGCGGCTGCCGGCTCATCGTCGCCCTCATGCACGAGGCCGAGGAGCAGTTCCCCGACGAGCTGCGCGGAAGCCTGGAGCCGTGATGCCCAGACTGCAACGCCTCACCGACTTCATCGCACGTCTCCTGGGCAAGGAGTGGGACGTGCGGGCACTGGACCGCCAGCGCACCAGCCCGGCGAGCAGCCACCCGGGCGACTCGCGCGGCCGGCCCGACGAGCCCCCGACCATCTCGCCGTACGTCGCAGGTCCCGTCGGTCCCGCAGACTCAGCCGACTCGACCGACTCAACCACCCCGGCCGACTCCAGCGGACCATCGGAGCCCGCCAGGGCAACCGCCTCGGCGCAGACCTTAGACGCCTCACGCACCTGGTCGAGCACATCAGGCCGGTCGGAGGAGGACCCGGCAGCGGGAGAACAGGGCGCCGACCACCCTTCGGACCTGGATCCGACCGAGGAGGAGCCCCAGGTACTGACCCTGGCTCGGATCGAGTCCATGCTCACCGGCCCCATGGAGTACAACGTCCAGCTGACCGAGGACCGCGAGCACCCCTGCCTCCTGGGCACCTGGGACTCCTTCCCCTTCGTCATCGAGATCCCTGAGGGGCACGACGGCTGGCTCCTGGTCTCCGGGGACTGGGAGGAGGCCGCCCCCGCCTCCCAGAGAGACGAGATCGCCGCCAGCGTCAACGACTGGAACCGGGACAAGTTCTTCCCCACCGTCGGCGTCATCGACACCCCCATCGGTCCGCTGGTGCGCGCCACCTACCTCACGGACCTGTCCGCCGGGGTCACCGACGCTCAGCTGCGCCTCCACCTGGACACGGCGCTGTTCGCCTGCACCCAGGCGCTCAGCCTCGTGGGCCCCCTCCTGCCGGAGATCTGAGCCCTATGAGCCCAACGACGACCGCGAGCGCCCCCTGCCTGCCCAGACTCGTCGTCGTGGGTCCCACCGCCACCGGCAAGTCAGCCCTCGTCCTCGACCTCGCCGAGAAGATACAGGTCGACGAACCGGCGACCCGCGCCGAGATCATCAACGCCGACGCCTCCCTGCTCTACCGCGGCATGGACATCGGCACCGCCAAACCCAGCCCCGCCGAGAGGGCCCGCGTCCCCCACCACCAGATCGACGTCCTCACCGTCAGGGACAGGGCATCCGTGGCGGCCTTCCAGCGCAGCGCCCGCGGAGACATCGACGCCGTCGAGTCACGGGGCAACCTGCCGATCATCGCCGGAGGCTCCGGCCTGTACGTGCGGGCCCTGACCGATGCCCTCGACTTCCCCGGCACCGACCTGGCCGTGCGCACCCGCCTGAGCGAGCGCGCCGAGCAGGAGGGAACCGCCGCCCTGCACGCCGAGCTGGCCCGCCTCGACCCGGTCGCCGCCGAGCGTGTCGAGGCCTCCAACACCCGCAGGATCGTGCGGGCCCTGGAGGTCATCGAGATCACAGGTCGCCCCTTCTCCGCCTGTCTGCCCCGCTACGAGGACATCGCCCCCACCGTCCACATCGCCCTGCGCTGCGAGCGCCGGCTCCTGGATAAGCGCATCAACGAGCGGGCCCGCGCCATGTTCGAACGCGGCCTGGTCGAGGAGGTGGAGGCCCTCATCGACCAGGGCATCCGGGAGGGGGCGACCGCCCCGCGCGCCATCGGCTACGCTCAGGCGCTCGCGGTCATCGACGGGACCATGAGCGTGCCCGAGGCGGTCGACTCCACCGCCCTGGCCACCCGCCAGCTCGCCTCCCGCCAGATCAAGTGGTTCCGTCGCGATCCACGGGTGCACTGGATCGACGTCGCCCTCACCGAGACCGGGGAGTGCACCGACTCCGAGCGCTCCCGGCTTACCCGGCAGGCATGGGAGCTCGTCTGCGCGCCTCGTGGCGTCGCTTAGGCTAGGGGCCATGCCGCACTCGACAGGTCTTCGCGGTCGTGAGCTCATCAAGGGCCACGCGACCCTCAACGACTTCCTCATGCTGGTCGACCCCGGCTGCGAGGTCGCCATCAGCGGCGCCGACATCGCAGCGGTCTGCGACCGCCACAGCGGCATCGGCGCCGACGGCTTCGTGCGCGTCGTGCGGACCACCGCCCTGCCCGGTGGCGGCGCCTTCGCCGCCTCCGTGCCCGAGGCCGAATGGTTCATGGACTACTACCGCGCCGACGGAGCCGTGGCCGAGATGTGCGGCAACGCCGCACGCCTGTTCGCCCACGTCCTGGACAGCGAGGGGCTGCGTCCCATCGCCGACGGCGAGTCCGTCACCATCGGCACACGCGGTGGGGCCCGCACCATCACCCGCCTGGGCGAGCTGTGGACCGTGGACATGGGGCCGGCCCGCCTGGCCAACCCTGAGGAGACCGACGACGAGGGCTGGGACACGGCCGTTGTCGTCCCCGGCCTGGCCGGGCAGCGGGCCGCCCTGAGCGTGGAGATCTCCGGGCCCCACACCGTCGTCGCCCTGGGGGAGGAGAAGGAGCTCGAGGCGGCTGCTTTCGCCGGGCTCACCGACTCCGCGGACCCGGTCGCCTACGACCCCGCCCCCGAGGCCGGCACCAACCTCGAGCTCGTGGTGCCGTTGGGGGAGGAGACCGACCCCGACACCCACTCCCCGGTGGGTGTCGCCCGCATGCGCGTCCTGGAGCGCGGAGTGGGGGAGACTCTCTCCTACGGGGCGGGCTGCTGCGCCGTCGCCGTCGCTTTGCACGCCTGGAGTGGTCCGGGCGCTCCCGAGGACTACCGGCTGCTCGTTGCCGGCGGAGAGATCGGGGTCCACGTGGGCGCCGACCCCCTGGGCGAGGTCAGCAGCGTGCTGCTGACCGGACCGGCCGCGATCACCGGACGGGTCACCGTCGTCTGAGGCCCGACAGACCCGCTGCCATCCACACTGCTCCCGGACGTCGCACCGACGCCGCATCCGAGAAGAGAAACCGACCACCACTATGAGCCAGCCATCCACACGCACCGCCGTCGGTGCCGTCCTGCCGACCGGCCTGATGCTCTTCGCCCTGTTCTTCGGGGCGGGCAACCTCATCTTCCCGCCCCTGCTGGGCGCCGCCTCGGGCAGGTCCTTCATTCCGGTCATGGTGGGTTTCCTCGCCACCGGGGTGCTCATGCCACTCATCACCGTGGTGGCCGTCTCCACCTCCGGTGAGGGAATCCTGGGCCTGGCTCGCAGAGTGGGACCCCGATTCGGCACCGTCATGCCGCTGGCGGTCTACCTGGCGATCGGCCCGCTGTACGCCATCGCCCGTGTCACCACGGTCGCCTACGAGCTGGCGACCCGCCCGGTACTCGAGCTGCTGGGGATTCAGGACTCCCGCCTGGCCCTGCTGGTGCATGTGACGGTGTTCATAGGCGTGTCCTTCAGCATCGCCCGCAGCCCGAGCCGCCTGGCCGACCGCGTCGGGCGCTGGCTCACTCCCGCCCTGCTGGCCCTGCTGGCCCTGCTGTGCGGGGTCACCATCGCGATGTCCCCCAGGATGGAGCGCGAGGCCATCGAGCCCTACGCGAGTGATCCCCTGACCAACGGGCTGACTCAGGGCTACCTCACCATGGACGTCCTGGCGGCCACCGTCTTCGGCATCGTCGTCATCACCTCTCTGCGCGAACGCGGCCTGACCTCCCCCCGAGCCCTGGTGCGCGGCACGGTCCTGTCCGGTGGTATCGCCGCCGTGCTCCTGGGGCTGGTGTACGTCGGCCTGGCCGTCCTGGGGACGCGTACCCGCGGGCAGATCACCGTCGACACTAAGGACGGCACCGCACTGCTGCGCAACGCGGCCTCCTCCACGCTGGGGACCTCGGGCGTCGTCATCTTCGCCGCCATCGTCATCCTGGCCTGCCTGACCACCGCCGTGGGCCTGATGGCCTCCTGGGCCGGCTACGCCTACACCGCCTGGCCGGCCATCTCCTTCAACCGACAGCTCGCCGCCTGCGCGATTGTCTCCTTCACCCTGGCCAACCTGGGCCTGAGCGCCATCCTCAAGATCGCGGGACCGTTGCTGTTCCTGCTCTACCCCCTGGCCATCGCCCTGGTCGCCGTGACACTGGTCGACGCCGTGGCACCGGGACGGCTCAAGGCCGCCTACCTGTGGTGCGTGAGCACAGCCGGGATCCTCGGATCCGTGCCCGCCATCACCGCCGCCGGCTGGGATGGCCCCAGCAGGCTGCTGGCGAGAACCGGCCTGTGGAGCGACTCCACAGGCTGGATCCTGCCGGCGCTCCTCGCCCTGGGGATCGGCATCGTCCTGGACATCCGCTCCGGAGCCTGGTCCACGCCCGCCCCCGGGGAACCACCCAGCCGGGTCCAGCAGGACGTCGAGCACGCCGCCGCCTCACAGCTGTGAACCGCCCGGCACGCGGTAGCCTCTCGCCGTGCCCACGCCTTACCCCCGCGACCCAGCCCAGACGCCGCGTCCGAACCATGAGCGGCTTCTGCCGACACTGCTCATCCCCGCCTTCGTCTCGCTGCTGGCCGTCTCCTCGGTCAATGTCATCCTGCCGGCCCTCTCCCACAGCCTGAGCGCCGGCACCGCCGGGCTCCAGCTCGTCGTGTCCGGCTACGCCCTCGTCTTCGGGGTCGCCCTCGTCCCGGCCGGCCGCGCCGGCGACGTCATGGGGCGGGGGCGGCTCTTCGTCATCGGCATGCTCCTGTTCGGTGCCGGATCCCTCGTCTCGGGCCTGGCTCCCGACGTCGTCACCCTCAACCTGGCCCGGGTCGTCATGGGAGTGGGTTCAGGGCTGCTCAACCCGCAGGTGACCGGCATGATCCAGCAGTACTACACCGGTGAGGCCCGAGGACGCGCCTTCGGTCTCTTCGGCGCCGTCATCGGGGTCTCGGTGGCGCTGGGGCCGGTGCTCAGCGGCGGGTTCATCGGCTGGCTCGGGGACGACTGGGGCTGGCGCGCCTCCTTCCTCATCAACGTTCCCCTCACCCTGGCCGGCGTCTGGGCCGCGCGCCGCTACCTGCCGGCCTCCGCCTGGCACCGGGGAAGCGACACGGAGCAGACGGACCGCGCCGCCGCCGGCGACGCCACCGGGACCACCCGCCGCGGCGGGGTCGATCTCGACCCGGTGGGGATGGGGCTGCTCGCCGTCGGCACGCTGCTCATCATGATCCCCTTCATGGAGGCCTCGGCCGGCACCTGGATCTGGGGCCTGGAAGCCGCCGGCATCGGCGTCATCGGCGCCTGGGTGGCCTGGGAGAAGCGCTACCGGACCAGGGGCGGCGCCCCCATGGTGGACCTCAGCCTGCTGGCCATCCCCTCCTTCGCCTACGGCAGCCTGGCCATCGCCGTGTACTTCCTGGGCTACACCAGCGTGTGGATCATCGTGGCCCAGTACGTCCAGGCCGGTCTGGGCTCCAGTGCCTTGGCCAGCGGACTCATCGGAGTCCCGGCCGCCCTGGCGGGATCGATCGCCGTCGCCGGCCGCCGGGTCATCCGGGTGGGACGGGTCATGGTGCTCGGCGGCATGGTGCTGGGCATGGCCGGGCTGCTGGCGAGCATCGGCATCATGCACATGCACGCGCGCGCGGGGTGGAGCCCCTGGTGGCTGACCCTCACGCTGCTGGTGCTCGGAGTGGGGCAGGGCCTCGTGGTCTCCCCGAACCAGACCCTCTCCCTGGCCGACGTCCCCCTGGAGTACGCCGGGGCCGCGGGCGGCATCCTCCAGACCGGTGAGCGCATCGGCACCTCCATCGGCATCGCCGTCATCACGGGCCTGACCTTCCGAGTCTCGCACTCCTCGGGCTGGGAGGCCGCCGCCCAAGCCGGTCTGCTGGCCGTCGTGGCCGCCATCGTCGTGGCCGCCGGGGTCGCCGTCATCGATCTGCGTCTGGCGAGGCGACGACGCCGGTAGCGGGCCAGGACCATGGCTAGGGCCGCCGCCACGACCGTGAGCGGGCCCCGTCCGGGCGCGGCCCGGCGTCGTGTCAGCCGTGTCAGCGGCGTACTCGCAGGACCCTGAAGCCCTTCGAGGAGGCCATCCGGCTCACGTCCCAGCCCTGGTCCCTCAACCAGGTGGCCAGGGAGTCGGCTCCCAGGTTCTTGAGCACCACCAGCCAGGCCTCGCCGTCGTCGGACAGCAGCGCCAGCCAGTCCTGCAGCAGGGTGTGCAGGGCCTCCTTGCCGATGCGCACCGGAGGGTTGGACCAGATGAGATCCACCGGCATCGAGCCCTGGCGCAGCTCGGCCAGCAGCGCGTCGGCCGGGGCGACACGCACGTTGTCCAGGCCTGCGGCAGCGGTGTTGCGAGCGGTCAGCGCCAGCGAGCGCTCGTTGACATCGGTGGCCAGGACCCGCGCCTGCGGAGCGGCCCCGGCCAGGGCCAGCGTGATCGGCCCCCAGCCGCAGCCCAGGTCGAGGAACGTGCCGGTCTGGGCCGGATCGGGAACGTGATCGAGGAGGACCTGGGTGCCCTTGTCGAGGCGGTCGGCGCTGAAGACGCCCGAGGCCGTGACCACCGTGCGTTCGACGCCGCGGATCGAGAAACGGTGGGTGCGCTCCTCAGCCTCGACGGCGGGGGAGGCGGTGAAGTAGTGCTCGCTCACGCGGGCCAGGCTACCCGGGTGCCCCGACGCGCCGCCCGAGCCGGCGGGTGGCCCCACGCGCCCGCGGGCAGTACCATCGCCCCCATGTGGATCCTTCGTATGCGCTGAAACGGCGGCCGGCGCCGCTCCCCGCCAGAACCATCGCGCCCCATCGGAGGGGCGCAGGCATACGACGAAGGACTTTTTGTGACCCATCATCACTCCAACACCCCCTCCACCCCCGAGGACGCAGCAGACCTCCACGACACCCGTGACGTCCATGACGTCGTCGCCCGGGTCCTGTCCCGGACCGGAACCGCCCTGGCCTCCACCGCCGCCCAGCACGAGCACGCCGATGGCTACAGGGACGGCCTCGACGACGGCGCCCTGGAGCGGGAGGCCCGCGCCGCCCGCCGCCGTGTGGCCGGACTGTCCACCGAGCTGGAGGACGTCAGCGAGGTCGAGTACCGCCAGGTCCGCCTGGAGAAGGTCGTTCTGGTCGGCCTGGAGCTGCCCCGGCCCCACGGCCCGGCCACCGGCGCAGCGGGCGTAAGCGGCCAGGTGCGCGACACCCAGGACGCCGACACCTCCCTGCGCGAGCTGGCCGCCCTGGCCCAGACCGCCGGCAGCGAGGTCCTCGACGCCCTCATCCAGAAGCGCGACCACCCCGACCCCGCCACCTACCTGGGTAGCGGCAAGGCACGCGAGCTGGCCGACGTCGTGGCCGCGGCCGGCGCCGACACGGTGATCGTCGACGGCGAGCTCGCCCCCTCCCAGCGCCGCGCCCTGGAGGACGTCGTCGGCGTCAAGGTCGTCGACCGCACCGCCCTCATCCTGGACATCTTCGCCCAGCACGCCAAGTCCCGTGAGGGCAAGGCCCAGGTCGAGCTCGCCCAGCTCGAGTACCTCCTGCCGCGCCTGCGCGGATGGGGTGAGTCCATGTCCAGGCAGGCCGGAGGCCGCGTGGCCGCCGGTCAGGGCATCGGCTCGCGCGGCCCCGGCGAGACCAAGATCGAGCTCGACCGGCGCCGCATCCGCCAGCGCATGGCCCGCCTGCGCCGCGAGATCCAGGCCATGGCGCCCTCGCGGGAGACCAAGCGTGGCTCACGCCGACGCGGGGCCATCCCCTCGGTGGCGATCGCCGGCTACACCAACGCCGGCAAGTCCTCCCTCATGAACCGCCTCACCGAGGCCGGCATCATGGTTGAGGACGCCCTGTTCGCCACCCTCGACCCCACCGTCCGGCGGGCCGAGACCTCCGAAGGACGCTCCTACACCCTCACCGACACCGTCGGTTTCGTGCGCAACCTGCCCCACGAGCTCATCGAGGCCTTCCGCTCCACCCTGGAGGAGGTCGCCGGGGCCGACCTCGTGCTGCACGTCGTCGACGCCGCCCACCCCGACCCTCTCAGCCAGGTGGCCGCCGTGCGCACCGTCCTGTCCGAGATCCCCGGAGCCCTGGACGTGCCCGAGCTCATCGTCCTGAACAAGACCGATCTCGCCGACGCCGTCACCCTGGCCGCGCTGCGCACCGGCCTGCCCGGGGCGGTCGCGGTCTCGGCCCGCACTGGCGAGGGGGTCGAGGAGCTGCACGTCCGCATCGAGCAGATGCTGCCCCACCCGCAGGTGAGCATCGACGTCGTGGTGCCCTACTCCCGTGGGGACCTC
This sequence comes from Actinomyces oris, assembly GCF_001937445.1. GTDB lineage: Bacteria > Actinomycetota > Actinomycetes > Actinomycetales > Actinomycetaceae > Actinomyces > Actinomyces acetigenes. The sequence continues at coordinate 88,355 of NZ_MSKS01000028.1, read as the reverse complement.
GTCTCCCGGGTCCACGCCGAGGGCGAGATCGACACGATCGACTACGTCGAGACGGGCACTCACGTCGTCGCGCGCGTCGGCGCCGCCCTGGCGGCGGAGATCGAGGGCGCCGCCGCGGGTGCCACCGTCGGCTGAGAGGCGCCGTGACCCCGAGCGAGCCGAGCCGGACGCAGCGGCCTGACACTGACGGCGCCGGTGATCGCAAGGTCCTGGACGCCTTGGACGCCGCGGTGCGCTCCATGGGCGGCAGCCCCCGCCAGGGACAGACCACCATGGCCCAAGAGACTGCCCAGTCCCTGGCCGACGGCACCCACCTCCTGGTGCAGGCCGGCACCGGGACGGGAAAGTCGCTGGGCTACCTGGTGCCCGCCATGGTCCACGCCGTGCAGGCCGGTGCCCGGGTCGTGGTCTCCACCGCCACCCTGGCCCTGCAACGGCAGATCCTCACCAAGGACGCGCCCCTGGCCGCCGACGCCGTCGAGCAGGTCACCGGCACCCGCCCCGAGGTGGCCCTGCTCAAGGGCTGGCAGAACTATCTGTGCCGCCACCGCCTGGACGGCGGCTACCCGCAGGACGAGGACGAGGCCGCGCTCTTCGGCGTCGGGGAGGCCATCGCCCAGCCGGCCGCCGGGCACGGGAGCGACGCGAGCCTGGGCGAGCAGGTGGTCCGCCTGCGCGAGTGGGCGGCCAGGACCGACACCGGTGACCGCGACGACCTCATCCCCGGCGTCTCCCAGCGCGCCTGGGCCCAGGTCTCCGTCTCCCGGGCCGAGTGCCTGGGGCAGTCCTGCCCCCTGAAGTCCGAGTGCTTTCCCGAGCTGGCGCGCGCCGCCGCCTCCCGGGCCGATCTCGTCGTGACCAACCACGCCATGCTCGGCGTGGTCGTGGCCGGCAACCCCGGCGTCCTGCCCGACCACCAGGTCCTCATCGTCGACGAGGCCCACGAGCTGGCCGACCGCATCCGCTCCCAGGGCACCATCGCCCTGTCGGCGGCCGCCGTGGCGCGCACCGCCGCCACCGCCCGCAAGCACGCCTCCGTGCTGGTCAGCGAGCTGGAGTCCGCGGGCCAGACCCTCCAGCTCGCGCTGGCCGAGCTGCCCGACGGCCGCCTGGAGACGCCCCTGCCCACCGCCCTGCACGACGCGCTCGTGCTCCTGACCGGTGCCGCACGCCAGGTAGCCTCCGACGTGCGCGACCAGGCCCGCACCCTGGGGCGTGACCGCTCCAGCGAGGCCGCCGGGGGCCTGGCGGTCGCCCGCACCGCCGTCGCCGACCTGGTCGACGCCCTGGACCGCATGACCTCCGACTCGGTGGCCCAGGGCCGCGACGTCGCCTGGATCGAGCGCCCCCGCATGGGCGCCGAGCCCCCGCGCCTCCTCCTGGCCCCCATCGAGGTCGCCGGGTCGGTGGCCGGCCACCTGCTGAACGGCCGCGCCTGCGTCATGACGTCGGCGACCCTCGCCCTGGGGGACAGCTTCGATCCCATGGCCCGCTCCCTGGGACTGACCCTGGCGGAGCAGCCCTGGAGAGGTCTCGACGTCGGCTCCCCCTTCGACTACCCCCGCCAGGGCATCCTCTACGTGGCCGCCCACCTGCCCCGCCCCGGAGCAGGCATCTCCGAGGCCGCCCTGGATGAGATGCTCGCCCTGGTCGAGGCCTCCGAAGGCGGCATGCTGGGCCTGTTCTCCTCCAGGCGCGCCGCCCAGGAGGCCGCCGAGGTACTGCGCGGAGCCACCGACCTGCCCGTCTACGCCCAGGGCGACGACCAGCTGCCCACCCTGGTGCAGGCCTTCGCCGAGGACGACGCCGCCTGCCTGGTGGGCACCCTCTCACTGTGGCAGGGCGTGGACGTGCCCGGACGCACCTGCCGCCTCGTCGTCATCGACCGCATCCCCTTCCCCCGCCCCGACGACCCGGTCGCCCAGGCCCGCACCGACGCCGTCGTGGCCGCAGGCGGCAACGGCTTCATGAGCGTGTCGGCCACCCACGCGGCCCTGCTCCTGGCCCAGGGGGCCGGGCGCCTCATCCGCCGCAGCCAGGACCGCGGCGTCGTCGCCGTCCTGGACTCGCGCCTGCGCACGGCGCGCTACGGGGGCTTCCTCACCCGCTCCATGCCCGCCCTGTGGCCGACGACGAAGCCCGACGTGGTGCGCGGCGCTCTGAGGCGTCTGGCCGTGCGACCCGATGCCCCGGAGGAGGAGTGAACCTGTCGGCTGGGCCTTTCGGTAGGTGCCCCTCGGGAGGATCTGCACGTAGGCTTGGCGTGAGCGGGTGCTCGCGCCCCTGCGGTCCTGCCCAGCAGATCCCACCGAGGAGAAGAACGTGTCAGACCACATCACCACTACCGCTGAAGGCTCCTACCCCACCAACCGTTCCGGCCGCCCCTCCAAAGTCGCTGTCATCGGTGCCGGGGCCGTCGGCTCCACCCTCGCCTACGCCTGTGTGACCAAGGGCGTTGCCCGCGAGGTCGTGCTGCAGGACATCGTCAAGGAGAAGGTCGAGGCCGAGGCCCTCGACATCGCCCAGGGAATCCAGTTCACCTCCGCCGGCTCCGTCTCGGGATCCGACGACCCCGAGATCTGCCGCGACGCGGACGTCATCGCCATCACCGCCGGCGCCAAGCAGAAGCCCGGCCAGTCCCGCCTCGAGCTGGCCGGCGCCACCGTCGGCATCATGGAGAAGATCCTCCCCAAGCTGGTCGAGGTCGCTCCCAACGCCATCTTCGTCCTCGTGGCCAACCCGGTGGACGTGGTGACCTACTGCGCCAAGAAGATCACCGGCCTGCCCGAGAACCAGGTCTTCGGCTCCGGCACGGTGCTGGACACGGCCCGGATGCGGTACCTCATCTCCCTGGAGACCGGCACGGCCGTCCAGAACATCCACGGCTACATCGCCGGTGAGCATGGCGACTCCGAGGTGCCCCTGTGGTCCTCCACCGAGATCGGCGGCGTGCCGATCACCCAGTGGGGCACCACCCTCGACGGCGGCGTGTTCGACGAGTCCAAGCGTAAGCGCATCGCCCACGACGTGGTCCGCTCCGCCTACCGCATCATCGAGGGCAAGGGCGCCACCAACTACGCCGTCGGCCTGGCCGTGCAGCGCATCATCGGTGCCGTCCTCAACGACGAGCAGCGGGTTCTCACCATCTCCCCGCTGCTGGACAACTGGCACGGCATCTCCGACGTGTGCATGGCCGTCCCCACGATCGTGGGACGTGAGGGCGCCGGGCGTCGCCTCGAGCTCCCTCTAACCGCTGAGGAGGAGGAGCGCCTGATCGCCTCCGCCGACCACCTGCGTGAGGTCGCACGCGGCCTGGGTTACTGAGCCACTGGCCTGAAGCGATGAAGGACCGCCCCGCTGAACCGGGGCGGTCCTTCTGTCATGAAGACCGGGAGTGACTACAGGGCGCGCAGCACCGTGACCACCTTGCCCATGATCGTGGCATGGTCTCCGTCGATCGGGGCGTAGCTGGAGTTGCGGGGGAGCAGCCACTGGTGGCCGTCGCGACGCGAGAGCACCTTGACCGTCGCCGAGGCGCCGTCGACATCCTCGATCATGGCCGCCACGATCTCTCCGTTGGCCGCGTCGGGCTGAGAGCGCACCACCACCCAGTCGCCGTCGCAGATGGCGGCCTCGATCATCGAGTCCCCGTGCACCTCCAGCATGAAGAGCTCGCCCTCGCCGGTCAGGCGGCGGGGCAGGGCCATGACATCGGTGATCTCCTGCTCCGCCAGGATCGGGGTGCCGGCGGCGATCCGCCCCACCAGCGGAACGGCGACCGCGTCCCCGTCCTCGACGCCGGGGACGCTGGGGGAGTCAAGAGAGGAGACGTGAGCGCCATCGGGGGCGGCCGCACGGTCGCTCGGGCCGTTGTCGGCGGAGACGACCTCCATCGCCCGCGGACGATGGGGGTCTCGGCGCACCAGGCCCAGGCGCTCGAGCTTGTCCAGCTGATGCTTGACGGAGGAGGGGCTGGTCAGCCCTACCTGCTCACCGATCTCACGCAGTGAGGGCGGATACCCGTGGGTGGCGATGGCCTCGCGGACGGCCTCATAGACCGCGCGGGCGCGCTTGTCGAGGTCGCTGACGGCCTCCGCGACCGCTGCTGCGCTGGTCGCCTTCGAACCGCCGGTTCCGGCGGGCGGTATCGGGCTCGGTGAGTCGCCCTGGTGTGCTGTGGTGCTCATGGTCCTGGCCCTCCCTGCCGGACGGCCCTCAGGCCCGGGGGCGTCAAGGGCACGGAATAGATGTCGGTGGTCCGTGATCGTCTTGGACATGACCAGCCTACTGGCGAGACGAGCACGATTCAAACACATGTTCGAAGAAGTGCTGGACGTGTCGCCTCTCAGGCGCTAATGTATCGAACAAGCGTTCGTCGAACATGTGTTCAGGAGGTTGCTGTGAGCGCCATTGCCATCCCGCTTCCGTCCCGCCAGGCTTCTCGGGCTCGGACTGATGAGCCCGTTGCCGGGCCGGCTAGCGGCCGGGGCGGTGGGCAGTCCTCCCGTCGGCCCAGGCTGAGGCTGGTCACCGAGGACTTCGTCCCCGAGGCTCCCGTGCGGAGCGGCCTCGAGGGCGCTCCGCGCCCCGGGTCCGCATCCGCTCGTGTCTCAGCGCTGCCGGCAGCGCCGGCAATGCGTCGTCCCGCGGCGCCCGTGGCCCTGCGGGGCCGTCGCACGGAGCTGGAGAGGCTGGCCCCGCAGCACCCGGCGGTGCGGGCCGCCGGGCTGCGACGGAGCGCCCAGCAGGAGGAGGATCGGCGAGGCGGCGCTCAGAGTGTGGGCAAGAGTGAGTCCGTCCCGTCCCGCCCGCGGAAGACGGTGAAGGCGGCGGTACGTTCTCGGGCGGGGCTGCGGCTTCTTCGTGGCGGGCTCGCGGTCATCGTCGCGGCCTTCGTGCTCACCTGCAGCGGACTGGCCATTGGGGCCCTGGTGGGCTTAGTCTCTGCGGCCCCCGCCACAGCGGTTGCACAGGTGCCGGCGGATGCCACCACCACGGTTGTTCGCCCTGGTCAGTCCCTGTGGGACATCGCCGAGGCGAGCGGGACCTCGGACGTCCCCGGGATGGTGGCTCGGATCGCCGAGCTCAACGACCTGAAGGGAACCACCATCCGTGCCGGACAGACGCTTGAGATTCCTGCGGTGTGAGAACCGGTGCGCGGGTCGTACCTCGAGGAGGGCTTGCGAGGCGGCCCACCGGGCGTTTACCCTCCGATGGACTAACCATAGTCCAGTGAGTTCGGAGGTTGTAGGCGTGCACTGCCCCTTCTGCCGTCATGACGGCTCGCGCGTTGTCGACTCCCGGACCGCTGAGGACGGTACCTCGATCCGTCGTCGTCGTGAGTGTCAGCAGTGCGGGCGCCGCTTCACCACTCTGGAGACCGCCAGCCTGTCGGTCCGCAAGCGCTCCGGCGTCGTCGAGCCCTTCAGCCGTGACAAGGTCGTGGTCGGGGTCAGACGCGCCTGCCAGGGACGCCCCGTCTCCGACGATCAGCTCGCGCTGCTGGCGCACCAGGTTGAGGAGGCCATTCGCGCGGGAGGTCAGGCGCTCGTCGACTCCCACGACGTCGGGCTGGCGATCCTGGGGCCCTTACGCGAGCTGGATCAGATCGCCTACCTGCGCTTCGCCTCGGTCTACTCCTCCTTCGACTCCCTGGAGGACTTCGAGAGGGCCATTGCCGAGCTGCGCAGCACCGAGGCCGCCTGCTGACCTGGCCGCACGACGAGGGCCTGCGCGGCGTGAGGAGCCCGTCAGGGGCTTGTGACAAAGGAGGACGTGGCAGACTTAACGTTATGCGCGTCCTCATCGTCTCCGACTGCTACGCGCCCAGGCTGGGCGGCATCGAAACTCAGGTGCGGGATCTCGCCCGCAACCTGAAGCTTGCCGGTCATGAGCCCGCCGTCGTCACCGCCACACCGGTCGGTGACGGTCGTGGCCGCAGTGTTGAGAGGGTCGATGGCTTCCCCGTCTTCCGCACCACTGCGCACCTGCCCAAGGAGCTGCCCGTTCATCCCCGAGCCGGGCGCGAGCTCGATGACCTCCTGTCGCGCCTGCATCCCGACGTCGTTCACGCCCACGTCGGCGTCGTCTCGCCCTTCGCCTGGTCCGGCATCGCCGCGGCCCGGCGAGCGCGGCTCCCGCTGGCCGTCACCTTCCACTGCGTCCTGGGGTCCTGGGCGCACGTGGCCGGAGCGCTGGGTCCCGTCAGCCCCGTGCGGCTGTGGCAGCGCGGCGGCGCCGACCTGACGGCCGTGTCCTCCATGCTCGCCGCCGAGGTCCGTCGCGCCGGCGCTCACGATCCCGTCACTGTTCTGCCCAACGGCATCACCGTCGAGGACTGGCGCCTGGAGCGCCCCGGTCCCCAGGAGCGACGGCCTCACCGGCCAGTCACGGTCGTGGCCTCTCTGCGATGGGTCGAGCGCAAGCGCCCCCTGCAGGTCGTGCGCGCCTTCACCCAGGCGGTCAGAAGTACCCCCGGCACCGATGCGCTCCTCAAGATCTACGGGGACGGTCCACTGCGCGAGCAGCTCGCCCGCGAGGTCGCCGAATCCGGCCTGGCCGACCGCATCGAGCTCGTGGGGCGCGTCGAGCGCACTGAGCTCGCCCAGGCCTTCACGCGCGCAGACATCTACCTGCAGACCTCGCCCGCCGACTCCTTCGGTATCTCCACCCTGGAGGCCCGCAGTGCGGGGCTGGCCGTTGTCGCTCTGCGCTCCAGCGGAGTGCGCGACTTCATCACCGATGGCGTCGATGGTCTCCTCTCCGACGACGACGCGGGCCTGGCCCGCGAGCTCGCCACCCTCCTGGAGGACGACGAGCTGCTCGAGCGCGTCAAGACCCACAACTACGACAACGCCCCCTTGCCCGAGTGGGGCGCCGTGGCGCAGATGAACGTCGAGGCCTACCGGCGCGCCATCGCCTTGGCGGCTGCGTGAGCCGGCATACATGCGCCGGCGTGGAGGTGAGGGCGTTATCGACCCCCGTCAGGCGGTACTGGCGTCGTTGAGCACCTCGGAGAGCCGACGTGCCGCGGCCATGACCACGTGCCCGTGAACCCGGCCGGGTTGACGGCCCATGCGCTCAATGGGGCCGGAGATCGAGATCGCGGCCACCACCTTGCCTCCGGGCCCGCGTACCGGCGCCGAGACGGAGGCGACTCCGGGCTCACGCTCCCCGACCGACTGAGCCCATCCCCGACGTCGGACCGCCGAGAGCATGGTGGCGGTGAAGCGGGCCCCCACCAGACCGCGGTGCAGGCGGTCGGGCTCCTCCCAGGCGAGGAGCACCTGGGCGGCCGAGCCGCCCTGCATGGACATGGTGGCGCCCACGGGAATGGAGTCGCGCAGCCCGATCGGGCGCTCGGCATTGGCCACGCAGATACGCACATCCCCCTGGCGGCGGTAGAGTTGCGCCGACTCGTGGGTCTTGTCGCGCAGGGCCGCCAGCACCGGTCCGGCGGCGGACAGGAGATGGTCCTCTCCCGCGGCGCTGGCCAGCTCGGTGAGCCTGGGGCCCAGGATGAAGCGTCCCTGGGAGTCGCGGGTGACCAGGCGGTGGAACTCCAGGGCGACCGCGATGCGGTGAGCCGTGGGTCGGGCCAGGTGCGTGGTGGACACGAGCTGGGCCAGGGTCGCCGGCCCCGATTCCAGCGCACTCATCACCAGGGCCGCCTTGTCGATGACGCCGACGCCGCTGCTGTCGTTCTCCGGGGAGTTCTCTGAGGGGCTGTCCATAATCTGATACTGGCATTTCAAGGTATGAGATTTCAAGTTAGGGTCCACCTCGGAAGCGGCGCAGTGTGAGCATCCTGTAGGCCAAGGCTCAATGGCCGCGGATGTGGAGCGGCCGCTTCGCGCGGTCTGCGCGGGCCAGCAGCGTCTTCGGGTGCTCCTGAGCGCGGAGCGGATCGGGAACACCTGTTGCTGAGAGGATGAAGTCGATGGGAATGACTCTCGCCGAGAAGGTATGGCGCGATCATGTGGTGTCCAAGGGGAGCGACGGCGCCCCCGACCTGCTGTATATCGACCTCCACCTGGTCCACGAGGTCACCAGCCCCCAGGCTTTCGAGGGGCTGCGCCTGGCCGGACGCACGGTCCGTCGCCCCGACCTGACGATCGCCACGGAGGACCACAACACCCCCACCGTGGACATCGACCTGCCGATCGCCGACGTCACCAGCCGCGCTCAGATCGAGACCCTGCGTGCCAACTGTGCTGAGTTCGGGGTGCGGCTGCACTCCCTGGGGGACGCCGACCAGGGGATCGTTCACGCCGTCGGCCCGCAGCTGGGGCTGACCCAGCCCGGCATGACCGTGGTCTGCGGTGACTCCCACACCTCCACCCACGGCGCCTTCGGGGCCCTCGCCTTCGGTATCGGCACCTCCCAGGTCGAGCACGTCCTGGCCACCCAGACCCTGCCCATCGCCCCCTTCAAGACGATGAGCGTCACCATCGACGGGGACCTGCCCTCGGGCAGCGGGGCCAAGGACATCATCCTGGCCATCATCGCCAAGATCGGCACCAACGGGGCCCAGGGGCACGTCATCGAGTACCGCGGCCGGGCCATCGAGCAGCTCTCGATGGAGGCCCGAATGACGGTCTGCAACATGAGCATCGAGGGCGGGGCCCGGGCCGGCATGATCGCCCCGGACCAGACCACCTTCGACTACCTCAAGGGCCGTCCTCATGCGCCCGTCGGCGAGGACTGGGACGCCGCCGTGGAGTACTGGTCCAGCCTGCGCACCGACCCCGACGCCGTCTTCGACACCGAGGTGGTCCTTCAGGCCGAGGACATCGAGCCCTTCGTCACCTGGGGCACCAATCCCGGGCAGGGCCTGCCGCTGTCCGCGCGGGTCCCCGACCCCGAGGACATCGCCGACGCCACCGAGCGGCTGGCCGCCGAACGAGCCCTGGAGTACATGGACCTCGTTCCGGGAACGCCTCTGCGCGACATCAAGGTCGACACCGTCTTCATCGGCTCGTGCACCAACGGCCGTATCGAGGACCTGCGGGCCGCCGCCGAGGTGGTGCGCGGGCGCAAGAAGGCTGAAGGACTGCGCATGCTCGTGGTACCGGCCTCGGCCCGAGTGCGTCTGCAGGCCGAGGCCGAGGGTCTGGACCGGGTCTTCACGAGCTTCGGCGCCGAGTGGCGCAACGCCGGCTGCTCCATGTGCCTGGCCATGAACCCCGACAAGCTCTCCTCCGGGGAGCGCGCGGCCTCCACCTCCAACCGCAATTTCGAGGGGCGTCAAGGAAAAGGCGGACGGACCCACCTCGTCTCACCCGTCGTCGCCGCGGCCACCGCCGTGCGCGGGGCGCTGTCGGCCCCGGGGGATCTGCCGCCGCGGCCCAAGGCCTCGCAGGACTCGGGCGATATCCCGACGGTCCCGGCGGTTGCGCCGGTCGCTGGCGCGCCTGCGGCGAGCGTCCAGTAGGGGCGCGCGCAGGAGATGAAGGCATACAGGCGAGGACAGGCCCGCTAGGGGCCGAGTAGAGGCAAGGAGCTCACAGACCGTGGACAAGTTCATCCGACACACCGGCATCGGCGCCCCGTTGCGGCGCAGCGCCGTCGACACCGACCAGATCATCCCAGCGGTGTATCTCAAACGCATCACCCGCACGGGCTTCGACGACGCCCTGTTCGCCTCCTGGCGGGCCGGTGAGCCCGACTTCATCCTCAACCAGGAGGCATACAAGCGGGCCTCGGTGCTCGTCGCCGGTCCCGACTTCGGCACGGGCTCCTCACGGGAGCACGCCGTGTGGGCGCTCAAGGACTACGGCTTCAAGGTCGTCCTGGCACCCCGCTTCGCCGACATCTTCCGTGGCAACGCCGGCAAGCAGGGACTGGTGGCCGGCGTGGTCTCCCAGGAGGACTGCGAGCAGCTGTGGAAGATCCTCGAGACCGAGCCGGGCACCGAGGTGACGGTGGACCTGGAGAACCGCACGGTCGAGGCCGGGTCCTTCCGCTGCGCCTTCTCCATCGACGACTACGTGCGCTGGATTCTCATGGAGGGACTCGACGACATCTCCCTGACCCTCACCCAGGAGGACGCCATCCGCGCCTACGAGGAGGCCCGTCCAAGCTTCAAGCCACGCACCCTGCCGGCCAAGCACCTGCCTGCCCAGGAGGTCGTCTCTGCCCGGGCCGCGGATATGCCCCGGCCCTGAGCGGGACCGGGAGGCTCGCAGCCGGCGCGTGAAAGAATTCCTCCTCCGAATTTCATCAGTATTAGCACGGTCTGCCCTACTATTAATTGGGGCTTTCTGTGAGTCGAAGGCCACCTGATACAGCCCTGAAAAAGACCCTGGGAGTCCCTCCAATGCGCTTATGCTGGGACGGCCTCGCGCGCCGGCGCGGGGATGGGTGAGCGGCTCGTGCGCGGCACACCCAGATGACGTCATGGAGGTGTGCATGGTCGACGGTCTGCTCCAGGTCGAGGGCGGTCGCCCGCTGACTGGTGAGATCACCGTCCGCGGAGCCAAGAACCTGGTTCCCAAGGCGATGGTGGCGGCGCTGCTGGGCTCGTCTCCCTCGGTGCTGCGCAATGTCCCGCTCATTCGTGACGTCGACGTGGTCTCGGGGCTGCTGAGCCTGCACGGCGTGAGCATCGACTACGACCAGCGCGAGGGCGTCCTCCAGCTGGACCCATCCAAGGTCGAGTCGGCGCACATGGCCGACATCGACGCGCACGCCGGCTCCTCGCGCATTCCGATCCTCTTCTGCGGTCCGCTCCTGCACCGCCTGGGAGAGGCCTTCATCCCCGACCTGGGCGGGTGCCGTATCGGTGATCGCCCCATCGACTTCCACCTGGAGATCCTGCGTCAGTTCGGCGCCGTGGTGGACAAGCAGGCCCAGGGCATCCGACTGACCGCGCCTCACGGTCTCAACGGCACCGTCATCGAGCTTCCCTACCCCTCAGTCGGAGCCACCGAGCAGACCCTGCTCACTGCTGTGCGCGCTCAAGGACTGACCGAGCTGCGCAATGCCGCCGTCGAGCCCGAGATCATGGACCTGGTCGATGTCCTGCAGAAGATGGGCGCCATCATCTCGGTGGACACCGATCGCACCATCCACGTCGAGGGCGTTGACGAGCTGTGCGGCTACACCCACTCGGCCCTACCGGACCGCATTGAGGCGGCCTCCTGGGCCTCGGCCGCCCTGGCCACTCGCGGGGACGTGTTCGTGCGCGGAGCCCACCAGAGCCACATGACCACCTTCCTCAACACCTTCCGGAAGGTGGGGGGCGCCTTCGACGTCACCGATGCGGGCATCCGCTTCTACCACCCCGGTGGGGACCTGAAGTCGATTGTGGTGGAGACCAACGTCCACCCCGGCTTCATGACCGACTGGCAGCAGCCTCTCGTCGTGGCGCTCACCCAGGCCCAGGGCCTGTCCATCGTCCACGAGACCGTCTACGAGAACCGCTTCGGATTCACTGGCGCCCTTCGCAAGATGGGGGCTACCATCCAGGTCTACCGCGAGTGCCTGGGCGGCACTGAGTGCCGCTTCGGCCAGCGCAACTTCTACCACTCCGCAGTCATCTCCGGGCCCACGCCCCTGACCGGTGCCGACATCGTTGTGCCCGACCTGCGCGGCGGCTTCTCCCATCTCATCGCGGCCCTGGCCGCCGAGGGCACCAGCCAGGTCGAGGGCGTCAACCTCATCGACCGCGGTTATGAGCACTTCATGTCCAAGCTGGAGTCCCTCAACGCCGCCGTCACCCGTCTGGCCTGAGGCAGACCGACGCCGGCCCCTGCCCGTGGGCCCCGTGGACCCGTAAGGCCGGGGCGCACGGGCAGGGGCCGGGCGGGCCGGGCCCGGCTCGGACAGCCTCGTTCAGAGCGCCTCAGCGGATAGAGTTCACCCGTGCCTGCAACACGCCCCATGACCCCGTTCTACCGCTTCGCCGCGCGCGGAGCGATCATCCCGTTCCTCAAGATGGTCTCCCGGCAGAAGGTGACCGGCCTGGAGAACATCCCCCGCGAGGGCGGCTTCATTGCCGTGGCCAACCACTTGACCGACCTCGACTCGCTCACGGCCATGCGAGCCCTGGTCGATGCCGATGTCCCCGTCTACTCGCTGGCCAAGTCCACCCTGTTCAAGGTGCCGGTGCTCGGCTCCATCCTGCGGGCCGGCGGCCAGATCCCGGTCCAGCGGGGCACGCAGAACGCGGCCACGGCCCTCAAGGCCGCCAGTGAGGTCCTGGCCGACGGCGGCGCCATCATGATCTTCCCCGAGGGCACGCTCTCCCGCGACCCCCTCAAGTGGCCGATGGTGGCCAAGACCGGGGCGGCCCGACTCGCCATGACCAGTGGCGCCCCCGTCCTGCCCATGGGGCAGTGGGGTGCTCACGAGATCCTGGACACCTACGGGCGTTCCTTCCACCCCTTCCCCCGCAAGGACGTGCGCGTCACCATCGGTGAGCTCATGGACCTGTCCCGATTCGGCTCGGACACCCAGGACCGCGAGGCCGTGCGCGCCTGCACCGCCGAGATCATGCGGGCCATCACTTCCCTGGTGGAGGAGCTCCGCGGGGAGAAGGCCCCTCGCCCCTTCGACATGCACTACGACGGTGACCCCGGCAAGGGAAGGATCGGCGTGCGCCGCCCCGACCCGCTGCCCGAGGCGGACACTCAGGAGGACGGTCAGTGAACGGCGTCGAACCCGCATTGAGCGCACCGGTGCGCCCGGCCGCGGCCGTCATCGGCTCAGGAGCCTGGGGCACCACCTTCGCCAGTCTCCTGGCCCAGGCCGGCACCCTCACGACGATCTGGGCACGGCGCCAGGAGGTGGCCGAGGAGATCAATGCCGGCACCAACGAGCGCTACGTCCCCGGTCACCGCCTGCCGCAGGGTCTGAAGGCGACCACCGACCTGGCCCAGGCCGTCACGGGGGCGGGCATCGTCGTCGTCGCCGTGCCCTCCCAGGAGGCCCGGGGGGTCCTGGAGCCCCTCCGGGGTGCCCTGGCCGACGACGCCGTGGCCGTCTCCCTCATGAAGGGCATCGAGCTGGGTACCGGGCTGCGGATGAGCGAGGTCCTGGCCGAGGCCCTGGGCATCGACGCCTCCCGCGTCGTGGTCGTCTCCGGCCCCAACCTCGCCGACGAGATCGCTGCGGGCCAGCCCACCGCCACCGTCGTGGCCGCCGCCGACGAGCAGATCGCCGCCCGGATCGCCTCCCTGTGCGCCACCGGCACCTTCCGCCCCTACACCAACACCGACGTCCTGGGCGTCGAGCTGTGCGGGGCGGTCAAGAACGTCATCGCCCTAGCCGTCGGTGCGGCCGCGGGCCGGGGCCTGGGGGACAACTCCAAGGCCACGATCATCACCCGGGGCCTGGTGGAGATCACCCGCCTGGGCCTCAAGCTCGGGGCTCGCCCGGAGACCTTCTCCGGGCTGGCCGGCATGGGGGACCTGGTGGCCACCTGCTCCTCGCCCCTGAGCCGCAACCAGACCTTCGGCCGCCACCTCGGCGAGGGGATGAGCGTGGCCGAGGCCGCTGCGGCCTCCCGGGGCGTGGCCGAGGGCGCCAAGTCGGCCCGCGCCGTCCTGGACCTGGCCCGGGCTCACGGCGTGGACATGCCGATCACCGCCGGAGTCGTCACCGTCGTCGAGGGAGCCGCCAGCGTCGCACAGGTCACTGACGCGCTGCTGGCACGTCCCCGCAAGGCCGAGGGCGTTCACGCTGCACCGTCTCAGGCCTAGCCGCTGTGACTCTTGAGAGCCGCCTTAATTCCGGGTTCGCCATGCGTTATCAGCATGTGGGGCGCCGCGCGGTAGCGTGGGGCCTATGACAGCCCTCCAGGAAACCGGCCCCTCCGTGCCCAGCTCTGACAAGTCCACAGTGCGTGTTGCCGTCGTCTTCGGCGGACGCAGCGGCGAGCACACGATCTCCTGCGCCACCGCCGCCGGTGTCCTGTCAGCCATCGACCGCGACCGCTACGAGGTTCTTCCGGTGGGTATCACGCCCGAGGGCCAATGGCTGCTCGTCGAGGACGATCCGGCCGCCCTCGAGCTCAGCGACAACCGTCCCCCGGTGACCATCACCGCCGAGGGCCTGGGGCGGGGGAGGCTCAGCGCCCCCCTGGGAGGCGGCGAGCTCACGGTACTCGGCCCCACGGGGCCTGAGGTCCTGGGGCGGGTCGACGTCGTCCTGCCGCTGCTGCACGGGCCTTACGGCGAGGACGGAACCATCCAGGGCATGCTGGAGATGATGGGTCTTCCCTACGTCGGCTGCGGGGTGCTGGCCAGCGCCGCGGGCATGGACAAGCAGGTCACCAAGGTGCTCCTGGGGGCCGCGGGCATCGCCACGGCGCCGCACGTCGTCGTCGGCCCCCACGCCTGGAAGCGCGACCCCGAGGCGATCCTGGAGGCCTGCCGGTCCCTGACCTACCCCCTGTTCGTCAAGCCCGCTCGCGCCGGCTCCTCCCTGGGAATCAGCAAGGTCGACCGCCCTGAGGACCTCCCCGAGGCCATTGAGACGGCCCGCGCGGTCGACCCCAAGGTCCTCGTGGAGAGCGGTATCGTCGGACGCGAGGTCGAGGTCGCCGTCCTTCAGGGCCGCGGCGACGACGCCCCCCGGGTGGCTGAGCCCGGCGAGATCGCCATGGACGCCTCCCAGGGCGCCGGCGAGTTCTACGACTACCAGACCAAGTACCTGGCCCACGACGCCGTCGCCATGGTCTGCCCGGCGCGCATCGGCCCTGAGGAACGCGCACTCCTCATGGATACTGCCGCCCGGGCCTTCGAGGCACTCGGCTGCGAGGGACTGGCCCGCGTCGACTTCTTCCTCACCGATGCCGGTGAGGCGGTCGTCAACGAGATCAACACGATGCCCGGATTCACCCCCTTCTCCATGTACCCCTACATGTGGCAGGTCTCCGGGCTGGGCTACACCGAGCTGGTCTCCGAGCTCATCGAGCTGGCCGTGGCCCGCTCCACCGATGTCAACCGCTGAGCAGGCCCCAGCCGGCGCAGAGGCAGCGGGGGAGGATGTGCGGGTCGGTGACCTCAGCGAGGAGGAGCTTCTCGCCGTCGTCACCCCCCTCCTGCCCCGCGGCCCGCAGGCCCCCGTCGGCATCGGGGATGACTGCGCGGTCCTGTCCTTTCCCGACTCGCGCACGGCGGTGAGCACCGACGTCCTGGTCGAGGGGCGCCACTTCCGCACCCAGTGGTCCACGGGCCGCGACGTCGGGGCGAGGGCCGCTGCCCAGAACCTCGCCGACGCCGCCGCCATGGGCGCCAGGCCCGTCGCGCTCGTCGTCGGCCTGGTCATGCCTGCGGCCACCCCGGTCGGCTGGGTGCGGGACTTCGCCCGAGGACTGGCCCAGGGCTGTGAGCCCTGCGGGGCGGGCGTCGTGGGTGGCGATCTCAGCTCCGGTGACTCACTGATCGTGTCCGTCACGGTCCTGGGCGACCTTGAGGGCAGGGCCCCGGTTCTGCGAAGCGGGGCGAGGCCCGGTGACGCCGTCGTGCACGTTGGAACCCTGGGACGCAGCGCGGCGGGACTCGCCCTGCTCAGCGCGGGCACCGACTGTGCATCAGGCGCGAGCGGCGCTCTCCCCTCAGGTCAGGAGCATCCCCGGGCCCAAGCCTGTATCGAGGCCTTCCGCGCCCCCGCCCCGCCCCTGGCCGCGGGTCGAGAGCTGGCACTGGCCGGCGCCACCTCCATGCTGGACGTCTCCGACGGGCTGCTGCGCGACGCCGGTCGGATCGCCCGCGCCAGCGGCGTCGTCATCGAGCTCGATGATCCCGGCGACCTGCCGGACGCGTCCTTCCTCGAGCCGGTGGCCGCGCTCGTGAGCGGCCACGACGGATCAGCCGCTCGCGACCTGGCCCGCAGCTGGTTGCTCACCGGGGGAGAGGACCACGGACTGCTCGCCACCGTCCCAGCAGACGCCTTCGATCGGCTGCCCGCCGGGGCCCGGGTGATCGGCCGGGTCCTGAGCCCGCAGTCCTCACCGGCCCAGGTGCCGGAGCGCCGACCGGGCGTCCTCCTGGCAGGACAACCCGCGCAGGAGCACACCGGGTGGGACCACTTCTCCCACACCTGACGGGCCGTAACCCGTGAGGAATACGGGGCACGACAAAGGCCGCCGACTGCTTGCGCAGCGGCGGCCCCGTGCTCGAAGGACTCGAGGTGATGCGCTCAGATGTTGCGCGTCACCTTCCCGGCCTTGAGGCAGGACGTGCACACGTTGAGGCGCTTGGGGGCGCCATTGACGAGAGCACGCACACGCTGGATGTTGGGGTTCCACCGGCGGTTGGTCCGCACGTGGGAGTGCGAGACGCTCTTGCCGAAGATGGGGCCCTTGCCGCAAACGTCGCACACAGCAGCCACGGTCTCACTCCTGATCTTCAATGCTTCAACGCTCAGGCCGATGCCTGGCGCCAGGTCTTACCGCCCAAGCGCGACGCGCCGGGCAACCCGAACACAATAGCGGACCTGCATGTGGCGTCCCAAGCCGCCTTGGCGTGCGTTCGAGCACATGCCATCACGCTTGAGACCCGGGGAGCAAGTGTGGACTCAGCAGGAAATGTGACGAATATCATTAAGTGATGAACGTGTGCCCTAGCCGGATGTGGTGGTAGCGGCCTGACCAGCGCGCCGAAGTCCCGAATGCCCCTTCGGCTCCCCGCCGCCCCGGGCGTGGTCCTGGTGCGGGCGTCTCGCTCCGGTGGGAGGAATGTGTTCGGACAGGTACTCTGAAACCACATATCAAACCAAAGGCTCGGCCCAGCCATGAACCAGGCTCGCTGAACGCCTGCACATATGCAGATCATGCAATGGAACAGAAGGTGTTCGCAGCGTGAGACACATGGTGTGTTGGTCGTAGCCGGGATGCAGGGGAGGCGAAGATGGCGCAGTCTCAAGGACGCCGCCCCGTTACCCCTGTCTCAGGGGCCCAGGTGCTGCAGGGGGCAGCAGTGCGGCGCTGGATCGCGCTGGCGGAGATCGTTGCCGATCAGACTCGGGACCTGGTGGACGTCCTCAATGTCTTCCCCGTGCCGGATGCGGATACCGGAACCAACGTCCTGCTCACCCTGCGCTCGGCCTCCGACGCCTTCCACCGCCTGGGGCGGGCCGCTGATGCCGCCCAGGTGGCCCGCGCCGCAGCCGACGGCGCGGTCCGGGGAGCCCGCGGGAACTCGGGTCTTCTGGTCTCCCAGGCCCTGGCCGCCTTCGCCGACGTCTGCGCCGAGGCCCCGGATCCCACTGGCCTGCGCCCCGTCGAGCTCGTGCACGTCTACGAGGCCATGGCGGACACCACCTGGGCGGCGGTCTCCCGTCCGGTCTCGGGGACCCTGCTGTCAGTCGCTCGAGACGCGGCCACGGCCGCCCGCTCCGCCCTGGAGGAGGCGACCGCGAGCTCCCCCGCGACCCTGAGCCTCATCGCCGCTGCCGCCGCCTTCGGCGCCCAGGAGTCCGTCGTGGAGACCTCCGGCCTCGGGCACGGCCCGGTGGATGCCGGGGGAGCGGCCTTCATGCTGCTGCTGACCTGCCTGTCGGACACCATCGACGCGATGCAGGATGCGGACCCCACGACGACTGACGCCCCGGAGCTGCGCCAGGGCCAGCAGGACGCTGACGAGCACGCCCCCTACACCGCCGTCGCCCGCCAGATGCTCACCGACCTGGCCGCAGGCGGGGTGCCGCACAGTATCGGTCCCGAGCCCCTGGGCATGTCCACCGGCGAGTTCGAGGTGATGTACCTGCTGGAGGCGACCGCGGTCCAGGCCGGTCAGCTGCGCCAGGACCTGGAGCGCATCGGTGACTCCGTGGGCGTCGTCGGCACCCCGGACGCCCTGGGGGTGGGCCTCTACCAGGTCCACGTCCACACCGACACTCCGCGTGCCGCCCTGCCGCACGCGGGCCGCGCCCGCCAGATCTGCATCCACCACCTCCACCCCACCGCCCTGGTGAGCTCCACCGACGAGCCCCCGTCTCCGTGGGGGGCGCTCGACTCCGACCCCACGGGTCACGTGGTCTCCTTCGAGCGCCTGGCCGCGCGCCGGGCCGAGCGCAAGGCGAAGTCGGTGCGCATGCACCCCTCCCAGGCGGCCGCCCCCCGCCCCGCGCCGGCGCAGGCCCCGCATCTGGCCGTGCGCTCGCGGCAGTCCGGCGTCGGTGTCATCGCCTGCACCCGGGCTCCCGGGCTCATTGAGCAGCTGGCCCGCTCCGACGCCGCCGTCGTCCTCAACCCGGATCGGGAGGGGATCGCCCGAGCCGCCGCGGACCTGGGGGCCTCCCAGGTCATCGTGCTGCCCTGCGACGCCGCCTGCACCGAGGCGGCCCACGACGCCGCCCGCTTCCTCGCGGCCCGCTCCGCGGTCTCCACCGTCCGCCCACCGGCGGGGACCCGTCAGGCGGGCGCCGCTCGCGAGACCGCCCGTGTCGGGGGACAGCCGGAGCGCTATGCGGCCGAGGGCATTCAGCTCCTCGTGTGCGACACCGACGACGAGGCCCGGGTCCTGGCCGCGGCGGTGGCCCTGGCCGGCAGGGGCGAGGAGGCCGAGCTGACCGACCTGGCGCGCCGCGCCTGGAGCGCCGCCGCGGGGCTACGCACCATCGCCCTCGACGGAGCCCAGGCCGACGCCGAGGCCGTGGCTCGCGCCGTGGCCTCGGCGCTGCGGCCCTCCGATGAGCTGCTCACCGTCATCACCGGCCGCAACGCCGGCCGTGACGTCGGCGCCCTGGCCGCCAGCGCGGCGGTAGGGGCCCGGGGGCACGTGGTCGGTGAGGACGTGGAGGTCGCCGTCCATGCGGGTGGACAGGAGCACCCTGACGTCCTCATCGCCATCGAGTAGCCGTCTCTCCGTGCTGCGATGCCCTGAAAGCGCCCGCATCTGCAGGCGCCCTCGGGTCATGAACGGCACCCAGGCTCCTTCGTCATAGGGTGGGGTCGTGTCCGGCTCGTCTGATCGCTCAACCCGCACGCCCCGCCCCGGCAGCGTCGGCCCGCTCGAGCGTCCTGTGACCCGGCTCGTGGGAAAGCGCACGGCCGTCCAGCTCGCCAAGCAGGGGGTGGAGACCGGAGCGGATCTGCTGCGCCTGCTGCCTCGGCGCTACGACACCTGGGGGGAGCTGACCGACATGCGTACCCTCGTCGAGGGCGAGCAGGCCACCGTCCAGGCCCGGGTCGTGCGCGCCTCCTCCCGGCGCACCCGCTCCGGCCGGGTCCCGGCCCTCATGGAGGCCACCGTCACCGACGGCGCCTCCACCATGGACCTCGTCCAGTTCGGTGCTGCGGGGCAGATGCGTGCCCGAGCGGCCCAGCTGGCCCCCGGAACCACCGTCCTGCTCAGCGGTAAGGTGGGACTCCACCGCGGACGCAAGCAGCTGTCCAACCCGCGCCTGTACGTCCTCGACGAGCTCGACGAGGACGAGCGTGAGGCCCTGCTGGCCCGCCCCATGCCCATCTACCCGGGTACGGAGGCCCTCCCGTCCTGGTTGGTGGCCAAGGCGGTGCGCATCGTTTTGGACCAGCTGGAGCCGGGCGACGTCGCCGATCCTCTCCCCGAGGAGCTGCGGCGCGAGGCGGGGCTGGTCGATGCCTACACCGCCTACCGCTGGGTGCACCGGCCCGAGGACTGCCAGCAGTGGAAGGCCGCCCGGAAACGGCTGCGCCACGAGGAGGCCCTCATCTTGCAGGTCGCCCTGGCTCAGCGCCGAGCCCACCATGAGGCGACCCGCACCGCGGTCGCCTGGCCCGTACCGGAGGCGGAGGACTCCCTGAGAGCGGACCTCGACGCCCGCCTGCCATACGACCTGACCGCCGGCCAGGTGCGGGTCGGTCAGGAGATCTCCGCCGACCTGGCCCGCACCGTTCCCATGCAGCGCCTTCTCCAGGGCGACGTGGGGAGTGGCAAGACCCTCGTGGCTCTGCGCGCCATGCTTCAGGTGGTCGGAGGTGGAGGGCAGGCCGCCCTCCTGGCCCCCACCGAGGTCCTCGCCGCCCAGCACCACTCCTCGCTGGAAGCGGTCCTGGGGCCCATGGCCCGCCTCGGGATGCTCGGTGGCGCCGAACGCGCCACCCGCGTCCACCTGCTGACCGGCTCCACCCCCGCCGCTCAGCGCCGTCGGATCCTCGCCGAGCTGGCCGCCGGTGAGCCGGCGATCGTCGTGGGGACCCACGCCCTGCTGTCCGACACGGTGCAGATCCCCTTCCTCGGCCTGGTCGTCGTCGACGAGCAGCACCGCTTCGGCGTCGCCCAGCGTGACGCCCTGCGCGAGCGCGGCGGTCTCACCGACCCGGCCACCGGCCGCAGTCGCACTCCCCACCTCCTGGTCATGACCGCCACCCCGATTCCGCGCACCATCGCCATGACGGTCTTCGGGGACCTGGCCACTTCCGTCCTGGACGAGCTGCCTGCCGGGCGCAGCGCCGTTCCCACCCACCTCGTCCCGTGGTCGCGCACCTCCTGGGTGGAGGGCATCTGGCGGCGCGCGGCCTCCGAGGTCGCCTCCGGAGGACGGGTCTACGTCGTGTGCCCACGGATCGAGGTCGACGACGAGCCTCGACAGGAGCAGGCGGAAGGCACAGCGGCTTTCGACGCTGATGGCGGGTCGGGGGAGGAGCCGCTCGCGGAGGACGGGGACGGCTCGCATCCTGACCGCCCACTGGCCGCCGTCGAGGAGTGGAGGCAGCGACTAGACGATGAGCCGGCCCTGGAGGGCGTCGACGTCGGGATCCTCACCGGGCGCATGAGCAGTGAGGACAAGGCGGCCGCCATGGCTGACTTCGCCTCGGGCGTCACCCCGGTCCTGGTGTCCACCACCGTCGTCGAGGTGGGGGTGGACGTGCCCGAGGCCTCCATGATGGTCATCCTGGACGCCGACCGCTTCGGCCTGTCCCAGCTCCACCAGCTGCGCGGGCGGGTCGGGCGCAGCAGCAGGCCGTCCCTGTGCGTGGCGGTCACCGGTGCGCAGGTCGGCTCCACCGCATTCCACCGGCTCAAGGCCTTCGCCTCCACCACGGACGGATTCGCGCTGGCCGAGGCCGACCTCGAGCTGCGCAGCGAGGGCGACGTCCTGGGGGCCTCGCAGTCGGGTCGCGCCTCCGGGCTGGACCTGCTGCGCGTCACCCGCGACGCCCGCCTCATCGCCACCGCGAGACGTCAGGCCGAGCGGATCGTGGCCGCCGATCCGCAGCTGAGCGGGCACCGGGCCCTGGCCGCGGCGATCGCCGAGCGCCTCGACGAGGAATCCCAGGCCTTCCTCGAAAGAGCGTGAAGCGCCAGGGCAAGAGCCGGGGAGCGCCCCCGGCTCAGGCCGGTTCTGCGAACCAGATCGTGGTCTCGCCGTACCGCTTGTCCGCGAAGCGCTCCAACCCCGCCGGCCAGGTGGGTTCCGGCGAGCGCGTCGAGCGCTCGACGACGACGACGGCGCGCGGCGCCAGCCACGGGTCCTCGCTGCGGACCAGGGGGGTGAGGATCGCGGTGAGCTCCTCCTCGCTCAGCTCGTAGGGCGGGTCGAGCAGCACCAGATCCACCGGGGCGCCCGCCGCGCCGGCCAGGAAGGCGGCCGCCTTCGCGGTCACCGCCGACACCCCGCCCAGGCCCAGTGAGCGGATGTTGCGCTGGCAGGTCTGCGACGCACCGCGCGAGGAGTCCACGAGCGTGACCTCGCCGGCCCCCCGGCTCGCGGCCTCCAGACCCAGGGCCCCGGAACCCGCGCACAGGTCCAGCACCCGGGCGCCGTCGAGTACCCCGTAGTGGTCCAGGCGGGCGAATAGAGCCTCGCGGACGCGCTCGGAGGTGGGGCGCGTCCCGGACCGGGGCACCTCGATCCTGCGTCCGCCCACGGTTCCGGCCACGATCCTCGTCATGGGACAGACCCTACCCGGCCCGCAGCCCGCTTCCCTTGTGGCTGCTGCGCTCAGCCCTCCTCGGCCGGGGCGTGCTGACCGTAGCCGGTGTCCCGGATCTTGCACGCGACCGCCTCGATCTGCTCGTCGGTGAGGATCTTGGGGGTGCCGACGGTGAGCGTGCGCAGGTAGAGCTCGCAGACCCACTCCAGTTCCTGGGCCAGGACGTAGGTGGAGGCCAGGTCCGGCCCGGTCACCACGGAGCCGTGGTTGCTCATGAGGGCCGCGGTGCGTCCCTTGAGGGCCTTGGCGACATTGGTGGCCAGCTCGGGGGAGCCGTAGATGGCGTAGTCGGCCACTCGCACGTCGCTGCCACCGAACATGCAGATGTAGTAGTGCACGGCCGGGAGCGCGCTCACGCCCTCGAGGCTGGCCACGGTAGTGGCCGCATAGGAGTGGGTGTGCACGACCGACATCTGTCCGGTCGCCCGCAGCGCGGTCAGGTGCAGGTCCAGCTCGCTGGCGGGCTTGAGCGGCCCCTCGACCTGCTTGCCGGTGGCGTACTCGACCACGGCGACCAGGTCGGGGCGCATCTCCTGGTAGGGCAGCCCCGAGGGGGTGATGGCGACCAGGTCCCCCTCCCGAACGGACAGGTTGCCGGCGGTGCCGACGACCAGGCCGTCGTCGGACAAGTGGGAGCAGGCATCGGCGATCTGCTGTCGAGCGTCGTTGAGAAGCATGATGGGCTCTTTCCCCGGGGCGTACCGCTGCGCGCCCCGTTGCGTCAGAAGTGGTACCGAGGCATCGTCTCATGTTGGCGCTCTCATGTCTACGATTTCGCGTTTCTGGTTTCATGCTTGACATGACCGTTCGGTCAGGGGCATCCTATGTTTGCGCTCACATCAATGTGGGTCCTGGTCATCGTCGCCCAGTGAAAGGAAACTTGCCATGTCCGCTGCGTCCTACCCCGCCATCGGAATCCGTCCCCTCATTGACGGGCGCCGTCGTGGCGTGAGGGAGTCCCTCGAGGACAAGACCGCTCAGCTGGCCAAGGATGTCGCCGAGCTCATCTCCTCGCACCTGACTTACCCCGACGGCAGCCCGGTGCGCTGCGTGGTCTCCGAGACCGCGATCGGGGGCGTGGCCGAGGCCAACCGCTGCAAGGAGCAGTTCCGCACCGAGAACGTGTGCGCCGACCTGACTGTCACCGCCTCCTGGAACTACATCACCGAGGTCCTCGACCTCGACCCCTCCATCCCGCACGCCATCTGGGGCTTCAACGGCACCGAGCGTCCCGGGGCCGTGACCCTGGCCGCCGCGGCCGCCGCCTACAACATGCTGGGCATCCCCTGCTTCGGCATCTACGGCCACGACGTGCAGGACGCCGACGACTCGGGCCTGACCGACGACGTCGTTGAGAACATCCTGCGCTACGCGCGCGCCGCCCTGGGGGTCGGCCTCATGAAGGGGCGCAGCTACCTCTCGATCGGGACCGTCTCCATGGGGATCGCCGGCTGCCGCGTCCCCGAGCAGTTCTTCGTCGACTACCTGGGCATGCGTGCCGAGTACATCGACATGATCGAGATCGACCGCCGTATCGCCCACGGCATCTACGACCACCAGGAGTACGAGACCGCCCTGGCCTGGGCCCGGGAGCACCTCACCATCGGGGAGAACCGCAACCCTGAGGCCAACCGCTTCACCCAGGAGGAGTACGACGAGCAGTTCGACTACTGCATCAAGATGCTTCTCATCGGCCGCGACCTCATGGAGGGCAACCCCGCCCTGGCCGATCTCGGCTTCGTCGAGGAGGCCGAGGGTCATGACGCCATCGCGGCGGGCTTCCAGGGGCAGCGTCAGTGGACGGACTACAAGCCCAACGGCGACATCCTCGAGACCTTCCTCAACACCACCTTCGACTGGAACGGCAAGCGGCCCGAGAAGGTTTTCGCCACGGAGGGCGATGCCGGCAACGCCGTGGCCATGCTCTTCAACTCCGTCCTGACCCACCGCCCCCAGCTCTTCAGCGACGTGCGCACCTACTGGAGCCCCGAGGCCGTTGAGCGGGTCACCGGCTACAAGCTCGAGGGATGCGCGGAGAACGGTTTCATCGACCTGCGCAACTCCGGGGCCACCACCCTCAACGCCACCGGCCAGGAGAAGGACGCCGGGGGCAACCCCATCATCAAGCACTGGTGGGAGATCACCGAGGCGGACATCGAGGCGGATCTGAAGGCCTCCACCTTCCACGCCGCCACCCGTGAGTACTTCCCAGGAGGCGGATTCTCCACGCACTTCACCACCGCCGGCAACATGCCCGTCACCGCGACCCGCCTGAACTTCGTGGCCGGTCAGGGGCCGGTCCTCCAGATCGCCGAGGGCTGGACCGTGGAGCTACCCGACGACGTGCGTGACCAGGTCGTCAACCGTACCGACCCGACGTGGCCGACGACCTTCTTCGTCCCGCGCCTGACCGGCCAGGGCGCCTTCACCTCCGTCTATGACTGGATGGCCAACTGGGGCGCCAACCACACGGCCACCGGCTACGGACACTTCGGCGCCGACCTCATCACCCTGGCCTCGATGCTGCGCATCCCCGTCTACATGCACAACGTCGAGCGCGAGAGGATCCTGCGCCCCAAGGCCTGGGTGCCCTTCGGTACCGCCGAGCCCGAGAGCGCCGACTTCCGGGCCTGCGCCACCTTCGGTCCTCTCTACCGCTGACGGAGTGCCGCCATGACGAGCACCGGCGAGCACCACGCCCTTGCCCTCGACCTCGGCTCCAGCTCCGTGCGAGCGGTCCTGGGGACCTACCGGCAGGGGGTCATCAGCACCGAGGAGGTCTTCCGCCTCCACCACCAGGCGGTGGACGACCACGGCACCCTCACCTGGGACCTCGAGCGCATCATGGATGGTGTTCGTCGGAGCATCGCCATGGCGACGCAGCGCCTGGGGCGGGCCCCCGACTCCATCGGCATCGACACCTGGGGAGTGGACTACGGCCTGCTCGACGCCCACGGAGAGCTGCTGCGCGCCCCTCGCGCCTACCGGGACCGGCGCATGGCCCGCTGGGCCGCGGACCTGGACCGGGCACTCCCTGCGGAGACGGCTTGGAAAGAGACCGGCATCCTGCCCCAGCAGATCAACACGGTCTACCAGCTCTACGCGGACCTGAGGCAGGAGCCCGACCTCATCGATCGCGTGGATCGCTTCCTGCCCCTGCCCGACCTCGTGGCCCGCCTGCTCGGGGCCCCCGCGCAGGCGGGGCGGGCGATCGCCTCGACCACCGGGCTCGCCTCACCCGGGGCGCGAGAGTGGTCCGCTCGCGTGCTCCAGGCCAGTGGGATTCCCGAGGGGTGGATGCCCCCGCTCGTCGACGACGCCACGGTGGCCGGGACGACCCCGGAGGGGATCACCATCGTACGTCCCGGCGGGCACGACACCGCCTGCGCCGTCCATGCGCTCGGTCTGGCCGGTGACGAGGTGCGCCTGTTCATCTCCTCGGGATCTTGGAGCCTCATCGGGGCGGCGGTTCCCAGCCCCGTCCTGGACGCAGCGGCGCTGCGGGCCGGACTGACCAACGAGGTGCGCACTGACGGAGGCATCCGGCTGCTGCGCAACCTCACCGGCTTCTGGCTGCTCCAGGAGTGCCAGCGAGCCTGGAACGAGCCCGACACCGGTGCACTGGTCGAGGCGGCGGGAGACTGCGCCTCCCTCGGGGTCGTCATCGACCCCGATGATGAGCTCTTCGCCAGTCCCGGTGACATGCCGGACAAGATCGCTCAGTGGTGCCGCAGTCACTACAAGGTGGCTCCCGAGGGGCCGGCGCAGACGGTCCGGCTCATCCTCGAGTCGCTCGCCTGCGCCCACGCCGCCTACGCCCAGGGGCTGCAGGACGTCGTCGGCGACCAGCTGGACCCGGCGGCACCGATCCACCTGGTGGGAGGCGGGGCTCGTAACAGCCTCCTGCCGGCCATGACGGCGGCGGCCTGCCACCGTCGGGTCATCGTGGGCACGCCGGAGGCCAGTGCCCTGGGCAACATCCTCGCCCAGCTCGAGGCCGCCGAGGTCCTCGACCCGAGTGCTCGCGGTGAGGTGCTGCGCCGCAGCATCGGCTCCGTGGAGGTCGAGGCCTCCGGGACCATCGCCGATCCCGGCGCCTTCGACGCCATGCAGGAACGGCTGGGCAACGCCACCGCCGACTGACCGCCAGGCACGTCGAGCGCAACCACACATTGAACTGAACACCCACCACACGAAAGGAGCAACGATGCTCCGCAACATTCCCGCCAACCTGTCACCCGAACTCGTCAAGATCCTGCTCGAGATGGGCCATGGGGATGAGATTCTCCTGGCCGATGCGAACTTCCCCGGGCATCACCTCCACCCCACTACAGTGCGGGCCGACGGCCTGGGGATCCCCGACCTGCTGCGGTCCATCCTCACGCTCATGCCCCTGGACCGCTACAGCAGCTACCAGGTGGCCCTCATGGAGACGGTGGGCGACGACCCTCGGCCTCCGGTGTGGGACGTCTACGAGCAGATCTGGAACGAGGCCGAGAAGGATGCCGGACCGGTGAGCGTCAAGACGATTGAGCGCATGGCCTTCTACGACTACACCCCCAGCGTCTACGCCGTCGTCCTCACCGGGGAGACCGCCCTCTACGGCAATCTCATTCTCAAGAAGGGCGTGCTGTGATGACTGCGATCCGTGAGTCCGTGGCTGAGGAGACCCCTGTCCGGGAGGGGGCGACCAAGCGGGGGTTCCTGTATCCCGGCATGGTGCTGCCCTTCTGTCTGCTGGTCTCCTGCTTCGCGGCGTGGGGAATGGCTGGAGATATGACCGCGCCGCTGGTCAAGGTCTTCCGTTCGGTCTTCTCCATGAACAATGCCCAGTCCTCCTTGGTGCAGTCGGCCTACTACGGAGCCTACTTCTGCCTGGCGATCCCGGCGGCCTTCATCAACAGTCGTCTGGGATACAAGGGAGGGGTCCTCATCGGGCTCGGCCTGGCCGCCGCGGGGGGACTTTTGTTCATCCCTGCGTCCCACGTCATGACCTACTCGATGTTCCTGGCCGCGTTATTCACCCTGGCCTCGGGACTGTCCATTCTGGAGACCAGCGCCAACCCCTTCGTCATGTCGATGGGGCCGGAGCACAATGCCACGCGGCGTCTCAACTTCGCTCAGGCCTTCAACCCCATTGGATCCAACCTTGGGGTGCTGATTGCGACGACGCTCATCCTGCCCTACGTCAATCCCGCGACGGCGGAGCAGCGAGCGTCCATGAGTGAGGCCGAGCTGCTGTCCACCCGCTCCTCCGAGCTGCAGGCCGTCATGGGGCCCTTCGTGGCACTCAGTCTGTTCTACATCGCTCTGGCGGCGTCGATCGCCTTTGTCAAGGTGACTGAGGCGCCTGTGGCCACCTCGGGGCAAGAGACCTCATCTGGTGGACGGCTCACGCGACTGCTGGGCAATAAGCGCTACAGCTTCGGGGTCGTTGCCCAGTTCTTCAACATTGCGGCTCAGACTTGCATCTGGACCTTCACCCTTCACTACGTCACAGATGCTCTGGGGGTGTCGGACAAGGTCGCCGGATACTGGTTGCAGGCGAGTCTCATCGTCTTCCTGGTCTTCCGTTTTCTCATGGTGGGGCTTATGGGACGATTCGATGCCCGCAAGCTCATGATCGTCATGTGCCTGTTCGGTGTCGGTCTGTCGCTGTTCGCTATGGTGAGTGTCAATATCGCTGGAGCCGTTGCAGTGGCGATGATGTCGGCCAGCATCTCGCTGCTGTTCCCCACCATCTACGGTGAGGCGCTCAAGGGATTGGGGGAGGACACTAAGTTCGGGGCCGCCGGTCTGGTCATGGCCATTATCGGTGGCGCTACGATGCCTCTGGTTCAAGGGTGGATCATGGACCGCACCTCAGCGTCGTTCTCCTATGTGACGGTGGGTGTCTGCCTGAGCATCGTCGCCGCCTACGGGTTCTACACGCTGCGTGCGGACCGCGAGGACGCCGCGACGGTCGCCGTGTCTGGAACCTGAGCGTTCGGTCTCAGCAGGGCGGTGCCGAAGACAACCGCGCCGAAAGACCCTGCTGGTACAGGTGGGGGCTGCCTGGAGCACAGGGAGCCCCCACCCGCACTTCATGACGATGTCACCCGGACGACCGACCGGGCGAGGAGTCTCGAATCACCAGCTGTGGGGTCAGGGTGACCTTGCGAGGGGCGCCACCCTCCATGAGCTCATCGGACAGACTCAGTGCAGCCCTTCCCAGGGCGTCGAAGTCCTGCGTGACGCTGGACAGAGACGGGGTTGCCCAGCGCGCCAGGGGGATGTCATCGAAGCCGACGACGGCGACGTCGTCGGGGATCCTCACGCCGGCGGCGAGCAGCTCATGGCACAACCCCAGGGCGATGTCATCGTTGGCGGCGAAGACGGCGTCGGGCAGACCACTGTCGAGCAGGCGCCTGGCGACCTTGGCCCCGGCCTCTCCCGTCCAGGCGTCCGTACCCACCCAGCGGCCGGGAACCCCGGCCTGAGCGCATACCGACTGGTAGGCGGCCAGGCGCTCCGAGGCGTCCTGCCAGGACAGGTCCCCGGTGACGTGCAGCAGGCGGCTGCGCCCCTGAGCCAGAAGGTGCTCCGTTGCCAGCCTGGCCCCCAGGGACTGGTCGATGGAGACGGTGGACAGCTCGGAGAACTCGTGCTGACCCGAGATGATGGCCACGACCGGACCGCGGTGACGCTGGGATGAGAGGATGGCCAGGACGTCGGCGCGCTGAGCCAGGACCACGATGGTCGCCACGCGGTGGCCGTGCAGATGGGCCAGTGCCTGTCGCACGGACTCCGGGTCGCTTCCCTCGGCAGTGGCCAGAACAAAGGTATCCCCCCGCTCGCGCACCGCCCTGGCGATCGCGGAGAAGGTGGAGGCCATCCCGTGCGACAGCCCGGCGGTCAGCAGGATTCCCACGGCCCCGGAGGAGCCCGAGGCCAGTGAGCGGGCGGCGAGGTTCGGCTCGTAACCCAGCGCCTGAACGGCTGCCAGAACCTTCTGACGTGTCTCGGGACGGACCGACGGGTGGTTGTTGAGTACGCGGGAGACGGTCTGAGACGAGACTCCGACTGCCTCGGCCACGTCACTGAGGGTCACGCGTGTGGACACAAGGGAAATATAGCAGCGCCTCCATGGGGCTCCCAGGACGCCCGGCGCGCAGCGGCAGCGTGCTGGCGCGGGTGGTGCGGCGCGCGTCCCGCACCGCGGCGGGCCCAGCCAGTAGCGTGAGCATATGAGCCTGGCCGTCTACCCCGGAAGCTTCGATCCCCTCACCCTGGGGCACGTCGACATCGCCGCCCGTGCGGCCACGCTCTTCGACGTCGTCGTCATCGGGATCGCCCACAACGCCGCCAAGGACGGGCGCCACCTGCTCGACGTCCACGAACGCCTCCGCCTGGCCAGGGAGTCCACCTCCCACCTGCCCAGTGTCGAGGTGGACATCGTCCCCGGGCTCCTGGCCGACTACTGCAGCCGGCGTGGGGCGAGCGCCATCATCAAGGGCCTGCGCAACGGCAGCGACCTGGATACCGAGCTGCCCATGGCCCTGCTCAACCGCGACCTGGGGGCGCCCGAGACGGTCTTCCTGCCCGCGTCCGCCACCTACGCGCACATCTCCTCCTCCCTCGTCAAGGACGTCGCCGGCTATGGCCGGGACGTCTCCGCCCTCGTGCCGCCCGCTGTGGCCCACGCCCTGGAGGTCCACCTGGCCCAGGCCCCCGGGTCTGCAGCCCACGACGGCGTCGACTCAGGACCCGTCCCGCCCGGGACCCCGCCAAGCCGCTTCGTCGGCGCCGACCACACTCGAGAGGACCTACCGTGACGACCAGCCGCGATGCCGGAGACGACCTGCTGCGTATCCTCGATGAGCTCGACGAGCTCATCAGCAACGCCCGATCCATGCCGATGAGCGCCTCGGTGATCGTCAACCGGGAGAACGTCCTGCACCTCATCGATCGGGCTCGTGACGCGGTCCCGACCGCTGTTCGTCGCGCCGAGAAGATCGTCGCCGATGCCGACGCCGTCCTGGCTGAGGGACGGGCCGAGTCCGAACGGCTCGTCCAGTACGCCCAGGAGGAGTCCGAGCGCCTCGTGGCCGGGGAGAACATTGTGCGCATGGCCAATGACCGGGCCGACAGCATCGTGGCCGCGGCGGAGGACAAGGCCGCCTCCCTGCGTCACGGGGCCGATGAGTACTCCGACCGCACCCTGGCCTCCCTGGAGGCCGAGGTCGCCAAGGTCGCCGAGCAGATCCGCGCCGGCCGTGAGGTCCTGGCCGGCCGCCTGGGGGACGGCGCGGGCCAGCCGGTGGAGATCCAGGAGCCCGTCCGCCGCCGTTCGGCCTGGTCCGTGGACCCCTCCGCCCACTGAATCGGTGGCGCCGCCGCCCCACCGGGTACGCTCGCGCCAGACACCTCGTCCATCACCCCGCCCACCAGCCGCCCCGCACCGTGTGCATCACCTGGGCATCACGCGGACATTATGCCGCTGGGGCCCCTCGGCCATCGCTGGATGCGGCGTGGTCAACCCACTGTGGAGGAACCCATGTCAGGACTCGTCGTCGATATCGTCGACCTGCCCCGTGCCACCGGCTCGGTCAAGAACCTGCAGATCCGCACCCCCGCCCCCGCCGACCTGGGCACTGAGGTCATCGGCGTGCCCGAGGGCAGCGACCTCGCCCTCGACGTCACCCTGACCTCCATGGACGACGGCGTCCTGGCGCACGCCGACGCCGACCTGCATGTCCACGGAGAGTGCGTGCGCTGCCTGCGCGACCTCGATGAGGACCGCAGCGTGAGGATCGACGAGCTCTACCTCTTCCCCGAGGTCATCGAGGCCCAGCGGGCCGAAGGCGATGAGGAGGCCGAGGACCTCCTTGCGGTGGGGGAGACCACCCTGGACCTCGAACCGGCACTGCGCGACGCCCTGGTGCCCACCCTGCCCTTCCAGCCCCTGTGCCGCCCCGACTGCCCGGGGCTGTGCCCCGACTGCGGCAAGCGGCTCGAGGACCTGCCCGCTGACCACCACCACGAGGTCATCGACCCGCGCTGGTCCGCCCTGGCAGGCCTGCTGGAGACCGAGACCGGTCAGGAGGGCGAGCAGGACGCGCCCACGAGTGGGGAGGAACAGGCCTGATGGCCAAGCGCCGCAGCGCCCCGCCCGCGCGCACCGACACCGAGGCCCTCGTCTATCGCTGGGGGCCGAGCATCGATGCCCAGCTACTCGACCTGGCCCTGACCCACCGCTCCTACGCCCACGAGAACGGCGGCTTGCCCACCAACGAGCGCCTGGAGTTCCTGGGCGACTCCGTCCTGGGCATCATCGTCACCGAGTACCTCTACCGCACCCACCCGGATGTCCCCGAGGGCCAGCTCGCCAAGATGCGCGCCGCCACCGTCTCCGAGCCGGCCCTGGCCGCCGTCGCCCGCGACCTGGGGCTGGGGGAGTTCATCAAGCTCGGCAAGGGCGAGGCGCTCTCGGGCGGGCGCGACAAGGACTCCATCCTGTCCGACACGGTCGAGGCCCTCATCGGCGCCACCTATCTCACCCACGGCCTGGAGGAGACCCGCACGGTCGTCACCCGGCTCGTCTCCCGCTTCCTGGACTCGGCCCGCACCCGCGGCGCGGGCCTGGACTGGAAGACGAGTCTCCAGGAGCTCACCGCCATCCACCAGCTCGGCAACCCCACCTATGAGGTGACCGGAACCGGCCCCGACCACCAGCGGGTCTTCACCGCCAGCGCCATCGTCGACGGCCAGGTTCTGGGGCAGGGCACCGGAAGCTCGAAGAAGGTCGCCGAGCACGACGCCGCCGAGGCCGCCTACGCCGTCATCCTGGCCGCCCGGGGTGACGGTGGCCTCAACCTGCCCGGTGTCAACGAGGCCCTGCGCGCCGACCTGCTCACCGGACAGACCTCCCAGAAGAGCTGATGCCCGAGCTGCCCGAGGTCGAGGTGGTGCGTGCCGGGCTCGCCCGGCACGTGGCCGGCCGCACCGTCACCCGCGTCGAGGTCCTCGACCCGCGTCCGCTGCGCCGCCAGGACGGGGGAGCGCAGGCCTTCGTCGACCAGCTCACCGGGCGCACCCTGACCGCGGCTGTCCGCCGCGGGAAGTTCCTGTGGCTGCCCCTGGACGACGGACGCGCCCTGTCCGCCCACCTGGGCATGAGCGGCCAGCTGCTCGTGCGCGGCACCACCACCGCAACCGCTCCTGGTGCCGCCCCTCAGCCAGCCGGTGCCGCGGCCTTCCTGGCCGATCCGCGCGTTCGGCCCGGCGGGCGCCCAGTGGACCTGAGCGCCACCGAGCAACCCCGCTACGTGCGGGATATCTCCACCTCCGCCCGCCACCTGCGAGTGCGCCTCCACCTCAGCACCGGCCTCGACGGTGACGACAGCGCCGGCGGGGCGGTACTCGACCTGGTCGACCAGCGCATGCTCGGCGGCCTGCACGTCGTCGACCTGACCCCCACGCTCGACGGTGCTCCCGGCGGGATGGGTGATCCGCGGCCGCTGCTTCCCGCCGATGCCACCCATATCGCCCGTGATCTGCTTGACCCGGCCCTGGAGCTGACCGGCCCCACCGGCGTCGTCGCCCGGGTGCGCGCCTCGAGACGTGCCATCAAGACCCAGCTGCTCGACCAGGGACTCGTCTCGGGCATCGGCAACATCTACGCCGACGAGGGCCTGTGGGAGGCCGGGGTGCACGGCCTGCGTCCGGGAACCGGTCTCGGCCCGAGGGCCGTGGCCCGGATCCTTGAAGCCACCGCTGAGGTCATGCGCCGGGCCCTTCAGGCCGGCGGCACGAGCTTCGACGCCCTCTACGTCGATGTCGAGGGCGCCGCCGGGTTCTTCGCCCGCGAGCTGGGTGCCTACGGGCGTCAGGGGCTGGAGTGCCGTCGCTGCGGGGCCACCATGGCGCGCGAGACTCTGGCAGGGCGCTCCCACACCTACTGCCCCCACTGCCAGACCCGTCCGCGCCGACGCCGGTAGGCGGCCGTCGACGTCGGGCAGTCTCCACGACAGCCGCGCCACGACGAAGCCAGAGGTGTGACGTAGATTTCCAGCCCCTGGTAATGTCATGAGTATGGCACACACCCCCTCCTCGGAGATCGTCCGCGTCATGATCGTGGACGACCACGAGATCGTCCGTCGCGGCATCGCCGAGATCATTGACCGCGCCGATGGGCTCGACGTCGTCGCCGAGGCGGGCTCTCGGGCCGAGGCGGTGCGCCGGGCCGAGCTGGTCCGCCCCGACGTCATCCTCGTGGACCTCCAGCTGCCCGACGGCACCGGCATCGAGCTCATGCAGGAGCTGCGAGACTCCGTGCCCCAGGCCCTGCCGATCGTACTGACCTCCTTCGACGACGACGAGGCCCTGGCCGAGGCTCTGGCGGCAGGCGCCCGGGCCTACCTGCTCAAGACGGTCCACGGTGCCGAGATCAGCGACGTCGTGCGGGCTGTGGCCTCCGGACGCGTCCTGCTCGACGAGCGCACCGTGACGCGCCGCCGGGCGGACCACGACGACCCCACCGCCGACCTGACCAACGCCGAGCGCAAGGTCCTCGACCTCATCGGTGACGGCCTGTCCAACCGGGAGATCGGTGAGCGGCTCGGAGTCGCCGAGAAGACGGTCAAGAACCACATCACCTCCCTGCTGGCCAAGATGGGTCTGCAGCGGCGCACCCAGGTCGCCGCCTGGGTCGCCGGCCAGCGCGCCTCGGGCTGGCGCAACAGCTGACGGTTCCTGCCGACGCGCTGAGCCCACCGCTGAGGGGGCGCAAGCGCTCTCAGCGCTCCCGGCCGCCCCCGTCCAAGGGCACTCGCCAGGTGAAGCAGGTGCCGCGCCGCTCGCCGTCGGAGCGGGCCCGCGGACCGATGACGAAGCTGCCGCCGTGGCGGCGGGCCCGCTCGGCCATGTTGGCCGTCCCCGAACGGCGCGTCACCGAGGGATTCACCCCGACGCCGTCGTCACGGCAGACGATCTCCACCACCGGGCTGCCCCGGAAGGGCTCGGCGTCGCCCGAGGCGTGGCCCTCGTCGTCGCCGGGGCCGCAGCACTGCTCCGAGCCCGGCTGCACCCCCTCGATCTTGACGTCCACCGTCACTGAGGAGGCGTGGGCGTGACGGGCCACGTTGCTCAGTCCCTCACGCACGACGGCGACCATGTCGTCGGCGACATCCGGTGCCACGGCGGCGTCGACCGAGGCGATGAGCCGGTCCTCCTCGTCGCGGTCCACCTGGGCCAGGCCCCGGCCGTCGACGCTCAGCAGCAGCGAGGGGGCGTAGCCCAGGGCGTTGCGGGCCAGGGAGGCCTCGCGCCGCAGCCGTTCGATCACACCCACCTCCTCATCGCGATCGCGCAGGGAGCGCACGATGGAGCGGATCTGGCCCACGGAGTCGTCCACCGCCTCCAGCGCGGTGCTCAGCACGGAGCACACCGCCTCCAGGTCCGCCTGTGTGCTGGAGGCCAGCCGTTCCCGGGCCGCTGAGATCTGCATGCCGGTGGCGAAGAGCTGTTGGATGGCCAGGTCGTGCAGGTCTCGGCCGATCCGGGCCCGCTCATCGAGCAGCGTGGCCATCTCCTCGGCGTGCTGGGCGTCGGCCAGCTCGAAGGCCATCGTGGCCTGCCCCGCCACGAGCTCGGCGATCTCCAGGTCCTGGGCGGTGAACGGTGCCGCACCCGGGGAGCGCAGCAGCAGCATGACCCCCACGCCCCGCCCCCGGTGGATCATGGGGGCGTAGAGGGCCGGTCCGAACTGGGCCAGCTGGGGGACCAGGAGGTCGCCGTCGCCCCAGGCGTCCTCCAGGGAGTCCACGACCAGGCCGGTCTGATGGGCCAGGGTGGTCAGAGCTCGACCCTCGGACGGGAAGAAGGTACCGATGAGCTCGTGGGCGTGCTCGCCGTCGGCGATCTCGCAGATCCAGCGCTTCCCGATGCTGGGCAGGATGAGGGCGGCCGTGTCGGCGTGAGCCACTTGGCGGACGCGGTGGGCGATGAGCGTCAGCGCGTCATCCTCCTGGGCGCCCGAGAGCAGCAGTGTCGTCAGCTCCTGGGAGACGGCCATCCACTGCTCGCGGTCGCGGGCCTCGCGGTACAGGCGGGCGTTCTCCACAGCGACAGCTGCGGCCTGGGCCAGGGTCAGGACGGCGTCGGCGTCCGACCGGGTGAAGCCCCCGGGCTTGTCACACAGGTAAAGGTGCCCGTAGACCTGGCCGTGAAGGCGCAGCGGGGCCGAGAGCAGGCTGCCGGTCTCCTCACCCTCGATGGCACCGGTGAAGGCCGAGGCCCTGCCCAGGTCGTTGTCGATGACCATCCCGGTGCCCTCGAGCCCGCTGAGCATGGACTCAGCGCAGGTGGGCGAAGCACCAGCGGAATCGGGGGCGCCGGCCATCTGGGCGAGCTCATCGAGGGTCGCCGTGGGCACCCCGCTGCACAGCCCGGTGCCTGAGCCCGCGCCGGAGGGACCGGGCGAGAGGGCGCCGGCCGGGTCGACATCCATGTCCGCGTGGTTGAGCACGGCGATGGTGCCCCAGGAGGCACCGGTGATGGAGCAGGCCGACTCCACCAGACGGCGCAGCGCGTCGGGGACCCGCAGGGAGCTGGTGAGCCTGAGGGCCGCCTGGATGAGGGCGACGGTCGCCTCGTCCAGGCTCGGCTGAAGGGCCGACGCCCGGCGGCCACGGGTGGAGACCAGCTGGTCGGCGTGGACGGCGTAGGCCAGGCGTCCTGCCGCGGCGTTCTCCTCCGAAGCGGGCGCTATCGCCTCATCCCGTCGCGCTGAGGGTCCGTCGATCTCCTCCGAGGCGTCCTCGGGCACACCGGACAAGCCAAGGCCGTCGCCGGGAGTGTCTGCTGCGTGCTGGGGGTGGGGTGTCGTCATCGTGCTCAGCTCGTTCAGCTCGTAGCGGATACGTGGTCCTGCTGCCTGTCCTGATCCTCCTGGGAGAGCGACCACCGGTAGGTCTCGGAGACGTCCTGGAGCTCACAGTGGCTGCCTCGGTGCAGGATAGTCGCCGGGGCCTGCACGCCGGTGGCCTGCGGGCGGTGTCCCATGACAAGGACCTCGTCGGCGTGCTCCAGGGCGCTGAGACGATGGGTGACCAGGAGAGCGCCGCGGCCCGAGTCACCCGCTGTCAGCAGGTCGGTCACGAGCCGGTCCGCGGTGACGGCATCGAGATGCTCACCGGGCTCGTCCAGCAGCATCAGGGGGGCCGGAGCCGCCAGGGCCCGGGCCAGCAGGAGCCGACGCCGCTCTCCACCGGACAACGTTGTGGCATCGGTGCCGATGATGGTCTCGACGCCGTCGGGAAGAGCCTCGAGCCAGTTCCCCAGGCCGGCCCGCCTCAGCAGATCACCGGCCTGGGCGGGAGTGACGTCCCCGCGCGCCACGCGCAGGTTCTCCAGGACACTGGTGTGGAAGACGTGCGCGTCCTCCGCGGTCAGGCACACCCTGGCCGCCACATCGGGGCGGGCCGCCTGCCACGGGGGGACACCGTCGAGCGTCAGCGTGCCGCCCCGAGGCTCCAGCAGTCCCGCCAGCGTGGCCAGCAGTGTCGACTTGCCGATCCCCGACGGCCCTACGATCGCCACTCGGCGACCGACCCGCAGATCCAGGTCGATGCCCTCGGCCACAACCGGGCCGCCCGGCCAACCCACCGCCAGGCCCCTTGCCTTGAGGTACGGGCCCTGGGCGGAGGGCTCGGGCAGCTCCCGGGGTGCGCAGGACGTCGCGCCGCCGGCGTCGGCACTGGCCTCGGCCGCCTCGATGAGCTCCACGATGCGGCAGGCGGCGCCGGCCGACCTCACCAGCTGCACGCTGGCCGGCCCGAGCGCGGAGGTGGCCTCGAAGGCCGCCAGCGGAACCAGGACGATGACTGCCAGCCAGACCGGGGCCAGCCGCCCGGCGGAGATGGCGCTCACCCCGACCACCAGGTTGCCCAGGACCGCGATGCCCATGGCAGCCACATCCACGGCCGCCGCGATCGCGGCCGGTACCGCGGCCCGGTCCCGCAGGCGGCTCAGGCCCTCCTCCCGGGAGGCGACCTGGCGCATCGAGCCGGCCAGGCGCCCGGAGACGGACAGCTCAGGGGCCCCCTCCAGGACCGCCAGGACCTGCGCGGACAGCTCGGTGGCCTGCCTCTGACGGGCCTGCTCGGCGATCCTCGCCGAACGGATGGTGGCCAACGGGCCCACCAGTCCCGACAGCAGCAGGCAGGCCAGCAGGATGAGGCCCGCCGGCCAGTAGACCAGGGAGATGCCGAGACAGGTGGCCGCACCCAGGACGGCTGCAACCGCCGCAGGCAGATAGGCGCGCACGACGAGATCCCCGACCGCGTCGATGTCGTTGCCCACTCGCGCCAGGACGTCGCCGCGACGCAGGCTCGCAACCGTGTCCGTGCGGGCCGCCGCCAGGGACTCATAGAGGCGGGTGCGCAGAGCGCCCATGCCTCTCAGGGCGGTGTCATGGGAGACGAGCCGTTCGCAGTAGCGCAGGACGGAGCGCGAGATACCGAAGAGCCGCACCGCCACCGGCGCCACCCCCAGCGCGACGACGTCGGGCATCTGGGAGGCCCGCGCAATGAGCCAGGCCGCCACCCCGGACAGGGCCACGGCCGAGGCCATACCCGCCGTTCCGGCGAGCACGGCCAGGATGAAACGTGACCGGTCCAGGTTCAGCAGGCCCACCGCACGGCGCAGGGAGCCTCGCTCATCGGCGGACAGCGCGGGGGAGAGGGAGGAGGTCGCCGGGCTCACCGGGGTGACGGGGTTGACAGTGCTCACAGTGCTCACAGGGCCTCCTCCTGCGCCGTCGCCTCACGGGCAGGTGCCCGGTCAGGTGCGACGCCCGCCGATGGTGCCGGCGGCACCGGTTGGCTCGTCACGGCAATGGTCTGCTCGGCCAGGGCCATGAGCGCGGGACGGTGCGCAATGACCACCACCGTGCGCCCCGAGGCGTGCAGCGTACGGACTGCGTCCAGGACGTGGGCCTCACTGGCCGCGTCCAGGTGGGCGGTCGGCTCATCCATGACCACCAGGGTCGCCGTCGAGCACAGGGCCCTGGTCAGGGCCAGACGTTGGCGCTGCCCCACGGACAGGCCCACTCCTTGACTGCCCACCGGGGTCCGCCACCCCTGCGGCAGGCCATCCACGACCTCATCGAAGCCGGTGGCCCGGGCCGCCTCGACCAGTACGTCGGGGACGCCCTGCGCTCTGGATGCGCCCGGCTCGGCATGATCCAGGACGTTGTCCAGCACAGTGCCCGGGGTGATGGTGGGGCGCTGGGGCACCCAGGCGATCTGCTCCCACCAGGTGGTCGGATCGATCTGGGCGAGGTCGACGGCGCCGTCGGGCTCAACGCCGTCGGGCACGACCCGCACCCGCCCCCGGTCCGGGGCCAGCAGGCCGAGGAGGACCTGCGTCGTCGTGGTCTTGCCCGCACCCGACGGACCGGTCAGCGCCACCAGGCTGCCTGGAGAGATCGAGGCGCTGAGCCCGGCGGGGGCCCACGCGCCCCGGGAGGCGACGGACACCGCATCGAGCTCAATCGTCGCTGAGCGCAGGTCGGGAGCCGGCAGGCCGCCGGGCTCGGGCACCGGGGTCTGAAGAACCTCAAAGACCGCGTTCGCCGCCGCCACCCCGTTGGCCGAGGCGTGGAACTGGAAACCCACCTGCCGCAGCGGCTGATAGACCTCAGGGGCCACCATGAGAACGAGCAGGCCGGTGAACAGGTCCATGCGCCCGGCCACGAGCCGGAAACCGATCTGGACGGCGATGATCGCCACCGACAACGTCGTGATGAACTCCAGGACCGCCCCCGACAGGAAGGCGACCCGTAAGGTCGACATGGTGGTGCGCCGGTAGGAGCGGCCCAGGGAGCGCACCTGCTCGGCCGGTCCCTGCTCGCGTCCGAGGGCCTTGAGCGTGGGCAGACCCGAGATGAGATCGAGCACCTGATCACCCAGGACCTGCATGGTCTTGAGGCGCTCCTGGGAGACGGACTGGGTCATCCTGCCGATGAGAATCATGAAGATCGGGATGAGGGGCAGGGTGCACACCACGGCCACCGCGGCGGACCAGTCCTGGGTGAGGAGCACCAGCACCATGGCCGGTGTCACCGTGGAGGCCAGCACCAGCTGGGGGAGGTAGCGGGTGAAGTAGGGCTCGAGGTCGTCCAGCGCGCGAGTCAGCAAAGTGGCGGTCTGCGTCCCGTGAAGCGCCTGCCAACGGGGGCCCAGTCGGGCTGCGTGCTCCAGAACGAGCCGGCGCAGCTCGACGATCGTCTCCGTGGCGGACCGGTGGGCGTGAGCCTCCTGGAGCAGGACCACCAGGGCCCTGGCCGCCAGGACCCCGCCCAGAGCCACCGCCAGTGCCCTGACAGCCGACGGCGCGGCCCCCTCGGAGATGACCGAGGAGACCGCACTGGAGATGAGGAAGGCCTGAGCCACCACCAGCACGGCGGTCACCATCCCGGTGACGGCCGTGGCGGCGATGTATCGGCGAGCGGAGCGTGCGTAACGCATCAGCCGGGGATCGAGGGGCTTCACCTGCTCAAGGATAGGGGAGTGGGCCCAAGGGCCCGGAAACCCCCGGCCGATGCGTCGCGCTGATGGTCAGTACCCGAAGTGGGCCTCGGGCTGGGCCGAGTCACGCACCAGCGTGGGGTGCAGCCCGCCCTGGTCGGGGTTGATGCTCTCGACGCTGATACGTGAGGCGAAGACCTTGTAGCTCCAGACCGTGTAGGCCAGGACCCCGGGGACGAACACGGCCGCGGCGACGGTCATGATGAGCAGGGTCGTGTCGGCGCTCGCGGCCTGCTGGATCGTCAGCGAGTAGGCCGGGTCCACCGAGGAGCGCATGACGTTGGGGGCCATCGCGGCGAAGATGAAGACGACGGCGAAGGCGATCCCCACGAAGTGCAGGGCGAAGGCCCGACCCTCGTTCCCAGTGCGTCCCATGAGCAGGGAGCCGACGAGTCCGGCAGCGGCGATGACCAACGGGATCCAGGACAGGGCGCTGCCGGAGTAGGCCAGCTGCGCCCACAGGGCCCAGGCGGCGGTGACCGCGGTGGCCGCGGGGGCGAGCCGGCGCGACAACCGCAGTGCGCGCTGTGACAGGTCACCGGTGGTCTTGAGCGCTACGAAGAGCGCGCCGTGGTTGAGGAAGAGCAGGCAGGTGACCGCACCGCCCAGCAGGGTGAAGGGAGTGACCATGGTGAGCAGGCCCCCGGTGATCTGGTGGGCGGCACCGGGCACCAGGGAGTCGGCCGGCACCTGGGCGGCCGGGACGACGGCGCCGTTGGAGGTCTGGACGACCTCGATGTGCATGCCCTGAACCAGGTTGGCGAAGGCCACTCCCCACAGGATGGAGGGCAGCCAGGCGCTGACCGTGTGGACCCAGTCCCAGCGGTCGCGCCAGGTCTGGGAGTTGACCTTGGGGCGCCACTCGATGGCGCACACGCGCACGATGAGGCACAGCAGAATGATGAACAGGACGATGTAGGCCCCGGAGAACAGGGTGGAGTACCACTCGGGGAAGGCGGCGAAGGTCGCCCCTCCGGCGGTCAGCAGCCACACCTCGTTACCGTCCCAGTGGGGGCCGATGGCGGCCAGCGTCGCGCGCCGCTCACGCTCGTCGCGGCCCAGGATCTTCAGGATCATACCGACGCCGAAGTCGAAGCCCTCCAGGGTGAGGTAGCCGATCCACAGGACGGCGATGAGGATGAACCAGAGGATGCTCAGTGTCATGGGTTGTCTACCTTCCTTGGTTCAGTAGGCGAAGGACAGAGCCGGGGCGGCCTCGGAGGAGTCAACGGAGTCGCCGTCGGAGTCGTCGTCGGAATCCGTGTCCGTGCTGTCCTGGTCCGTCTGCTTGGACGTGCCGGTCTTGTCCGGCACCGGGGTGCGCACCCCTTCGCGGATGTAGCGGCGCAGCAGCATGAACCAGACCACTCCGAGCGCGGCGTACAGCAGGGTGAAGATGACCATCGAGGCCAGCACCGCACCCGAGGAGACCGCGGAGGAGACGCCGTCGGCCGTGAGCATGTAGACCTGGGAGACCGGGTCGGACAGGTTGGGGACGATGACCCAGGGCTGACGGCCCATCTCACGGAAGATCCAGCCGAAGGAGCAGGCGATGAAGGGCATCCACATGGTGGCCAGCGCCGCCTTGCCCAGAAGCGGGCGGGAGACGAGCCTGTTGGCGCGGGTCAGCCACAGGGCCAGAGCCCCCAGGCCCATCGAGGCCATGCCCAGTCCGATCATGAGGCGGAAGGACCAGAAGTTGACCATGACGTTGGGGCTGTAGTCGACGGCGTTGCCGCGCGCATCAGTGGTGCCGTACTGCTTATAGATGTCGCCGGCCTCCTTGAGCCCGGTGATCTTGGCGTTGACGTCGTTGGTGGCCATGAAGGAGTAAACACCGGGAACCGAGATGAACCGGACCATGCCGTCCTCGTTCTTGCAGTCCCCGAAAGCGGCCACGGTGAAGGGGGCTCCGGCCTCGGTGTGGCACAGCCCCTCGGCGGCGGCCATCTTGCCCGGTTGGTACTCGGCGACCAGCTGGCCCTGCATGTGGCCGGTGCCGGCGGTGACCAGGCCCGCGGCCACCATGACGACGGCCCCGAAACGGGCGACCCGCCGCCACAGCTCACGCGCCTCAAAGTCCTGCTTCGCCTGGGCGGCCTTGACCATCCACCACACGGACACGCCCATGACGACGGCCGCGGCCACGAGCAGGGCCGAGGAGATAACGTGCAGCACGGTGGCCCACACCAGCTCGTTGGACAGGAGCTTGAGGAAGCCGCTCACGCCGTCGAGCTCGGCACGCCCCGTCTTGGGGTTGACGACGGCGCCCACCGGGTGCTGCATCCAGGAGTTGGCGGTGAGGATGAAGAAGGCGGAGAAGTTCGTGCCGGCGGCCACGGCCCACATGCACAGGTTGTGCAGCCTGGGGGACAGTCGGTCCCATCCGAAGATCCACAGGCCCAGGAAGACGGACTCCATGAAGAAGGCCAGCAGGGCCTCGAAGGCGAGAGGGGCGCCGAAGATGTTACCGACGAACCTGGAGTACTCCGACCAGTTCATGCCGAACTGGAACTCCTGAACGATGCCGGTGGCCACGCCCAGCGCGAAGTTGATCAGCAGAATCTTGCCGAAGAACGTGGTGGCCACGAGCCACTGCCTGTTGCCGGTCCTGCGCCACAGCGTCTCCATGAGAGCCACCAGCGGGGACAGCCCGATGGTCAGCGGAACCAGGATGAAGTGGTAGACGGTGGTGATACCGAACTGCCAGCGCGCCAGATCCAGAGAGTCCAGCGCCATAGGAGAGATGGCCATCCGTGCCACCTTTCGGAGATGACGATGAGATCGATAAGAGAATCTGTAGAACGTCCTACAGGTCAATAAGAGTATTATAGTGCATCTGTGACGCCATGTCGTGAAACGCGTGAGGTGTGAAGGTGCTGCGGCCTGCGGTCCACCCGGTTCTTTTCCTGTGGTCGCACCGCTGACGAGGTGTTGTCGCAGTAGTGTAAAAGGTAAGCGTTGAAGGTGTGATTGCTGCGAGATTGGGTCGAAAGTCCGTAATACTTTAGTGGGGCTTCCGCGTGTCTTGGTGGGGTGGGTGGTTGCTGGGTGGGTGATGAGGCCAACGTGCGCAGAGATCGGGGACACCATGAGTCGCACAAGCGCTTATCGGCGTTTGTGTGGGATACTTCGAGCCGGCTTCGGGTGTCTCGTACCGGTACCTGAAGCCGCGCCTTCCGGCCGACCCTGTCCGAGGACCTTGCGCCGCCTGAGCTGCGCCGCTGCGAGCCCGGTCTGTGTGGACGTCAGGTAAGGCGTGCGCCCTCGCGGGCGCTCTCAAGACTTTCTCGCTGCTCCCGGTCGGGAGCACAACCGCGCTGACGCGTCGAGGGTACGACGACGGCGTCGGCCCCGGAGAGTGCAAGCCCCATGGCACGTCGCACCACATCAGAATCAACAGAATCGTACGAGCAGGAGCGCGCTGACGGTGACGCCGTGAGCGCCCCGACTCCGCGCCGCCGTCGCAGGGTCACCGCGGCCGCGGCCGCCCCCGCCCAGGCTCCCGTTGCCGAGCAGCCCGGTTCGGTAGGGGCCTTAGATGCCGTCACCGCCTCCGGGTCCGAGGAGCCCGGCGTACAGCCGGCCCCGCAGACCACAGCCGTCGAGCCGGCCCCTCGTCGTCGTCGGAAGGTCGTCGCGGCCTCCGCCGCCCCCGAGGAGGCTCCCGCCGCCGAGCCCCACGTCGCCGCAGAGGCGAGCGAGACCGACGGGGCGCACGTGGCCGAGGGTGGGCCGAGCGCCGATGCTGCGCAGGAAGACCTCGACGAGCAGGTCGACACCGAGGGAACCGACGATGAGGAGCCCGAGATGTCCCAGGAGGATGACGAGCTCACCGAGGCAGACCTGGATGAGAAGGACCTCCAGGCCCCCCGCCTTCCCGCAGCCTCGCTCCTGTTCCAGGCCCCCGACCCCAGTCGGGCCCGTCGACGCCGCCGGGTCACCGCGGCGACCGCCGCCCCCCAGGCGGCGCCAACCGCCTCGCGCCACCAAGGCGCCAAGGACTGGGCGGATAAGGAGGACGTCGGTGCCCGAACCGGTGCGGAGGGACGCAACGAGGAGGCTGAGGCCGAGTCCTCCCGATCCGACCGCAGCAGTGCCCGCGGCCGTCGGCGTCGGCAGGCGGTAGCCAGTACCGGGGCCCCGCCGGAGCCCTGCGAGGACTCCGTCCACGACAAGGCCGACGCCGAGTCCGCCGAGGTCTCAGAGAGTGACGGGACCGATGAGCCCCGGGTCGAGTCCTCGGAGGATTCCCGTGAGGGCGGGGCCCGCCGCAAGCGCCGCCGTGGCGGACGCGGTCGGCGCTCGCGCTCGCGGGGTGAGGACTCGGCGCGCAACGACGCCGATGATGAGCCGCAGGCCGTGGAGGAGGGCGGAGACGATGCGGCGCCCTCGCGCGAGACCTCCGCTGACGGCGCCACTGAGACCGCCACAAGCACCGTGTCCGGATCGCGCCGTCGGCGGCGTCGGTCCCGCACCCGCTCGGAGGGTGGCGACCTGCGTGACGAGGTGACCGCCCTCAAGGGGTCCACACGCCTGGAGGCCAAGCGTCAGCGCCGCCGCGAAGGGCGGGCGGCCGGGCGCCGTCGTCCCATCATCACCGAGGCCGAGTTCCTGGCCCGTCGCGAGTCCGTGGACCGGCAGATGATCGTGCGCGAGTCCGACGGCCTCAACCAGATCGCCGTCCTGGAGGACGGGCTCCTCGTGGAGCACTACGTCTCCCGGCACACGCAGACCTCCATGGTCGGCAACGTCTACGTCGGTCGGGTTCAGAACGTCCTGCCCTCCATGGAGGCCGCCTTCGTGGACCTGGGTAAGGGCCGCAACGCCGTGCTCTACGCCGGTGAGGTCAACTGGGACGCCGCCGGCCTGGAGGGCAGGCCCCGCCGCATCGAGGACGCCCTCTCCAGTGGCGACACCGTCCTGGTACAGGTCACCAAGGATCCCATCGGCCACAAGGGTGCTCGCCTCACCAGCCAGATCACCCTGGCGGGCCGATACCTGGTCCTGGTCCCCGGAGGCACCATGACGGGGATCTCGCGCAAGCTGCCGGACACTGAGCGCAGCCGCCTGAAGAAGATCCTCAAGCGGATCGTGCCCGACTCGGCCGGAGTCATTGTGCGCACCGCCGCGGAGGGGGCCACTCAGGAGCAGCTGACCGCCGACGTCGAACGCCTCGTGGCTCAGTGGGAGGCCATCGACAAGAAGGCGTCCTCCGTCATGAAG
Source organism: Actinomyces oris (assembly GCF_001937445.1). Taxonomy (GTDB): domain Bacteria; phylum Actinomycetota; class Actinomycetes; order Actinomycetales; family Actinomycetaceae; genus Actinomyces; species Actinomyces acetigenes. The sequence continues at coordinate 43,691 of NZ_MSKS01000028.1, read as the reverse complement.
GGCAGTGGCAAGGCCCCCGTCCTGCTCAAGGGGGAGCCCGAGCTCGCCGTGAGAGTCATCCGCGACGTCTTCAACGAGGACTTCCGCAGGCTCGTCGTCTCCGGTGACAACACCTGGTCCACGGTCTCCCAGTACATCGACGAGGTCAGCCCGGATCTGTCCGAGCGCCTCGAGCACTGGGTCGGCCCCGAGGACGTCTTCGCCGCCCACCGCGTCGACGAGCAGCTCGCCAAGGGCTTCGACCGCAAGGTCTGGCTTCCCAGCGGCGGCACCCTGGTCATCGATCGCACCGAGGCGATGACCGTCATCGACGTCAACACCGGGCGCTTCACCGGTGCGGGAGGCACCCTGGAGGAGACCGTCACCCGCAACAACCTGGAGGCCGCCGAGGAGATTGTCCGCCAGCTGCGCCTGCGCGACATCGGCGGCATGGTCGTCATCGACTTCGTCGACATGGTCCTGGAGTCCAACCGGGACCTCGTGCTGCGCCGGCTCGTGGAGTGCCTGGGACGTGACCGGACGCGCCACCAGGTCACCGAGGTCACCTCGTTGGGGCTGGTCCAGATGACCCGCAAGCGGGTGGGGCAGGGGCTGGTCGAGGCCTTCTCCACCACCTGTGAGCACTGCAAGGGCCGGGGCTTCATCGTCCACGATGAGCCCGTGGAGAACCAGCAGGTCGATATGTCGGCCTCCGCCTCACGCGGTGGCGGGCGCTCGCGCGGGCGCAAGAGCCGTGAGGAGCAGGCCACCGGCGGGGTGAAGAAGGAGACCAAGCAGGACTCCCAGGAGACCAAGGGTTCCAAGGGTTCCAAGGGCTCCGGCCACGGCAAGAGAAACGCAGGGCGCGACGTCGCCGCATCGCCGGAGTCCGGAGCCGACGACGAGGCCCGGGCGGCGGTGCGCGGGGCCCTGGCCCAGATCGCGGCTGCCGCCGAACAGGCCCACAAGGACCACCAGCAGGAGGGGCAGGACCCTCATGAGGAGAGGTCCGTTGAGACCTCGGCCGCGGGTGTGAGCGACAGTGCCCATGACGCGGCGGGGACTGCGGAGAACGTGGAGTCCGTCGACGGCCAGGACGCTTCGGACTCCCCGGCCGAGGACAAGCCGGCCAAGACCAGGTCGAGGAAGGCGGCTGACAAGAAGTCGGCGAAGAAGTCCGGTGAGAAGAAGAGCGACAAGGCGGATAAGAAGTCGGGGAGGAAGACCGGTGGGAAGGCTGAGAAGAAGGCCGCCACGACGTCTGAGGGCCCTGCTGAGCCGCAGCCCGACGAGGAGCCGCCGGGCTCGGCTGAGGAGAAGCCTGCAAGGAGAACGCGACGGCGGGCCGCGGCCAAGAGCGCCGCGCCCTCGCCGGAGAATTCTTCAGACACCCCGGAGGCATCGGCCTGACTAGGTCTCCGTGCCCAAGAACACAGAGGACGGGGAGGATCGGAGGTTGGTGCTGGCGACATGATCGCCTAGAGTTATCTGCCGGTGCTTCTTGCACCATTGCCCAGACAGGGCCCTCCTGGCGAGGCCGATCCCGGTCTTGCAGCGAGTGAGAGCCTTTCGAAGAATCTACAGAGATGAGCATTCAAGTGGTCTACGCGATCGTCAAGGCCGGCGGCCGTCAGGAGAAGGTCTCCGTCGGCGACGTCGTGGTTGTCGACAAGCTTGCTGGTGAGATCGGCGACGAGGTCACCCTCGCCCCCGTCATGCTGGTGGACGGCGACAAGGTGACCACCTCTGCCGCCGATCTGGCCAAGTCCTCCGTCACCGCCGAGATCGTCGGCGATGAGAAGGGCCCCAAGATCAACATCCTCAAGTTCAAGAACAAGACCGGCTTCCGCAAGCGCCAGGGCCACCGCGCTCAGCTGACGGCCGTCAAGGTCACCGCCATCAAGTGACCGCCCCGGCGTCAGTCAGCACGCGGGCATCCTGAACGCACACGCTCGAGAAGAAAGAAGCCTTCAACCATGGCACACAAGAAGGGTCTTGGTTCCTCCCGTAACGGCCGCGACTCCAACGCGCAGCGCCTCGGCGTCAAGCGCTTCGGCGGCCAGTTCGTCAAGGCCGGCGAGATCATCGTCCGCCAGCGCGGCACCCACTTCCACCCGGGCCGCAACGTCGGCCGCGGCAACGACGACACCCTGTTCGCCACCGCCGCCGGTAACGTCGAGTTCGGCACCTTCCGCGGTCGCCGGGTCGTCAACGTCGTGCTCCCCGAGGCCTGAGCCCCGAGCACATCAACACGTCGCGAGAGAGGGTGGACGGCAGCTGCCGTCCACCCTCTCTCGCTATCCCGGACTCACAGGAGACCCCATGCCCAGCTTCATTGACCGAGTGGTCCTCCACGTGGCCGGCGGCGACGGCGGCAACGGCTGCACCTCCGTGCACCGTGAGAAGTTCAAGCCCCTGGCCGGACCCGACGGCGGCGACGGCGGTCATGGCGGCGACGTCGTCCTGACCGTCGACCTCCGGGCGACGACCCTGCTGAGCTACCACCGCTCCCCGCACCAACGGGCCGGCAACGGCACCCCCGGCATGGGGGACTGGCGTCGCGGTACTGACGGCAAGAACCTCGTCCTGCCCGTTCCCGAGGGCACCGTCGTCAAGGACTCGCGCGGTCAGGTCATCGCCGACCTCGTGGGGGAGGCCGCCAGCGTCGTCGTCGCCCAGGGCGGCACCGGCGGGCGCGGCAACTTCTCCCTGGCCTCCTCCAAGCGCAAGGCCCCCGGCTTCCACCTCCTGGGAGAGCCCGGTCAGGCCCAGGACATCACCTTGGAGCTCAAGACCATCGCCGACGTCGCCCTGGTGGGCTACCCCAGCGCCGGCAAGTCCTCCCTCATCGCCGCCATGAGCGCTGCCCGCCCCAAGATCGCCGACTACCCCTTCACGACCCTCGTACCCAACCTCGGGGTCGTCGAGGCCGGCGACGTGCGTTACACCATCGCCGACGTTCCCGGCCTCATTCCCGGTGCCTCCCAGGGCAAGGGGCTGGGACTGGACTTCCTGCGGCACATCGAGCGCTGCGCCGTCATCGTCCACGTCCTGGACTGCGCCACCCTCGAGCCGGGGCGCGATCCCCTGTCCGACCTGGACACCATTGAGGCCGAGCTCGCCGCCTACTCCGAGCGTCTCGGCGAGCAGGAGGACGACCCCTCCCTGACCGGCCGGGTCCCCCTCATGGAGCGCCCCCGCATCGTGGTGCTCAACAAGGTCGACGTCCCCGACGCCGCCGAGCTCGCCGAGTTCGTGCGCGCCGACATCGAGGCCCGGGAGCTGCCCGTCCACATCATCTCCGCGGTCGCGCACACGGGGCTGCGCCCCTTGTCCTTCGCTCTGGCCGGTGAGGTCGAGCGGGCTCGCAAGGCCGCTCCGGCCACGTCCCAGCGCGACCGCGAGCCCGGTGCGACTGACGGTTCGGGTGAGCCGCGCCCCATCATCCGGCCCGCGGCGGTCGGGCGCCGGGAGAAGGAGAGCGTCGCCCAGGTGCGTCTGCTGGCCCATCCCAGCGAGGGGCAGGTCTACCAGGTCCGCGGGCAGCGCCCCGAGCGCTGGGTGCGTCAGACCGACTTCTCCAATGACGAGGCGGTCGGCTACCTCGCCGACCGTCTGGCCGCGGCCGGGGTCGAGGACGAGCTCGTCAAGGCCGGCGCCCACGCCGGCGACACCGTCCTCATCGGCGAGGTCGACGGGGGAGTGCTCTTCACCTGGGAGCCCACGATGACCACCGGGCCCGAGTTGCTGGGCGCCCGAGGCACCGACCTGCGCCTGGAGACCAGTCGGCGTCGGACCAACGTGGAGCGGCGCAGCCAGTACCACGAGATGATGGATGCCAAGGAGGCCGCGCGCCAGCAGCTGCGCGACGAGGCCGCCGAGGGCCTGTGGACCGATGCCGCCTCCTGGCACGGGGACAACGAGGACTGACCGGAGGGATCCCGTGACACCATCAGGAACCGGCACCGGCACCGGCGCCGCCGGTGGGCAGGAGCGCCCGGAACGACTGCCCGCCGGTGCCCGCGTGGTGGTCAAGGTCGGCTCCTCGTCCCTGACGCGTGCCGACGGCGGGCTCGATCTCAACCGCATCGACATCCTCGCCGGCCTCATCGCAGGCATGCGCAGGCGTGGCCACGACGTCGTCCTGGTCTCCTCCGGGGCCGTCGCCTCAGGGCTGGTGCCCCTGGGGCTGAGTCGGCGCCCCGACGAGCTCAGCCTCCTGCAGGCGGCCGCCTCCGTGGGACAGGGGCGGCTCGCCGCCCGCTGGGAGACCGCGATGAGCGCCTATGGACTGGTGACCGCCCAGGTCCTCCTGACCGCCCACGACGTCGCCATCCGTAGCCACTACCGCACGGTGCGCGCCACCTTCGACTCCCTGCTCTCACTGGGAGCCGTCCCCATCATCAACGAGAACGACGCGGTGGCCACCAGCGAGTTCAGCCTCGGCGACAACGACCGGCTCGCCGCCCTCGTGGCCCACCTGGTGACCGCCGACGTCCTGGTGCTGCTCACCGACGTCGACGGCCTGTGGACCGCGCGCCCCGGGACCCCCGGCGCCACGCCCATCCGCTATGTGCGCTCCTTGGCGGACCTGGCGGGGGTCAGTGTCTCCGGGCGCGGCTCCTTCGTGGGAACCGGCGGCATGACCACCAAGCTCCAGGCCGCCACCATCGCCTGCGCCTCGGGCACCACCACCCTCATCGCTCGGGCCGACGACGCCGCTGGGCTCCTGGGGCAGGGACGGGTTCCCGGCGACCTGGGCACCTGGTTCGAGCCCACCGGGCCCCACCGCCCCAGCCGGCGGCTGTGGATGGCTCACGCCTCCCAGCCCGAAGGGCGTGTTCTCATCGATGCCGGGGCGGCCCGGGCCCTGACCGTGGGAAAGAAGTCGCTCCTGCTGCCCGGCCTGACCGGCGTCGACGGGGACTTCGAGTCGGGCTCCGTGGTCGATGTCGTCGGCCCCGAGGGTGTCCTGGCGCGGGGAATATGCCGCTACGCCGCTGCTGAGCTGCGCGAGGTCCTGGCGGCCCGGGCCGAGGGCGCCCCCGCCCCCGATCACGTGGCCCCAGTGATCCACCGCGACGATCTCGCCGAGCTGCCCCGTATCGCCGGAGTCTGAGCGCATCGCCTCAAGCATGGGCGCGAATCCTGGCGATTCGATCGGTGGGGCGGTCACAATGTCCGAGTGAGTTGCTCGTTCCTGCAGCGTCCCTGCGCGCCGCCGTGGACCTTTAGCAGGGCACCACTGCACCATCGAGGACGTACTTCTGTTACCAGGACTGCGTTCTACGGCAAACGACGACGCGGGGAACCCAGTATCCCGTCGGACAACGCAGTCCCCGAACGAACAGTACGTCCTCGGCGCGAACCGCAGTCCCCACTATCCCCGGACCGCCCGAGCCGACTCTCGGCCGGACCACTGCACGAGGGTGGGGTGCTACTGGAGGAGAGGCGGGTGTGCTTCAGGTAGGTGGGGCCTTCGTGCAGTACGCACAACCCCTGGCCGGTGGATCCCTACCCTCTTGCTGTTCGTGAACACCGTGGGTACCTTAGCCCTCACACCGGTGGCCCGCCAGTGGTTCTGCGGGCCGACGCAGACTCCTCCTGCCGGGGTCTCTTCTTCTATGGTGTCCCCATGAACGACGTTGAGGCCCACGAGCTCGTCACCGCAACCGCCCGCTCAGCCCGCGCGGCGCAACGGAGCCTGGCCAGGGCCCCGCGCGCCGTCAAGGACGCCGCCCTGGAGGCCATGGCCCGCAGCCTCACCGAGCACGGTGAAGCGATCCTCGCGGCCAACGCCGCCGACCTGGAGCGCGGACGCCAAGGCGGGATGAAGGCCGGCCTCCTCGACCGCCTGGCCCTGGACTCCGGCCGCCTGTCAGCCATCGCCGACTCCCTGCGCGAGGTGGCCGCTCTGCCCGACCCCGTGGGCCAGGTCGTTGACGGCTCGGTCATGCCCAACGGGCTGCGAGTGCGCCGGGTGCGGGTGCCACTGGGCGTCGTCGGCATGATCTACGAAGCCCGCCCCAACGTCACCGTCGACACTGCCGCCCTGGCCGTCAAGTCCGGCAACGCCATCATCCTGCGCGGAGGCAGCGCCGCCCAGGACTCCAACGCCGCCATCGTCACGGCCCTGCGCAGCGCCCTGGAGGCGCAGGGACTGCCCGCAGACCTCGTATCGAGCATTGATGCCGCAGGTCGGGACGGGGCCCGCGCCCTCATGCGCGCCCACGGTCTGGTCGACGCCCTGGTTCCGCGGGGCGGGGCCGGACTCATCCGCACCGTCGTCGAGCAGTCCACCGTGCCCGTCATCGAGACCGGATCGGGCAACTGCCACGTCTACGTCGACGCCAGTGCCGACCTCGAGGCCGCGGTGAACATCATCGTCAACGCCAAGACCCAGCGCGTCGGGGTGTGCAACGCCGCCGAGACGCTCCTGGTCCACGCCGACGTCGCCGCCACCTACCTGCCGGCGGCCGCCCGAGCCCTGTGGGACAAGGACACCGTCCTGCACACCGACTCCACTGCCCACCAGCTCCTGACCGAGGCGGCCGCGGACGGTGGACATGATGACCTCCTGACCGAGGCCACTGAGGCCGACTGGGACACCGAGTACGGCTCGCTGGACCTGGCCGTGCGTGTCGTGAAGAGCCTGGAGGAGGCCATCGACCACATCCGTGCCCACACCACCGGGCACACCGAGGCGGTCCTCGCCCAGGACGTGAGCGTCATCAACGACTTCATCGCCGGCATGGACTCGGCGGCCGTCATGGTCAACGCCTCGACCCGCTTCACCGACGGAGGGCAGCTGGGTCTGGGGGCCGAGCTGGGCATCTCCACCCAGAAGCTCCACGCCCGCGGCCCCATGGGATTGAGCGAGCTGACGACGACGACCTGGATCGTTGAGGGAGACGGCCACATCCGTCCCTGAGCCCTGATATTGGGACGCCTCGGAGTTGTGCTGATTGTGAGAAGCCTGTGGATCAGTTCTGTGACTTCCCGGCGCCGTACTCCAGTGCTTTGTCCTCTCATTCATGTTACGGTCGACAAAAGTTGGACGGGGCCAGGACAATCGGGGAGAAGGGGAGGACACCGGGGTGGCGAGTCTGCTACATCGTTTTGGTCGCGGCCGCGTCATCGCCGCCGCGGTCGTCGTGGTGACAGCGGGCCTCCTGCTCGCGGTCACCCGCATGGTCTTCTCCCATCCCGCCGAGTCCGCGACGGAACCGGGAATCGTCCTGACGGCGAGCCCACGGGCCACGTCGTCCCACTCCTCGACCACGGCGACGCCGAGCCGGAGTGCAGGCGGTGCTGGTAGTACAGTTAAGTACGGATGAGAAAGCTCTCAGGTTTGTCGGAGGCTAGACCAGTCGCACCTGGACTCCGGCTTGCTGCAGGGCCTCGACCTGGTCGGCGGGAGCAGCGTCGTCGGTGATGACGGTGTCGATCTTGGCGGTGGGGCAGATGAGGGCGAAGGCCGTCCTGCCGAGCTTGGAGCTGTCGCACACGACGACGACGTGTTCGGCGGCCTCGACCAGGGCGGCGTTGACGGCCGCCTCCCCGTCGTGCTGGGTATAGGCGCCTCTGACATTGAGGCCCTCGACTCCCAGGAAGAGCGTGCCCACACTGATCGAGGGAAGGATGAGAGAGGCCAGGGGGCCGGTGAGCTCGAAGGAACGGGCTCGCGCGATCCCACCGGTGACGACGACGCGCACGCACTGGCGCACAGCCATCTCGTTGGCGATGTTGACGGCATTGGTGACCAGGGTGACCGGCACCTCCGGATCGGTCAGCTCCGGCAGGAGCGCGATCTCGCGAGCCACCTCGGTGGTCGTGGTGCCGCCGTTGAGACCAACAGAGTCACCCGGGTGCACCAGGGCTGCCGCCGCCTTGGCGATGCGGGTCTTCTCATCGGCCATCTTGGAGGTGCGATAGCGCAGAGGCGGCTCGGTGGAGGTGGGGTTGGCGATGGCGCCACCACGGGTACGGCTGACCAGCTGCTGGTCCGCCAGGTGGTCGAGATCGCGCCGTGCGGTCGCCGCCGAGACCCCCAACCGCGTGATGATGTCATCGATACGGACGCTGCCCTCGTCCATGACGATGTCGAGGATGGCCGAATGGCGATCATGCCGAGACATCTCGATCCTCCTGGGGGTCAAGGGGGTGGTGTGGGACGAAGAGGGAAGGGACGGGGCGGGAGTGGGGCGTGTACGTGATTTGCACATCAACTACTTGCCGTATTCTAGTGACCGTGCGGCAGGTAGCCAGCGTATGGATGTCAGCATAGTTCAGTGATGCCCGCGGTTGCCTCCTGAGAGCGACACATCGCGATACAAACCTTGCTACTGTCGTCGACATCAATCACGCCATTGCGTGGGGTAGCGGCCCTCGTAGGCTCGCCGCCCTGCCTCCGAGAACAGAGAAGATATGGGTTGTCCCGCTGACCTTGCCGCGCCCCTCCGCCGTGAGGAGGGCGTCGTCGCCATGGGGGTCGATGTCAGTGCCGACGCCGTCTCCGCGGTTGTCGCTGATGGCCGGGGGAGTGCCGTGTCCTCCCTGGAACGGCCCGTTCCCAAGGAGTGCCGTTCAGACGCCGACCGGCTGGCCCAGGAGATCGGCAGCGCGGTCCAGTCCTTGTGCGCGGGCCTCGCCGATGACCTCAGCGATGGAGCGTCCGGTGCGGCGACACTTGTGGTCGGGGTCAGTGTGCCCGGCGTCGTCGACGAGGATGAGGGATGCGTGCGCCGCAGCGAGACTCTCGGGTTGCAGGACGCCCCGCTGGCGAGCCTGGTGAGGCAGTCGTTGTCGTCTCAGGCCGTCGAGGTACCCGGACTCTCCGGAGACCTTGAGGTGAGGGTCTATCAGGATGCAGGCTGTGGCGCCTGGGCCGAGAGCCAGTGGGGTGCGGCCGGAAGGAACTGCCTCTATCTGGCGGTCGGTGCGCGGATCTCCTCCGCCGTCCTGCTGGGCGGCGCCCCGGTGCTCGGTGAGGGCTGGGCCGGTCAGGTCGGTCGGATCCTAGTTCCCGATCCGGACTGGAGCGGGGAGAGGGCCCGTCTGGAGGATGTCGCCTCCGTGTGCGCCATGGTGAGGCGTCACACCGCCGGCATGCTCGATGACTCCGCGGGCTCCTCCGGCTCCGGCGCCACTGCGCCGGAGCCGGGCAGCTGTGATGACGCTTCCGGTGAGTCATTGACCCAGTGCGCCTCAGGTCTGGAGGCCCTCCTCGGTGCGATGGGTTCGGGGGACCGGGAGGCGCGCCGCGTCTGGGAGACCGGCCTTGACTGCCTGGCGGAGCTCGTCGCTCACGGTGTCGGTCTGCTCGGCCCCCTCGACGTCGTCGTCAACTCCGAGCTGATGCGGGCTGACGAGGCCGCATTCCTTGAGCCTCTGCGACGTCGGGTGGCTGATCTCGTGGGCGACCTGCCGGCGCCACGGCTGATGGCCGCCAGGCTCGGGGCAACGGCCCCGGTGCTGGGGGCGGCGGGGCGCGCACTGGCCGGCTGGAAGTAGTCTGACGGCAGCCCGAATGCCGCCTCGCGTCTCTGCGCCGTTGGCTGATAACTCGCTTATGGCGTTGCGGAGACCCACAATGGGGGTAGGCCGTGGCAGTATGTTCGCCAACTGCAGTTGTCCAAGCCGGTTGAGGAGAACCAAACGTGTCCCCCAAGAGAGAAGCGAGGCGCAGCGCGTGACCCTGTCTGCTCGTCCGCTTCGCATCGGCATCATGGGGGGAACCTTTGATCCGATCCACCATGGGCACCTGGTCGCAGCCAGTGAGGTGCAGAACGTCTTTGCTCTCGACGAGGTCATCTTCGTGCCCACCTGGGCTCAGCCCTTCAAGAAGGAGCGCAAGGTCTCCCCGGCCGAGCACCGGTACCTCATGACGGTCATCGCCACGGCCTCCAACCCGAGGTTCACGGTCTCCCGGGTCGATATCGACCGGGGCGGGACGACCTACACGATCGACACCCTTCACGACATCGCGACCGAGTACCCGGGCGCGGAGCTGTACTTCATCACTGGGGCCGACGCGCTGGCACAGATCCTCACCTGGAAGGACAGTGAGGAGATCTTCGACCTGGCTCATCTGGTGGGGGTGACGCGTCCCGGGCACGTCCTCAGCGACTCCGGGGTTCCCCGCGACCGGATCTCGCTGGTGGAGGTACCGGCCATGGCGATCTCGTCGACTGACTGCCGTCAGCGGGTCGGCGAGGGGTCTCCGGTGTGGTACCTGGTTCCTGACGGTGTCGTGCAGTACATACGCAAGTACGGGCTCTATCGTATGGCCTTGCGGCCGGCGTCGGCGACGTCGATGACGGCGAGAGTGGCCCGCGAGCAGTCCCTGAGGAAGGAGAACGACGGTGAGCACTGAGCAGACCGGCGTCAATGCCCCCACGTCCGAGGAGCCGACGCCGGATGAGCACGCTCCACGCGGTAGTCGTCGTGCGATCCGGCAGGCGGAGCGTGCCGCGGAGCGCGAGGCGATCCTGACCGGTCAGCAGCCGCTCCTGACCCGGCGTGAGATGAGGCGTCTGCGTGAGGAGGCCAAGGCGCTCAGGGCTGCCGTCGAGGCGGGCGAGATCACCCCTGAACAGGCTCAGGCGCTCCAGGACCCTCTTGCCGATCCCACGTCGGTCACCTCTCGTTCCTCCGCCACCTCCGGTGACGAGGCCGAGTCCGGCCCGGGGGAGCCGGTCGAGCCCGCTGCCGTGGACGGGGGTGACTATCTCGAGCAGGGAGGGCAGAACCCGCCCCTGAGCATGTCCGACCCCGAGGGGCCGGCCGCCTCCGCTCCGAGCTGGCGCTCTCTGTCGGCGGCCGAGGCCGTGGCGATCTCCGAGATCGAGACGGGCCTGATGGAGGCCGTTGATCTGCCGGTGGCCACCCTTGACTACGACGCCCACTGGGCTGCGGAGGCCAGCTCCGAGCCGGCGCCGGTGCCCACCCGCTTCTCGCTCAAGGACCGCCTTGAAGGAGGCTCCGTCTCCGAGACGGAGGAGCCGGAGAGCCCGCAGGGCAATGAGCTTCGGGGCGCGGTTGAGGCGAGCGACGGCGCTGAGACCGAGGAGCCTGCCACCAGTCCCTACGACTACCGGGAGGGTCTCGAGCCGGCGGCCCAGGGCGACGGGGATTCCTCCTCGCAGTCCTCCTCAGCGACCGACGTCGTCAGCGCCGCCTCCGCTGTTCCCGCCGCCTCCGCTGTTCCCGCCGTCTCCGCGACGGTCCCCGGTGCCGCCGACCTCGCCGTTTACGGGCAGGCCGGGGCCGCGCGGACCACCGAGTCCGCCCGCAGTGGGGTCAGTGCCGGGTCGGCGTCCTCCGCCGGCTCGGTGCGCCGCCCCATCGTGCGGATTCCTGCCGCTGCGCAGGGGGTACGCACCGTGAACGCCTCCACGGGAGAGCTCAGCTCGGTCCAGCCCGTGGACAGCTCGCCGTCGGCCCAGGAGGCCGCCGACGCGCAGGATGTCTACGGCGCCCCCTCCGTCGAGGAGCCGATGGTGCAGGGCGACGCTGAGGTCGAGATCGACGTCGAGGCGCAGACCATGGTGGTGCCGACGTCGGCACCCTCGACTCAGGCTGCGCAGGACTCTGAGTTCGGTGCGCCCGGGGCCCCGCAGTGGAGGTCTCTGCATGAGCCCCCGCAGGCGGGTAGCTTCCAGGAGGCGATCGTGGACGGGACGGCTGAGACCGCAGCCGTCCCCGGTGAGGCCGTCAGCCCCTACGCCTTCTACAGCGAGGAGGCCGAGAACGGCAATGGTCCGCTGGGGGCCTCTGAGTGGGACTCCGTGGCGGCCCCGGCTGCTGAGGCTCCCGAGGAGCCCTACCTGGCTCCCGTCAACGAGGTGACTGGCAGGGTGCCCACCCCCGATCACGTCCTGCCGATGGAGCAGCCCGGCTCCTCCTCACGCATCGGTAAGATCCTCATGGCCGCACTCATCTTCGTCCTCCTGCTGCTCATCATCGGTGTTGTCCTGGCGCTGCTGATCTCCAACGGCAAGCTCGGCGGCAGCTCGAGCGCCATGGCGGCCGGCATCGGGGCGGGGGAGTGGATCCGTCAGCTCGTCTGACGGCGGCGTGCACGGTACAGTCGCCGCTGCCGCATGATGTCCGACTGACCGTCCCGAAGGAGAGCCGTGTCCGCCACTGAACACGCCACCGGCCTGGCGATCGCTGCCGCTCGCGCGGCGGCCGATAAGAAGGCCGAGCACCTCGTCGCCATCGACGTCTCCGAGCGACTGGGACTCACTGACGTCTTCCTGCTGGCCTCCGGGGCGAACGACCGCCACGTCCACGCCATCGTCGACGCGGTCGATGAGGTCATGCACCATGCCGGGGCCAAGCGCCGCACCCGGGAGGGCTTCGCCGACGCCCACTGGGTCCTCGTGGACTACGGTGACGTCGTCGTCCACGTCCTGCAGAACGAGGACCGGGAGTTCTACTCGCTCGAACGTCTGTGGAAGGACTGCCCCGCTATCGAGCTGCCGGTGGACCTGACGCATGAGAGCAGCCGAGACGGTGATGCCCTCGGTGGCTGGGAGACCACTGCGTCATGACGGATCTCATTTTGTGGCGCCACGGTCAGACCGACTACAACAGTCAAGGGCGTATTCAGGGCTGGGTCGACATCCCTCTCAACGAGACCGGTCGCGACCAGGCCCGGCGCGCCGCCGAGGGCATCGTGGCGCTGGGGCCCGTTCGCATCGTCTCCTCCCCGCTGGTGCGGGCTCGGGCCACGGCTGAGGTGCTGGCGTCGCTGACCGGCCTGAGTGTCGAGATCGATGAGGGACTGGCGGAGAAGTCCTTCGGGGACTGGGAGGGGCTCAAGGCCGCTGACATCAAGGAGCAGTGGCCGGAGCACTACGCCACCTGGCGCGCCGGGGGAGAGCTTCCGCAGTTCAGGATCGAGGGGCGCCGTCAGACCGCCGAGAGGGTGGGGGAGGCGCTCAAGGCCATCGTCGCAGGCACTCAGAAGGACGACGTCGTGGTGGCCGTCTCCCACGGAGCGGCCACCAACCTGGGGGCCACCTACCTGCTGGGGATGGATGCCCAGCAGTGGTTCGGCCTACGTGGCATGAGCAACTGCTGCTACGCGCTCCTGCGGACCGGCGAACGGTCTCCGGGCTGGTCGGTGGTGACGTGGAACGCCGGGCCGCCGGTTGACTCCAGTTCGTTGGGTAGCATCCTGGGCTGAACGGGTGAGGTAGTGCACGTGGTGCGGATTTGCTCTGACGGGTCCGAACTTCATATAGTTGTCCGTGTCGCCGCACGCGAGCGACGCCCGGACGGGGCTATGGCGCAGTTGGTAGCGCGCTTCCATGGCATGGAAGAGGTCGGGGGTTCGAATCCCCCTAGCTCCACCACATCACCAAGCAGGCCCCGCCATCCAGGCGAGGGTCATTGTGTTTCTCCACTCACCGTTACACTGTGCGGCACAATGCGGGTATGGCTATTGCTGTACTGGTCAAGGCCTTGGGTGCCTTCTTCGCGATCATGAACCCCTTTGTCAACTTGCCCCTGTTCCTGAGCCTCACCCAAGACCAGGATGCTGCGACCCAGCGGCGCACAGCGGTTCGTACAACGATCTCCTCCACCGTCATGTGCGCCGTCGTCCTGCTCCTCGGTGCGACGATCCTGAGATTCTTCGGCATCGGCGTCGACGATTTCCGGATTGCAGGCGGAATCGTCCTGCTCATCATCTCCTTGTCCATGCTCCACGGCAGTGGCTCCAGCGCCCACGAGGGCAGCGCGCAGGAGAAGCAGCAGCAGCGCGACGTCATTGCCGGTGACGGGAACGACATTGCCTTCTACCCCATGACCTTCCCCATCCTCGTGGGTCCGGGAACAATCGCCACCATCATTGTCATCCAGTCCCAGGCCCGGGGACTGGACGGGCATGCGGCGGTTGTGGCTGCATTGGCGGCCGTCCTCATAGCGCTCGGGATCGTCCTCTACTTCTCAGCCAGCATCGGTGCTCGTCTGTCCAAGACGATGCGCACCATTATGACTCGCCTCATGGGAATGATCCTGGCCTCGATCGCGGTGCAGATGATCGTCGTCGGGATCCAGCACCTTTTCCCCGGGCTGGCTCGCTGAGACGCGCCCCACGTGCGGGTTCTCGAGAGGAACTGGCTCCGCGAGCAGACTGAGGGTAGCCTCACCTTCAGATGCTGCTGGGAGCACCCCGCTCCCACGTGCGGCAACACGGTAGGAAGGTAAGCGTGTGACCTCCGTTCAGGTTCCTGACATCATGCAGCGTGCTCGGCGCATGGCCCGGCGTCTTCTGGCCGGCAGTGGGAGCGCCGCGGTAACGGCCTACCGCATCGACCCCTCCGCACCGGCTGCCTTCGTCGCTCATGCCATGCGGGCCGATGGCCGGATCCTCGTTGCCGCCTGTCCTCCCAAGAGCACCCCGTTGGCCATCGCGCCCGACGGCGTCGCCGTTGACGTCCGACTTGATGTCACTCTCGACGCGGCCGAGCCCGGTGTCCGCATCACTGCCGCCACCGCTCATCTGCTCGGGAGCCTGACCTGGGTCGAGGGCGAGGACCGCGCCCTGGTCCTGGCCTCCTCTCGGTCCTCTGCCTGCCACTGCGCCATCGTCGGCGAGGATCCGCTCGAGCGGGTCCGGGAGATTGCCTCGGGACCCGGTGGGCGGCTGGGCGTCATTGCCTGCGAGCGGGTCATGCTTCACTGCGTCTCCGGGGTCTCCAGCCACGACATTGAGGAGATCCTCGACGTCGACTCCACCGATGCCGGCGCAGCCCTCTCACCCTCCTGGAGCCCTCAGGAGATCATGGACGCCCATGAGGCGGTCAGCGCCGTCGGCCAGCTGGGGCTGCGGGCCGTGTGCGAGGCCGTGCGTGAGGGGCAGATGCTCGGATGGGTCTGCTCCTCCCGCCCTGCCGTCGGGGTGTGCCCCACTTTGTGGGACAGGACCCTGTGCGTCGACGTCGATGCCCACGGGGTGACCCTCATGTCTATCACCGGTGAAGAGGTCATCACGCTGGTGGTCTCCTTCCCGCAGGCCCTGGCCGGTGCCGGTGAGGTCGGGCCGACCCTGGAGCAGCTGGCCTCTCAGGCCCTGCCGCAGCGCCTGGCTCGTCCCTGAGGCGAAATTCAGTCACCCGGCTGCGCTGGCGGCCGTTGATCCGACTGCAGAAACCAAAACGGGGATGCCACCATGCGGTGGCATCCCCGTTGGCCCCCAGCCGCTCGAGCTGGAGAGCCTTCCGGTCAGCGAACCTCGTAGGTTGTGCAGGCGGCGGTGTCGCCGCCGACGGTCACGGCCTCGGCCGTGCACATGAGGTCCTTGTTGTGGACGCACTCGAGGCGCTGGCAGGCACCCACGTGGCCCTCGGCCACCGGCAGACCGCCGCGGGCGTCGAGGCTGATGAAGGTGTCGCAGGCCGGTGCGCCGTTGTCGCCACCGACGGTGATGGCGAAGGCGGTGCAGCCGCCGTTGTTGAAGGCGCAGGAGGTGGTGGTGCAGGAGGAGATCTTGGTGACGGACATGATGCTTTTCCTTTCGAGCGGATGTGCGCTGTGGACGTGAATAACGTAAATCCGCATCCGCTCCCCGGCAACGAAGGGCAGCCTGTCCTGCTTCGGATCACGTTGTCAATCGTTGCAATGACGCTGTTTTAGCGATTCATGTCAGGTTGTTTTCGCCCGTTGGAGGCCTTTGAGGAAGGCTGGGGTTGTGTGCCGTCGGTTTTCGTTATTCCTCGCAGGTAAGGCAGCCCTGCGAGGGTGTGGTTGAGGACTTGCCGCTGTGCGAGGGCACTACGTCAAAGGCGGGGCGGACACTGCCCGCCCCGCCTCCGGGGAGTCGCTGTTGTCTGGGTCGCCCGGAGGCCCGAGCGACCTGGAGGACTGCACGTGGATCAGCTGTGGGCCGCCGCCACGGCCAGGCGCAGAGAGTCTGCGAAACGGGTCTCGCGCTCGGCGGCGCTCATGTCGCCGGAGTGGTCCAGCAGGTGGTCGGAGACGGTCAGGATCGCCAGCGCCTGCTTGTCGTACTCGGCGGCGACCCCGTAGAGGGCGGCGGCCTCCATCTCCACTCCCAGGACCCCGTACCTCGCCAGCGCCTCGGTCTGCCCCTCAGGGGTGAAGTAGAAGTGGTCCCGCGACATGACGGTGCCCAGGTGGACTTCTCCGCCGGCCAGAGCCCCCTCGAGCTGCGAGGCCTCGTATGCGGCCGCAGCCAGCCGGAAGTCCGCCACCGCGCAGAAGTTGACGCCCGGGATGCGCAGCTGGTTCATGGAGGAGTCCGTGTGGGCGCCGGTGGCCACGATGACGTCGCCGACCTTGACCTTCGGGGAGAGGGCGCCGGCGGTGCCCACCCGAATGATCCGCTCCACCCCGAACTGGCTGAACAGTTCGGTGGCGTAGATCGTGAAGGAGGGCTGCCCCATCCCCGAGCCCATGACGCTCAGTGGCCTGCCGTTCACGGTCCCGGTGAAGCCCAGCATCCCGCGCACGTCAGTGACCAGGCGGGCGTCATCCATGAGGAGCTCGGCAATGCGCCGGGCCCGCTTGGGGTCGCCGGGCATGAGGACGGCTGGGGCGAAGTCTCCCGGCTCTGCGGCAATATGAGGGGTGGCCATGGGGGTCCTCTCGGAGTGGTGAATCAGGTGTGGACAGTGGTGTTCAGTGTGGCATGGATCGCGTGAGAAAAGACAGTATCCCGCCCTGACGATTGTCCGTATCGTGAACATCAGACGACACATCGTGGTCGCTGGGCTAGCGTCCAACGACAAAAGGGCCTGCGCCCCATCCGCAGGAGAAGGTAGCCCCAGGGCCGCCTTCGTTCGTCACATCACGGAAGGCACTCATGACCTCCAAGACAGAGGAGAGCGAGTCTCTTCAGGCGCCCCCGCGCGAGCAGTGGAGCGGTCAGCTCGGCTTCCTCATCGCCGCCATCGGCTCGGCGATCGGGCTGGGCAACATCTGGCGCTTCCCCGGCGTGGCCTACACCAACGGCGGCGGCGCCTTCATCGTTCCCTACGTCATCGCGCTGCTGGCGGCTGGGCTGCCGATCCTCTTCCTCGACTACGCCCTGGGCCACCGCTTCCGTGGCTCCCCGCCGGCGGTCTTTAGGCGCCTGTCCGCCAGGCTCGAGTGGCTGGGATGGTTCCAAGTCTTCATCTGCTTCGTCATCATGACCTACTACGCGGTGGTCGTGGCCTGGTCCCTGCGCTACATGCTCTTCTCCTTCAACATCGCCTGGGGCGACGACGCGGCAGGCTTCTTCCAGAACTACATCGGGATGGACCGGCTCGGCTCCGAGGTCGCCTACTCCCCGACAGTCATCATGGGCGTGGCCCTGCCGCTGCTGTTCGTATGGGGCTTCGGCCTGGTGGTGACCGCCCTGGGAGTCAGCGGAGGTGTGGAGAAGGCCAACAAGATCTTCCTGCCGCTGCTGGTCCTCATGTTCGCCGGCCTCGTGGTGCGCGCCCTCATGCTCCCGGGGGCGGGGGAAGGCCTCAATGCTCTGTTCACACCCAAGTGGTCCGCCCTGCTGGACTACCAGGTGTGGATGGCGGCTTTCGGGCAGATCTTCTTCTCCCTGTCCGTGGGCTTCGGCATCATGCTCACCTACGCCTCCTACCTCCAACGGCGCCGCTCCAACCTGGTGGGAACCGGTCTCGTGGCGGGCTTCGCCAACTCCTCCTTCGAGCTGTTCGCAGGCATCGGAGTCTTCGCGACCCTCGGCTTCATGGCGCACACGCAGCATGTCGGGATCAGCGAGATGAAGATCACCGGGCCCTCCCTGTCCTTCATCACCTTCCCCACCGTCATCGCCCAGATGCCCGGAGGCGCGCTCTTCGGGGTGCTCTTCTTCGCTTCCTTCTCCATGGCGGGGCTGACCTCCTTCATCTCCATCATCCAGGTGGTGGCCGCCGGCGTGGGGGAGAAGCTCGACCTGACGCCGAAGAAGGCCTCCCTCGTCGTCGGCGTCCCGGCCGCCGTCCTGTCCTTCGTCCTGTTCGCCACCAGCTCGGGCCTGCCGGACCTCGACGTCGTGGACGCCTTCATCAACAACATCGGCGTGGTCGCCTCGGCCATCATCATGTGCGTGGTGGTCGGCTGGGTGCTGCGGCGCACCAGGCTGCTTCAGGACCACCTCAACGCCGTCTCCGAGTCCCGGATGATCGGCCTGTGGTGGCGGGTCCTCGTCGGCGCCGTCGTCCCCGTCCTGTTGGGATACATGTTCATCCAGACCCTGTGGACGTACCTGTCTGAAGGATACGAGTCGGAGGCCTACTCCAGCGGCTTCGTCATGGTCTTCGGGTGGGGGATGCTGCTGGTGGTCGCCCTGGGCACCGCCGTCATGAGCCTCATCCCCTGGAAGACCCCGGTGGACGAGTTCGAGCCCCTCACGCTGGAGGCCGCTTCCCGGGAGGAGGACTGAGATGACCGGAATCGCCGTGCTCATCATGCTGATCGCCATCGTCATCATCTGGGGTGGCCTGGCGGTGTCCATCACCGCACTCATCTCGCGCGGACGCCGCGAGGACCGCGACGCCCGGGCCGAGGCCTCGGCGCGTGCTCGCGAGCACATGCTCAACCCCGAGCAGACCGACTGACCGGCGCGGTTCGCAGTGCGTCCGCAGAGATCCACTGACGAGACCGCCTGAGAAGAGAGACTGACTCCACCACCCGTCTGGGGCCCGGTTCGGCCGGTTTCCAGGCGGGTGGGACACAATACGCCTATGACTCAGACTGATATGAGCCTCCAGGTGCTGCCCCGCCTGGTGGCCTTCGACCTCGATGACACGCTGGCGCCTTCGAAGTCGGCCATGCCACCGGCCATGGCCACAGCGCTCAGGCGGCTGCTCGACGTCGTCCCCGTCTGCATCATCTCCGGGGGGCAGATGGGGCAGTTCCGCGACCAGGTCCTGGCCCACCTCGATGCCGACGCCGACGAGCTCTCCCGGCTCCACCTCATGCCCACCTGCGGAACGCGCTACTACACCTACGACCCCTCCCGCGCCGAGAGCGATGAGGACGCCTGGACGCTGGTTTACGCCAACGACCTCACCCCTGAGCAGATCCGCACCGGTTTCGAGATCGTCGAGGCCCAGGCGCGTCGGCTCGGCCTGTGGGAGGACAAGACCTGGGGGGAGATCCTGGAGGACCGCGGCAGCCAGATCACCTTCTCCGCCCTGGGGCAGGAGGCCCCTCTGGACGCCAAGCGCGCGTGGGACCCCACGGGTGAGAAGAAGGCCGCTCTGCGTGACGCCGTCGCCCCGCTCCTGCCGGACCTGGAGGTCCGCTCAGGCGGCTCCACGAGCGTCGACATCACTCTCAAGGGGGTGGACAAGGCCTACGGTATGAGGCGCCTGGCTAAGGTGACCGGTATCGCGTTGGAGGAGATGATCTTCGTCGGCGACCGCCTGGACCCGGAGGGAAACGACTACCCCGTCAAGGCCTTGGGCGTTCCCTGCCAGGCCGTGGGCGGCTGGCAGGACACCGTCACCTACGTCACCTCCCTGGCGAGTCTCATCGCCTCTCAGACGCACGACGGTGAGGACCCTGCCGCCCAGGTCTCACTGGGCGCTCGTCTCTGAGGTGAGCTGTGCTACGGACAGCTTCAGACCCTGACACCGATGCCGGTACCGGCACTACCGGAGGAGCCGGAGACCGGTGGGACGGTCTGCTGACAGCCGTGCGGCACTGCTGCGCCCTGGTCGTCACGGTGCTGCTCTCGCCGCGCCTGTGGTGGCGTCGTCGTCGCCGCGGCACCCGCACGGCGATCAGTACGGCGGCCATGATCCTGGCCTCCAGCCTCGTCTCCCTCCTGCTGGGGGTGTCTACGGCGACGGCCTCGACGCCGGTCGGCCCGCACGAGGCGACCTGGTCGACAACCCTGGACTCCACGGTCACACTGGACCTCGGGCCGCTGGGAACCGCGGCAATGGAGTCCCCTGCGGGGATCCTCGGTGTCAAGGTGGTCCTGGGGGAGATCCCGGGCGATCCGGCACCGGATACGGCCAATGCGGCCAGCGTGGGGCAGTCCCTGTCCTCCGACGCGACCTCCTACCTCTCACTGGTCTCCCACCCCGACCTGACGATCCGGCAGGGCCTCTACGGACTTGCCGGCGACGCCCTGCGCCGGGCCGGGGTCGTCGAGGCGATCTTCCTGTGCTGTGTGGCCGCCTGGCGCCTGGCACCGACCAAGCCCTGGCGTGAGACTGTCCGAGCCGGCGTCTCGCACCGTTGGGCCGCCACCGTGGCGTTCTCCGCGGCCGTGGCCACCGTGGCCTTTCTCCTGATGCCGGCCATGCGCACGGCCCCCTCGCCCGGCTCCACCCTGTCCGTCCTGGAGGGGACCCCGCTGGCCCAGGCCCGTTTCTCAGGACGCATCGCCGACGTCGTCACCGCCTATGGTCCCAAGGCGCGTACCTTCGTGGAGACGAGTAAGGGATTTTACGCCAAGGCGGACACCAACCTGCGGGCTGCCTGGAAGGCCGCCGAGCAGACTGAGGGCCTGGTGGATGTCACCGCCGCTGACGGAAAGGTGGACACCGAGGACCTGCAGGCCCGGGTCAGGGCGTCCTCCGCGAAGACCCTGGTGAAGGCCACCGATCCTGAGCCCGATGCCGCCCCGCAGCCGTCTGAGAGCCCGAGGGCCGCTGCGACGCCCTCGATCTCGGTGACCGGGGCCCGCTCAGTGTCCGAGCGCGGACGCAAGACCGCCGTGCTCACCACGGACCTGCACTGCAACCTCGATGTCATCGCCTTCTCCGGGGTCCTCGACCAGCTCTCGGGCGCCGATATCCACATGGATGACGGCGACCTGACGATGACCGGTTCGGATCCGGAGCGGGTGTGCGTCGACGCGCTGACCCAGGCGGTCCCGAGCTCGGCGAAGAAGGTCGCCACGATCGGCAACCACGACTCCGACGCCACCGCCTCCCGCCTGCGCTCCCAGGGGTGGACCGTCACCGACGGCTCGGTTCAGACGGTCGCCGGGATCACTGTCCTGGGGCACG
Organism: Actinomyces oris; assembly: GCF_001937445.1. Lineage (GTDB taxonomy): Bacteria > Actinomycetota > Actinomycetes > Actinomycetales > Actinomycetaceae > Actinomyces > Actinomyces acetigenes. The sequence goes on along the minus strand of NZ_MSKS01000028.1, from coordinate 22,710 downwards.
ACGACGCCGAGCGCACGACGGCGGCGGGCACCAAGCCCCGCGGCGGGGAGACCACCGAGAAGATCGCCTCCCGCCTGGCCACGACCAGCTGCGGGGGTACGCCGGTCGACGTCGTTCTCATCCACCAGCCCGCCACCTTCGACACGCTCACGAAGGAGGGCTGTGCGCCGCTGCTCCTGGCCGGTCACGTCCACGCCGAGCGGGGGATGACCACAGAGATCAGCCCCCGAACCGGCCTGCCCGTCACCGGGATCATCTCGGGGGCGGGCAAGGGCGGCACGTCACTGGGCGCGGTCACCGAGGACGCCTTCCTCCACGTCTTGTCCTTCGATGCCACCGGGGCGCTGGTGGCCTGGCGGACGGTCATCCTTCACTCCGACGCCTCAGTGACGGTGGGGGCGTGGCGGCCCGTGCCCGGTATCGCCCCGGGACAGACGACGGCCACGATGGCGTCGACTCCGAGCCCGTCGGCGTCGGCCACCTCGGTGCAGGCACCGACCGAGGCTTCGCAGAGCGTGGGGCCTGAGGAGGCCACGCAGCCACAGGAGGGGGCCGAGGCCCAGGGGGAGAGCGATTCCTCGGACGGGTAGGGCGCAGGTGGCCGCATGTGGCATACGCTCTCGTCCTGACAACCCCCATGACGCCCAGAAGAACTGCTGACGCACCACCGGTGAGGAGACTGACGATGTCGCGCATGCCCACAGATGCCGAGATCGATGAGATGAGCGAGGAAGAGCTCGAGGCCTACCTGGGCTCCGCCCCCGCTCAGGAGCTCGACCGGCGCACCCGCCGCGATGCCGGCGAGGACCTAGCCGTGCGCCCGTCCTGGCTGCGGCGCTCCGGGGCCGAGCGGGGATTCGGCTGGCTGCTCACCGTGTGCGCGCTCATCGGGATCCTCGCCTGCTGGGAGCTCATCAGCGCCCAGCTCGACCTGCTGCGCAACCCGGACGCGGAGCTCGTCTGCGACGTCAGCCCCCTGGTGTCCTGCGGCGACTCCCTCAATGTGTGGCAGGGCAACCTGCTGGGAGTGCCGAACTCCTTCGTCGGGGCCATCGCCTTCGGGGCCCTGGCCGCGATCGGTGCGGTCCTGCTCAGCGGCGCGCGCCTGCCGCGCTGGATGTGGTGGGGGCTCAGCGCCGGCAGCCTCGGCGGGATCGCCTTCGTCATCTGGTTCCTGTCCGTCTCCATCGTGACCTTCGGCAAGCTCTGCCCCTTCTGCATGGTCATCTGGTCCGTCACCATCCCGGTGGCTGCCCACTCCTGGGCCTGGGCCGCGGCCGGCGGGCACCTGGGGCTGCGCGACAACCTGGCGCTGGACGTGCTCAAGGCCCGCTGGTGGATCATGGCGGCGATGTACCTGGTGGTGGTCCTCACCATCGTCATCGCCTTCGGCGGCCAGCTGGCCAGGCTGTTCGGGTGACTGCGCCCATGGGGCGGAGGACTCCGAGCGGATCCGGCGGGAAGTCCTCGGTGGCGGGGGACTCGACCGTCACGCAGGACTACCTCAAGGTCGTGTGGGTCGCCAGTGAGTGGGGCGGCGCGGGCGCCTCCGTCACCGGCTTGGCCAAACGTATGGGGGTGGCGCCCTCGACCGCCTCGGAGAACGTGGCTCGCCTCGTGGAGGAGGGGCTGCTCGTCCACGAGCCCTACAAGGCCGTCACCCTCTCCGAGGAGGGGCGGCGCCGGGCCATGGGCATGATCCGCCGCCACCGCATCCTGGAGACCTACCTGGTCACTCGGCTCGGCTTCGGCTGGGACGAGGTGCACGCCGAGGCCGAGGAGCTTGAGCACGCCGTCTCCGAGCGGCTGCTGGAGAGACTCGATGCGGTCCTGGGGCACCCCACCCGTGATCCGCACGGGGACCCGATCCCCACGGCGGACGGCCGCCTTATTGTGCCCGACCTGGTGGGCCTGGAGACCCTCCCGGTGGGCTCCGACGGCGTCGTCGGACGGATCCAGGACGACACCGAGACACTGCGCCGCCTGGAGAGGGGCGGCATCGGGTTGGACAGCCGGGTGAGGATCCAGGATCGGGGCACCGTGGCGCCGGCCGTGGAGGGCGGTGGCCGCCGTCGGGCTACCGTCATCACCCTGCTGGACGACGACGCCTCACGCAGCGCAGGGCCCAAGGATGCTCCGGAGGCCGTCATCCCTGACGGCTCCCTGTGGCTGCTGGCCTGACCTGAAGCTGTCACTACCCTATTTTGTGCAAAATTGTGACTTAAGTCATGTTGCATTAAGTTGGATCTCGGGCATTTCGTCGATTATATTTCTAGCCATCACGACCGGTTCCGCTTCCGTCAAGGAAGTCCAGGGCCGGTCTTCGTTTTATCTCGATGATGAGTCAAGGTGGCAATGGTGGTTGAACAGCCCAAGAGCTTTAAAACTTATGAGGAGCAGGTAGATCTCCTTATAGGGCGGGGAATGTGTGTTGCAGATCGTGAGCGAGCCATCGAGAAATTGCGTCGGGTCAACTACTATCGCCTATCGGGGTACTGGTATCCGTTCCGTATGCGTAGGCCGGATGGGGGTGGTCGATCTGATCGTTTTCTTCCTGGCTCTGCTTTTGATGATGTGGTTGCTCTCTATGATTTTGATGCACGACTTAGGGTGGCGGTCCTCGCTGCGCTGGCGCCAGTTGAACTGTCGATGCGAGCCTTGGTTGGGCATGCGTTGGGTGAGATAGACCCGTGCATCCATCTTAATGCAGATTTGTTAGGTCCTGTCGCAAGAGGGGAGCGCTCGTCAGAATACAAAGAGTGGCTGAAGAGGTATAACGAAAAGTTGGATACTTCTCGTGAGGACTTTGTGCAGCACCACAAGGAGAGGTATGGTGGAACCCTTCCGATATGGGTGGCGGTTGAGTTGTTGGACTGGGGGATGTTGACGCATCTTTATTCAATGTCACCTCGCGTTGCTCAGGTGAAGGTTGCTGATGCTGTCAATCTCACTTCTCCTCAGTTGGAATCTTGGCTAAAAGCCCTGAATATCGTGAGAAACATCGCGGCACATCATGGACGTATGTATAATCGAGTTTATGGTAAAACGCCTAGGTTGCCGAGAAGGGAAACGCATCCCGAGGTGCTATTCTGTGTCGATGCAATGAATCGAATTTTTGGTCAGGCTACTTTGATTCAATATCTACTGAGAGTTCTTAAGGCGGGTAATCTTAAAATACTACCTTCGGTGTTCAGGACGTTTCCCGAAAACGAGGTTGTTCCTTTTTGGAGCACGGGCGCTCCTGATGGTTGGGTTCAGGGTGGACTATGGAAATTGTAGGACATCTAGTGTGTTGTGAGGTGTAGTTGGTGGTGTGAACTTGAATTGTCGGACTATTGCTATCGAAACTACTCAAAGTCAGGGTGTTGCGTACTTGTCGACTTGATAGGCTCCTGTGCGTTCATCGTGGCTCGAGCGAGAGAGTGACTCATGGGGCAGCAATAGGCAGTTCCTGGCGACACCGTTTCTTCCAAAGCGAGGCAGACACTTCCGCCTACGCCATCAGAGAGCACGTTCTCATCCATGATGAGGAGTGGACAGTATGGATGGTGGCCCGGCGACTCCCGGCCTGCACCTTGAGGTGAGACGGGGGGCTCGGCCCTGGTTCGCGACCAGGAGGCCATCTTCTTCACGGCCATCGAGCACGTTGAACGGCTCGATCCCGCTCAGGCCCAGTTCGTTCCGGATTAGTTGGCGCGGTATCTGTGCACTCGCCTGTGGCTCGACGTCGTGCCGACTCGTGCCCGTGAGCGACTGCTCGTCTGCTGACAAACCTGGATGGATCCGGGCGCGGCTGGGGGACAATGGGGCCATGAGCACGATTTTCACCAAGATCATCGCCGGTGAGATTCCCGGCCGTTTCGTGTGGGCGGACGAGGTCTGCGTCGCCTTCGCCACCATTGAGCCGCACACTGACGGGCACGTCCTCGTGGTCCCCCGAGCCGAGGTCGACTCCTACGTGGATGCGCCCGACGACGTGGTGGCGCACCTGGCCGTAGTCGCCAAGCGCATCGGTGCCACGCAGGTGCGAGTCTTCGAGGCGCCCCGGGCTGGGCTCGTCGTGGCCGGATACGGCGTCGACCACCTGCACCTTCATGTGCTGCCGATCCGCTGCGAGGAGGACCTGTCCTTCTCCTCGGCCCGCCACCCCGAGGCCCCCGAGCTCGACGCCGCCATGGAGCGCCTGCGGACCGGCCTCATCGAGGACGGCTGGGGCGGGTTCGTGCCCGCGCAGATGGACAGCGCGGCGCTCGCGTAGCGCCCGAGGCTGCCCGCTTCGTCCTCGTCAGAAGGGTGGGGCTTGGTCGATGAGGGGTGCGAGTTGGAGGGTGTGGGCGGCTTTGGGGTAGGGGGTGGTCTCGTAGGCTCCGGGTTTGTGGCCGGGTTGGGGGCCGCGGGTCTCGAGGCGGGCCCTGCCGCTGCTGGGCTGGGTGCGGTCGAGGGTGGTGTTGAGGCGGTTGAGGATGTCGGGGCTGATCTGCTGGCTCAGGTCGGCCGGTATGACGGTGCCGGGAACAAGGTGCTGGTGGGGTCCGACCCTCTTGGGGTGGCGGGTGATGGTGCCGTCTGGGTGGCGCTGGTAGACGGTCTTGTCGGGGGTGTGCCAGGACAGGGTCCCGCTGGCCTGGTCTCTGGTGAGGGCCCAGCCGGGGGTGTGCTTGAGGCGGTGGTGGGCCTCGCACAGGACCACGAGGTTGTCCAGGCTGGTGGTCCCGCCCTGGCTCCAGGCGGTGAGGTGGTCGATGTCGCACCGTTCGGCGGGGGTCTGGCAGGTGGGGAAGACGCAGGCCCGGTCGCGGGCGCGCACCAGGTCGGCCAGGCCGGCCGGGGGACGGTAGCGGGTGCGGCCCACGTCGATCACGACTCCGCTGACCGGGTCGGTGATCAGGCGCTTCCAGGTCCCGCCGGCGGCCAGGGCCCAGGTGGTCAGGGCCGGTACCGCCGCGCTGCGCGCCCCGATGCGCACCTCCGCGACCTCGACTGGTGTGGAGGACAACGGGGAGACGAGCTGGGCGGTGGGCTGAGAGGCGGGATCAGCGGAGAACGAGGCGGCCGGCTGGGAGACGGGAGCGGCCGGGGCGGGTTCGGGCAGACTCCTCCCACCAGTGGTGGGCAGACTTCTTCTGCCGTCCCGGGACGCTGCACCGTTGAGAGGATCGGTCGTTACGGTGGGGTTCTGGCCTGGAGAGGCTCCGCTGGGCTTCAGGTGGCGGGGTCCCTCGAAGCACTCGCCGCCTCCGGGGTCACCGCTGCCGGTGGGGTCTTCTGGTGGTGCCAGACCAACCAGGCTGGTGATGGGGACGGTGACTTGGACGTTGATGTGGATGCCTGCTGGGAGGGGGAGGTGGTGTCCGGTGCCTGGTGGGGTCCACCACGGGCTGGTGGATCCCACCAGGGAGCTCAAGGTCCCCAGGAGGCCTTCCAGTGGCACCCCGTCAGGCAGCAGGCGCCCCGGAGAGGCAGGGAGCCGGGGAGAAGCCAAGGAGGCGGCCAGCTCACTCACGCCACCGAGACCGCCACCAAAGCCGCCAGTGACGTCACCGCCGCCGGTGCCGTCGCTAAGACTACTGGTGGCGAGGCCTCCGCTGATGACGCGGCCACCGGTGCCACCGAGGGTGTCGCTGAGACTGCCGTCATCGGTGCCGCTGTTGTTGTCGTGGTTTGTGCTTGCGGGGGTGTCGTCGTCGGGGGTTTGCGTGGGTCTGTGGTAGGCGGCCTGCTGGCTGGTGCGCAGTGTTGAGAGGGTCATCGCGGTGATGGCATCGGCTCGCAGCTGGCCCAGGGTGCGCTTCTCGCCGCAGGCCCGCGCCGAAGCGGCGATCGCGTCCAGGGTGGCGTCCAGCAGCAGGGCGTCCATGGTCGGCAGCAGCAGGCGGACCTGGGAGACGCCTTCACCGGCGGGCCGGGGGCGTGACACGCACCGCCGCTCGGTATTGTTCTGGCTCCGCTCAGCGTGACCGTCAGGGTCGATCTCCATCAGAGCCCGATCCAGATCCCTCCCCACCTGCGACACGCTCCGCCTGGGCGCCTGAGGTAGAACCTTGTCCTGGACCGCCAGCGCCACCAGAGTGGGGACGTCTTCCAGGCGGCGGGTCACCAGGAACGCCTTCGCCGAGTCCAGGACCCCGCAGCGTTCCATGGCCTCGACCGGGGCGAAGCCCATGCTCATGAGGGCCTGGCCGTGATCCACCATCTGACCGGCCCGAGTCCGAGAGACGCCCAGGCGGGTGGAGAGCAGGCAGGTGGCATTGAACCGCCGCTCCTCATAACCCATCACCGGAGAGACCTCACCATGCGGGCCCCACTGGCCCGGGTGACTCGACAGCTCAGGGCACCCGGTCAGGCAGGCCGCCGCCAGGGCCTCGCCCCAGGTGGCCCAGGCCGCCAGGCGGCGGCAGGCCGCAGCCAGCTCCCCCAAACCCGCAGCCCCCAGGCCGATCAGTCCCGAGGTGCTGGCCTCCTCCGCGCCCACCGTCCGGCGCTGTTCGGAGGCGGCCACCAGCGCCACGTCAGTACCCGACTCGTTGGTGAAGAGGGTTGGCACTGCATTCTCGTCAGCGGTGGCGCCCTCGTCGTCGGCGTCCTGGGCAGTCACCAGCAGGTGGGCCAGCAGTCCCTCCACCACGCCGGCCAGTGCTCCGCCGGCGGCCAAGGACCCCAGCAGGCCCGCCACGTCCTCAGGGCAGGTCGCAGCCCCCGCCGACGCGTCCTGGGCAGGCGCGCTCAGCGTCCCGGCCGCACCACCGGCCGGGACACGAGGAAGCACACCGCCTTCGAACATATGTACAGTATAGCAAGTGGTGCCCGCGCCCCGCACGCTGAAGCAGGCTCCAGAATCACTGGAACGGCAACGATTAGCCGCATATCTGACGCCTTTATCACCGGCGCCTTCTCCTCTCGGAGCCGGCCTGACGGCCCGCCGAGACTGCTCGAACCTGGCTGGGCCCGGCCGACGTGACCGGTCTCGCCCGCCCGTGGGGCGGACGCCGCCGGGCCCCACAGCCGCCGGGCGATAGGCTGTGCCCCAGCACCAGGAAGCACGAGTAGGAAAAGAGCGCTGCCGCGATGTCAGAGAGAACCGCACCGGTCGAGTCCGACACCCCCTTCCGCTACACGGCGGAGCTGGCGGACTCCATCGAGACCGCCTGGCAGGACCGCTGGGAGGCCGAGGGCACCTTCAACGCCGACAACCCCGTCGGCGCTCTGGCCGGCCCCGGGGCGGACAAGGAGAAGTTCTTCCTGCTGGACATGTTCCCCTACCCCTCCGGCAAGGGCCTGCACGTGGGCCACCCGCTGGGCTACATCGCCACCGACGTCGTCGCCCGCTTCACCCGGATGACCGGCAAGAACGTCCTGTACACGATGGGCTACGACGCCTTCGGCCTGCCCGCCGAGCAGTACGCCGTCACCACCGGCCAGCACCCGCGCATCTCCACCGAGGCCAACATCGCCAACATGCGCCGCCAGCTGCGCCGCCTGGGCCTGTCCCACGACCCGCGCCGCTGCCTGGCCACCATCGACGTCGACTACGTGCGCTGGACCCAGTGGATCTTCCTGCAGGTCTTCAACTCCTGGTTCGACCCCGAGGCCCCGCGCCGTGACGGCCGCGGCAAGGGCGCGGCCCGGCCGGTGTCCGAGCTGCGCGACAAGCTCGCCTCCGGTCAGGTCCCCGTCCCCGGCGGCCGCGACTGGGACGCCCTGAGCGCCGCCGAGCAGGCCGAGGTCATCGACTCCTTCCGCCTGGCCTACGTCTCCAGCGCCCCCGTCAACTGGTGCCCCGGCCTGGGCACGGTGCTGGCCAACGAGGAGGTCACCTCCGAGGGACGCTCCGAGCGTGGCAACTACCCGGTCTTCAAGCGCAACCTGCGCCAGTGGATGATGCGCATCACCGCCTACGGCGACCGCCTCGCCGAGGACCTGGACACCGTGGACTGGCCCGAGAAGGTCAAGCTCATGCAGCGCAACTGGATCGGCCGCTCCGAGGGCGCCGAGGTGACCTTCGCCGTGCCCAGAGCCGGCCAGGGCGCCCAGCAGGACGCGTCGCTGAGCGTCTACACCACCCGCCCCGACACCCTCTTCGGCGCCACCTTCATGGTCGTGGCCCCCGAGCACCCCATGCTGGGCGGCCTGCAGGCCTCCGGCTCGGTGCGCACCGAGGCCCAGATCGCCGACGACGCCGCGGCCCTTTCTGTTCCGGCTGCCTGGCCCGAGGGCACCAAGGAGGCCTGGACCGGCGGCTACGCGACCCCCGCCGAGGCCGTGGCCGCCTACCGCGCCCAGGCCGCGGCGACGTCGGACGCCGACCGCACCGACGAGGGCCGGGTCAAGACCGGCGTCTTCACCGGCTTCTTCGGCATCAACCCCGTCAACGGTGCGAAGGTGCCGGTCTTCGTGGCCGACTACGTCCTCATGGGCTACGGGACCGGCGCCATCATGGCCGTTCCCGCCCACGACGAGCGCGACTACGCCTTCGCCACCAAGTACGACATCGACATCATCCAGACCATCGGCCCTGCCGACGACCCCCACGGCGTCGACCTGAGCGCCCAGGCCTACACCGGTGACGGCGTCGTCGTGAACTCCGCCCAGGGCGACCTGGACATCAACGGCATGAGCAAGGACGAGGCCAAGGCCACCATGATCGGCTGGCTGGAGGCCAAGGGCGCCGGCCGAGGCGCGGTCACCTACCGCCTGCGCGACTGGCTCTTCTCCCGCCAGCGCTACTGGGGTGAGCCCTTCCCGATCGTGTGGGACGAGGACGGCGGCGTCCACGCCCTGCCCGAGTCGATGCTGCCGGTCGAGCTGCCCGAGGTCACCGACTACTCGCCGCGCTCCTACGACCCCGACGACGCCGACTCCTCCCCGGAGCCGCCGCTGGGCAAGGCCACGGAGTGGGTTGAGGTCGAGCTCGACCTGGGCGACGGTCCCCGGAGGTACTACCGCGAGACCAACACGATGCCGCAGTGGGCCGGCTCATGCTGGTACGAGATGCGCTACATCGACCCCACCGATGACAAGGCGCTCGTCGACCCGGTCAACGAGGCCTACTGGATGGGGCCGCGCCCACAGGTCGGCAACACCTCCGGCGGCACTGACCTGTACGTCGGCGGCGTCGAGCACGCCGTCCTGCACCTGCTCTACTCGCGCTTCTGGCACAAGGTCCTGTTCGACCTGGGCCACGTCTCCTCCTCCGAGCCCTACCACCGCCTCTTCAACCAGGGCTACGTCCAGGCCTACGCCTACACCGACTCCCGCGGCCAGTACGTGCCCGCCGACGAGGTCGAGGAGGTCGCCGCCGAGGACGGCACCACCAGCTACCTGTGGCAGGGGCAGCCGGTGCGCCGCGAGTACGGCAAGATGGGCAAGTCTTTGAAGAACATCGTCACCCCCGACGACATGTACGAGGCCTACGGTGCCGACACCTTCCGCGTCTACGAGATGAGCATGGGGCCGCTGGACGCCGACCGCCCGTGGGACACCCGCGCCGTTGCCGGCAGCCAGCGCTTCCTGCAGCGCCTGTGGCGCAACGTCGTCGACGAGACCACCGGTGAGCTGACGGTGGCCGAGGAGAGCGCCGACGAGAAGACCCGCCGGCTCGTGGCCACAACAATCGTGGGCGTGCGTGAGGACTACGAGGGGATGCGCCTGAACACGGCCATCGCCAAGCTCATCGTCCTCAACAACCACCTCACCGGGCTCAGTGCGGTCCCGCGCGAGGCCGTCGAGGCCCTCGTGCTCATGACGGCTCCCGTGGCCCCGCACATCGCCGAGGAGATCTGGAAGCGGCTGGGCCACGAGCACTCCCTGGCCCATGAGGACTTCCCGGTCGTGACCGATGAGGCGCTGCTGGCCGCCGAGAAGGTCACCTGCGTCATCCAGGTCAAGGGCAAGGTCCGCGACCGCCTCGAGGTCGACCCCGACATCTCCGAGGCCGAGCTGGAGAAGCTGGCCCTGGCGGCCCCCGGCGTCATCCGCACCCTGGACGGGCGCGGTGTGCGCAAGGTGATCGTCCGGGCCCCCAAGCTGGTGAGCATCGTTCCCGAGTGACCGGGGCAGGCTCCCCGACGGCGCCGCTCACGGCCGCGCCGCGGTAGCCCAGGAACAGCACGAGGGGCTGCACCAACCGAGACGGTTGGTGCAGCCCCTTACTCTGCGCCTGAGGAGGACAGGGGTGAGGAGTGCATAGAGACGCCACCTTGGCCGGAAAGTCAGCAACAAGTAATCTTGTGCTGTGGAGCGGGACCCGCTTATCCTCGACAGCGCACATCGGCATGGTGTGTCGGATGAGGACATACTCCATGCACTGCGCTTCCCTGTTCGGCACTTCGTACAAGATGATTCGATGACGATGTTCATAGGCGCTGACAAGACTGGCATCCTCGTTGAGGTGGGTGTCATCGAATGGCACGGCGTCATTGCTGTTGCACATGCTATGCGCCCAGCTCGGTCCAAGTATCTGAGGTGAATCACGATGACTCGACGCACTATTGCAGACATCACAGCTCGCGCCGACGAGTTCGCCGACGCCTTCGAGAACTATGACCCCAGGCCCGGTGATCAGGATGCCCCGCTGCCACCGATCATGGCCGTCAAGCTTGCGGCGTGGCGCCGCGACACGGCCGAGCGTGAGCTTGCTGAAGCAGTGCACGCGGCGCGCAAGCAGCAACTGTCCTGGCGCGAGCTCGGTGAGGCGATGGGAACCAGTGGGGAAGCCGCTCGTCAGCGGTATAGAGCCGTAGCGCAATAGTGCAGAAGGCTGGACGTACCTGCTGGAAGTCTGGGCATTCACCTGGTGAGCATCGTTCCCGAGTGACCGCGGGGCGGGCTGCTCGACGGCGCCGCTCACGGCCGCGCCGCGGTAGCCCAGGAACAGCACGAGGGGCTGCACCAACCGAGACGGTTGGTGCAGCCCCTTACTCTGCTGTCCGAAGATGATTCGGTGACGGTCAGGAAGAGTGCCCGAATCGCTTCTGCGCAGCCTGCCGGGTCACGCCGAGAGCAGCGCCGATCACAGTCCAGGAGTCACCGGCCTGTCGAGCTCGGGCGACTGCGGCATGCAACTCGGCCTCGGCGTCATGCACCCGTCGACTCGCGGCAATGATCGCCCGAAAGTGCGCGGCGTCCCGGGCGGGCGTGCTGTTTGGATCGAGAGTCTCAAGGCCTGTTGTGTCGTGAGTGTGCGTCAGCGTGGAGGACAACGTCATCACCTCAGATAGTCGTAGAACTTCGGTCGCAGGCGGTCGGCATGAATGATTCGGGTTGGCTCTGTGGCAGGAACTGCAACCAGCTCGAGCAAGGTGGCGTCAACTGCTGGCCCGATGACCAGGAGCCGCTCCTCTCCTTCGTGCTCGTACTCGACCAGTCTTAAGGCGTTGGTCCAGGCATGTTCCACATCCGTACGGGAGATCCCGTGCTTCAGCGCCGATCGCCCAACCCTCATGTGTCAACTTTAGGTTGACACATGAGGGTTGGTCAAGAGGGCGCCCATGTGACTCGACGATAAGGGCTCAGCGGCGCCTGAGGGTGCCGAAGATGGAGCGCGTGATCTCGCGGGTGATCTGGCGGCCCACCGAGCCGATGGTCTTCTCGACCTCCCGCTGGCGGCGCTCGGCGGCCTTCTCCGCCTCGCGCTGGCGACGCTGGGCCTCCTTGACGGCCTCGCGCTGGCGACGCTGGGCCTCCTTGACGGCCTCGCGCTCCAGGCGCTCGGCCTCCTTCTGACGCTGAGCCGCCTGGCGGGCGGCCTCCTTCTCCAGGGCCTTCTGGGCGGCGGCGTCGGCCTTGGCCTGCTCCTTGGCGGCCTGCTCGGCCTCCTTAGCGGCCTGTTCGGCGGCGCGGGCGGCCTCAGCGGCCTCGGCGTCGGCCTGGACCCGCTGAGCCAGCAGCTCATAGGCGGACTCGTTGTCCACACTCGTGGCGTACTTGGGTTTCAGCGGGGAGGAGGCCAGCACCTGGTTGACGGTGCCGCCCTGGGCCGGACCCATGACGGCGGCGGGCACGTTGATGACCACTGGGGCCACCGGCGCCGGGCGCCCCTTCTCATCGAGCACGCTGACGACGGCCTGTCCGGTGCCCAGCGACGTGAGCACCCGGCTGAGGTCCACCGGGCTGACCGGGAAGGTGGAGACCGCCTTCTTGAGGTTGGCGGCGTCGGCCGGGGTGTGGGCGCGCAGCGCGTGCTGCACCCGGCTGCCGAGCTGGGCCAGGACCTCGTCGGGAACATCCGTGGGCGACTGGGTGATGAAGACGATGCCCACGCCTTTGGAGCGGATGAGCCGCACCGTGCGCACCACGGCCTCCAGGAAGGCCTTCGAGGCGCCGGAGAACAGCAGGTGCGCCTCATCGAAGAAGAACACCATGGTGGGCTTGTCCGGGTCGCCGACCTCCGGCAGGGTCTCGAAGAGCTCGGCGAGCAGCCACATGAGGAAGGTGGAGAACAGCGTGCCCTGAGACTGGATGTCCGCCAGCTCCAGGGCTGAGATGACGCCGCGCCCATCGGGGGAGACCCGCATGAGGTCACGTACATCGAGCGCCGGCTCACCGAAGAAGGCCTCACCTCCGGCCGCCTCCAGGGCGGCGATCTCCCGCAGGATGACCCCGGCCGTGGCCGCAGAGACCCCACCGATGGTCTTGAGCTCCTCCTTACCGGCATCCGTGTTCGTCAGGTAGTCGACGACGGCACGCAGGTCCTTCAGGTCCAGCAGGGCCAGCCCCTGGCTGTCCGCCCAGTGGAAGACCAGCTGGAGGGCGGAGGCCTGCGTGTCGTTCAGGCCCAGGACCCGCGAGAGCAGGATCGGCCCGAACTCGGTGACCGTCGTGCGGATCGGGGTGCCGCTGATGCCTGCGCCGGAGTCCGACCCGCCGAGGTTGAACAGCTCGATGGGGAAGGACTGCCCCTTCCAGTCCTGACCGGTGGAGGCGATGCGCGAGGCGATCTTGTCATTGGAGGCGCCGGCCTCGGCCAGACCGGTCAGGTCCCCCTTGACGTCGGCCAGGAACACCGGGACGCCGGCGGCGGACAGTCCCTCGGCCAGGAGCTGGAGCGTACGGGTCTTACCGGTACCGGTCGCCCCGGCCACCAGCGCGTGCCGGTTGAGCAGTCCCAGCGGGATACCCACCGACAGGCCCTTGACAGCCGCGGGCTCACCGCCCGAGAGCGTGTCGAGGTAGGTGCCCACCGGCAGGGTGGGGGAGGAGAAGCTGTAGCCCGAACGCACCTGGGCGGTGTAGCCGGCCTCCTCGGCCCCCGTGCTCCCCGAAGTCTGCTCGGTCGCAGCGGCGGCCTCAGCCTGCGCAGGGGCCTGCTCCTGAGCCGTCTCCTGGGGCCGCTCGTCACTCTGCTCCACGGGCGAGGCCGGAGTAGCGGCGATGGCGGCGTCAAGGGCCGCCTGGGCGGCGGCCGCCTTGGCTGCGGCGGCTTCGGCGGCGGCCTGGGCGGCCTCGGCCTTGAGGCGTGCGATCTCAGCGGAATCGGTCATGGAGCCATCGTAAACGCCGAACCTGCCAGCGCGCAGACCAGGGCGTGGCGGTGCAGGTGGCGCCGTTCCTGACCGTGAGGGAGGCAGGTGCCCGGCGGACAAGGTAGCCTCGGGCCTCGATGGCGTTGGGAGCATACGTCCGATCCCACGCCTGCCCGTGTCCCCAGTGCCGCGAGGTTTACACGCCCCATGTTGCCCCCTGCGTCGTCGTTTCCGGAAGAACGTCCCCTTACGGGCCTGCTGCTTACACACCCGGACCACAGGATCAGGTGAGCGACGTGCGGATCGCCTTCTTCATTGACGACTACCTCCCCTCCGTCCACGGCGTGGCCACCTCCACAGCCACCTTCCGCGCTGCCCTGGAGCGCATGGGACACGAGGTCTACGTGGTGGCCCCCAAGGCCGAGGGCCATGAGGAGACCGACGACCACGTCATCCGCCTGTCCTCCTCGCGCTACTACGTCTTCGACAGCCGCGAGGTCGCCACCATCTATCCCGGCCTGGCCCGGCGCTTCGACGCCTACGACTTCGACGTCGTCCACAGCCAGACTCAGTTCAGCCTGGGGGTCCTGGCGCACTGGGTGGCCAAGCGTCAGAACATCCCTCACGTCACCACCATCCACACTCTCTACACCGAGCTCATCGACGACTACCCGCTGGCCGTGGTCTCGGGCCTGTTGGCCCTGTCCGTCGCCTTCCCAGTGGCGCTCAAGTCGCTGCCGGTCCTTCCCCGCGTCCACCGGGAGACCATCAAGCACCTCAACAAGCGCGACATGAAGATGGCCCTGTCCCGTCAGGGGTGGCGCCTGACCGCGGCCTTCGCCAACAAGTGCGACGCCTGCCTGTCGCCTTCCCAGCACCTGGCCAGGATCCTCATCAACGACGGCGGGCTGACCGTCCCCTGCATGGTGCTGCCCAACGGGCTGGACTCCTCCCGTTACCGCAGTGCCCGCGCCGCCGACTCGCCGATCCCCAAGGCCCCCGGTGAGAAGATCATCATCTGCGTGGCTCGCCTCAGCCCGGAGAAGCGGCAGATGACGCTCATCGAGGCCATGCCCCACCTGGCCGACCTGCCGGTCAAGCTGGTGCTCGTGGGCCCCGGACCCTCCCAGGAGGAGCTGGGGCGGCGTGCCGAGGAGCTCGGGGTGGCCCACCGGGTGATCCTGACCGGTGCGCGCTCGCCGGAGGAGGTCGCCGTCCTGCTCAAGCAGGCCGATATCTTCTCCCTGGCCTCCTACCACTTCGACAACCAGCCCATGGTGTTCCTGGAGGCCGCCGCCTGCGGGCTGCCGATCGTCTACTGCGATGAGCGGATGACCGAGTGCCTCACCGAGCGCAACGCGATCCTCACCGACGGCATCGAGGGGGAGGACTTCGCCCGGGTTTTCGCCTCCCTGCTCTCCGACGACGCCCGGCTCGCCGAGCTGTCCGACGGGGCCCTGGAGGTGGCTCAGCAGTTCGACTCCGAGACGATGACTAAACGGCTCATCAACCTCTACGAGGACCTCCTGGTCTCTTATCGCTGAAGGCCCGCGAGCCCTGAGCGAGCAATGACGCACGGCCCGGGGCGCGCAGGCGGCAGTCACAGCAACCGCGGCAGCCGCAGCGTGCGGCGCCTTGCCGGTGAGCGAGCGGCTTGCCGATAAGGTATGCCACATGTCGCTCGCCGTCGTCACCGACTCCGCCGCCTGCCTGACGGAGCCCCTCCTGCGTGAGCGCGCGATCGAGGTGGTGCCGCTGCACGCCATCCCCGCTGAGAGCGGTGAGCCCGGGACCACCTCCCGGCCCAGTGTCCAGGAGCTGGCGGACGCCTACCGGCGCGCGGCCAGCAGGGCCGAAGAGGTCCTGGCCATCCACATCTCCTCGGCCCTGTCCGGCACCATGGACAACGCCCGCATCGCCGCCGCCCGGCTTGAGGCCGACTACCAGGCCGACAACAACGCCCCGGGCCCGAGCACGGGGCGTCGTCGCCCGCAGTGGCTGCGCGTCGTCGACTCCGGCACCAGCTCCGGCGCCCTGGGGCTCGCGGTGCTGGCCGCCGCCGGCGCCCACGACGCCCGTCGCGGTGCCGCCCTGGCTCAGGCCAGCACCGCCCGCTCCTGTCAGCTCTTCGTCGTTGACGACCTGGTGCGCCTGGCACGCTCGGGAAGGATCGACCGCACCACTGCCCGCCTGGACGGCGTGCTTGGAATCCGCCCGGTCCTGGCCCTGACCCGCGACGGGATCCGCACGCTGGAGATCGTGCGTGGTGCGGCCCGAGCCAGGCGCCACCTCATCGCGCAGGCCGTCCGCGTCGCCGGCGGCACCGCCCTGTCCGGCCCCAGGCGCCCCGCCGACCCGGTGCGCCTGGTTATCCAAGGCGACGACGCCGACAAGCTGGCGCTGCTCGAGACCGATCTTCGCCAGGCCATGGAGGAGGCAGGCGCCAAGGTCACCGAGGTCCTCACCCTCCCGGTCGACGAGGCCACAAGCACCCACGTGGGCCCCGGCGCCCTCGGCATCGCCGTCGCCCCGGACCTGAGGACCCACTGAGCCAGGGGCGACGACGCAGCCCGGTTGCCACAGGCCGCCAGACGCCAGTGCTCTCCACAGAGCAGACGACCTCCCCATGCGCCGCACGACCCCAGTCCCTACCGTCGTGGACATGGGAGCCAGACGGAGCCGTACGCACAAGTCCTTGGATGACCTTGTGCGTCTGGCCTGCTCAACCGACCCCGAGGAGCCGGTGCGTCGGCCACGCCGCCTCGCGATCGCGCCTCGGGCGGCGATCATCGCCGGCTCCGCCCTCCTCATCTTGGCTCTTGCCCTGGCACTGAGGGCCGTCCTGGTCTCGACCGGTGCCGGCGGCCAAGCGGTCCCGGTCGCCGCGGCAGGGACCTCGACGGCGATGCGGCCTCCACCCACCGGCACGGCCACGAGTCCAGCCATGAGACCAGCCACTGCGCCTGCCGCGGGATCAGCGGCAGGACCAGGCGGCTTGAGCGCGACATCGGGCAGCGTCGTCGTCCACGTGACCGGGGCGGTGAGCAGGCCGGGGGTGGTGACCCTGCCTCCGGGAAGCCGCGTCACCGACGCCATCAACGCCGTCGGAGGAGCCAGCGCGGACGCCGATACCGAGCAGCTCAACCTCGCCCGGGTCCTGACCGACGGCGAACAGATCCGGGTCCCGCGCATCGGCGAGGTCCTGCCCGACCCCGCACCGCAACCCGGTGGGGCCGTCACCCCCAGTGTGGGAACAGCCCCGGGGAAGACCAACGGCGGCGCATCCGGGACGATCAACATCAACACGGCCTCCGCCTCCGAGCTGGAGAAGCTGCCCGGCATCGGCCCGGCCCTGGCCCAACGGATCGTCGAGTACCGCGACTCCCACGGGCCCTTCGCAAACGTCGACGCCCTCACCGACGTCCCCGGCATCGGCAAGGCCAAGCTCGAGGGCCTGCGAGAACAGGCCACCGTATGAACGAGAACCATGGTGGCAATGACGGGGACAGCCCCAGGGCCCCGTGGGACGACCCCGCGCTGTATGCGCGACCGCGCCAGGAACAGGGCCGCAACCGGCACCGAAACCGGCGCCGGCACGCCACCATCTCCAAGGCCCCCGAGGCCCTGGACCTGCGCCTGCTCGCCCCCGCGGCCACCTGCTGGGCCGGCGCCTGGTGGGCCGTCGGACGTGAGGCAGCAGATGCCTGGAGAGGCGCCCTGCTCCTGGCCTCGGGGTGCACCGCCCTGGCTGCGCTGCTCGTGGTCCCCGTCCTGCGTTTCCGGCCACCGCGCCACCGGGCCGACCCGCGTCCCGGAGCCCCCGACCACGACCCCGGGGCAATGGGAACCCTCAGCGCCAGCCTGCTCGTGTGCGCCCTGTGCGCCGCGACGGTCCTGACCATCAGCGCCGCCCACCTGTGGGCCCGCCAGCGCGACCCGCTGACCGCGGCAGTGGCCTGCGGGCAGCCGGTCACCCTCATCGGCACCGTCTCCCAGCAGCCGCGAGTCTCGGCCACCAGCCGCTCCACCCTGGTCATCACCGCCCTCGACGTCGAGCAAGTGGACACGCGGGCCTCCACTCTGAGCGCCACCGTCCTGGGCGACAAGCAGTGGCTGAGCCTGCCCATGGGGACCCGCGTCCAAGTGCGCACGCGCCTGCGCCCCACCGAGCCCGGCCGTGCCGAGGCCGCCATCATCCCCAAGCGCGCCGGTCTGACCGTCCTTGCCCCACCGAGCGGGATACTCGGGGCCGTCACTTCCGTCCGTGCCGGTCTCGCCCAGGCCGTCGGCGCACCGGGCATCGGGGCCCCGGGCGCAGCAGGAGCGGGGGAGGAGACAGGCTTCTGGCCGCCAGGGGCCCGCAGCCTCGTACCCGGTGTCGCCCTGGGCGACGACCACGCCCTGCCGGCCCAGCTGCGCGAGGACATGCGCACCGTCTCCATGACGCACCTGACCGCCGTCTCCGGGCAGCACGTCGCCATCATCCTGGGACTGGGGCTGGAAGCCCTCGGGGTGCTGCCCCGACGGTGGCGGGCACTGCTCGGAGCGGTCCTGCTGACTGCTCTCGTCATCCTGGTGCGCCCGTCGGGCTCCGTGCTGCGCGCCGCCACCATGGGGGCCGTCATGTTGCTGGGCGTCGTCGCCGGCAGGCGCGCCGCCTCCGTGCCCGCCCTGTGCGCCGGAGCCATCGTCCTGCTGCTCATCGACCCCTGGCAGTCCCGCGACTACGGCTTCGCACTGTCCGTGGTGGCCACCGCCGGGATCGTCATCGGCTCCAAGCCGGTCGCGGCCCGCCTCTCACGTCGTCTTCCCAGGTGGCTGGCCGCCGCCGTGGCGCTGCCGCTGGTGGCCCAGGCAGCCTGCGGGCCGATCCTCATCCTCCTTCAGCCCTCGGTGGGGGCCTGGTCGGTGCCCGCCAACCTGCTCAGCGAACCGGCAGCGGTCATCGCCACCATCAGCGGGCTCCTGGCGGCACTGGTCGCTCCGGCCTGGCCCGCGGCTGCCGCCGTCATCGCCTGGCCGGCGCTCGCGGCCTGCTCCTGGATGGTGTGGGTGGCCGGCTTCTTCGCCCACCTGCCCGGCGCCACCCTGCCCTGGCCGGGCGGCCTGACGGGCGCCCTGGCACTGGGGGGCTGCGAGATCGGGCTCCTGCTCGCAGTGTCTCCCCGCACCCGCCGCGCTCTGCTGGAGGGGGCCAGGGGGCTGACGTGGCCCGCTCGTGGCAGGCTTGCCCCATGGCAGCGACTCGAACCTCCCGCCCTCGGGGCCCGCGCAAGGCACCGGCTGGACTGCGCTGGGACCAGGCCCAGCTGGCGCCGATCGTTCTCATCCGCGCCGGCGAGGAGGTCCTCGCTGACCGAGCGGTGAGGAATCTGCTGGCGCAGGCCAAGGCCAAGGATCCCACCACCGAGATCACGCGCCTGGAGGCCGCCACCTACGAGCCCCACCAGCTCGACACCCTCGTGTCCCCCTCCCTGTTCGGAGAGCCCCGGCTCGTCTACGTCCCCGCCCTGGAACAGATGACTGACGCCCTGCTGAGCGACCTCATCGCCTACGTGGGCGCCGCCGACCCCGAGGTCAGCGTCATCCTGCGCCACAACGGGGGCCAGCGGGGCAAGCGCCTGCTGGATGCCATTAAGGCCTCGCCCTACCCGACCGTCCAGTGCGAGGCCGTCAAGAGCGCCAAGGGCAAGTCCTCCCTGGTCGTCGCCGACGTGCGCCGCGCCGGACGAAGCATCGCCCCCGAGGCCGTCGGCGCCCTCGTCGACGCCCTGGGCAGCGACCTGCGCGAGCTGTGCTCCGCCGTCGACCAGCTCCTCGCCGACACCCAGGGCACCATCAGCGTCGACCACGTGCGCACCTACTACGCCGGGCGCATCGAGGCCACCGGTTTCACCGTGGCCGACGCCGCCGCAGCCGGCAACACCCCGGCCGCCATCACGGCCCTGCGCCACGCCGTGGCCACCGGCACCGACCCGGTGGCCATCGTCGCGGCCCTGGCCATGAAGGTGCGCCAGCTCGCCAGGGTCGCGGCCGCCGGGGGGCGGCGCATGAGCCCCGCCGAGCTGGGCATGGCCCCCTGGCAGGTGGACCGGGCCCGCCGTGAGCTCCAGGGCTGGTCCGACGACGCTCTGGCCGCCTCGATCCTGGCCGTGGCCCGGGCTGACGCCGAGGCCAAGGGGGCCAGCCGCGACCCCGTCTACGCCGTCGAGCGGGCGGTCCTGACGATCTGCAACGCCCGCCGCGCCGGCAGCCGCCGACGCTGAGCAACTCTCAGCCCCGCATGGCGGCCAGCGTGAGCGCCGTGGACATGGCGGCGCACGCCGCCTCGTAGCCCTTGTCCTCCTCCGCGCCCGGCCCGCCGCAGCGGGCCAGCGCCTGGGCCTCGTCGTCGCAGGTGAGCACGCCGAAGCCCACCGGCACCCCGGTATCCAGCGCCACCCGGCTCAACCCGTCGGTCGCGGCCCGACACACGTAGTCGAAGTGTGGGGTGCCGCCGCGGATGACGACGCCCAGCGCGACGACCGCCTCGGCACCGCCCCGGGCGGCGGCCGCGGCGAGGACCGGCAGCTCGAAGGAGCCCACCGCCCGGACGATGCTCGCCTGGGCTCCGGCCTCCTCGACGGCGCGCAGCGCCCCGGCGACCAGGCCTCCCATGATGTGCTCGTGCCACTGGGCGGCCACGACTGTCACCCTCATGCCCCGCGCGTGAGGTGCGCTCTGCTCAGGTGCACCGGATCCGCTCATCGTTCCTCTCCTTCGTTCTCGTCGCTCGTGTGCCAGGTGTCGTCGTCGGCCCTCGCCTCGCCGGGCGGTGACCCAGCGCCGGACCCGATGGGATCGAGCCCGGTGAGCAGATGGCCCATGCGGTCGCGCTTGGTGCGCAGGTAGTCGAGGTTCTCCCCGTTGGCGAAGGTCGGTGTCGGCGTCATGGAACGGACGCTGACGCCATAGTGCTCCAGGCCCGCCACCTTGTCCGGGTTGTTCGTCATGAGCTCGACCGAGCGCACGCCCAGGTGGCGCAGCACCTGGGCGGCGGTGGCGTAGTTGCGGGCGTCGGCCGGCAGCCCCAGCGCGACGTTGGCGTCGAGGGTGTCCATACCCTTCTCCTGCAGCGCGTAGGCGCGGAGCTTGTCGATGAGCCCGATGCCGCGCCCCTCATGGTCGGAGGCGTAGACGAGGACCCCGCGGCCACGGGCGCTGATCGCCTCCATGGCGGCGCGCAGCTGCGGCCCGCAGTCACAGCGCAGGGAGGACAGGACGTCGCCGGTCAGGCAGGCGGAGTGGACTCGGGTGAGGACGTCCTCACCGTCCGCGATGCGGCCGCACACCAGTGCGAGGTACTCGGTGCCGTCGACCCTGCTGCGCAGGGCGTGGGCGGTGAACTCTCCGTGCGCGGTGGGCAGGTGCGCTGAGACGACCTCCTCGACGAGCTCCTCGTGCAGCCACCGGTAGCGCTCCAGGTCACTGATCGAGATCATGGGCATGGCATGGGCGTCGGCGAGCTCACGCAGCTGGTGCCGACGCGCCATGGTGCCGTCGTCGTTAATGACCTCCACCAGGACCCCCACGGGCCGGTTGCCCGACAGGCGCATGAGGTCGACGGCGGCCTCCGTGTGACCGCGGCGCGTGAGGATTCCGCCCTCGCGCGCCCGCAGGGGGAAGACATGGCCGGGGCGGACGAGGTCGCTGGGAGCTGAGCCCGGGTCCGCCAGGACGCGGACGGTACGTGCCCGGTCGGCGGCGCTCACACCCGTGGTGATGCCGGTGCGGGCGTCGGCGCTCAGCGTGAAGGCCGTCCTCTTGGGATCGGTGTTGTGTTCGGTCATCATGGGGATGCCCAGGCGGTCGAGCTCCTGGCCCGCCATGGGGGCGCAGATGATGCCGGTCGAGTGCCGGATCGCGAAGGCCAGCTGCTCGGTCGTGGCGCTCTGCGCGGGCAGGATGAGGTCCCCCTCGTTCTCCCGGCTCTCATCGTCGACGACGATGACCGTCCGGCCCTCGCGCAGGGCGGCAAGTGCGTCCTCGACGCGGTCCATGCGTGTGCTCGGGGATGTGCTCCTGGTGCTCAGCACGTCTGCTGCCCCTCCTGGCGCGGGCGGGCGCTCAGAAGACGCTCGGCGTACTTGGCCAGGACGTCGACCTCGAGATTGACCCGTTCTCCGGGCCGCCTCGTGCCCAAGGTCGTGCGTCGCAGCGTCTCGGGAATGAGCCCGACGCTGAGCGACGCCTCCGCTCCCGGCACGGGGGAGACGTCGAGGGTGTTGGGGGCGTCGACGACGTCGACGACCGTCAGCGACACTCCGTCGAGGGCGACCGATCCCTTGACGGCGACGTAGCGGGCGATCTCCTGCGGCAGGCTGGTGCGTAGGAGGTCCCAGTGCTCACCGCGGTGGTGGTCGAGGACCTCGGCGGTGGCATCGACGTGCCCTTGGACGATGTGCCCGCCGAGCCGGTCGCTGGCGCGCAGGGCGCGCTCGAGGTTGACCGGGTCTCCCGGCGCCTGGGAACCCAGGGTGGTGCGCGTGAGAGTCTCGGCCATGAGGTCGGCGGTGAAGGTGCTCCCGTGCACGGCGGCGACCGTCAGGCAGCACCCGTTGACGCTGACGGAGTCGCCCAGGCTCACGTTCTGGGTGACGGTGGGCGCCTCGACCGTCAGCCGGGCGCTGTCCTCGACGGTCTCGAGCCGGACGACGCGCCCGAGCTCCTCGACGATTCCGGTGAACATCAGTGACTCTCCTCGGTTGGGGTGTGGGCAGGGGGAACGTCGTTGCCCTCCAGGTCACCGCAGAGGCGGACGGCGAGCTCGTCGTCCGCGCCGAGGACCTCGACGCGGGGGTGACTCAGCCTCAGGGCGTCGGTGATCGTCGCGGCCCCGAAGTCGGCGAGGGCGGCCGGTCCCGTGCCCAGAAGCGCGGGGGCCGTGTAGGCGACGACCTGGTCGACGAGGCCGGCGCGCAGGAAGGCGGTCGCGAGGGTCGGGCCTCCTTCGAGCAGGACATGGCGGATCTCGCGCTCGGCGAGGACGGTCAGGACGGCGCGCGGGTCGTGGTCGGGCAGGAGGAGGTAGCGGTCGTCGGCGAGCACCCTGGAGGTGGGAGGCAGTCTCCTGGAGCCGACGACGACGCGCAGCGGCTGGAGGCGGGCCGGTGCGGGCCGACCTGCCTCGTCGCGGACGGTGAGGGCGGGGTCGTCGGCGAGGGCGGTGCCGGTGCCCACCATGATGGCGTCGCACTGGCGGCGCAGGCGG
>NZ_MSKS01000027.1 GCF_001937445.1 Actinomyces oris | reverse complement strand
GGTGAGCGGGGCAGGCGCCGGGTGCGCCCCGAGCGCAGGGCCTTGTCCACCCGCAGCTGCTGACGCAGGCTCCCGGCGCCCTGGACGTAGAGAGCCTGGTAGATCTGCTCATGGGATATGCGCATGGACTCATTGTCGGGGTGGGCCCAGCGCAGGCGCGCGCTGATCTGGCGGGGGCTGGCCCCGTCCTCGAGCAGGGCCACCACCTCGGCGCGCAGGACAGGATCGGCGTCGAGCCTCCTGGTCTTGGGACGGGCCAGGCGCTCCTGGGCCGCAGCCGAGGCCCCCGGGGCCCGGTAGACCCCGTCAGAGCCGGTGTTACGGGCGATCTCCCGCCAGACGGTCTGACGGCACCGCCCCAGGGCGCGGGCGATGGCGGCGGCCGACTCCCCACGGGCCCGGCCCTGAGCGATCAGGACCCGCTCGGCGTCGCTGACGCGCTGCCCGCGCCCGACCCGCCCGGCGCAGGCCGACGCCGACCAGCCCTCACACCCCCGCCGCCTTGGTGAGCGTCCTGATGCTGATGCTGCGTCCTCCACGGCCTGATCGTGCCAGTACCGCCTCGCGGCATCCCGGCTCACCCCGGCCGCGGCTGCCGCCCGGGTCAGGGACGCTCCGGCCAGGACAGCCTGAACGACCTTGGCGCGTCTGGCCTGGTCGGACTGGGCAGTCCCACCCCGTCGTCCGCCCACCAGCTCCACCCCCGCCTCCTGGCACCACAGGCTCACCGACCCACGACAGCACCCCAGATCCCGCCCCACCGCCGAAGCCGACTCACCAGCCACCACCCGCGCCACCGCATCACGACGAACTCCCTGATCAAACCAAGTCCTAGACACAAAACACCCCTCCACGAGTGGTGCATCCACCACCAGAACCCACCGGGTCTTTTCTGAAGATTCGGTCGAAGTGTTGAGGGCGACGGCGGGCTCAGGCGCGGAGCTGAGGTGCACAGTCCACAGTCATACCCAGCCCGCAGTCAGAGGCGCACAGCCGGCGGTCAGTTGCCGGTGCCGTGGAAGACGGCCTCGAGGTTGTTGCCGTCGGGGTCGAGGACAAAGGCCCCGTAGTAGCCGGGGTGATAGTGCGGGCGCTCGCCAGGACCGCCGTTGTCGGTGCCGCCCGCCGCCAGGGCCGCCTCATGGAAGGCGTCCACCTGCACCGTTGACGACGCCGTCACAGCAACGTGGCAGGGCGTCAGGTGCTCCGCCGGGGTCAGCCACAGGTCCGCGTGGACCGGGGTGTCCTCCGGCGCGCCGGGCGTCGACCCACCCAGTCCGGTGACGGGCCCGAACTCCATGACCACGCGGTAGCCCAGCGGCGCGAGCGCCGTCTCGTAGAAGGCTCTCGAGGCCGCCGGATCACTGACATTCACAGAGATGTGATCAATCATGCCTCCAGACTAACCACTGGTTGATACACGGTGGGCGCATTGACAGGATCCAACCATGACATCATCCGCAGCTCCCTCCTCCGAGGACTCAGCAGCCTCCTCGCCCTCCGACGATTCAGCCGGCCCCGTCCCCTCCTCGCGACGCACGCGACCAGTCAACGTATGGGCCCCGATCCCATTGATCGCTTGGGGAGTTCAGATGGTGAGCGCCACGATGTCCCTTGGCTCCAGCAATGGCTCCGCCAAGCCTGCTCAGGACTACGAAGACGGACTGACGAGCTCTGTCGATCTTGCCTTCCCGCAGGCGATCAGTGGCGTGGTCCTGTTCCTGGCCTTGATGGGTGTTCTCATAGCGATACACCTCGCCACGGTCGACCGCGCAGTGGGCGCGGCCGCACTCAGCATGGTTCTGGCCGGCATCTCCCTGTCGGTCTCTCTGACCTACCTCGTCATGTCAGCGGCGCCCGACCACCTCATCTGGTACGACGGGCGCTACCTGGTGAACGTCCTGCCCGCGGTGGTGCTCCTGGCCTCGGCAGTGACGCTCGACCGGCATGCGTCGACACCTGAGGTGGCTCAGTAAGGAGGCACGTCACCGGCGCAGCGGGGCTGCCCGTCGGGCTCACGCAGCGGAGGGGAGGTGCACAGTCGGCGGTCAGTTGCCGGTGCCGTGGAAGACGGCCTCGAGGTTGTTGCCGTCGGGGTCGAGGACAAAGGCCCCGTAGTAGCCGGGGTGATAGTGCGGGCGCTCGCCAGGACCGCCGTTGTCGCTACCACCCGCCGCCAGGGCCTCCTCGTAGAAGGCCTTCGAGGCCGCAGGATCACTGACATTCACAGAGGTATGATTGATCATTCCTCCAGGCAACCCGCTGGTTGATACACGGTGGGCGCGTTAACAGGATCCAGCCATGGCATCGTCCGCAGCCCCTCCGATCTCACATGAGTTCGTGAGGGCGAGACACCTTCATCGGTTCAGCACGAGTCTGACGGCCTGCACCATTGGATTCCGGGGTCAAGGTTGACGTTGACGTGAACTCTTTCTCTTGCTCCGCCGGCCTTGCTCTTATCGGGCGGGGATGTGGACGGTGGAGTGACGGCAACAAGTGTGACGGTGCCCAGCCCATCGATATGAACACTTTCGCCCAGGTGCAGCTCATACTTGGTCGACCTCCTTCCCTTCGGGGTCCACCACACCGAGCCGATCCACTGGTTCTGCTCGACGCGCATACCGCCAGCCTCCAACCTCCCAACCTTGGTCTCAGGAGCCCGAGTCGCTCCCCCGAGAGACACGATATCGCCCTTTCCGATCCCAGTCGGCAGCATAACGCGCGTGATTGATGGAGAAGCGCTTCCAGCCGATCGAGAGGTAGCGCTGGGACGGGTCCACCACAGCCAGCCGCCCACCCCCAGTAGGAGCGCGAGTACGACGACGACTCCGACTGTGCCCCAGAGAACACGCTTCCTTCGGCGCCTCACTCGGTCAATACCGTAAGGGGAAAAGGTCGCCACAGCGGGACTCTCAGGACTCTCATGGACGGGAGGCGCCATAGTCACGACCAATTCCCTTCTTGGAGGAGAATTATCAAGGCACAGTGTTGGACAGAGCCATCATCGATGAAGCGAACTACGTGAAAACCGGTCGCCTTCACGGATTCAGCAGGGATCCCAGGGTTCACACCAGTGCAGTCCGGGGTCAAGTACGACATGAACTCGCGTCGTCCACCCACCTTCTTTTTCCTGAAGGATCAGGGGCGGTGGATTGACGGCGAGGAGGGTGACGGTTCCCAGTCCGTCAATGTTGATACTCTCACCCAAATGCATCTCGTACGTGGTCGCCTTCCCTCCCTTGGGGGTCCAGCGCACCGAGCCGATCCACTGATGACGCTCAGAACGCATTCCCCCGGTCTCCAGCCTCCCGGTCTTGGTCTCAGGAGCAGGAATCGACCCATCAAGCGACATCACGTCACCCCTCCCCACCCCCGCAGGTACAGCAACGCTGGTGGTGCCCGGGCGGGTCCACCACAGCCAGCCGCCCGCCCCCAGTAGGAGCGCGAGTACGACGACGACTCCGACTGTGCCCCAGAGAAGACGCTTCCTTCGGCGCCCCACCTGATCAACACCGTGAGGGGAGGCCGCCGCGGCGGGGCCCACGAGCCCCTCAGGGGCGGGCTGCATCTCGACCATGATCGATTTCCTTCCTGGGAACGAGTTCTAGAGACGCAGCATTGGACAGACGCGTCCCCGGATGAAGCGAGCTCAGTGACGGCCATACGCCTTCACAGGCTCAGCATGGATCCCATTTTCGACACCAGTGCAGCCCAGGATCGAGATTGACGTGAACCTCGGTTGTCCATCCACCTGCCTCGCCTTTGTCAGGGGTGTGCAATCGTGGGTTAACAGCGAGGAGGGTGACGGTGCCCAGCCCATCGATATGAACACTTTCACCCAGGTGCAGCTCATACTTGGTCGGCTCCTCTCCCTTCGGGGTCCACCACACCGAGCCGATCCACTGGTTCTGCTCGACGCGCATACCGCCAGCCTCCAACCTCCCAACCTTGGTCTCAGGAGCCCGAGTCGCTCCCCCGAGAGACACGATATCGCCCTTTCCGAACCCAGTCGGTAGCAGAACGCGCGTGATTGATGGAGGAGCGCTTCCGGCCGATCGAGAGGTAGCGCTGGGACGGGTCCACCACAGCCATCCGCCTGCCCCCAGTAGGAGCGCGAGCACGACGACAACTCCAATGGCACCCCAGAGAACACGCCTCCTTCGGCGCCCCACCTGGTCAACACCTTGAGGGGAGGCCGCCGCAACCGGACTCACTGACCCCTCAGGGGCGGGAGGCGTCTCAGTCACGACCAATTTCCTTCCTGGGAGCGGGCTCTAGAAGCGCAGTGTTGAACAGAGGCGTCCCTGGATGAGGTGAGCTCAGTGACGGCCAGACGTCTTCGCGGGTTCAGCAGGGGTTCCAGGGTTCACACCAGTGCAGGTCTGGGTTGAGGTTGATGTGGACCTTGATGGTCCAGCCGCCGGACTTCTGGTCTGGGCGAAGGGGTGGTGGGTTGACGGCGAGGAGGGTGACGGTGCCCAGGCTGTCGATGTGGACGGTCTCACCCAGGTGCAGCTCGTACACGGTCGGCTTCCCTCCCGTGGGGGTCCAGCGCACCGAGGCGATCCACTGATGACGCTCAGAGCGTAGGCTGTCATATCCCAGCGCTCCCGTTCTGGTCTGTCGGGGAGGAAGTGAATCAGCGAGACGGGCTGTCTCACCCCCCTCCACCCCAGCCGGCAAGGAAACACTCGTGGTACTCGGGCGGGTCCACCACAGCCAGCCGCCCGCCCCCACCGCAATCGCAACAACAATGATAATGGCTGCTTGCAGCATTGCCTTCCCACTTCCCGCCTTTCTCGTGTACCCATTGTTTTCACGCAATGTCACATCGTTTCTTGTATCACCAGCCGTTGCTTTGCTGCGATCGTGCTGCACATCTGTCATAGGTACTCTTTCAGGTGTCTTCCACATCAGGGTATTGGACTGATGTCTGTGCGGGCAAAGTATTTTTCGTAGTCCTCTCGGGTGATTCGGATGAGTCCCCCAGGCTCTGCTACGTTGTTCGGATCTGTGTTCATCCCCCATGGGTTACGTAGAATAACGTAGTTGTCGTCGATGGCTTCAACGGTATATGAGTGGTGGTCACTAATTGTGAGCTCTTGCTCTTTGTCCGACTGCACATCATTCCCACCCGCGCTGGTGGTGTCAATTTTACCATCACCGTTGGTGTCAGTTACTGCCGTGACTTTGTTTCCATTGTTGAAATCTCCTCCTGTTGTTGTCCCGACAACGACTTGTCCGGAGTCAACAGCGTTCTTAATGGTATTCCACTCGCTTTGGTCGTACTTGTGGTCCTCTATTGGTGAGGTCCAGCCGAACCAGCCAGGTTCTGAGCCCCACGTGTCGACGTGGTGAGCATCGGTGCCTGTGCTGACCTTCATAGCATCGTCTTCAACTGCACCGCCGTCGTCGAGGTCTTGGAAGCCGAAGTGCTTGCCGTAGGCGCGTTCGTAGAGGCTCATGAGGGTGGGTCGTCCCTGATGGTCTTTGGTGCCGTCAGAGTAGTAGTCGTCCACGTCGACGTAGACGGGTTTGCCGTTGTCGTAGAGGGTGACGACGAAGCAGCCCTTCTTCTCGTCCCACCTGACCTGGTCCCGCAGGAACTGCTGGCCGTCCTCGGTCCGGGAGTAGCCCTGCAGCGTGGCAAGCAGGTAGCAGTCACCAATACCCTTTTGATTGGCGTCGGGGTCCCAGTCACCCTTGCCGTCGGCCTGCTCCCGCAACCGAGCAATATCCTCCTCCGAAAGCGGAGCATGCCCAAATGGAGCCATCATCATTTGCCGAACAAGATGCTGCAGTCGCTTCTTTTCCTTTTCTCGACTGTCTGCCGCTGCCGCCGCTCCACCATTCTTCCCACCTCCAGGCCCCGCGCTGGCTGCGGTGCCGAGTGAGGCGGCGGCACTAGCAGCTGCCAGGTCGACGGTGGACAGTAGGGTGTTGAAGGTAGTCGTGACGACGGTGGCCGCCACCTGACAGGCCGGAGCCGCCGCAGGACTGGCGATCGAGGTCACCAGCAACCGGGCAGCCTGCGCCCGCAGCTCAGCAGCCATACCGTGAGCCCGCTCCAGAACACCCGCATAAGCATCCATCACGCCGGCCCCGCGCCCCAGCTCCCCGGCCCTACCGGAGAGCTCACCACTCAACGACGAAGCCGCAGCCGAGAAGGCCTGCGCACTGACCCCCTGCCACGACGGAGCCGACGACCCCGCCGAGGACATCAACGACGCCCCCTCACCGACAGCCTCCCCCGACCGGCGCCAGGACGCCGCCAGAGACCTGACCCCACCAGGAGAACCAGGAACCCGCGTAGCAACCACAGCCGCCAACCCAGACAACCCGATTGGCACCACACTCATCGACCCACCCCCAGACCGCCACGGCCCTGGCCGGCGCAAACCCCCGCACCGGCGCCGGTGCTCATCAGGCTGTGGGCGCCGGCGGCTGAGGACTCATCGGTCTCGGCCAGGGCGGACATGGCGTACCTGACCCCGCCGGCAATCTGGTCGGCGCCTGCGGCCCCGTCGCGAGCACCGGCGCTGTGGGCCGCGGCGTAGGCCGCCGCAGCCGCCACCAGCACCCCCGGCCCCAGGTCGCCGCCGCTGCCGGGCTCGACACTGACCGACCCCACCGCGGCCGAGCACTCATCAGCCAAGGACACCACCCGCGCCAGCTCCTCGGACACCACCCGCAACACCATCAGCAACCACTCCAACCACCCGCCCAGGAGGCACCAGCATCGCGCCCCGGGAGAAGCCTTGTAGGAATCAGGGAACGTCACAGAAGTTAATCTGCCGATCAGCAAGCATGCAAGGACCAAGGCCCCGCTCCCGAGCCCAGTCCTGCGCCCGGCCCCGCACTGGGCCACCTACTGGCGCAGCATGCCGCGCGCAACACCCGGTCCCCTTTGGCACGATCACCTGATGTCACTCACCGCACTCCGTCCGGCTTCACCGATGATATCTCCCTGGATTTCACGCCCGCAGGAGGGGGCGAGCCGGTATCCTTTGCTGCAAGGGCGCCATTCATCAGACGTTCTCGGCTCTCAGCAATCCGCCTGATTCCAGGAGCCAGGACCACCTGATTGGCCCCCCGACGACGTAGTCCCGAAACTGAGGGAAGCGAGTGGGTCGTGGCAGACGAGGGCGAAAGCGACGTCAGAAGCGAGGGCGGTGCCCCCGTTGCGGAGACTGCCCCGCAGGTGGGTGGACGGCGAAAGCATGGTGTCACGGTGCGACGCACCCTCCTCGGGATCATAGGAGCCTGCCTGGCCATGGTGATCGGCCTTGCCGGCTGGCTGTACTGGACCCACCCGAGCACCACCACTGCCTCCCTGCCCGACGGCGCCCAGAGGGGCGAGGAAGAATACCTCAGCTGGGCATTACCCCCTCCTGTCACAAGACACGGGATGCTGCGCCCAGGGCCACTGCACTCCAGGAACCACGAATGGGTTGGCACGGTGACATGGAAACCGTTCAATGCGACGGAGCAGGACTATGAGCTGCACCTCGGCGAGAGCGTCCACATCGAGGGACTGGGAACAGTGACCCTCCTCGAAGTCAACCCACCCCCAGCCATCCCAGATATCAACTTCTTCAAGGACAGAAGTGCAGGAGGCTGGAAGTATCGAGTGACTATCGCCCTCGACCCCGGACTCTCCCTGTGCACAAAACGCAACCCATGCACACAGAAATAACGAAGGAATCTGACATCACTTACTTCGGCTCGGCAGCAATACGAGTCTGCGAGAAGTACCTCTCATAGTCTTCCCGACTTATCCTAATGAGCCCACTATCCGCATGCTCACCTTTCGGCGTCAAATTCATTCCCCAAGGATTTCTCAGCGTGACATACTGGTCATCAACTGCCACCACCGTGTACGCATGGGACGTCTTTTCCCCATCTTCATTCTCATGTCCACCCCCTAAAAGACGAACACCTTCCTGGTCGGGCGCCTCCCCGTGAGCCCCCTTGTTCTCAGTGTCGATCTTGCCGTCGCCATTGGTATCAGTAGCAGCCTTAACCTTGGTATCGGGCTTTATATCCTCAGCGGTCACTGCCACGACAGGACACCCAGCATCCACCGAACGATCAATGCTGCCCCACTGCCTTCCAGAGTACTTATGGTCCTCTCTTGCGAGAAACCAGAAGAACCCAGTACCACCCCAGGTGTCAGCCGAGGTCACATCCTTGCCGGAAATTCTTTTCATAGCCTCAGCTGGCGGCTTATTATTCAAGTCGCCATCACCAAACTGTTCCCCATAGGCACGCTCATAAACGCTCATCAGAGTGGGGCGACCCGCTTCATCCTTAGTGCCATTGGCGTAGTAGTCGTACACATCAACATGCACCTCATT
The DNA here is from genome assembly GCF_001937445.1 of Actinomyces oris. Classification (GTDB taxonomy): domain Bacteria; phylum Actinomycetota; class Actinomycetes; order Actinomycetales; family Actinomycetaceae; genus Actinomyces; species Actinomyces acetigenes. The sequence continues at coordinate 43,942 of NZ_MSKS01000027.1, read as the reverse complement.
GCCTTTATCGTCATACAGGGTCACAGTAAAACAGCCCTTCCCGCCATCCCACTTGACGTGATCACGCAGAAACTGCTGCCCCTTCTCAGTCGCTGAGTACCCTTGAAGGGTAACCAGCATAAAGCAGTCAGGCATGCTGGTCTGATTGGCGTCAGGGTCCCAGTCACCCTTGCCATCGGCCTGTTCCCGCAGTCGCATCTTATCTTCCTCCGAAAAACTCTGCGTATCGCCTTTCCCCTTCGATGGATCGCCGTTCCCGTTTCGTGACTTGGCGCTTACTGCGGTGCCGAGTGAGGCGGCGGCACTAGCAGCTGCCAGGTCGATGGTGGACAGTAGGGTGTTGAAGGTAGTCGTGACGACGGTGGCCGCCACCTGACAGGCCGGAGCCGCCGCAGGACTGGCGATCGAGGTCACCAGCAACCGGGCAGCCTGCGCCCGCAGCTCAGCAGCCATACCGTGAGCCCGCTCCAGAACACCCGCATAAGCATCCATCACACCAGCCCCACGCCCCAGCTCCCCGGCCCTGCCGGAGAGCTCGCCACTCAGAGACGAGGCCGCAGCCGAGAAGGCCTGCGCACTGACCCCCTGCCACGACGGAGCCGACGACCCCGCCGAGGACATCAACGACGCCCCCTCACCAATCCTGTCCCCCGACCGACGCCAAGACACCGCCAGAGCCCTAACCCCACCAGGAGAACCAGGAACCCGCGTAGCAACCACAGCAGCCAGCCCGGGCAACCCAACCGGCACCGCACTCATCGACCCACCCCCAGGCCACACCCCGTCCGACACGGACATCTGGAGCGTTCTTGTAGAAATCAGGGAACACCCCAGAAGTTAACCGGACGATCAGCAAACTCACAAGGACCAACGACCCCTCACGGACATGGCTCCCAGTTGAGCCGCGTCCCGCGAAGGCGACGGTGGACGAGTGGGCTCAGAACAGCGCCGGCAGGACGCCCTCGACGTCGTCCCCCAGCTCGGCCAGGTCCAGGACGAGGGGACGCCCGGCACCGCCGTCGGAGAGCAGATCACTGCCGGCCACGACGAGCAGGTCGCCACCGGTGGTCCCCAGGCGCGCCACGGCGACGTCCTCGGCCTCGGCGGCCGCGGTGACGGCGGGCACGAGCCCCTCGCGCACGGCGACGATGGCGCGGGCCCCGGACTCGGAGAACAGGGCGGTGAAGTCGTCCACGCCCTCCTCCTGGATAGCGGTCAGGTCCACGCTGGCACCGACGCCGCAGCGCAAGCAGGAGTCCGCGAGGGTCTGGATGAGGCCGCCGGTCGAGCAGTCGTGGGCGGCGCGCACCAGAGGCTCGCCGTCGGGCCCCTCCGCCTCGCTCAGGGCCAGCAGCACCCGCCCGAGCGCCATCTCCGCCTCGAGGTCGACGCGCGGGGGCAGCCCGCCGAGGTGGTCGTGGACCACGCGGGACCAGGCCGAGCCGTCGAGCTCGTCGGCGGTGGTGCCCAGGGCCATGATGGCCAGGCCCTCCTCGTGCCAGCCCGAGGGGTTGGCGCGGCGCACGTCGTCCATGACGCCCAGGACGCCGACGACGGGCGTGGGGTTGATCGAGGAGTCGATCTGCCCCTTGACCTTGCCATGGGAGTTGTAGAGGGAGACGTTGCCGCCGGTGACCGGCACCCCCATGACGGCGCAGGCGTCGGCCAGGCCGGTGATGGCCTCGACGAGCTGCCACATGGCGTCGGGATCCTCCGGCGAGCCGAAGTTCAGGCAGTCGGTGACGGCCAGGGGCCGGGCGCCCACGGTGCACACGTTGCGGTAGGACTCGGCCAGGGCCTGGGCGGCGCCGGTGGCCGGGTCGAGCTTGGTGAAGCGGCCGTTGGCATCGGTGGAGATGGCCACGCCGCGGCCGGTGGCCTCATCAACGCGGATGACGCCGGCGTCGTCGGGCTGGCACAGGGCGGTGTCGCCGCGCACGAAACGGTCGTACTGGTTGGTCACCCAGGCGACGGAGGCCTGGTTGGGGCTGGTGACGACGGCGCGCACCTGCTCGGCCAGCTCGGTGGCGGACTCGGGGCGGGCCAGGCGCTCAGTGGTGTCGGCGTTGAGCGCGTCCTGCCAGGCGGGGCGGGCGTAGGGGCGCTCGTAGGTGGGGCCCTCGTGGGCCACGGTGCGCGGGTCGACGTCGACGATCCGCTCCCCGAAGTGGTCGATGGTCAGGCGGCCCGAGCCGTTGACCTCGCCGATGACGGCGGCCTCGACGTCCCACTTGTCGATGACGGCCATGAACTCCTCGAGCTTGTCGGGCGCGACGACGGCCATCATGCGCTCCTGGGACTCGCTCATGAGGATCTCCCCGGCGGTCAGGGTGGGGTCGCGCAGGAGCACCTTCTCCAGGTCCACGTGCATGCCGCCGTCACCGTTGGAGGCCAGCTCGGAGGTGGCGCAGGAGATGCCGGCGGCGCCCAGGTCCTGGATACCGAGCACGAGCCCGGCGCCGAACAGGTCCAGGCAGCACTCGATGAGGACCTTCTCCATGAAGGGGTCGCCCACCTGGACGCTGGGGCGCTTGGCGGGCATGCCGTCCTCGAAGGACTCCGAGGCCAGGATGGAGGCCCCACCGATGCCGTCGCCGCCGGTGCGGGCCCCGAAGAGCACCACCTTGTTGCCGGCGCCGGTGGCGTTGGCCAGGTGGATGTCCTCGTGGCGCAGCACGCCCACGCACAGGGCGTTGACCAGTGGGTTCTCCTGGTATGAGGAGTCGAACTCGGTCTCGCCGCCGATGTTGGGCAGGCCCAGGGAGTTGCCGTAGGTGCCCACGCCGGCCACGACGCCGTGGACGACGCGTGCGGTGTCGGGGTGGTCGACGGCGCCGAAGCGCAGCTGGTCCATGACGGCCACGGGCCGCGCCCCCATGGAGATGATGTCGCGCACGATGCCGCCCACGCCGGTGGCGGCCCCCTGGTAGGGCTCGACATAGCTGGGGTGGTTGTGGGACTCGACCTTGTAGGTCACGGCCCAGCCGTCACCGATGTCGACGACGCCGGCGTTCTCACCCATGCCGACCAGGAGGTGCTCGCGCATCTCGGGGGTGGTCTTGGCGCCGAACTGGCGCAGGTGGATCTTGGAGGACTTGTAGGAGCAGTGCTCGGACCACATGACCGAGTACATGGCCAGCTCGGCGTTGGTGGGGCGGCGCCCCAGCAGCCCGCGGATGGACTCGTACTCGTCGGTCTTGAGGCCCAGCTCCTTCCAGGGCATCTCCCGCTCGGGCGTCGCGGCGGCGTCGGCGACGGTGTCGGGGTGGGCGGCTGGGATCACGGGCTCGGACGCCATGGGGGCTCCTGGTTGAAGAGGGAGTGCGGCCGAGCCAAGCCTACCCGCGCCCCCGCAGCACCTCACACCACGACCCTCGCGGGATCGCACTCCGCACACCCTCCGCTCCCGCCGAGAACACCGCGTTCGCCCGATCAGGGCGCTGCGGAAGCCCGCCAGAAGAATGCCGAAACGGCAACAAGACGCCACGCCCAGGCTCAAAGTGCTGCGCCTCACAGGATTTCGGGGGAAGATCATGGCATGAGAGACATCGACGTCGCCCCGCTGCCCCTGTCGCACTTGGAGAGCCACCTGGACGAGGTAGCCGTCAAACGACTGCACACGAGCCTGACGGGCGCCGAGGCCCTGCTGGAGGGGCACACCGTGTGGACGGTCACGCCGTCGGCCGCCGCCGGCTCGGGACCGGCGGAGACGGTCGCGCCCCTCGTGGGCTACTCCCTGGGAGCCGGCCTTAACGTGCGCTGGCTGACTCTGGACGCCCCTGAGGAGTTCACCCGGATCGCGACGCGCCTGCACGCCGGCATCCACGGGGACCACGGCGACGGCGGCAAGCTCGGGGACAAGCAGCGCGACATCTACGAGCACGTTCTGGCCTCCAACGCGGAGAACATCGTCGAGGAGGTCCGCCCCGACGACATCGTCATCCTTCACGACCCGCCCACGGCGGGCCTGGCCAAGGCCCTCAAGACGGCGGGCGCCACCGTCATCTGGCGCTGCCACGCCGGGGCCGAGGGCGCGGGCGAGGCCGCTGACTACGCCTGGGCCTTCCTGGACCGCTACCTGGAGGACGTGGACCTCGTCATCGTCTCCCGCCCCGAGTACCGCCCGCCCTACATCGAGGCCGAGCGCTGCGCGGTCCTGGCCCCCTCCATCGACGCCGACTCCCCCAAGAACCGGGTCCTGGACCTGGACGAGGCCTGGTCGGTGGCGCGCCTGTCGGGGATCTTCGCCGGCGAGCCGCCCTTCGAGGCCGTGCCCTTCATGCGTTATGACGGACGCGCCGACGCCTTCCGCGGCCTGCCCGAGGACCCGGTCCTGGCCGGCGACCCTGTACCGCTGGGCGCCCGGGTCATCACCCAGGTCAACCGCTGGGACCGACTCAAGGGCGGCCTGGAGCTGGTGGAGGCCTTCGCCGATAACATCGCCGTGCTGCCCGAGGACGCCCATCTGCTGCTGGTCGGCCCGACCCCGGACGGGCGCGAGTCGCAGGCCACCCTCACCCAGATCGTGGAGCGCTGCTCGGTGCTGCCGGAATCGGTTGCCTCGCGAATCCACGTGGCCGCTGTGAGCATGGAGGACCGTGAGGTCAACGCCACCGTCGTCAACGCCGTCCAGCGAGTCAGCTCGGTGGTCACCCAGCGCTCCCTCATCGAGGCCTTCGGGCTGACGGTGGCCGAGGCGATGTGGAAGAAGGCCCCGGTGGTCGCCTCCGCGGTAGGCGGCATCCGCGATCAGATCGACGACGGCGTCGACGGCGTCCTGGTTGACCCGGCTGACGGCGCCGCCTGGGCCGAGGCCGTGCGCGACCTGCTGCTCTTCCCCGAGCGGGCACAGGAGATGGGGCTGGCCGCCCACGAGTCCGTGCGCCGGGAGTTCCTGTCCAACCGGCACCTGCAGGACCTCCTGCAGATCGTGGCCGACCTGGTGGGCTGACGAGCCGACGAAAAACGCCTGGCGGGGGTGTCGGTGTCCATGGTGCTGCTCCCCATGCTGCGCGTGGACGACCCCGTGTCGCCGAGGAGGAGTCGGCCGCGGAGGCCGCCGTCGCGTTCGTACCTTATGCCTCGCGTTCGGGGGTTCAGGGTACGAACTCGCGACCTACCCTACGAACGCGCGGCGCTCGACGTCGATATGACGCTGCGGGTACAGACTGACGGGAGACGACGCCATGGCAGCCATGACACCCAAACAGCACCACCTCATTCAGCGCATCCGCGCGCTGGTCGACGACGAACCGGACGTGCGCGAGGTCCCCATGTTCGGAGGTCGGGCGATCATGGTCAACGACAAGATGATCGTCAGCGCCGGAAAGGCCGGGGACCTCCTGGTGCGTGTTGCCGCCGACCGCCACGAGACGCTCCTGAGCGAGCCGGGCGCCGAGCAGGCCCAGATGGGGGCCGGGCGAGTCATGAGGCCCGGCTGGATCACCGTCGCCCCCGAGGCCATCGCCGACGACGACCGCCTCGCCTTCTGGATCGACGTCGCCATGCGCCACAACCGCGCCGTCACCGGCGGGCAATCGGTAGGCAAGAAATCCCGGAGGGCATGAGGGGTCCTCCAAGGACCGCCGTCAGGCCTCTTGGGGCCCGGCCCGACGAGCACATCTGGAGGCACCTCCGCGACCAGTGAGTGGCTGACAGCCGCGCGTTGGTGAGCCGGCCCAGGGGCTTCATCACACCCTGAGCGGAGTTATCCACAGGTCGTGTCCACAGGCTTGTGCAGGGGTGTGTGGGTTCGTGGAATGTCGCCACTCCCCCTGTGCACAAGACCCGTTCGAGACCTCCAACCCGGGTGAGCGATCATGCTGGAGGCTTCCCACAAACACTCCCGCACACCTTGGGGCATCATCGCTATAGACAGAGTTTTGGCTGGAAAGACAGGGAAACTAGCCGATCAGTCGGGTCCTGTCCCCGGGATTCCAACAGCCACGACCCCGGCGACGGCGACAGCACACTCTTCATCGTCGTGCAACTCGAACAAGACCGCTCCGAGGAGGTCCGGGCAAGGAGTCACCCCGCCCTCTCCACAGTTCCACACAGGCCCGACACGGATCTGTGGATAACTCGGAGGAGCGGGGTGTTCTGGTTCTCGCCCCCTGATGACCGTCAGAAGCGGCGCTGCCGGAGCGAGCCCGGCGACCTCAGACGGACAGCAGCGAGTCGATGGCGGAGCGGAAGACTCCCAGGCCGTCGGTCCCGGTGCGCGGGCCGGCCTGTGAGCCGGGACCGAAACCGGGCTCCACGGCGTGCTCGGGGTGGGGCATGAGTCCGACGACGTTGCCGCGCTCATTGCGCACGCCGGCAATGTCGCGGGCCGAGCCGTTGGGGTTGCCCACGTAGCGGAAGACGACGAGTCCCTCCCCCTCGAGGCGGTCGAGCTCCTCGGGGGAGGCGATGAAGTTACCCTCGCCGTTCTTCATGGGGACGACGATCTCCTCCCCCTCCGCGTACCGATTGGTCCAGGCGGTCTGCGTGTTCTCCACGCGCAGGCGCTGCTCGACGCAGATGAAGCGCTGGTTCGCGTTGCGCAGGAGGGCGCCGGGCAGGAGGTGGGCCTCAGCGAGGATCTGGAAGCCGTTGCAGATGCCGAGCACCGGCATGCCGCGCTCGGCGGCGGCCACGACCTCCTCCATGACGGGGGCGAAGCGGGCGATGGCGCCGCAGCGAAGGTAGTCGCCGTAGGAGAAGCCTCCGGGCACGACGACGGCATCGACCCCGCGCAGGTCGGCGTCCTTGTGCCACAGGCTCACCGCCTCGGCCCCGGCCAGGCGCACGGCGCGGGCGGCGTCGACGTCGTCGAGGGTCCCGGGGAAGGTGATGACGCCGATACGGGCGGCGGGGGAGCTGTTGGGCGACTCACTCACGGCTCAGGCCTCCTCGTCGGCGGCGACGGAGACGACGTCCTCGATGATCGGGTTGGACAGGAGGGTGTCGGCGGCCTCGCGGGCGGCGGCCAGGTGCTCCTCGGTGACGGGACCGTCCACGGTCAGCTCGAAGCGGCGGCCCTGACGCACACCGGTGAACTGCTCGAATCCGAGGCGGGGAAGGCTTCCGACCACCGCCTTGCCCTGGGGGTCAAGAATCTCGGGCTTGGGCATGACCTCGACGACGATGCGTCCCATGGGTGCTCCTCGGATAAGGCGGGATGAGTGCGCAGCCCAAGACTACCCGCATGCAGCCCGGGACAGTGACCTGGCGGGCCCGCGCGGGCTCAGACCTGGCCGAGCCACTCGCCGGCCAGCCGGATCGCCAGGACTCCGCCCAGGGTCAGGGCGGCGGTGGCGATGAGCCAGGCGGAGCCCAGGATGAGGGCGACGACGGCGCAGACCACGGCGCTGGCGAGCATGAACCCGCCCACGGCGCCGGCGACACCGGCGGGGGCGTGGATGGACTGGTCGACGGTGGAGGTCCCCATGACCGGCGTGGGGCCGGAGTCCACGGTGGGGGCCGTCTCGTCGCCGCGCTCGGAGGTGCCCAGCAGGAGCGGTCCGCGAGCGCGGGCCACCAGCCGGGCGGGGTCGTGGACCTTGACGGACCCGGTGGTCAGACCGGCGGCGGCGTCGAGCACGCCGGGCTTCCAGCGCTCGGCCTCGCGGCGCACCGGGGTGCCTCCGGCCCAGGCGAGGTAGCCGGCGGCGGCCACCAGCCCGGCCCCGCCGAGGACCGCGACGAGCCACGGCGGGATCCACGGGTGGCCGGCTTCGGCGTTGCGGGCCAGGTTCATGGCCGAGGCGGTGGCCAGGACCAGCCCCAGCAGGGCGAAGGCCACGCCGGCCAGGCGCTGGCGGCGCACGGCTGCCGGCCACGGGGAGCGGGTCCGGGCGCTGGAGCTCTTGGCTCGTCCGCGCCCCACGCCCCAGTCGGTGCCCGAGGAGGGGCGGCGGGGGCCGCGCCCCTTGGCGGGGCCGTGTCCCACACCCCAGTCGGTGCCTCCCTGGGCCTGGATCTCCTCGGCGTCCAGGGCGTTGGTGGCCGCTTCCCAGGCGCTGGACTCGGCCAGGATGCCGGCGTCGTCCTCCTCGCCCTCGGGCGGCTGGGCCGCTGGGCTCGTGGGCGCAGCGGGAGCAGTGGACGCAGCACTGGGGCGCGTCTGGTAGCCGCGGCCGCGGGCGGAGGGGGTTCCCACGCCGGGGGCTTGCGCTGCGGTCGCGGCCGGCGCTGCTGGCGCGGCCGGTGCTGCGGTCGCCGGCGGCGGTGCGGAGGCCACAGAAGCCGTTGAGGCGCCGCTGGGCACGGCCTCGGGCCTGCCCTGGGAGATGGTGAAGACGCGGGTGGTGGTGGCTCCTGTCTGGGGCGCGCTTCCCGGTCCCTCGACGGCGGTGGGGCGCACGACGGGCCGTGGTGAGCGACCGTCGGCGCTGACGGCGGCGGCCCGCTCCTGCTGGGGGGTCGGGGAGCCGGGGGCGCCGGCGGCACTGCCGGCGCTGGCGGGGAGCGGGTCCGGGGTACCCGTCGGGTCGGGCTCACCGTGGCCCCCGGGGGTGTCGAAGGGGCGGCTGTCAACGTGCAGGGTGGCCGGGGAGGCGGGCGAGCCGGCGGACAGGGCGGAGTCGGCCCAGCCGGCGTCGTCGTCGGTCACGTCGGCCAGGTCAATGGCGATGGCGGCGTCGACGGCGTCAGCGGTTCCTGAGGCGATGGCCTGGGCCGCGGCCGAGCGCAGGTCCTCTTCCGTCATGACCGCCGCGTCACCCGTGCCGCCCGCCTCGCGGGCGCCGGCGGAGCCGTCGACCGAGCCGGCGCCGGAGGCCGCGGAGCCTCCCGAGGTGGACGAGGCAGCCGAGCCGGTGGGGGCGGGGTTGTTGCCGGAGCGGACGACCTCAAGCAGGCCACTGCCGCCGGGCCGGGTGGAGGCGCTCTTCGGTCGTGGGGTCCGTTTGGGCATGATGCCCCAGTTGACGGGCCCCTGCTCGTTGTCGGGACGTCGGTCACGAGGGGTCATGAGATCACCTGTCCCAGGATGGAGGCGAGCCCCAGGGCCACGAGCACGAAGCCGGTGGCGCCGAGCAGGAGCTGGCCGACACGGATGAGGGTCTCGCCGGTGGAGGTCCCGGCCAGGCGCTCGTCGGCCGCACGCCCGAATGACGTCGCGGCCAGTGCGGTGGTGACGGGGCCCGAGACCACGTCGAGGGTGGTCAGCTCACGCCGACCTGTCGACTCAGGCACGAGCACCTTGGTTCCCGGCACGGTGAGCGTTGCCAGATCGGTGCCGGGCAGGCGTGCGCCGTCGGCCCCTGGGCCCCGCTGCGAGGACGGGGAGCCCTTGGCCCCCTTGCCGCTTCCCCCCTTCTTGGAGGACTCGCTGAGCTGCCGGGCCTGGGCCGCGCGGACCCGGTTGCGCTCCAGGCGCAGGCGGGGGGCGTTGACCACCAGGGAGCGTGCGGAGAGCCTTAAGGAGGCGAGCATGCCCAGCCCCACCAGGACCAGGGCGATACCGCCCAGGATGCGGGAGGTCTCGTCCGCCCCGAGGGCGGAGGTGATGGCGGCCGACAGCGCCAGCACGATCGTCAGGACGATGAGGCCGACCAGGACGTAGAAGCCCGGCCCCGGTTTGAAGGCGCGGGCGGTGCTCCCGGTATCGGGGAGGTCCGACGTGGGTGAGGTCGTGGTCATGACAGCTCCAGGGGGTGGCCGGTCAGCCGCTCGTAGGCCTCGAGGTAGCGGGCTCGGGTCCGTTCGACGACGTCGTCGGGCAGGGCGGGGGGCTCCTGGCCGCCGTCCCGGTCCCAGCCGGAGGCCGGGGAGGTGAGCCAGTCGCGCACGTACTGCTTGTCGAAGGAGGGGGTGACCCGGCCGGGCTCCCAGGCGTCGGCGGGCCAGAAGCGGGAGGAGTCGGGGGTGAGGACCTCGTCGCCCAGGATCAGCTCGCCGTCGGCGTCGGTGCCGAGCTCGAACTTGGTGTCGGCCAGGATGATGCCGCGGTCCCGGGCGATCTCGGCGGCCCGGGAGTAGAGGGCCAGGGTGGTCTCGCGCAGGGCGGTGGCGGGCCCCTCCCCCACCATCTGGATGACGCGCTCGAAGGTGACGTTCTCGTCGTGCTCCCCGAGCTCGGCCTTGGCGGCGGGGGTGAAGATCGGCTCGGGCAGGCGGGAGGCCTCGGTCAGTCCCTCGGGCAGGGCGACGCCGCACACGGAGCGGCCCTGGCGGTACTCGACCAGGCCGGAGCCGGTGAGGTAGCCGCGGGCCACGCACTCCACCGGGTACATCTCCAGCCGCCGGCAGATCATGGCGCGTCCGGCGACCTGGGCGGGGACGTCGAGGGAGACGAGGTGGCTCGGGACGACGTCGGCGAGCCGCTCGAACCACCAGGCGCTCAGGGCGGTGAGGACCTTGCCCTTGTCCGGGATCGGGGTGGCCAGGATGTGGTCGTAGGCGCTGATGCGGTCCGAGGCGACCACGAGGAGCACGTCCTGCCCGCCCCACGGGCCGTCGGAGGTGGGGGCGTAGACGTCCCGGACCTTGCCGCTGGAGCGGTGCGCCCACCCGGGGACGGCGGGGGGCCGGGAGCCGGCTGCTGAGGCACTGGGACCAACTGAGGCGGAGCTCGCGGACTGAGTCATACCCCCATCCTGCCATCGGCGGGCACCCTGTGTCCGATTCCGGGCCGCTGCGTCGCCCGCAGGGCTCACCACTGGATGCCCGCCCGCTTGCCGCGCCATGACGCCCATTCATCCGGGCCGGCCCGTCGGTGGGAGCCGGGGCGCGACCGGAGCAAATCCCACCGACGGGATGGGAACGGATCTCTCCTCCCGCCCCTTCCGAGCAGTCAGGCAGTGGACTGATGTGGGTCAACACCGGTGCCGGAATCCGCCCCTCACCATCCGGCGAAGGGTCGCAGTACTCCCTCAGGAAAGAGACGAGCGGTGTGCGTTTGGTCTCGGAAGAAGTGCGTGCGTCACGCGCGCCGCCTCCGCGGCCGGGTATGGCGGCGCGGCCTTCCGGAGGGTTCAGCGCACGGCGAGACGCGCGCCGTGGTCGCGACGGTCAGGAGGCTCTACTCAGCTACTCGGCCCCGTCGGCGCTGGCAGCACTACCGACGCTGCCGACGCTGCCAACGCTGCTAACTCTGCCTTCACTGGCCGCTTGGGCGATGTCGGTGCGGTACTGGGCACCCTCAAGGTTGATGCGCTCGACGGCCTCGTAGGCGCGTTCCCGCGCCGCCTCGAGGGTTGCCCCCAGGGCGACGACGGACAGGACCCGCCCGCCGACGGCGACCAGCTCCCCGCGCTCGGTGGTGCCAGTGCCGGCGTGCAGCACGTGGACGTCGTCGAGCTCCTCGGCGGCCTCGATCCCGGTGATGGTGCCGCCGGTGGTGACGGTCCCGGGGTAGCCGGGGGCGGCGATGACGACGTCGACGGCGCTCTGCTCGGACCAGGTGGGCTCGGGGGCCTCGGCAAGGCGGCCGGTGGCGGCGGCATGGAGCAGCTCGGGCAGGGAGGAGGTCAGACGGGCCAGGACGGCCTGAGTCTCGGGGTCGCCGAAGCGGACGTTGAACTCGACGACGCGCAGGCCGCGGCTGGTCAGGGCCAGGCCACAGTAGAGCAGACCGATGAAGCTGGTGCCGCGGCGGGCCATCTCGTCGACGACGGGTTGGGCGACCTCGCGCACCACCTGCTCGGTGAGGTCCGCCGGGGCCCAGGACAGGGGCGAGTAGGCGCCCATGCCGCCAGTGTTGGGGCCGGCGTCGTCGTTGAGGAGCCGCTTGAAGTCCTGGGCGGGGGCCAGGGGGCGGACGGTGGCGCCGTCGCACACGCAGAACACGGAGGCCTCGGGGCCGTCGAGGTAGTCCTCAACGACGACGCGACCGCTGCCGCGGGTCAGGCAGGCGCGTCCGTGGGCCAGGGCGACGGGGCGCTCGTCGGTGACGACGACGCCCTTGCCGGCGGCCAGGCCGTCCTCCTTGACGACGTAGGGGGCCCCGAAGCGGTCCAGGGCGGCGGTCAGCTCGGCCTCGGTGGTGCACACGGCCGCCTCGGCAGTGGGGACGCCCGCGGCGGTCATGATCTCCTTGGCGTAGGCCTTCGAGCCCTCCAGGCGGGCGGCCTCCGCGCTGGGACCGAAGCAGGGGATCCCAGCGTCGCGCACGGCGTCGGCGACACCGGCGACCAGGGGCGCCTCGGGGCCGACGACGACGAGGTCGGCCTTCATCTGCGTGGCCAGGGCCACGACTTCCTCGGGGACGCTGGGGTCGATGTTGAGGTTCGTGGCAATGGCCGCCGTGCCGGGGTTCCCAGGGGCGACGACGAGCTCAGCGGTCTGCGGATCACGGGCGAGGGCACGGGCCAGGGCGTGCTCGCGCGCGCCGGAGCCGAGGAGCAGGATCTTCACGGCGACAGCCTAGATGATGGAGGCCATAACCACGCCCGGAACTGCGGGGACTGTACGTTCGGCAGGGCATATATGTCCGGCGGTGAGGACTGGTGGAGCGGTCTCCTCGGATCGGCTGCGCCTCAATCCCGGATCGATCAGTTCTCCAGGACGTAGCGCGGGAGTGCGTCGAGGTAGGGACCGAGGTCGTCCTTGAAGGTCGGGGAGGTGATGATGTCCGGCCATGGCAGAGGCACGCGGTTGAGCTGGTGGTCGATGAACTCGACGACGTTCTGCGTCTGCCGGACGATGACGGCGAGGTTGTCGAGGCTGACGACATGGGCCTGCCCGATGCACTCGTTCCTCATCCTGCCCTCCGCGTCACACGTCCGCAGGTAGAACCCCTCGGCGATGAGATGGTCGGTCAGGTGAACGGAGTGGTGGAGGCTCGAGCCGGTGTCATCCGCCGGGGGCGCATCGGCCCACAGGAGGCTGTTGGCATCGTCGGGCAGCCACGGTTCCCTGACGTCGATGCACCCGGTATCGAGGAGGTCCGCAGTGTCGTCGCGCAGGGGGATGTGGAGGCGGTTCACCAGATCCTCGCCGGCGGGGTATGACCGTCGGTTGAGCAGCTGCTCCAGGACGCGGTGTCGGCAGGCCCTGGCGGCTTCCTCATCGGCGAGGCAGAAGATGACGACGTCAAGGTTTCCCAGCGGGATCGGCTCCCGGTGCACCCGAGAGTGGTGGTCGAGGTCGGCCAGAGCGTTCCCGATCCTCAGGTTGAGGGAGTCCACCTCGGCGCGTCCCCGCATCCCTGCGGGGACGGCCACGGAGACGATGACGCCGTCCCGGTCACAAGGCACCAGGGTGGGCTGCCTGCAGGCCTCGAGGAGTCGCCGCGCCGGAGCGACGCCGTAGGACGGTTGTCCACTCCACCCGGTGCCGACGGCGCGCGGGTCGTCGGTGACGAAGGTGTGGCGAACCCGGCAGGCTGCGGGTGCCACATGGGCCAGGAGAGCGTCGGCGACGTCGAGGTTCCGCGGTCCCCGAATGCGCAGGTCGCCCAGCGTCAGCGCATTGGCGCCGATGTAGGCAGCCAGGTCCTGAGGCCAGACCGGCCTGGGAGTGGGCGCCGGTTCGGCCGGTACCGTCAGGCCCGGTGCGGCGAGGAGCCCACCGAGTCGGTCCCAGGCTGCCAGGACAGCTCGGCTCCGCCCCTCGATCATGACGGTGGTTGAGATGGTCCCCACGTCCACTGAGACCAGGGGCGGGGGAGACTGGGCGTCCCTGACGTTGATGGAGCGTTGAAGATCCGCTTTCAGCGCCGCCGAAAGCAGAGCCAGCGTGCCGATCCGCGACGGCCCCTCGTCGACGAGGCCGTAGTCGAGGGTCATACCGACCCTCAGGTGATCGGGACCTTGCGGGCCTGGATTCAGGATCCTCCAGTCATGTCCCGCATGGGTCACCCACTCGCTGTTATCCAATGCTTCCCCTACTCTGCCCACTGGTTCTCGCAGAAGTCCGACGCATGAGTCCAGTGGACGTCGAATGCGGTCAGCCTAAATGCTTGGGCCACTGCTCAGAAGCCCAGGGCCAGGCACTTTCCATGGGGAGACCGGCCCTGATGAATCCGCGAGATGACGCATATGCTGGGGTGAGTCGTTCGGCAGGGCAACAGACGGAGGACAGACGTGAACAGCACCGTGAACCTCGAGGTGGAGATGTCCAACCGCGTGGCCTCGCTGATGGGCACCACCCTGACCGGGGCGGACGTGCACCGCTTCCTGCTCGACGCCGCCGACATCCTGGGCACCGAGTCCTTCGCCGTCTACGGCCCGGACCTCTTCTTCCGCTGGCGGGTCGGGGAGCGGGTCGTCGAGATCGAGCCGGACTATCGCCCGTTGAGAGACGAGTACGAGCTGACTGTCAACTCCTACAACCCCGCCTACCCCATCGATACCGACGAGTTTCAGAGCTTCAAGTGGGGCGAGGCCGAGGACTATCCATACTTATGGACGGTAGAACTTGGACGGGAGCCGGTCAGTGACTGGGGCCCCGGAGAGGCCTACGTCGTCAACTGGGAGATGTTCGAGGAGACCACGGCGAAGACTCTCGGCGGCCTTCCCGACAACCTGGCTCTCATGCCGCCGCAGTGGCGCCGTCCCTTCACCCTTCGCTGGGACATGGGCGCCGCGGGCCTGGGGCTCGTCTCCTTCGCCGGCACGGTCGAGGGCCTCACGGTCACCGTCGAGTCCACCGGGGAAGAGGTCCTCATCCCCCGCAACCTCCTCGGCAGCGAACGAAGCCAGATCAGTATGCGCGACGTCGTCGCCGGCCTGGCCGGTGGGCGCCCTCTCATGGACATCCGCTTCGCCGGCTCCGAGGGCTTCGGCGACTATGGTCTCATCGCCGCCAGCCCCAGCGGAGACGAGAACGATATGGAAAGGGACGATATCGAGTTCCTCCTGGAGGATCGGGGGAAGGACTCGCCCAGGCCAGCAATGACGATGGACGAGCTTCGCAGGCTGGCCGCCTCCACGCCCGCCCCCACCGGTCCCGACCGGCCACCGGTGAACTGGCAGGTCGTACCGATGCGGATCGGACTGTCCATCCCCCAGATCCTCTCCGTCGTCGAGCAGGTCCTCGACGGCGCCGCCATCACGAGCGTCCTCAAGCGGCTCGGCGGCCGCCCGGGCATCAGGTTGGACCGCCCCATTCTGCGCGGAGACGGCTGGCTCGCGGAGAAATCGCGATTCTCCGGCACCTGGGGCATCGAGGTGGTCACTAAGCCTGAGGGGGATGAGGAGGAGCGGCTGCGCTTCGACGACCGCCACGTGGCCGACTACACCTGGCGAATCGCCCAGGCCCTGGAGCAGCGCTATGGGTTCCCCTACGGGATACGCACCACGAACGACGGGTTCCTCATGCGCCTGTTCCAGGTCGGGGACCACGGAGTCGAGGTGACCAGCGGATTCAGCAAGGTTGAGGTTGAGATCGACTCCTTCCGGACACTGCTGGAGAACTCGTACGGACGCTACTGAGTCACCCAGCCGCCTTCCGCCCCCAGTGTGAGGAGCGATGCTTCGGTAGGCTCAAGCCGCTTTCGGGGAGGGGAGTCCCTGGAGGGCGATGTGTCGGGAGGCCCGGGTGGAAGTCGATCAGTCCCCTGCCAGGAGGGCGCTCGCGGCTGGAGCCGGCACGCCGGCTGCCCCCGCCCCCGGTGCTGAGGCGGCCGCGGAGCTCAACGCGGTGACGATCCGCCGGCTCGGGGCCGTCCATCTCCCGCCGACCGCCGGCGGGCCGGCGCCGTCGCGCTCCGCTTCAACGCAGGGTGCGGAGCCCGCGCCGCAGCGGGGCAGCGACGCGGGTGTCGAGGCGGCCCTGAGCACGCTGCGCGCCCTGGGCTACCGGCTCTCCGACCCCGCCCGGGAGGCCCTCACCCGCCCCGAGCAAGCCTGGGCGCTGGTCAATGCCGCCGCCCGCCTCACCTCCGGCTCCCCGGCCGCCGACTACCGGCCCTTCTACCCCGACTTCCCCGTCCAGGTGCGCAGCGCCTCCGAGGCCACGCTGCTGGTCAATGCCGCCCTGCACTACCTGGGCGACGTCGTCGGGGTCCGGATCCTGGCGGACTACCGGCCCAGCCCCCGCGAGCCCCTGCCGGGAGACGACAGCGCCCTCACCGAGCTGGGCCTGGCCACGGCGCAAGACCTGGAGCGGATCGTGGCCGACCTCGCCGCCCAGGCGACTCCCTTCAGCGCCCAGGACCGCGTGGACCTGATGGCCCTGCGCGACTTCGGCCCCGAGCGGGCACCGCACGTGGCGGTCAAGGAGAACCTCGCCGTCCTCACCGTCACCTTCCCCGACCTGGACTTCTCCGCCTCCTACCACACCGTCACCGACGTGCTGCGCCTGGCGGTCGCCATGGCGGGCGGCGATGTCTCCCTGGCCGAACCGTGCCGGTTCCCCTCCTTCTCCCGCACCCATCGGCGTCGGCTGCTGGGACTGCTCGACGCCGTCGGGCAGGTCCAGGACGGCCGGGACTGCGCCGAGGAGATAGCTCGGCGCTGCGAGCGGTGGAAGCGCCTGGCCCGTCACCTGCGCCCCGGCGACTACGCCCGCCGCTTCCCGCGAGCCGCCGCGCTGCTGCACCAGGTCGCCTCCGGTGGCGCTGAAGCGGGTTTCACCTCCCGCCTGGAGGAGGCTCTGGCGCGCCGCGACGTTGAGGGAGCCCTTCGTCTGCTGGCCGCCCGCCCCGGGGTCTTCGCCCGCCGACTCAACCACCTGCTGCGGCTGTGCGCCGATGACGCCGCCCGCGAGCGCGTGGTCGCCGAGTTCGCCCGGGTCGCGCCCGAGGTCTCTCTTCCGGTCCTGGTGCGCCTGTGGGAGTACTTCTCCTCCCCCGGGCCAGACACCCTGCCGTGGCGGGTCGTTGCCATCAAGGCGGCCGCGGGCACCAAGACGACGCTCATCCCCTCCACCCGCCGCCCCGGCCCCGTCGACGCGGAGGTGGTTCGCGTCGTCGAGGAGGCCCTGAGCCGGCGGGCGCACCTGGGGCGGATCGCCGTCGACCAGGGGCTTTATGAGGGTTACACGGCCCCGCTGGGTCTGCGCTCGGCCTCGCCGGGCCTGCGCACGGCGGGGCGCGGTACCCGTCTGCCGCTGCCCGAGGGCGAGACGATCCGCTTCTTCCTGCACTGGCACGACCTGCCCGAGCACCCACCCGAGACCCCGGAGCCTGCCGGACCTGTTGCCGAGGATGGCCGAGGGACCCGCGTGGACCTGGACCTGTCGGCCTTCTTCGTCTCCGAGGACCTCGCACGCACCGAGCAGATCGCCTACTACAACCTGCGCTCGACGGCGGCCGTGCACTCCGGCGACCTCACCTCGGCGCCCGACGGGGCGGCCGAGTTCATCGACGTCACCCTGGCCGAGGCGCTGCACCAGGGGTGGCGCTATGTCGTCATGACGGTCCACTCCTTCTCCCACCACCGGCTCAGCGAGGTGCCCGAGTGCTGGACGGGGGCGATGGCCCGCGGCACGGACCTGCAGCGCGGGGAGGTCTTCGAGGCCTCCACTGTCATGCAGCGCCTCGATCTGGTCTCTCCCACGTTCAACGCGACGCCTTTCGTCATTGACCTCGCCGAGCGCCGCCTCATCTGGTGGGACCTGCCCGTGGGGGTGGGTGAGCACCAGGTGGCGAACCTGGATCGCAGCAGCAACCGGGTCCTGGCGCACCTGCTCGACCTGCTGGAGGGGCGGCGCATGCCGTTGGTGCACCTGCTGGGGCTCCTGGCCGACGTCGTCGTCGAGGACCCCGATGAGGCCGAGCTGGTCTTCGGTGAGGGCGGGATCCTGCCGTGGCAGACCGAGCGGATTCTGGCGCTGCTGGGCCCCGCGGAGGTCACGGTGGAGGCGGCCTTCGACGCGGGCCAGGGCACCGAGGGTCGGCAGGCGGAGTAACCTGAGCCGTGTCCGGCCATGAGGGTGCTTCCTTCTGCCTTCACATTTCTCCCAGCGCCTTCGCTTCCCGGACGCAGTCGGGCGGGCCCACCGGTGGCCCCGCCCGACTGGTGCGTGAGGATCAGAACGTGGTGAGCGACCAGCGCGCACCGTGCGGGTCCGGCCGCCCTGGTCGCGACGGCGGGGCTGGTCATCCCATCCGAACCGCTCTAGAACTTGCATCACCTAATGACGATTCTGGTGCAGGAGGTATCGTGCGAACCACTGTGACACTCAGTGATGACCTCATTGCCAACGCGCAGGAGCTCACAGGCATCACTGAGCGCACCGAGCTGCTGCGGGCCGGTCTGGAGACCTTGGTCAGAGTGGAGAGTGCACGTCGCCTTGCGGCTCTCGGCGGCTCTGATCGGAAGGCGAGCGCCGCTCCGCGCTGCCGAAGAGTGCGGAGTCTCCTTCGTCGAGGGCCCAACGGCTGAGGGACGGAAATAGGCCGCTTCGCAGAAAACCTGACTTGCTACGCTACAACGGCAGTTGAAGCACAGCCAGAAAACGGATCGATGTCGACTCCCCAGAATCAGCCCCCGTATCAGCCGCCATACCAGCCCCCGTATCAGGCTGTACCCCCTTACGGGCAGCAGCGTCCCCGCCAGACGCACGTCGGAAAGTTGGTCATGGCGATCATCCTGTTCGTCATCGGCCCAGTGATGGGGCTGTTCATCGGGGGCATCGGGTCGGCCATCGTCGCCGCCAGCATCGCCACCAGTGGTGACGTCATCACTAACGGACAGCAGGTCAGCCTGAGCAGCAATGACGAGCGCGCCCTGTACGTGTCGAACGCCGCCACCGTCAACAGCTGCACCGTCCTTGCCCCTGACGGCAAGGAGGTCCCCACCTCCCGTAGCGGCGGGACGCATGTCTCCAACAACGACGGCGATTTCAGCTCGGTTCTCACATTCAAAGCCGACAAGGCGGGAGACTACCGGGTCTCATGCGAGGGCCTGGACAACACCGACGCGATCCTCGTAGGCCCCACCTTCACGTTCAGCAAGTTCACGGTGCCCCTCATCGCTGGCCTGGCCGCCGGGGCGATCTGCTGGATCCTTGCCATCATCCTGCTGATCTGGCGCCACCGGGCCCTGGCCGCACAGAATCAAGCGGGCTGACCCCGGCGAGGAACCGCTAAGCCGATCCCGCGTTCAAGGATCTCGCGCTCCTCCTGCATGCCGGCATTCCCAAGGGGGACATAACGACCGGTCTCCCGGGTCGCGCCATGGGCGACCCCCCAGAGCCAGATCGCCTCACACCTGGCGACCAGCTGCTCCTGTCTGCGCTGAAAGCTCCCCCACGTGACACCGGCACCATCCAGGGCCAGGTGCCTGCCGTTGCCATAGACGACGAAGATCCGGTCCCCAGCAACGAACAGTCCGGAGCGGGACTCCGGCCAGACGCACGAGCGTCTTCCCACGCGAATCCCCTGCTCGTCCACGACGACTCGCTGAAAGCACTCGTAGATCTTGTAGAGCGGATACGCCATGGTCACCGGACCGAGCAGAAGGAAGAGTAACGCGAAGGCGATATCCGATCCGCTGAGCGGCTCCGTCTCGAAGAACAGCTGCTGACCACCGATCACCAGGAACAGCACCCCCATGCCGATGAGGAAGAGCCCGCCGTTGCACAGGTGCTCCTTGATTCTGCGCCAGAGCGGAGTACGGAACACCAGACGGCTGCGCTGCAGCATCTTCTCCGCCCCGTGCCGTACCCTGGCCGCCACGAGATGTGGGTCCTCGCTGACAGCGACCTCCTCCGAAATACCCCACCCCCGCGCGTAGATGTAGTACTGCAAGTCCCCCACAGCCGCAGAGGCACGGTCCTCAGAGCTCCCCCATGTCATCCCGATGACGCACCCGGGAAGCCGGATGGCATCGTCGTCGCCGTTCTCGATGGCGATCCGAGTCCGCTCAATGAACCCGCTGTGCGCCGCGTCCTCAGTCAGATTGAGCGTGGACAGCGTGAACCTCGAGCCCACCGACTCCCAGGGGCGCCGCTCGGTGAACAGCAGGCGGCGCATGGTGATGCCGTTCTTGCTCAACACCGTCCGACGCCTCAGGGTATTGATCGCCCAGACCACCGGAATGCCGAACATGATCGCCCCGATCATGGCGTCCTTGACTTCATACTCGGTGATGTAGGGGCTCATCAGCGGCAGCACGTTGTAGATCATGGCGGGCACCCCCACCACGAGCGCCACCAACGCACAGCAGCGGATCATCACCGAGCGTCGCAGGAGCAGGCGCCCATCAGACGTCTCCGTCGCCCACCACCGCATCGACTTCCCCAGCGTCTCATCGAACAGGTTCCCCCGACCGCCACCGCGGTCGTTGTCCCGCCATTCCATGCTCCGCCCTTTCCACGCCGCTGCAGGTCACCGGCACGTTGGGAAAGCGATCCACGCTCCCACCATCGGCCCTTCGTCACTGTAGAAGCGACCGCGGCGCCAATTCGCATTCTCCGATGAGCATCGTTCACCATCCCGTCTGCGACGTCGCCCCGCGAGGACGCCCCACACGATCCGAGGACTGTGCCCCCGGCGCTCAGCTCTCGGGCCTGAGAGTGCGTTCTCGACGCCGACACTGCGCACAGCCGCCACTGAGCCGGCAGCAAGGAGCAAGAGCAGCAACGAGCAGGGGCTCCAGCCGGCGAACCGGTCGGAGCCCCCGCCTCATTCCTCCCCGGGGAAGGACCTCAGTGGCGATCAGGCCTTCTTGGCCTCGTCAATGCGCGCACGGAACTTGGCGAGCTGCTCCTTGATGGCCTCGGGCAGCTTGTCACCGAACTGCTTGTAGTACTCCTCGGTGTCGTCCATCTCGGCGGCCCAGGCCTCGGGGTCGATGTCGTACATCTTGGCCCACTCCTCCTCGCCCAGGTCGAGGCCCTCGAGGTTGAAGTCCTCGAACTTGGGGTAGCGGCCGGTGACGCCGTCGACGGCCTCGACCTCGCCGGCGGCGCGGCGCACGATCCAGTCGAGCACGCGGGAGTTGTCGCCGTAGCCGGGCCAGATGAACTTGCCGTTCTCGTCCTTGCGGAACCAGTTGACCTGGTAGACCTTGGGGAACTTGTCGCCCAGCTTCTCCTGCATCTCCAGCCAGTGCGACCAGTAGTCGGCCATGTGGTAGCCGCAGAAGGGCAGCATGGCCATGGGGTCGTGACGCAGGGAGCCGACCTTGGCGTCCAGGGCGGCGGCGGTGACCTCGGAGGCCACGGCGGAGCCGATGAACACGCCGTGGGCGTTCTCGTACTGCTCAGCGACCAGCGGCACGTTGGTGGCGCGGCGACCGCCGAAGAGGATGGCGTCGACGGCCACACCCTCGGGGGCCTCCCAGTCGGGGCAGATGATCGGGCACTGCGAGGCCGGGGTGGTGAAGCGGCTGTTGGGGTGGGCGGCCTTCTTGCCCTCGGCGGCGTCGGCCGGGGTGAAGTCGTTGCCCTGCCAGTCGATGAGGTGCTCCGGCATCGGGGCGTCGATGCCCTCCCACCACACGTCACCGTCGTCGGTCAGGGCGACGTTGGTGAAGATGGTGTTGGCCTTCATGGTGTCCATGGCCATCGGGTTGGTGCCGTAGGAGGTGCCGGGGGCGACGCCGAAGAAGCCGGCCTCGGGGTTGATGGCGCGCAGGCGGCCGTCGGGGCCGGGGCGCATCCAGGCGATGTCGTCACCGACGGTCTCGACCTTGTAGCCCGGGATGGTGGGCTGGAGCATGGCGAGGTTGGTCTTGCCGCAGGCGCTCGGGAAGGCGGCGGTGACGTGGTACTGCTTGCCGCTCTTCTCGTCGGTCAGACGCAGGATGAGCATGTGCTCGGCCATCCAGCCGTCGCGGCGGGCCATGGTCGAGGCGATGCGCAGCGCGTAGCACTTCTTGCCCAGCAGGGCGTTGCCGCCGTAGCCGGAGCCGAAGGACCAGATCTCGTTGGTCTCCGGGAAGTGGGTGATGTACTTCTCGTCGTTACAGGGCCAGGTGGTGTCCTTCTCGTGCTCGGCCAGCGGTGCACCGACGGAGTGGACGGCCGGGACCCAGGGGCGGCCCTCATTGATGAGGTCCATGGCGGCCGCACCCATGCGGGTCATGATCCGCATGTTGACCACCACGTAGGGGGAGTCGGTGATCTCGATGCCGAGCTGGGAGATGGGGCCACCCAGGGGGCCCATGGAGAAGGGGATCACGTAGAGGGTCCGGCCGCGCATGGCGCCGTCGAACTTCTCGTTGAGGATCTTCTTCATCTCGGCCGGGTCGTACCAGTTGTTGGTCGGGCCGGCGTCCTCCTCCTTCTCGGAGCAGATGAAGGTCCTGGACTCCACGCGGGCGACGTCGCTGGGCAGGGAGCGCGCGAGGAAGGAGTTGGGGCGCTTGTCGGGGTTGAGGCGCGTGAACACGCCGGACTCCACCATCTCAGTGGTGAGGCGGTCCCACTCCTCCTGTGAACCGTCCGTGAAGTAGACGTTCTCGGGCTTGGCCAGCTCGGCGATGCGCGTGACGAATTCGATGACATCCTCAGGGGCGTTAGCCGGCGCGGCGGCGCGAACGTCCTTCTCAGACACAGTCATGCGAGTCCCTTCCTTGGGTATGTTGATCCGGTGAGCGCGCCGTTGCCGGTTCGCTCGGTCGAGGGCCATCCTCCCCTACCTGGCGCCTCAGGTCACATCGCCGAAGGTCCCAACTCGACCTCACTCCCCTGCCGGACCAGCATGTGATCGGCCACATTCGGGAGGATGACGGCTTTTGCCGCCTTTGAAATGGCGGCGTTCCGCCCTCAGTGAAGGTCCAGTGCGAGCGTGTAGCGTGCCCGCATGCCCGTCGCGCCGTCCTCCGCGTCCAGTTCCACGAGCTCCTTGCCGCACGCCCTGCCCCGCCCGCCGGCACCCCGGGGCCTTCGACCGGCCGTGGTGGCGGCCGTCGCCTGTCTGACGCTGTCGGCCTGCACCGCCCACATGGACATGACCATCAGCTCCCAGGGCAGATACGACGTCGCCCTGGAGATGCGCGACACGACCGGGACCGTCTTCCCGAAGGGAAAGGCCCCCGACTGCTCGGCCTACTCCGACCCCACCGCTCTGGGCGTGCCCGCGGGCACCACGGTCAAGGCCGAGCCCATCACCGGCGACGACGGACTCGGCTGCCAGGTCACCATCAGCGGCGTCAAGGTCCCCCAGGCCTCTCAGGCCGAACCGAACACGATCGTCGTTCGCGACGGCGAGGTCTACAAGGTGACGATCCAGCCCTTCCCCTCCGACCCCTCCCAGGACGCCAACGGGTCCGGTGACGCACAGGGGGGCGCACCGCAGGCCTCTGCTGCGCCGTCGGGCGGCCCGGGCGGAGCCCAACCGACCAACGCGTCCTTCAAGGGCATCGTCGACACCAAGGTCTCCGTCACCTTTCCCGGCGCGGTGACGCAGTCCGGCGGGGGGAAGGTCTCGGGGACCACGGTCACCTGGGACGATCCGGACACGGTGGCCAAGGGCGTGAGCGCCTCGGGCTACGCCCAGGACTCTCAGGGCGTATCTTGGTGGAGTCGCTCCCGCATCTGGCTGACCGCGGGGCTGGCCCTGCTCGGCGGCATCCTGGCTGTGGCCGTCCTCCGACGGCGCAGCAGCGGTCGCGCACCCCGCAAGGCAGCGCGAGGGTGGCGCTGAGCATTCCGACTGTTCCGCGTAGACACAGCACCGAATTAGACTCGACGCATGAATCATGACTCCCGCACCGTCAGGCGACGCGTGGCCGTGGCGGTACTGACCGGCCTGGCACTGCTGCTGTCCGGATGCGGGGCTCACTACGACTTCGTCATCCATGACAACGAGACCGCCGACCTGACCTACGTCATGTGGGACTCATCGGGGCTGTCACTCATCACCCGGGAGAGCTGCACCCAGGACAAGCTCGAGAAGTCCACCCCCCTGCCCAAGGGAGTCAAGGCGATCTACACCTTCACGTCTCACAACGGGCAGCCGGCGTGCCAGGTCACAGCCAAGTCGGTTCCACTCAACAACCTGCAGACCGACATCTGGACGATCAAGCACCAGGGCGGGAAGTACGTCTTCGACCTGTCCCCCGAGGCGCTGAGCAAGCTCGGTCAGGACGACTCCCTCCCCTCCTCCTCGGGCGCCTCGGGAGGAATGAAGATCTCGATAGCCGTGACCTTTCCCGAGAAGGTGACGAAGTCCAACGGGAGGAATGACGACAACAAGGTCACCTGGGACAACGTGCTGGAGAGCCCCGAGGCCCTCCACGCCGAGGGCGGGGACGGCAAGTTCCACCTGCAGTGGTGGATGATTGCGACGGCCTGCGCCGTCGTCCTCCTCATCGTGATCGGCGTCGTGATGTACCTCCTGAGGACTCGCCGCGCCAAGCAGCTGGCTCCGGCGCTGCCGTACGGCGAGGCCTTTCAGGGTGCCGCGGCGACCAGCACCATGCCTCCGGAGATCTATACCGGTGGCCCGTACCAGTCTTCCCCGGGTCCCCTGCAGCCGATGCCGGGATCGACCCACCCCTATCCCGTCACCAACCTTCGCGACGGCTACGCCCCCTACGCCGACCCGGGCCAGGACACCAGCGTCTTCGCGCCACCGCAGGTCTCTGGAAGCGCAGGCGTGTTCAGCACCTACGGGGCCCAGCAGGGGGGACCTCAGTCACCCGGACCCGGGTACACCCACATGCCCTACCAGGAAGGGCACAGTCCCACTGACTTCCAGCCCCCGTCTCAGCAGCCCCGGTGACGGTCTGCCCGGAGCGGGGAACGATACCCATGACGACCCGGTTACAACCTGGCATCTGACCCGCTACTGTGTGGGCATGACACCTGCCATCGCTCACCGCATCCCTAGGCCCCTGTCCGTCTTCACAGCTCTTGCGGCGCTCGCCCTGTCCGCACCCCTCGCACTGATCGGCACCCCGGGGCACGCCGCCCCCATGGCCGACGACTCCTCAAACTCCGGCCTGAAGATCACCTCAGACATCGTCATCAAGTCCAACGACACCTACTCCGTGAAAGCGGTGATGACCGACAATAGCGGTTTCGGCATCTTCAACAAAGACAATTGTAAAGTCGACGATTTCTCGAAAACGCAGTTCGGCAAGAACTCCAAGAACGCCAAGGCCACTTTCAAGGAGGATGGCGACTCGACTTCCTGCACGATTGAAGGGTCCGCCTCCATCAAGGACAGCGACGACACAATTAAGCATCAGGGCAGCGAGTACGTCGTCAAGATCGGCACCGACGAGGCAATCGGCGACACGGGCCAGCTTGACGTCACCCAGACCATCACCTTCCCTGGAAAGGTCACAGAGGCCGACGGCGGCAAGGTCGACGGCAACAAGGTCACCTTTACCGACGTCAAGTCCCACACCGTGAAGGGCAGAGACGGCTCCATCCCCATGTGGGTCTGGATCGTCGTTGGAGCCGGCGCCCTGGCGCTCATCGGTGGCCTGACCCTCTTCTTCGTCATCCGCAGCAAGAAGAACAAGACCCAGACGCCCTACGGAGCCCCCGGCCAGGGCTATGACCCGAACCAGGCGTTCCCGGCTCAGCAGCCCGGCTACGGAGCCCCCGGCCAAGGCACCTACTGACCCATTACCCCTCTCTGTTGTTGTGGCCCTCAGATCTGACGATCCAGGGCCACAACACCTTTCTTCGCGTCATCATTCCCCATGCGGGGAGCCCATCAACACTGACCAGCTAGGGTGAGGACTATGGCTATAACCGCCTCCCGACACCGCTCCTTGGGCGCACTCGTCTTTCTGGCATTTCTCTTGAGCCTGACGCTCTTGACCCCTCCAAGTCACGCCGTCACTTCCGCCGCGCACGACGATCCAGACCGCTCGCTATCCGTGCGGATCGTCATCAACCAGGACGACACCTACAACATGACCGTCATAGGTCAAGTCAAGAGCAAGTCCTCCTCCGACAAGCGGGAAATGAAGGAGAATTGCAACTCTTCTGACGCCGGAGAGCCGTTTGACGACCTGAAGGCCTCCTACTCCGAGAGCAACGGCTTCCCCACCTGCACCTTCACCGGAAAGTCGATCGACCTCTCCGAGGCCGATGGATTCATCAAGCACAAGGGCGACGAGTACGTCCTCGACAGCCAGAAGGGGAACTTTCCCTCCTCTTCTTCCGGATTCGACATTGAGTACAAGTTCTCCGTGACATTCCCCGGGAAGGTCACGGATGCCGACGGTGGCAAGGTCAACGGGAGCACGGTGACCTTCACCAAGCCTGGAAGGTACCGCGTCAGCGGCAAGGACACTCCCGCCTTTCCCTGGGTATGGGTGATCGTGGGGGTAGTGCTGGTCGGAGCGACCGGCGGAGGCCTCTTCTGGTTCCTCAACCGCAAGAAGAAGGCGCAGCAGCAGGCCTACGCGGTCGGCACCGCGGGTTATGTGCCGCAGCAGCCCTACGCCCCTGGCCAGGTGCAGGCTCCCGGCGCCGTGCCCCCGCCTCCTTCCGGCTTCGTCGCCCAGGGTGACAACCAGCCCGGGCCGAGCGGCACGATGCCTCCGGGGGCTGTACCGCCCCCTCCCGGCTACCCACCGGCCCCTTCCTCCACTTGGGGCTGAGCTCCGACGGCGGGCACCGACACTCTTCGCACCCTAGCGACGGCGCCCTCCGCACCGCTCTCCAGTCACCTCACCCACACCATTCGAAGGCCGCACATGCGCTACCTCACTTTGAGGCACACCCCAGTCACGAGTCTCGTCGGGATGCTCTGTCTCACGACCTCACTCCTCCTCGTGGCGGCAGCGCCCCCCAGCAGCGCCGCAGTTCTTGCAAAGCTCACGAACGAAGACAAGCTCAGCGCTGAGATCGTCATCAAGTCCGATCAAGAGGTGACGACAACCATCACGATCACTTCGCCGACCTCCAGAGAAAAGAACCTGAAAGAGTTCTGCGTCGAAAGCAGCTTTCGCCAGACTCCCACAAAGACCGATGCGACCTTCTCCAACGAAAACGGGGCTCCGACCTGCAAGGCCACGTCCACGAGAGCCATATCCCAAAACAAATATGTGTCTCACGACGGGGATGAGTATGTCGTCGACACTTACAAGGACTCCACATCCGATGGCAGCGACAACAACTCAACGCCTCTCACCATCGTCTTCCCCGGCAAGGTAACGGAAGCCGATGGAGGGAAGATCGAGGGCGACGAGCAGAACAAGGTGTCATTCTCAACCTTCTACGATCACAAGGCCCGCGGCAAGGACACCGCCCAGGCAGCATCTCAGCCTGAGTCCAGCTCAACACCCTCGTCCAGTTCGACGCCCACACCCGGTTCGACGTCCTCGTCTCACTCATCGGGCGGGATGACAAGCATCATCGTGATACTCATTGCGATCGCTGTTATCGGAGCAGTTGTCGCCATCGTCAGCAACACACTCAAGAAGAACCGGGAGCAGAAGTACCTGGATGCGCTGGGGCAGCAGTCGATTCAAGCAAGTGCTCCCATCCCCGCTTCCCAGCCGGTCGCCTTCCCCTCTCAAGCACAGGCAGGTCCGCTCCCCACCCAGCCCAGCTCGCCTGCTTCCCAGCAGTACCAGCCGCGATTCCCTCAGGGACCAGGCCCCACGTCGCATGTACCGCCGAACCACAATGGCTACCGCGGCTAATGAGCCTCAGACTGAGGCAGGTGTCAGACCGCCGGCATTGATGCCCGTTACCTTGTTGTGAACCCGACGATATAATCACCGCGGCACGCTCAAACAAAAGAGCCGCAAATCGCTCGCTCAACGAGCAACTTACCCGATTTTACCTGCACCCCGCCGACTCACCTCCACTCTTACCGTGAGCATGAAGATCCCCGACTATCTCCAGGACCGGAAAGTCCATTAAACTGCGAACGTGAACGAGTCCACTCCGGTGACCGAGGTGCGGGCGAGCATCAGGATAGTTTGAGTAGAAGTCAACAATTCTTTCAAACTGAACATACCCCAAAGGGAGCGCAAACATCGGAAAAGCATACTGCACCCCATACTTATCTTCAATGAGGACGAACATCCTCCCATGACACCGTTGCCCTCCCACCACATGAGGTCGATCGCTCCAATCAATTCGAGCCCCATACCGTCCTCCAGGCCGGAGAACAATTTCGCTCGAGTTAAGGATGATGTCGGGTTCCGAGACACCACCGAATGGGAGCGTTACTAGACTAGCTGCAGCCAATATGAGCATGAAAAGTGCAAAGGCAGCAGCTCTAAACGCAACCCGGACCGGGATCGAGCCACTTTCTGCAACAGACAGCGCCATCATTGCGATTGCACCTACAATGAGAATTAGGGTGCTCGCAGCCTCCCATAAAACAAACAGCGATGACGGACCGAATATCACCTCGTCACCACAAGCATTCCAGCGCCTATACGACACCCTTGAGCATCTAAATTGTGTGTACTGCATCGACGCAATTGCGACTAAATACGTCCCACAGGTGAAATAAAACACTAACATCGGCACCGACGTGACACTCAAATATAGTGCACTAGCGCCAACCAAGATGATCCCAAATACAACAAACAGATACGACTCTCTAAGGCGATTCTCATCCATAGCCTCACAGGAATACAGCTTGCTCATTGACCTAGTCTCCCCCACAGCGACCTTCCTGGCGAGAAGCATGCGACTCATTGAGGCTTATTCATAGGGGTGTTGATGGTGTTTTGCCGCTATTACGTGCGTTAAGCAGGGTGGCGGCTTGCTCTTGAGAGAATCTTTGGTGTCTAAGCCAATCCAATCAAGAAGCAGACCGCCATGACGAATAGTAGCACGAGGATCACTCGCGATGATGTCCTGGACCTGTGCGAGGCCATTCACGCTTCCGGCCCCCTGCCGGTGTTCGGGGCGAGGGTGTTGGGGCTGTTCCTGTGCGTGCGCCTGACCCTGACGTACCTGAGACATAACCTGTCCCAGGAGCTGCTCACCGAGGTCTACTGCGTCTCGCAGGCCACCGCCTCCCGCGTCATCGGCGCCTACACGCCCCTGATCGCCCAGGTTCTTCAGGAGCACGTGCCTACGGTGGAGGATCTGGATCCCACGGCCCAGCTGATCATCGACGGCACCCTCCTGGAGTGCTGGTCCTGGGCTGATCATCCTGAGCTGTACTCCGGCAAGCACAAGACTACGGGGCTGAACGTCCAGGTTGCCTGCACCCTCTCAGGGACCCTGGCCTGGGTGTCCGACCCCCAGGACGGATGCACACACGACGCTCAGGCCCTGCGCCGCAGCGGCTTGCTTGACATCCCGGACGGATCCCCACCACCGCAGCACATCGGCGACAAGGGATACATCGGACTGGGAATGATCACCCCGAAGAGAAAACCTCCGAACCTGCCTCTTCACCCAGACGACAAGACCTATAACAAGACCGTCAACCAGGCCCGCTACAAGATCGAGCGAGTCATCGCCAACATCAAGACCTGGAGAGTCCTGCACACCGGCTACACAAGACCATTAGAAACCTTCCCAGAAACCATCACCGTCATCCTCGGACACATATTCACATACACCCCATGGATAAGCCTCCATGACAGTGATCCTTCCCATCATCACCGCCTCCGTCAAACCCGGGACGATTCAACCCGACAACAGGCTCCACCCACCGCACCCTCAAACAAAAAGAGTCGCGAGCCACTCGGCCAACCAACTACACCGAATTTACCGGCCCGCTGTCGGTTCGCCCCTATTCTCACTGAGAGCATTAAGGTCTTCAACGATAAACGAAACAGGAGAATACATTAGCCTGCGAACATGGACTAACCCTTCTCGGTGACCAAGATACTCGCGAGCATCAGGATTATCCGAGTATAAGTCAATAACTTTTTCAAATTGAACATACCCCAGTGGAAGGTAGGACATCGGAAAGCTATATTGCAACCCGTTTTTGTCCTCAATGAGAACGAACATCCCGCCATTGCTCCTTCGGCCGCCTATCATGCGAGGTCGATCGCCCCAATTAATTCGGGTCCTGTACCTCCCTGCGGGCCAGACAATAATTCCGTTCGAGTTGAGAATGATCTCCGGTTCTGTCATTGCACTGAACGGAAACGTCACTAGACTCATTATTGCCATGACCAGAAAAAAGAACGCACCCATGGCAGCCGCATAGGCAACCCGCAGTGTAGTCGAGTCGCCTCCCGCAACAACCATCATCCCAATCACTGCTGCTCCAGCAATCAGAACGATGGAGCTCATGACTTGCCATATGAGAAATAGCAACGAGGGTCCGAACGTTACCTCACCACCACTTGCGTTCCAGCGCTTGTACGACTTTTTTGCGAATCTAAACTGCGCGTACTGCATCAACGCCACCGTAACCAGATAAGTCCCGCCGGTGCGATAGGACACCAGCGTCGGCGCCAATGAGATACCGGAATATAGCACGCTGAAACAGAGTAGGACGATGCCGAAGAATCCATAATAATATACCTCTTTGAGACGATTCGCGTCCATGGCCGAACAAGAATACGACTCGTCCATTGGTCTCACTTTACCCACGTGCAACTGTCTTCCTGTCGATCATGCATTCGCAGCCTCGACGACGCCGACCTCGGTAACTTAAGGTGACTGGCCACGCATGCGCACGCCCAGTATGCAGAAGACGCCTCCAAGGGACCGGCGAGAATCCACAAAACTGGATTTAAGTGCAACACCTTACGAATGCAAAGGCCACTTATACGCCAAGTTTATCCCACGTCCATGCCGATGCGCTATTCCAGGCATCCGAGGCTTTATCCTCCAGGTACTTCCCAGTGTCTTCAGCCCAGTTCCCGACGGCATCTACTCCTTTACCTACCCCTTTCTTTGTTTCCTCCCAAGGGTGGTTAATAATCTCTCGATGCTCCAATGATATTGCATTATCATAGAGCCAACCTACCCCTTCTGCCACGCCAGTCGCTACGAAAGCGACTACAATGACACCACCCACAGTAGCAGCTTCGGGTAAGAGCGCCACCGTAACTATGCCTGCAGCCGTCGTGGCCGCAACTTTAGCTAATGGGGCGCCGGTTGCAAGATCGACCGCCGGACCGCCAAACGCCACCGCCTTCCCTGCGAACTTGCGGACGCCGTCTCCGACGGTTTCAAGACCGTCGGCAGTTCTGCGCAAGGCCGTCGGCTTTGGTTTGTTGAGTTTGTTGTCAATTGCTTTTTTGCTGGGCGGTCGACTTCGAGTCTGCACTGATGGATTGCGAGAACTTTCAGCAGCCCGTATAGATGCCCAATGGTGTGCAGTATCCCTTAGCGCATCTGCAGCTGAACGATAACTATTCTCGACGTATCCACCATCTCTGGCCGCGTTACCTATCACGTTTTCAACAAACGTTTTTATTGCACCGGGGTAATGAGCCTGCAAGGTGTCTCGTTTTGCCGTAACGAGATTGTTTATGATCCAGTCATTCAGCGCGTTGAACGTTGCTTCAACCCTGCCTTTGATCTTTTCGAAGTCTCGAACCTTAGCCAGATAATTATCATACGCTTCATCTGCGGCGAACCAATCATCTCTGGCCTTTTTCGTACCTTTCCGAGGAAACTTACCAGGCGCCGACACTTGCTCAGGATACTTGATGATATTTCCATCTACTTGCAGTCCATCGCCCCGGGCCGTCTCAAGATGCTCCTTCATATCTTGCTTTCGCCACGACAACTGGTCCGCAAAAGAGCGGATGACATCTGCAGCTTTTTCTGCCCGATCATGAACATGTTTAACCGCATCGCACAAGGTAGTTGAATACGTACCTACGGCGAGACCGACTTCACCCCAACTCCGGTACCAGATCCGTTTTTAGCGAACAAATTTGCCGCACTGCTGGCATTGTCACGCAGTCCCTCTAACCACCGTGCGGCGTCATCAACAGACGATTCGCTTCCGGGAATAGTAACATCAATGTCCCCACCAGTACTCATGATATTTCTTTCTCCATCTGTCGGAAGGTCTGGGCAACACTCTCGTCCACCCCATTAATTTTATCCGCAGCATTCGCCATTTTGTCTCCACCAAGTCCGGAGCAAATCGCTATATCTCCTGCATCCTCAGCAATCTTAGTGATCATGTCGACGATGTATTCTGTTCCGTCGCCGCCATCCACACTCTCAGGAAATCCCTTTTCATCGCTCTCTAAATCATCTCGGGCGGTATAAAAATTATTCTTGATATCTTCTGCATCATCATAATCTATTTTAACTTCGTTGGCCATTACTATCTCCTTTCTTCTTGATGCCAGAGTTCCCGTGGTATGCGCTGGTCCAGCATGACCACGTCGAAGGGCTGCGCCTCAGCAAGCTCGTCAAGGTTCTCCGTGAGGAACAGCGCCCACGGCTGATTCGGCCCCATACACTTCACCAGACGATCAACAGCCGTATAAGCCAGCAACGCCCTCCGCCCATCCCTCAGACGCCGCAGCTCAATCTCCGCGCCCCTCGCATTAGGAACCCCGGTCGAGGGCAGATACAGCGCAGGCGGCACGAACGGACGCTCCGGGTCCGGACCGAGCGACCCCTCATCGCCCAGCGGCTCAGCGGCCTCCGCCCGCTCAGGAGGGGACAGCAACATGAAGTCACGAGAAGATCTCATGCTCCAACGCTATCGAGAGCACTTGTGCATCGCAGCACTATTTACCACTAGTACTGTGACGTTGGTCGCTCCAGAGGTGCCGCCGACGCCGGTCCAGTGAGCCCCTGCACACGCCACAGGCCTTCCTCAGTGGCGAGCTCGGCGCACAACTCAGGATGATGCGAGTAGAACGCCACCACCCGCTGCAACTGGACACTGGTCAGTGGAAGAGTGTCCATCTCCGCCCGGATGCGACCGACCCGATCGTTCTCCACCACGAGATTCCCACCGGCGCTGCGGCCCACGAGCCGCGGGCGGTCGGCCCACCAGAACAGCGACTCACGGCTCGTCCCCACGGCGAAGCGGATGCGCTCCGCGTCAAGAACAATCTCCGTGCGGCGCCCAGGCAGCGGCTTCGACAAGCCCAGGAAGAAGGAGGCGATGAGGAAGACCATGGCCAGGAGTAGGGGCACCACCACGGTTCCCCGATCACTGCGGTCACTGACTGCCAGGAGTCCGACGGCCAGCAGGCCCCCGAGCGCCATGAGTGCTGCCTCGACGTGAACCGCGACCTGGACCAACCACGTGTTCCGCAGGCAGATTCCCTCACTGCTCCGGGTCCACCGCCGAGGAGCCGCTGTTCGAGACCTGCGCGCCGCGGCGAGCGCGACGGCGTGGATGAGGAGCACCAGGCTGAGGACCACCCCCAGAAGGAAGCCCGCTGTCTGTCTCCCGCTCGTTGCATACGTGAAACCGACCAGGACGATGACGGCCCAGATCAGGAGTCTCCACGGTGCTCGCTTAGCGCGTCGATCGGCTTCCTCGCATGTACTCGGCTTCGAGGAGTCCGCCTTTTCTCTCTGGTCCTCCTCCCCAGCGCTGCGCTCCACGTCTGTTGACACGTGCGGCGCCGTCTCGACCGGCGCATCACCGACTCCCTCCCCTGCAGGAGCAGACGGAGTTGGGGAACCGTACGGGGCCGCGGAGAAGGGCCCCGCCGATCCAGGCACCGGGACATAGGCACTCGCAGAGCCGTAGGACTCCCCTTCCCTAGGCGGCCGTCCGCCTTGGGGGCTGCCGTACCGGATACCCTCATACGGAGAACCCGATCCCGGTGCTGCCCCATGCGCCGGCGTCGGAGATACCGGTACGCCCACCGACGGCGTCGAAGCCTGCATGGGGACACCGGAGGAGGCAGTCCTCTCTGCCTCCTGCACGGGAGGGGTCATGAGTGCACGCACCCGCTGCAGCCCTTGGCCAGTGCCGAGCTCTCCTCGCAGCTCGGCGTGAATCGAGTAGAGCTCGAGCACGGACTGAAGCTGAACGTGTCCAATGGGTACCACGAAGATAGGAAAGTTCACCGCCCCTCCCGCACCACCGGTGATCACGGCGTGCGGTCGCATGCGATGAGTAATGCTCGCCTCAAGATTCGGCCGCGCCTCCCAGGGAATGCGGACTCGTGTGTTCCCGCCCGCCCAGATCCATACCGCGTCCGGCGTCAGGACGATCTCCGGTGCTCCTCTACCACCGATGGGAACAGTCGCGCATCCCACCAGCCAACCGAGCAGCACGACGACAGCCACGGCGATCGTCCATGCGCCGTTGGGAGAGGCAGCGGCGGAGAAGAGCTGCATACCGATGGCGCTCAGCGCACCTGCCCACGCCACCGCAGCAGGCAGATACTCCAGCAGGCCACTGAGGCGTGAGGGCCCGAACTGGACGCATCCGGGCCCTTGGCTCCAGTAGTCGGCGGACCGCGCGATCCGGCGGCTCAGGGCTGTCCTGCCCGCCCCGTACAGGGCGAGGCTCAGGCTGCCCACGACCAGCATGACGCCCAGTGGCTTCTCAGGACCGCGCAGGCACAGGAGGCCACCGACGAGGACGAAGGCGCCGAGCACCTTGACCAGGCACCCCTGGCCAGCCCTCCCACGGTCGACACGCTCCCGGAAGGTCTCTACACCATGTCCTGCCTGCGACGCCGTCGAGTAACCACTCTCGCTCATGCTCCGCCCTCGGGTCACCCGATGAGCGAGTGACGGGAGATCGTGGCCTCGCGCCCCGGCCCGACGCCGATGGCGGAGATGCGGCAGCGGGCCAGCTCCTCGATGCGCAGCACGTAGTCCTGGGCGGCCTGCGGCAGGTCGGCGAAGCTGCGGACCTCGCTGATGTCTTCGCTCCAGCCTGGCAGCTCCTCATAGACGGGGGCGGCGTGGTGGAAGTCGGACTGGGTCAGCGGCATCTCCTGGGTGACGGTGCCGTCAATGTTGTAGGCGACGCACACCGGAATGGTCTCGTGCCCGGTGAGGACGTCGAGCTTGGTCATCACCAGGTCGGTCAGCCCGTTGACGCGCGCCGCGTAGCGGGTGACGACGGCGTCGTGCCAGCCGCAGCGGCGGGGCCTGCCGGTGGTGACCCCGTACTCGCCACCCTCGGTGCGAAGACGTTCCCCCGTGTCGTCGAGCAGCTCGGTGGGGAAGGGCCCCTCCCCCACGCGGGTCGTGTAGGCCTTGACCACGCCGACGACCGAGTCGATCCGGGTGGGCCCCACGCCGGTGCCGGTGCAGGCGCCGCCGGCGGTGGGGTTGGAGGAGGTGACGAAGGGGTAGGTGCCGTGGTCGATGTCGAGCATCGTGGCCTGGCCGGCCTCGAACAGGACGGTCTTGCCCTTGTCCAGAGCACTGTTGAGCACCAGGGAGCAGTCCACGACCATGGGCCGGACCCGCTCGGCGTAGGACAGCAGCTCGTCGGCAACGGTGTCGGCGTCGATGGCGGCCCGGTTGAAGACCTTGAGGAAGAGGCTGTTCTTCTGGTCCAGGGCCGAGCGGACCTTCTGACGCAGGATCGACTCGTCGAAGAGGTCCTGGACACGGATGCCCACGCGGTTCATCTTGTCCGCGTAGGTAGGGCCGATCCCACGGCCGGTGGTGCCCAGGTGACGCGAGCCCAGGAAGCGCTCGGTGGTGCGGTCCAGAACCCGGTTGTAGGAGGGGATGATGTGGGCGTTGGCACTGATGAGGAGGCTGGAGGCGTCCTTGCCACGGGAGGTGATCTCAGCGATCTCGTTGAAGAGGACCTCCAGGTCGACGACGACGCCGTTGCCGATGATGGGCGTGACCCCGGGGGTGAGGACACCGGCCGGCAGGAGGTGGAAGGCGAACTTCTCGCCGTCGATGACCACGGTGTGGCCGGCGTTGTTGCCGCCATTGAACTTCACGACGTAGTCGACGTCCTGACCGAGCTGGTCAGTCGCCTTGCCCTTTCCCTCGTCTCCCCACTGGGTACCGACGACGACAACGGCTGGCATGGCTGCTCCCTGACTTCAGTGACGGCGTGCCGGTGGACACACCGCCCTCAAGCCTACCGGAGCCGAGCGACGAGGTGCCGTCACTTCCCCCACCAACGGAACGAGGAGACGATACGGTGGGGGCATGCCTCATATCACCGTCCGCCGTAGCTCCACACAGCGCCCTGTGCTGGCGAGCCTCCTCGTCCTGACCGTATCCGCCGTCCTGGTCCTGGCCGGCACCCCGGGGTACGCCTTTCCCACGGCCGATGAGGATATGAGCTTCAGCATTTCCAGTGACATCGTTGTCAAGGACGAAGACACGTTCTCTGTGAAGCTCACGATGTCTGAGAGTGAATCCGTTCCGGTGCTCAGTAAGAGCGTGTGCGATAAGGGCTCGCCCGACTCAAGCAACTCGAGCATCAAGGACCTCAAGGTGAACTTCAAATCTGAAAACGGCACCCGTACGTGCACGATGGAGGGGACCGGCTCCATCACCTCATCCTCGAAGAACGTCAGGCACAAGGGCGATGAGTTCATCGTTCAGACGCTGAACTTCGATGACTTCCCCTCCGGCGTCTCCGCCGACGTCACCCAGTCAGTCACTTTCCCGGGTAAGGTCACCGAGGCCGACGGCGGCACGGTCGAGGGCACCAAGGTCTCCTTCAACGACAACGACCAGCATGAGGTCAAGGGGAAGGACAAGCCCGCCAAGAGCGCAGCGACCGGCAGCTCACAGGACGCTGCGGGAGAGGATGACAGCAGCTCCATTCCCGTGTGGGTCTGGGTGCTTGTCGGCACGCTTGCCGTGGCCATCGTGGGCGGCGTTGTGGCCGCGATCGTCATGAGCCAGAGGAAGAAGCAGTCCCAGTTCAATCCTTACGCGACTCCTGCACAGGGCTACGACCCCAACCAGGCATTCCCCGGACAGCCAATGCAGCAGCCCTACCAGCCCGGCTACACCGAGCCCTACCAGCAGGGCCAGCCGACGCCGCAGCCCTACCAACCGGGTCAACCGGGCCAGCAGCCCTACCAGCCCGGCTACACCGAGCCCTTCCAGCAGCCCTACAACAACCAGCCGGGCCAGCCCGGCCAGGGGTTCTAAAGAGCCCCCGAGACGCATGGCCCCGGAATCAGTCGATTCCGGGGCCATGACACTGCGTGGTGACGCCGCACTCACCGAGGGCGCGTTCGCATCATTGAGGACTCCGACGTCGAAGCACCACGGAGCGCCACCATGGTGGAACGCTGCAGCAGGGCGATGAGGTAGGTCTGGAAAGCCGGCCCGACCAGAACCATGAACCACGTGACCGCGGCCCGCGAAGCCGGCAGCCCCCACAAGACGATCGCCGGCGCCGCCACGATCACCAGAGCAATCACCGTGACTCCCAGACGGCCCACCGCAAGACGAAGCGCATTGGACAGGTGCCGGCCGACCGGGGCGTCGAAGAAGGCGGCCAGCGGCAGCAGCCAGATGAGGATCGCGGCCAGGAGCACTCCCCCGGCCAGCACCAGCCCGGACAACGCCCCGCTCGTTCCACCGTTCCGCTCCCCCAGGGAGGAGCCGGACAGGAGCAGGTACTCCCAGGCACTCAGGGCCACCAGGACGAGCACCGGCGGCCACCAGGCCAGGGACTGGCGCAGGTTGAGACGGAAGGACCGCCACCACGTGCTCATGACCGCCGGCTCGTCGTCGGCCACCATCTCACCGGCCACCCGGGCGCAGGCCGTCAAGGAGGCTCCTGCCGTCACCACCGGCAGGCAGCCGGCCAGAGTGAGGACGTTGAGGATGACGACATCCGCCGCTGCGGACCAGGCCCGGTAGGCCGGGCTGTCGGGGCCGGGGAACAGCGCCACGAGAGCTCCTTCGTCGAGACTCGAGCAGTAACAGGTGGACATGATACGGACGGTTCTCAAGGCCGGTGGTGGGGCCTTGAGAACCGCCCGTATCAGAACAGGTGCGAGGGGATCAGCCCTTGACCGCCCCCGCGGCCACGCCCTCGATGATGTGCTTCTGACCGAAGAGGTAGAAGGCGACGATCGGGACGATGGCGAAGACGAGCATGGCCATCTGGGCGCCCATGTCCCGGTTGCCGTTGGAGCCGACAAGAGACTGGATGACGATCGGGACCGTCTTGTAGCGCTCGTCCTGGCCGATCACGAGGTTGGGCAGGAGGAAGTCGTTCCACACCCACATGGCGTTGAGGATCGCCACCGTAACCGCCGTCGGCTTGAGCAGCGGCATGACCACCTTGAAGTAGGTCTGCAGCGGGGAGCAGCCGTCCATGTAGGCGGCCTCCTCGATCTCCATGGGGATCGACTTGATGAAGCCGGCGAACAGGAACACCGACAGCCCACCACCGAAACCGAGGTAGAGGACGATCATGCCCCAGGGCGTGGCCAGGCCGAGCTGGTCGGCCACCTTGACGGTGGGGAACATGACCATCTGGAAGGGAGCGATCATGGAGAAGGCGAAGGCGTAGTAGATCATGGAGGTCCACCACGTCTTGATGCGGGTGATGTAGTAGGCGGTCATCGCCGTGAGGAACACGATGACGACGACGGAGCCCACGGTGATGAACAGCGACCAGCCCATGGCGCTGGCGAAGCCCGACAGGGCCAGGCCGGTGGCGTAGTTGTCCAGGCCGGCGAAGGTCTTCGCGGTCGGCAGGGCGAAGGGGCTGTCGGAGATGTAGAACTTGCCCTTGAAGGAGTTGATGACGATGAAGGCCAGCGGAATGACCCACACGAGGGCCAGGACGGCCAGCAGCCCCACGAGTGTCTTCTGCCCCGTTGTCTGCGGAGCGGCCTTCTGACCGCCCTGACGGGCAGGGGCGGCGGATCCGGGGGACTGAGTCTTGACGGCGGTGCTCACGCGTCGACCTCCTTGGAACGAGTGGCGCTCAGCTGGATGAGCGCGATGGCGGCGACGATGAGGAAGAAGATGACGGCCTCGGCCTGGGCGACGCCCTCCTGGCCGATCTTCTTGTACATCGTGTTGACGATGCTGAGCGCGGCCATCTGAGTCTGCTTAGCGGGCGCACCGTTGGTCAGGGCGAGGTTCTGGTCGTACATCTTGAAGGTGTTGGCCAGAGTGAGGAACAGGCAGATGGTGATCGAGGGCATGATCATCGGCAGCGTCACGTTGCGCAGCGTCTGCCACCTGCCGGCGCCGTCGATCTGCGATGCCTCGATGAGCTCGGGCGGCACGTTCTGCAGACCGGCGATGTAGATGACCATCATGTAGCCCATGAGCTGCCAGTTGACGAGCATGACCAGTCCGGCCAGCCCCAGTCGCCAGTCGTTGACGATCGTCTGCCCCCAGTGCTGGAGAATCGCGTTGAGCATCACCTGCCAGGTGTAGCCCAGGACGATGCCGCCAATGAGGTTGGGCATGAAGAACACGGCACGGAAGAAGTTGGTGCCGCGCAGCTTACGGGTCAGGAAGTAAGCCAGGGCGAAGGCCCCCAGGTTCACCGTGACAATCGAGATGACCGAGACAACGGCAGTGAAGACAAGCGCCTGCGGGAAGTCGCTGCGCTCCCCCAGTGCCCTGGCGTAGTTGTCAGTGCCCACGAACCGCGCATTGGTGAGGGTGCTGAACTTGGTGAAGGAGAGATAGAGCCCCATGAAGAAGGGGACGATGAACGCGATCATGAAGGCCAACAGGGTTGGCCCTGCAAATACTGGGAAGAACTTTTTCAGTGCCTTGGTCATATCTGCCTCGAGGTGCGACCGGCACCCGACGAACTGGCCGGGTACCAGAGAGCTCCCACCGGGGCGGCAGCGCGAGACGAACGGCTCGAACGTGCCGCCCCGGCAGGAGAGGGGATGGGGAGATGAGTCGCCGTCGCGATGCCCGCTGGAGCAGCGCCCTCAGCGGTGGGCTCGGGCGACTCCTGGTTGTCAGCCCTCCTTGGAGGCCTTCTTCTCGGAGGCCCAGGTGGTCACGAAGAAGTCCTTGACCTTCGCCCAGTCCTCGCTGCCGGAGGCGTACTGCGCCAGGTGCTGGCCGAGCTGGTCCTTGAAGTCCTGGCTCGGGAAGGTCGGGAAGACCCACTTGACGGGCGTGAGGTCCTTGTTGTTGATGGCCGCGGAGACCTCCTTGCCCAGCGGGTCGGAGGGGGCCAGCTCGGCGTAGGCCTTGTAGGGCGCGATGATGCTGAGCTTCTCGGCGGCGAGCTTGGCACCCTCGGCGTCGGTGAACAGCCAGGTGAGGAAGTCCTTGGTGGCCTTCTGGTCGCCCTCGGCGGCCTGGGAGTTGATCGTCAGGTAGTTCTCGGTGCCGATGGCGATGTTGGACTTGTCCTCGCCGGAGACGCCGACGTAGATCGGCATGAAGTGGACGTCCTCGGCCTTGACCGTGTTGCCCGAGACCTCGGAGATCTGCGACCAGCCCCAGTTGCCGTTCTGAACCATGGCGGCCTTGCCCAGGGCGAAGTCGGCCATGGAGTCGGTGACCGTCTTGGCACTGGCCTCGGTGGGCTTGATCGTGGAGTTGTTGAGGTAGAGGTCGAAGATCTGCTTGTAGTTCTCCGAGTAGGTCAGCTTGACCTCGTCGAGGTCGTCGACCTTGGCGTCGCGGTACTCGTAGTAGACGGGGTAGTTGGCCAGGTGGGTCTGCCAGCGCCAGTCCTCACCAGGGGACAGCGAGGTCGCGGCGAAGACGCCCTCGATGCCGAGGTCGGCCTTCTTGGACTGCATGTCCTCGACGACCTCCTTGAGCTTGTCGAAGCCCTTGATCTCGTCGACGGAGGTGGCCTTGGCGCCCTCCATGCCGAAGTACTTCTTGAGGATGGCGGCGTTGTAGATGATGCCGTAGCCCTCGATGGCCAACGGGACGCCCACGACCTTGCTCTCGTCACCCTTGAGGGCCATGGACTCATCCGTCAGCTGCTTGGTGAAGTCGGCGTCGGACAGGTCGGAGGCGTAGTCCTTCCAGTTGCCGTAGCCCACGGGGCCGTTGAGGTTGAACAGCGTGGGCGGGTTGGACTTGGCGACCTCGGACTTCAGGGTCTGCTCGTAGGTGCCCGAAGCAGCGGTGACGACCTTGACGTTCACACCGGTCTTCTTGGTGTAGGCGGCCGCGATGTCCTTGAACGCCTGCTCCGACTCGGGCTTGAAGTTGAGGAAGTAGATGCCTCCGGCGCCGTCGGAACCGGACGAGCCCTTCGAGCAGGCCGCCAGGGTCGCGGCGACGGCGATCGCAGCAGTTCCACCGAGCACGGAGCGGCGGGAGATGAGTCGCATTGGGGTCCTCCTTTGGACGCATGGGACAGGCGCGGACAGAGGCGTCCGCAAGGTGCGACTGCCGTGTCGCCGGCGGCGGACCCGTCGGCTCAACGGCGACGACCTATCATGGCACATTTCCGCCCGTATTGCTGCAAGGTTTGCAATCAGTGGCCTGGGTCTCAGCCAGACATCTTTCGTTCGACAGGCTGTTCACCCCGGCAGGTCGCAGATCCTGCCTCCCCTCTAGGAGACACCATCATCGCTTATCCCCCTTTGCAAGAATGCAACCGATCGATCAGTTCGCCGTCGGGAGCCTCTCCACCGACCCCACCACCCCCTGCGCGAACAGGACGTGGCCCCGGCACCACAGGGGTGCCGGGGCCACGCGCAGCGATCAGTCGCCGCTCACCCCCGTACGGGGTGAGGACTCACTTGCGGGCGGAGCCGACGGAGCCGAGGCGCTCGCAGGCCTCGACGACGCGGGCGGCCATGCCCTTCTCGGCGGCCTTGCCCCAGGCGCGCGGGTCGTAGGCCTTCTTGGAGCCGACCTCGCCGTCGATCTTGAGCACGCCGTCGTAGTTCTTGAACATGTGGTCCGCCACCGGGCGCGTGAAGGCGTACTGGGTGTCGGTGTCCACGTTCATCTTGATGACGCCGTTGCGCACGGCCGTGGCGATCTCCTCGGCGGTGGAGCCGGAGCCGCCGTGCATGACCAGGTCGAAGGGGGTCTTCTTGTCCCCGACCTTGGTGGCCAGGCGGTCGCCCAGGCGCTTGGCGACGTCGGCCTGGATCTCGCCCAGGAGCTCGGGGCGGAGCTTGACGTGGCCGGGCTTGTAGGCGCCGTGCACGTTGCCGAAGGTCAGCGCCGTGGTGTAGCGGCCGTTCTCGCCCAGGCCCAGGGCCTCGACGGCGGCCCAGGCGTCGTCGGCCGTGGTGTAGAGGCTGGCGTTCTCCTCGCCCTTGATGCCGTCCTCCTCGCCGCCGACGGCGCCGATCTCGATCTCCAGGATGGTGTTGGCCTTCTTGCTCATGGCCAGCAGCTCGACGGCGAGCTTGATGTTGTCGTCGAGGGTCTCGGCGGAGCCGTCCCACATGTGGGACTGGAAGGCGGTGGGCTCGCCGCGCTTGGCCTGCTCGATCTCGATCTCGAGCAGCGGCCTGAGCCAGGTGTCGACCAGCTTGCGCGGGCAGTGGTCCGTGTGCAGCGCGAAGGTGATCGGGTACAGGTCGGCGATCGAGTAGGCGTAGGCGGACATGGCCAGGGAGCCCTTGACCCTGTCGGCACGGGAGGAGCCGGACCAGTAGGCGGCGCCCCCGTTGGAGACCTGGACGATGCCGTCGGACTCGGCCTCGGTGAAGCCCTGGAGGGCGGCGGACAGAGTCTGGGACGAGGTGACGTTGATCGCGGGGATGGCATACTTGCCGGCCTTCGCGCGGTCAAGCATGTCGGCGTAAGACTCCGGGGTTGCAATGGCCACTGGGTGCCTCCTGATTGTCTGTGTGAGTCAGTGGTGCGGGGCCGATTGTTCCACGAATTCGAGGCCGAGTGAACCGGATCATGGTCCCAGGTCGGGCAGCGGTCGGGCGCCATGCCCTGTTCAGGGGTGGTTTGGCCCCGCCGTCCACGAGGCGGGCCGTCGCAGCGGGCCGCAACGGCCCCGGAGTCAGTCGGGCGCCGGCCCCGCGTGCTGGAGTATCCAGGCGTGCATGGCCACCGCCGCGGCGGCCGCCACATTGATGGAGCGGGTGGAGCCGTACTGGCCGATGCGCAGCAGGCGGGAGCAGCCGGCACTCAGCTCGGCGCTGATGCCCTCACCCTCGGAGCCGAAGACCATGAGGCAGCGCTCGGGCAGATCGGCGGACTCCAGGGGCTGGGCCCCGGGGCCGTTGTCGATGCCGACGACCTCGTAGCCCTCGGCCCGCGCCCAGGCGAGCAGCTCGCCGGGCTCGGGGTGGTGGCGCACGTCCAGGTAGCGGTTGGTGACCATGGCGCCGCGCTTGTTCCAGCGGCGTCGGCCGATGATGTGGACGCCGGCCACGTTGAAGGCGTTGGCGCTGCGCACGATGGAGCCGATGTTGAGGTCCTGGCTGACGTTCTCGATGGCGATGTGCAGCCGGTGGGCGCGGGCGGCCAGGTCGGCGCGGATGGCCGCGACGGTCCAGTAGCGGTAGCGGTCGACGACATTGCGCCGGTCACCGGCGGCGAGCAGCCCGCGATCGTAGCGGGGGTCGGAGGGCCAGGCCCCGGGGCCGCCGGGCCAGGGGCCGACGCCGACCTGACGGACGTCGGCCGGCCGATCCTCCTCCGGACTCGGCACAGAATCCGCGGCGGAGGCCGCGGGCAGGTACTCCCCCTCAGGCAGGTCGGCAGGGGCCTCAGGCTCCGCCCCACCCGCCCGCGGGCGCCGTCGGGCGCTCACTCCAGGCCGAGGTCGGCCAGACCGAGCGCCGCGTAGTAGGGCAGGCCAGCAGCCTCGATGCGCTCGCGCGCCCCGGTGGCCCGGTCCACGATGACGGCCACGGCCCGCACGTCGGCGCCCGCCTCGCGCAGGGCCTCGACGGCCTCCAGGGGCGAGCCGCCGGTGGTGGAGGTGTCCTCCAGGACCACCACACGGCGCCCGGCGACGTCGGGGCCCTCGATACGGCGGCGCATGCCGTGGTCCTTGGCGGCCTTGCGCACGACGAAGGCGTCCAAGTCCAGGCCGCGCGAGGCCGCGGCGTGCAGCATGGCGGCGGCCACCGGGTCGGCCCCCATGGTCAGGCCGCCGACCGCGTCGATCTCGTCGGTGCCCAGGCCCGCCTCCTCGAGGAGGTCGAGCATGACGTGGCCGATGAGGGGGGCGGCCTCGTGGTGGAGGGTGGCGCGGCGCATGTCCACGTAGAAGTCGGACTCGAGGCCGGAGGCGAGGGTGACCTTGCCGCCGACGACGGACAGCTCGTTGACGAGCTCGGCCAGGCGGGTGATGTGGGAGTCGTTGGTGCTCACGGCTCCGATGGTAGTGGGATTCGGGGGTCGTGCGACGGGTAGACACCCGCTGCGGCAGGAGCCCGCCCCATCCGCG
>NZ_MSKS01000026.1 GCF_001937445.1 Actinomyces oris | reverse complement strand
AGTTCTCAAACAACACACCCAGCCGGGGCTCGATTAAGTCTTCCGACTTAACGTCGCTCAGGCGAGCAACTCCGCTACTTTAGAACATTTGCCGGTTCAGCGTCAACCTCATGAGCATTGCTCTCGGTCACACCGACCGACGTCCCGCCGTAGCAGATCCGCTACCGGAAGGCCTTGAGCCAGGCCCGGCCCGTTCAGCAGCGGGCTGTACTTTAGGCAGGTCCACCCCACGGACGTCAAACCGGGAGGCCATGATCCAGGACACACCTACTTTTCGGCGGCATCCCAACACTTTCGGTAACCGCCCGCATGTGCGGCAGCAGCACCCCGCCGTCCGTCAGTGTCCACCGACCAGCCCGACGCAAGCACTCATGGTCTCGTTGTATCTGGCCATGTGGCCCATCGGAACCGGAGGCACTGAGAACGCCGCGACCAACCCCCTGGTCGATCTCCACTGGGTTCTGACCCTGTCCACCATTGTGTTCGCGCTGACGCGGGCCGGCGGCACCCTGGGGCTGGGCACCTGGTGGTCTCGTCTGGTCGGCGACTCCTGGCTGCGCTGATGCCGCCGACGCCGTCTTGACTGACGAGCGAGCTCAGGCCATGTACTGAGCACGGCAAGGGGCGTGAGACACCCGCAGGTGTCTCACGCCCCTTGCCGCGTCATATGGAACGTAACAGCCCTCACTCCG
Organism: Actinomyces oris; assembly: GCF_001937445.1. Classification (GTDB taxonomy): domain Bacteria; phylum Actinomycetota; class Actinomycetes; order Actinomycetales; family Actinomycetaceae; genus Actinomyces; species Actinomyces acetigenes. Next base: position 61,169 of record NZ_MSKS01000026.1, on the reverse strand, counting down.
CCTCAGCGAACTTGCGGACCGCCTTGGCCACGGCGTCGGCGACCCGAGTGTCGAAGGCACCGGGGATGATGTACACGGGACTGATCTCGTCGTCGGCGATCACCGAGGCGATACCGGTGGAGGCGGCCCGAAGCAGCTCGGTGGAGATGTCGGTGATGCCGGTGTCCAGCAGGCCGCGGAAGAGGCCGGGGAAGGCCAGCACATTGTTGATCTGGTTGGGGAAGTCCGAGCGCCCGGTCGCCACCACGGCGGCGTAGTCGGCGGCACGGATCGGGTCGACCTCCGGGATCGGGTTGGCCATGGCGAAGACGATGGCGCCGTCGTTCATGACCTCCAGATCCTCGGGCTCGAGCAGGTTGCCCGAGGAGACACCGATGAAGACGTCAGCCCCCTTGAGGCCCTCCTTGAGGGAACCGGTCACCTGACGCGGGTTGGTGTTCTCCGCCAGCCACTTGCGGTGCTCGTTCATTCCCTCAGTGTTCGCCGAGGACAGAGCCCCACTGCGTCCGTAACCGACGATGTCCGTGGCTCCGTGCGCCATGAGCAGCTTGGCAATGGCGCTGCCAGCCGCGCCGACACCGGACAGGACGATGCGCACGTCCTCGATCTTCTTGCCCACGATCTTCAGAGCGTTGATGAGGGCCGCCAGGGTCACGATGGCGGTGCCGTGCTGGTCGTCGTGGAAGACGGGGATATCGAGCTCCTCGCGCAAACGGGCCTCGATGTCGAAGCACTTGGGGGCCGCGATGTCCTCCAGGTTGATGCCCCCGTAAGCCGGGGCAATGGCCTTGACGATGGAGATGATCTCCTCAGGATCCTTCGTGTCCAGAGCCACCGGCCAGGCGTCCACGTTGCCGAACTGCTTGAACAGGACGGCCTTGCCCTCCATGACAGGCATGGCGGCCGACGGTCCGATGTCCCCCAGGCCCAGGACCGCGGTCCCATCGGTGACGACGGCGACGGTGTTCTTCTTGATGGTGAGCATCCGAGCGCGCTCGGGGTGGTCGTAGATGGCCTTGCAGACGCGGGCCACACCGGGGGTGTAGACGCGGGCCAGGTCGCGACGGTTGTGGATCGGGTACTTGCCGGTCACCTCGATCTTGCCCCCGACGTGAGTCAGGAAGGTCGAGTCACCGACATTGCGGACGACGACGCCGTCGATCTCCTCCAGCTTGGCGACCAGCTCGTTGCGGTGCTTGGAGTCGCGGGTGTCGGCGGTCAGGTTGACGGTGAGCTTGTCACCATCGGCGTCGGCCACATCGACACCAGTGACGATGGCGCCAGTCGCAGTGGCGGTGTCGACCAGGCGGGCCACCGCCTTCTGGGAGGCGGGCACCTCGAGATACAGGGCGACGGTGTAACTGGGACTGGGCTGAACCATGGGCACTCCTCGTGGGGCAGGCGGGACTTGAGACAAGTGCTCTGAGCCTAACCCCCACCGGCCGCCAGCCACTCGGATAACGGTCCCGTTGTGATCAGATACTGAGATTCGCGGCGGCTTTCGCAAGCAATCTCACCCTGTGCGCAAGCCCACCATCACCGACGTGAGCCGCCAAGGAGGCTCCGGGCGGCTGCCGGCAACAAACGGTCCGGCCCGTCACCACTGGCTAGGTACAGCGGTGACGGGCCGGACCGTTCCGAGCCGCCCTCGATACGGGAGGACAACGCGCGGGGGATTATTCAGCAGCCCAGTGGCGAGAAGACTCGCCTCAGCCCTGCACGCGCTCCATGACGAGCTCACGCACCCGCTTGGCGTCGGCCTGGCCGCGGGTCGCCTTCATGACGGCTCCGACGATGGCGCCGGCCGCCTGGACCTTACCGCCGCGGATCTTGTCGGCCACGTCCGGGTTGGCGGCCAGGGCCTCGTCCACGGCGGCCAGCAGCGCGGAGTCGTCGGAGACGACCTCGAGCCCGCGAGCGGCGGCCACGGCCTCAGGATCACCCTCTCCGGCCAGGACCCCTTCGAGAACCTGGCGGGCGAGCTTGTCGGTCAGGCGCCCGCAGTCCACCAGCCCTTGCAGCTCGGCGATCTGCTCGGGCGTGACGGCCATGTCCTCCAGCGCGGTCTCCTGCTCCTTGGCCCTGCGGGAGAGCTCACCCATCCACCACTTGCGGGCGGCCTGACCGGTGATTCCTGCTGCCGCGGTGGCCTCGATGAGATCGAGCGTCCCAGCGTTGACGACGTCGCGCATCTCGGTGTCGCTCAGAGCCCACTCGGCCTTGAGGCGACGGCGCTTGGCCGCAGGCATCTCGGGCAGCCCCGCACGGATCTCCTCGACCCATTCGCGGCTGGGCGCCACCGGCACGAGGTCCGGCTCGGGGAAGTAGCGGTAGTCGTCGGCGTCGGACTTGACGCGACCGGCGCGAGTGGTGCCGTCGGCCTGGCCGTGACGGGTCTCCTGAAGCACCTCCCCCCCGGCGGCCAGGATCGCGGCCTGACGCTGGATCTCGTAGCGGACGACCTGCTCGATCCCACGGAAGGTGTTGACGTTCTTGGTCTCGGTGCGGGTGCCCAGCGGCGCATCGGGCGACTCGCGCAGGGAGACGTTGACGTCGGCGCGCACGTTGCCGCGCTCCATGCGCGCCTCGGAGACCCCCAGGGCCCGGAAGATGTCGCGCAGGGTGCGCACGTAGGCGGCGGCGACCTGAGGCGCCCTGGCGCCGGCGCCCTCGATGGGGCGGGTGACGATCTCCACCAGCGGCACGCCGGCGCGGTTGTAGTCCACCAGGGAGTGGCTGGCGCCCTCGATGCGGCCGTCGGCACCCCCGATGTGGGTGTTCTTACCGGCGTCCTCCTCCATGTGGGCCCGCTCGATCGGGATGGTGAAGAAGGAGCCGTCCTCCATCTCGATCTCCAGGGCGCCGTCGTAGGCGATGGGCTCATCGGACTGGGAGGTCTGGAAGTCCTTGGCCAGGTCCGGGTAGAAGTAGTTCTTCCGGGCAAAGCGGCAGGACTGCGCGATCTCGCAGCCCAGGGCCAGGCCGATGCGGATGGCGTACTCCACACCGCGGGCATTGACCACCGGCAGCGCACCGGGAAGCCCCACCGACGTGGGGGTCACCATCGTGTTGGGCTGAGCGCCGAAGACGTTGGGGGCGGCGTCGAACATCTTGGTGGCGGTCCCCAGCTCGACGTGCACCTCGAGTCCCAGGACCGGGTCGTAGCGACGAACGGCCTCGTCGAAGTCCATCAGCGTGTCACTCATCGTGTCTCCTCCAGCTCGGGCGCACGCGACAGCAGCGGCGCCCCCCATGTCTCCTCCAGCGCGGCCTCCAAGACAGCGCCCACGCGGTACAGGCGGTCATCGGCCCTCTGCGGCGCCAGTATCTGGAAGCCCACCGGAAGCCCGTCATCGCTCAGGCCCGAGGGCAGGCTCATACCGGGCACCCCTGCGAGGTTGGCCGGGATCGTGGTCACGTCCAGCTTGTACATCGCCAGCGGGTCGTCCTTCTCACCGAAGCGGTAGGCCGTCACCGGAGCGGTGGGCGAGACAAGGATGTCCGCCTTGTCCCAGGCGGCGGCGAAGTCGCGCTGCACGAGAGTGCGCACCTTCTGGGCCGAGCCGTAGTAGGCGTCGTAGTAGCCGGCCGACAGCACGTGGGTGCCCAGGATGATGCGGCGCTTGACCTCGTCGCCGAAGCCCGCCCCTCGGGTGGCCGCCATGACGGTCTCGGCGGTGACGGGTCCCGACGTCGGCTCGACGCGCAGGCCGTAGCGCATCCCGTCGTAGCGGGCCAGGTTGGAGGAGGCCTCGGCGGGCATGATGAGGTAGTAGGCGTCCAGGGCGTACTCCAGGTGCGGCAGGGAGACGGTCTCCACCTGCGCTCCGGCCGCCTCGAGCAGATCCAGGGCGGCGTGAAAGGAGACCACGACGCCGTCGTGGTAGCCCTCTCCGCCGTCGAGCTCGGAGATGACACCGACCCGCAGTCCCGTCAGGTCCCGTCCCTCCTGCGCGGCCCGGACCACGGCGGCCATGCCGCGCGGCGCGTCCGGCAAGGACGTCGAGTCCAGCGGGTCGTGGGAGGCGATGACGTCGTGCAGCAGAGCGGTGTCCAGCACCGTGCGAGCCATGGGGCCGGGCGTGTCGAGGGAGGAGGCCATGGCGATGACGCCGAAGCGCGAGACCGTGCCGTAGGTCGGCTTGACGCCGACCGTGCCGGTGACGGCCGCAGGCTGGCGGATCGAGCCTCCGGTGTCGGTGCCCACGGCCACGGGAGCCTCGTAGGCGCCGACGGCGGCGGCCGAGCCACCCGAGGATCCTCCGGGGATGCGGCCCAGGTCCCAGGGGTTGGCGGTGCGGCCGAAGGCCGAGTGCTCGGTGGAGCCGCCCATGGCGAACTCGTCGAGATTGGTCTTGCCCAGGATCGGGGTGCGGGCGGCGCGCAGGTTACGCACAAGGGTGGCGTCATAGGGCGGTACCCACCCCTCGAGCATCCGTGAGGCGGCGGTCGTGACCTGGCCACGGGTGACGATGAGGTCCTTGACGGCCACCGGCACACCGGTCAGCTCGCTGGTCGTCTGGCCCTCCTTGCGGGCGGCGTCAGCTGCGTCGGCCTGGCTCAGGGCGCACTCGGCATCGACGTTGAGGAAGGCCCCCACGGCGCCGTCGACAGCGGCGATGCGGTCAAGATGGGCCTGGGTGAGCTCGTGAGAAGAGACCTCCCCCGCCGCCAGGGCCGCGGCCTGCTCGGCGGCGCTGCTCCTGATGAGGCCGGCCAGGGCGTTGGTGCTGTGAGCGCTCATGAGGCGGAGTCCTCCCCCAGGATCTGAGGAACGAGGAACATGGAGTCCTCGCAGGCCGGCGCACCGGCCAGGAGCTCGTCGACGTCGAGCGTGGGGCCGGCAACGTCCTCACGCAGCACGTTGGTCAGGGGCACGGGGTGGGAGGTCGCCGGCAGGTCGGGCGTGACCACGCTCGTGACTCGGGCGAAGGAGGAGGCGACCGCGTCCAGCTCTCCGGCCAGGCGCGTCACCTCCTCATCGCTCAGGGCGACCCGAGCCAGCGCCGCAACCCGTGCGACCTCATCAGTGGAAATAGCAGACATGGTGTGGAGTCTAGCCGGGCTGAGCCGGTCTGCGGCCGCATCACGTCGACATCACGTCGAAGCAGGAGCGCCAGGGCGGTCCGGCCCTCAGCGACACCATTCTTCCCTGAAGGCGGTGTGGGCGCCGCGCCTTCGGAGTCCGGCGAAACTGACCCGGCACCGAATTCGTGCGATCTCACAGAGCCTCATCCCTGAAGATGATTGACATCGTGTGGTTTCACGGATGTCATGGTGATCACCAGGGTGAGGACCGCCCCGCCGGCGACGGCGCTGCCGCGTCGACGCAGGTCGGACCAGGATTAGCCCTTGGATCAGACCTCCATCCAGGCCCTTGGACCACCGGAGGTCGGATGGACCACTGGATTCGGCCACGTTCCTCCCCACACGGGGCCCGTGGCCGAGGGATGAGGATGCATGAGCGGCAACACTTCCCCCACTGGTGCACAGCACCAGGGAGAAGCCTCACAGAGCGAGACCCCTGTGCTCAGCACGCCCTACGGGCAGCCCGAAGGCGTGCGTCGTCAGTCCGTCTTCCAGGCGGCTGCAAAAGTCGCGGCACCGCACGCGCATTCCGCCAACACCGCCGCAAGCGGTATGAGCGCGGAGCAGAGCAGCACCGAGGAGATTGAGGCGGTCGTCCCGGCAATGACCTCAGAGCCCTCAGAGCCGGGTTCCGGCAGCGAGCCGAGTGATCAACCGAGCACCGAGGACGCCTCGGGAACCGAGGACACCGCAGGCGCCGACCATCCCGCCGCAGCCGACCCGGGCACGGCCGTTTCCCCTGCGCTCTCCCCTGCGCTCACGTCCCCCGATGCTGAGTCGTCCCCGTCGTCCCCGGACGAGCCGCGGCGTCGTCGCCGTTGGCCCCTGGGGGTCGCGGCCGCCGCGCTCATCCTGCTGGGCGTCGTCGGTGCCGGAGGCTACGCCTACGCCGCGCACTACGACGGCCGGGCCGTCCCGGGCACGACCGTGGCCGGCACCGACGTCTCCGGCAAGAGCCGGCAGGAGGTGGTGGCCGCCATTGAGGAGCGCGCCAAGAGCACCAAGGTCGACATCTCCGGGGACGTCACCGCCAGCGCCTCCCTGGCGGACCTGGGAACCACTGTGGACGCCCAGGCCACCGCCGACGCCGTCATGGCCCGAGGCGACACGCTCGGCGAGAAGCTCCGCGCCCTGGTCTCCCAGGGCAAGGGCGAGGTCCCGGTGGTCTCCACCACTGACAAGACCAAGGTGAGCAGCTACGCCACCTCCCTGATCCCCGAGGACCGCGCCAAGGCGCACAACGCCACCGTGGTCCTGGGCGATGACGGCACCGCCTTCACCATCACGAGCTCGTCCACGGGCTCCTCCCTGGACGCCGACGCCCTGGCTCAGGCAGCGCAGAAGGCCGCCACGTCCCTGGACTCGTCGTCGATCTCGCTGAAGATCACGAATGCCGACCCGAAGGTCTCCGACTCCGACGCCCAGAAGGTTGCCGACAAGGCCAACAGCTGGGTCTCCCAGGACGTCACCATCACCATGGGCGAGGACTCCTACACGGCGGAGGACACGGACAAGGCCTCGTGGATCAAGGTCACCAACTCGGCCGACTCCGCCCCGACCATCGCTGTGGACTCCGCGAAGGTCTCCCAGTGGGTCAAGACACAGGCCGAGGAGGCCAGCTCCAAGCCCGTCACCGGCGAGCGCAACGTCAATGCCAGTGGTCAGGTGGTCTCCACCCCGACAGAGGCCAAGGACGGCAAGACCGTTAACAACGCCGATGCGGTATCCACCGCGATCACACAGTCCCTGGGCAGCAACAAGGCCTACTCCGGCTCCTTCGAGGCCACAACGGTCAAGGCGGAGTGGAAGGAGCGCACCATCGCCAATGGCGCGGAGAAGCTGCCCTACCAGGCCGCCCCGGGTGAGAAGTGGGTCGACCTCAACCTGTCGAACAAGACGGTGACCGCCTACGAGGGGGCGACCGTCGTGCACGGCCCGGTCTCCATCGTCGACGGCGCCACCGATACCCCGACGGTGACCGGCACCTACAAGGTCTACCTGCAGTACGAGTCCCAGACCATGCGGGGGGAGAACGCCGACGGCTCCCCCTACGTCGCCGAGGACGTCCCGTGGGTGAGCTACTTCTACAGCGGCTATGCCTTCCATGGTGCGGGGTGGCGCTCCAGCTTCGGGTACTCCGGTTCCCACGGCTGCGTCAACATGCCGGTCTCCGAGGCGCAGTGGATCTACAACTGGGCCGACACGAACACGGTGGTCCAGAGCCACTACTGAGCCGGTATCAGGTATCAGGGCCAGTATCAGCCGAGTCGCAGCTGGGGCGGGGCACCTTCCGACAAAGGAGGTGCCCCGCCCCAGTCGTGAGTCCTCAGGAGACCGCCTGGGGTCCTCCATCCAGGAGCGCCACGAAACCCTCCTCGTCGAGGATCGTCAGTCCCAGCTCTCGGGCCTTGGTCTCCTTGGAACCCGCCTTGTCCCCCACGACGACGAAGCTCGTCTTCTTCGAGACACTCCCCGAGGCCTTGCCGCCGCGCGAGACGATGGCCTCCTTGGCGCTGTCTCGGGTGAATCCCTCCAAGGAGCCGGTGACGACGACGGTCAGGCCCTCCAGGGTGCGCGCCGGCTCCTCCTGCTCCTCCGAGGCCTCCTCCCGGGTACGGACCCCGGCGGACTCCCAGCGGCTGAGGATCTCGCGGTGCCAGTCGACCTCACGCCACCGTGCCCAGGACTCGGCGATGGTGGGTCCGACGCCGTCGACCTCGGCCAGCTCGGTGACGTCGGCCTGGCACAGGGCCTCCAGGGACCTGAATCGCGCCGCCAGGGCCCGGGCGGCAGTCGGCCCAACGTGGCGCACGGACAGGGCCACCAGGATGCGCCACAGCGGGCGGCTGCGGGCCTGCCGGAGCTGGGAGAGCATGGAGGTGGCGTTCTTCCCCGGCATCGTCGCCTTCTTGACCCGCCCGTCGGCGTCGTAGGTCTGCTTGGTCCAGAAGAAGCGGCTCAGGCGCCAGTCCCCGGTGGGGACCCCACGACGGGAGACGGGGCGCCAGACGAAGACCTCGCGCAGGTCGTCCTCAGTCAGGTCGAACAGGGTGGCCTCGCCGGTGAGCACCGGTGTCTGCTCGGTGATCCCCGCCTGCCTCAGGAGCTCCTCGACGGCCTCCACCCGCTGGGAGACGTGGAGGGAGTCGAGCTCGCCGGGCGGGAGGCTGAGACGTCCACCTTCGGTCTCCAGGCTCCGCCCCGCCGCGAGCGCGGTCAGGGCCTCGCGGCGTCCGGCGTCGGGTTGGGTGAGGGCGCCGGCGGCCTCATCTCCCAGCCCTTCGACGTCCAGGGCGCCCCGGGAGCCGATGTGGGCGATCCGTTCGGTGAGCTGGGCGGGGCAGGAACGGGTGTTGGGGCAGCGCAGGTCGACGTCGCCGTCCTTGGCCGGTGCCAGCTCGGTGCCGCAGGACGGGCAGTGCGTCGGCATGACGAAGTCCCGCTCGCTGCCGTCACGTAGGTCGGCGACCGGCCCCAGGATCTCGGGGATGACGTCGCCGGCCTTGCGCACGATGACCATGTCCCCGATGCGCACGCCCTTGCGGGCCACCTCAGTGGCGTTGTGGAGAGTGGCGCGAGCCACCGTCGAGCCGGCGACCAGGACCGGCTCCATCATGCCGAAGGGCGTGACGCGTCCGGTGCGCCCGACCTGGACGGCGATGTCCAGCAACCGGGTGCGTACCTCCTCGGGCGGGTACTTGTAGGCGGTGGCCCAGCGGGGCACTCGGGAGGTGTGGCCCAGGCGGCGCTGAAGGGAGTGGTCGTCGAGCTTGAAGACGATGCCGTCGATCTCGTGGATGAGGTCGTGGCGGTGGGTGGCGTAGCGCTCGATGTAGGCCTCGCGCTCGGCGCGTCCCCTCACCACGGCGTTGTAGGGGGACACCGGCAGCCCCCAGCCGGCCAGCAGCTCGTACCACTCGTGCTGCCGGGTGGGGAGACTCTCCCCCGGCGCGGGGGTGATCGCGCCGACCCCGTGGGCGATCATCGCCAGGGGCCGGGAGGCGGTGACGGCGGGGTTCTTCTGGCGCAGCGAGCCGGCTGCCGCGTTGCGGGGGTTGGCGAAGACCTGCAGGAGGGGGGCTCCGTCGGCCTGCCGCTGCAGGTTGCGGGTGCGGCGCTCCTCGTTGAAGGCCTCGAAGTCCTGGGTGGGGAAGTAGACCTCGCCGCGCACCTCGAGCAGGGAGGGGTGGGCGTCGCCGGCCAGGACCAGGGGGACCGAGGCGATGGTGCGCACGTTGCCGGTGACGTCTTCACCGGTGGTGCCGTCGCCGCGGGTCGCGGCCCGGGTGAGGATGCCGTCCTCGTAGGTCAGGGCCACGGCCAGGCCGTCGATCTTGACCTCGGCGGTCATGGCGAGGTCGTCGTCGCCGACCCCGGTCTCGGTGACCATGCGCTCGGCCCACTCCTGGACCTCGTCGAGGGAGAAGACGTCCTGAAGGGAGTACATGCGCTCGTGGTGCGGGGCGGGGGCGAAGTCGGTGACGGCGCGCCCGCCCACGGAGCGGGTCGGTGATCCGGCTCGGGCCAGGAGGGGGTGGGCCGCTTCCAGTTCCTCCAGCTCCCGGTAGAGGGTGTCGTAGTCGGCGTCGGACAGGGGGCTCTCGGCATCGATCGCGTTGTAGTAGGCGTCGCGGGCGGCCTCGATGTCACGCACCAGCTCGCTCCAGCGTTCCCGGGCGGCGGTGGGGATGGCGCTCAGATCCACGGGGCCGCGCTGATCGGAACGTGCCGAGGAGGGGGCCGGGGCGGGAGCGGAGCCGCGGGACGCATCGGTGTCAGTCATGGGGCCATCTTCCCCCAAGCGGGTTCACACCGGGTTGCGCCCGTGTCCACAGTGACCATGAGCATCCCCGAACGGCGAGGTTGTCCACACCCGGGGTTGCCCGACGGCGACGTGACGGTCTCCAGCAGCGATTCTGGAGGCATGAGCGCGACCGCCGATGTCCTGGACCTCCACCCGCTGCTGCCGGGAGAGGTCTCGCCCTCGTTGTTCCGGCGCTCGGCGGGTGAGGCGGCCGCGGACGCGGCTCTGGCCGCCTTGGCCGGCCCGTGGCACCTCGCGGTCCTGGACGGTCCTGACCGCGGCCTGGTGATGGCCGTCAGGGACGGCGCTCTCCTGGGACGCGGCGAGGTCCTCAGCGACCCGTTGGTCTCCCGCCGTCATCTGCGCCTGCGGGTTCACGGCGGCCGGGTCCTGGCGCAGGACTGCGGATCGGCCAACGGCTCCTACCGCTACTGGCACGTGGGGATGTGGCTGCGTGCACGCCGGGAGATGAGGTTGAAGGAGGGGGCGCTCCTGCGGCTGGGAGACAGCGTGCTCGAGCTGCGCAGGCGCCCCTGTGACCTGGTGGTGGCGGCCCCTGCGACGTCGGCCTCGTCAACGGCATGGTTGATGGTGGGCTCACTGGTCTGCGTCCTGGTCATGGCCGGCTCGGCGGTGATCGCGCTCAGGACGGGGAGCCGGGGCGCGATGGGCATGGTCATGGTGGCGCCGATGGTCGCGATGACGATCATGCGCCTGGTGCCCTTCCTGCAACAACGGAGAGCCCAGCGCGCCGGGCGCACCGGGCGTGCGGGTGGAGCCCGATGGCGCGCTCGCCGGCGCCGCCGGGGACGCCGGCCGGGCTGGAGGCACGGCGAGCCGGACCCTGCCACGATGCTGCTGGCCGTCGCGGCGCGCTCCAGCATGTCTCAACCCGTCCGGGACTCCCCGGCCGAGGACTCGACGTCCGTCTCCGGCGCCCAGGAGGTCCTGGCCGCCTGGAGTGCCGGACGCCGACGACGCTGCGTCCTGTCGCTCTGCGACGGCGAGAGCCTGGCCCTGGTGGGCAAGGGCGCCGGCAGTGCGCTCAGATGGTGGTGCGCCCAGCTTCTGGCCCGCGATGAGGTCCGGGTGACCGTGCTGGATGACCCACCGGGTGCCCCGCCGGATGAGCGCTCCGGTGATCGGGGCGGTGTGGAGCGTGAGTGGCAGCAGGCAGGCGACCGGCTGGGGGTCCGTCTCTCCTGGGGCCCGCAGGCGCATCCTCGCAGCGCGCAGATAGTGACCTGCTCGCACGATGGGGTCCCGCCCCAGGCGCTGAGCACGCGGCCCGCTCCGGCCGGGGCGCCGTCGTTCTCACCGACCTGGTGGGAGACGGTTTGTCACCTGAGCCGCTCCCGGATCACGTCACCACCCCGGGCGTCGTCCCAGGGCGATGGCGTCCCCGATCTGGTCCCCCTCAGTGCTGTCATGGACGACCTCGACGCCCACGAGCTGCGGGCGCGGTGGGAGGAGCGGACGCACTCCTCGGACCGGGGCGCGCCGGCGCTGTCGGCGGTGCTCGGAGTGGGAGCACGAGGACCGGTGCGTGCCGACCTGGTGGCGGACGGCCCGCACGCTCTGCTGGCCGGGACAACGGGTTCAGGGAAGTCCGAGCTGCTCATCTCGTGGCTGGTGCAGCTGGCGCTGAGCCGAGCGCCGGATCGCCTCACCCTGGTCCTCGTCGATTACAAGGGCGGTGCCGCCTTCGGACCTCTGGCCGGCCTGCCGCACACGGCCGGGGTTCTGACGGATCTGGATCCCGCTGGCACCCAGCGCGCCCTGTCCTCCTTGGAGGCCGAGGTGCGCCGCCGCGAGCGGATCCTGGCCGCCCACGGCGCCAAGGACCTCTCCTGCCTGCCGCCGCAGGTCATCGTCCCCGATCTGGTGGTGGCGGTGGACGAGTTCGCCACCTTGGCCGGCGAGCACGCCGAGGTCCTGGAGTCCCTGGTGCGTATCGCCGCCCAGGGGCGCAGCCTGGGGATCCACCTCATTCTGGCCACGCAGCGTCCTCAGGGGGCCGTGTCCCCGGCGATTCGGGCCAACACCTCCTTGCGGGTGTGCCTGCGGGTGCTCGACGCCGCTGACTCCAGGGACGTCCTGGGGCACGACGGGGCCGCCCGGCTCGGTCATCATCCCGGCAGGGTCCTGGTCAGTGGAGCCGGCAGCATCGAGGACGGCGGCCTCGATCCGGCAGGCCCCAGCAACGGGACCAGTGGTTGTCCCAGTCCTGGTAGTCAGGTGCTTCAGGCCCCCTGGTGCGGCTCGACGCGTGAGGTTCAGGAGGTCGTCGACCTTATCTCACGCGCGGCCGAGGGGCACGCCGCCCCGTGGCGCCCTTGGGCGCCGGCCCTGCCCACCTCGATCAGCGCGGCCGAGGCACTCGAGCTGGGACGGCTCCGAGGTCCCCGAGCACCGGGGGAGCTTGAGGAGGGGACGCAGGGGGCGCTGGTCCCCGCGGACCCGGCCGGCCACGCACCACTGTCCGGGCACGACGACGACCGTCTTCTCCTGGCTGTGACCGATCTTCCTCGCCAGCAGAGCCTGGGGGTGTGGCACTGGAGGGTCACGCGCCCGCTGCTGGTCCTCGGGGCCCCGAGGTCGGGGCGTTCCACCGTCATCGCCTCGGCTGCGATGGCGGCACTGGGCTCGGGCAGAGGGGTGCACCTGTGCGGCTTCGTTCCCCCGGCCGCCGGCGCCTGCGGCCGGGCCACAAACGCGACCTCCCCCGTGCGCAGGCTCTTCACCCACCCCGGGGTGGGCACGGTGGTCGGTACGGAGGACCCGCGACGCCTGGCCCGGCTATGGGGACTCGCCGCCAGCGGGCACCTCGGCGCAGACCTGCTGTGCCTCGACAACGTCGACGCTCTCATCCCGACCATTGATGAGGTGCTGGGCCCCGGCCAGGGCAACGCCCTGTTGGAGGCCGTCATCCGTACTGCGTCCGCGACGGGCACTCCCCTGCTGCTGACCGCCCCCTTGGCCGCCTCCACCGCCCGGTGGACCGGTTCCATGGGGCTCAGGCTGGTTCTCGGTGCGGCCACCAGCACGCAGGCCGCTCTCGCCGGTCTTCCACGCGGGGTGGTCACCGGTGGCGCCCCGGGGCGCGGCGTCATCCTGGACGGGGCGACGACGACCGCCTGCCAGATCGTGCTCCGTGAGGACTGCCCGGTTTCCGGATCCGAGCGCGACGGTGGCCACGCGCTGCGGCTCGAACCGCTGCCGACCCGGCTCACCTGGGAGGACGTCCCGGAGGGCACCTGGGCCGTGGGAGGGGACGCGGCCGCACCGGTCACACTTCCGGCCGGCACCAGCGTCCTGGTCGCCGGGCCGCCCGGCTCGGGGCGCTCCACGGCGCTGCGGGCACTGGCTCAGGCGCTTGCCTCCGACGCCCTCGTCGTCGACGACCTGGACCTGGCGGACGTCACCGCCGCCACTCAGGTGGAGGCTGCGCTAGCGCGCTCCGAGGTGGTCCTGGCCTCCGCCTCGACGGAGAAGGTCGCCACGACCTTCCGCGGCGCGATCTCCACCATGCGTGAGCGCGAGGCGCTCGTCGTGCTGTGGCCCGGTATGCGCCCTGCCGATCAGGCTGCCGGCATCTCCTTGCGGACGGTCACCGACCCCAGAGCGATGACGCTGCCCGGTCGTGGAGCACTCGTCTACCGTGGAACGTGCCTGCCCATTCAGATCGTGCTACCCCGCCCTGAAGACGACGATCGCCCTATTGAATACCCTGTTTAACAGGCATTCTCAATGAAGGAAAGTGGTGTTATCTCAACACCTCAGCATCCTGTGAGGATCACGACAGGGTATCGGCACAGGTCTCATGATCGAGGTCTTGCCCACCGCCCCCCGTCATGTGAAAGTTGTTCTCGGACGCGGCCGCCGTTCCCTGACAAGCTGGGCCGGCGCCAACCGCATGACCGATGACCTTGTAGGGGGCCCTTATGGACTGGCGCAGCCAAGCCGCATGTCTCACCGTTGACCCGGAGCTCTTCTTCCCTGTGGGAAACACCGGTCCCGCCATCGCCCAGATCGCCAAGGCGAAAGAGGTGTGCGGCCGCTGCGAGGTGGTGGACACCTGCCTGAAGTGGGCGCTGGAGAATGGTCAGGATGCCGGCGTCTGGGGAGGCATGAGCGAGGACGAGCGCCGTTCCCTCAAGCGCAGGGCGGCCCGGGCCCGCCGGTCATCCTGAAAACTGATCGAGTTCTTCGTACTGCGGTGTTCGCACGGTTAATCGTACGAACACCGTTTTGTTGATCCAGGTGTTGTCAACAGCCGGCCATCAAAAGGTCAGGCCTCAGCCCTGGCAGCCCTCTGGTTAAGGCGGGCGTGAATGACGACGTCAGTGCCCCCTCCGTTCAGAGGCTCCCAGTCAATGACCCCGCGCAGCTCCCCGCGCACGAGCGTGGTGACGATCCGTGTTCCCAGGCCGGTCATGAGGGTGTCCGGTGCCAGACCCGCACCGTTGTCCATCACGTGGACCTCGAGCCGGCCCTCGTCACGGTGGGCCGTGACTGTCACGCGGCCGTCACGGCCATCGAGGCCGTGCTCGACGGCGTTGGTCACAAGCTCGGCCAGCACCGTGGCCAGCGCCTGCGCCGTGTCGGCATCGACCACTCCGAAGGAGCCCTCCAGCTTGGTGCTGACCTCACCCGTGGGCGTGGCCACGACCGCGGCCATGCGCAGGATGGAGGAGAAGACCTCATCGAAGTCCACGTGCTCGTTGACGTTGTGGCTCAGGGCGTCGTGGACGGTGGCGATGGTAGTCACCCGGCGCTCGGCCTCGGACAGGGCCTGGCGGGTCTCCTCGTTCGAGGCGCGGCGGGCCTGCATGCGCAGCAGCGCCGAGACGGTCTGCAGGTTGTTCTTGACCCGGTGATGGACCTCCCGAATGGTGGCGTCCTTGTTGAGCAGGACCTGCTCACGCCGACGCACCTCGGTGACGTCACGAACCAGGAGCACCGCGCCGGAGCGGCGCCCCTTGAGCGTCAGCGGGATGGAGCGCAGGGAGAGGAACACTCCCCCGACCTCGACCTCGGTGAGCCAGGCCTGCCTGCCCATGAGGACCACGGCCAGCGTCTCATCGACGGGGGTGCGGGCGGGGATGATCGAGGTGACGGCCTCAGCCAGCAGGATCCCCTCCAGCTCGCCCTCGATCCCCAGGCGGTGGAAGCAGGAGCGCCCGTTGGGGCTGACATAGACGATCCGCCCCTCCTCGTCCAGGCGCAGGACGCCGTCGGCCACGCGCGGCGTGCCGTGTCGGATCGTGGTGCCGGCGTCCTGAATGGGGAAGTCGCCCGAGGCGGTCATCTGGCACAGGACCTCGGCGATCTCCTCCATCTCCCGCTCAACGATGCGCCCGCCCCGGATGACGCCCACCGAGGTCTCCCGAGTCACGACGGCGATCGGCGTACCGGCGTGAGCGACCGGGATGTACTCCTCCTGGACCGCGGCGGTACCGGTCCAGTAGGGCTCGGCGGCATCCTGGATCTGGGCGGTGGACAGTGACTCCATGGCCATGGCCTCGCGTGAGGCCGGCATGCGCCGCCCGATCACGTCCTCGAGGTGGACGGTGGTCCCACCAGAGGGACGGGTATGGCCCGCGGCGATGAAACGCCCCGCGCGGGTACGCACCCACAGGACCAGGTCAGAGGTGGATAGGTCCGCAATCAGCTGCCAGTCGGCCACCAGCTGGTGGATCCAGTCGAGGTCGGCCTCGGCGAGGTCGACTGCGTCTCTCAGGGCGCTGGGCAGAAGATTAGGCACCTCTCAAGGTTATCGGCAGTGAGCGGAACCGGCTCGTTGAGCCGACTAATTGCCAAGCAGGACACATGTTCGGGACCTGAGTGGTCCCGTGCTCAGCCCAGCGGGCCGCGCCACGGCTCCTGGTCCCCTCCGCGGTCGGAGCATGCCCCGGCCCGGCGAAACATGACAGGATCGCACCATGAGGAAGACCATCACCATCACCTATCCTGCAACTCCGGCACGCACTGCGCAGATGCTCGCCGATCCCGCCTACCAACAGGCGCGGGTCTCGCGAGCCGGGCTCGACAACACCTCGGTGGACGTCGCCCAGCGCGGTCAGGGTTTCGTGGCCACCATCGCCGGGAGCATCCAGCCCTCCCAGCTGCCCTCGGTCGCCTCGCGGTTCGTGCGCTCGGCGGTGTCCTTCTCCGTGGCTGAGTCCTGGGGCGAGCCGAAGGATGACGGCTCTCGCTCCGGCGGCTATGACGTGACGGTCAAGAACGCCCCGGTCAGGGTCAGTGCCACCTCCACCATGGCCCCCGCCGCGGACGCCGCCGGTGAGGCCACCACCGTCACCGTCGACGTCGACCTCAAGGTCACCGTGCCGCTGGTCGGCAAGACCATCGAGGAGAAGGCCATGGGCATGGTGGGGCGCGTCGTCGCCGATGAGGAGAGCCGGGCCACCACCTGGCTCGCCGAGCACTGATCCGCGTCTCGATCACTCACCTCGATCACTGACTGTGCGCTACGTTGCCCAGGGCTGTTATTCCCGTGCTGCGCCGCTGTCCGCCAGTGGCGCAGCACGGGGCTGTACGCCGGTTCCGCCGCCGAGTCTCGTCCGATTTCATGGCACGATCAGGCCATGAGCACTTCCAGCACAGCCGCCTCCGCCCCTAACGCCGTGTGGGCCGAGCGCGCGGGCACCCGCCAGTACATCGGCCGCAACTCCTCGGGCGCCGAGGTCCGCATCGGCATGGGCCCGGGCGAGTTCTCTCCCGGTGAGCTGATGAAGATCGCCCTGGCCACCTGCAACACCCTGTCTGCCGACCACCGTCTGGCCAAGGCCCTGGGCGAGGACTTCGAGGCCACCGTGGGCTGCTCGACCGTCAAGAACGACGCCGAGGAGCGCTACGAGTCCTTCCAGGTCGAGATTGTCACCGACCTGTCCTCGCTCGACGCCGAGCAGCGCGAGCTGCTCAGCCAGCGGGTCGCCGGCGCCGTCGACCGCCACTGCACGGTGGGCCACACCATCGAGCACGGCGCTTCCTACACGACGACGATCGTCGACCCCAACGAGGACTGAGCGCTCAGCGCCCCATCCGCTGAACCGGCCGCTCTCCCCGATTCCCCCTGTGTCACTCAGGCAAGGAGACCACCGTTGAACACCTCCCGATCTGGGCGCCCCACCGCGCTGGAGCGAGCCCTCGACAAGGCGATCGCCATCCCGGCCGCCCTCATCGAGGAGCGCGTCGCACGGATGCGCCGAGACCGTCCCGGGGCAGACGCCGCCGAGCTCGTCGAGATGGCCGGTGCCCGTTTCCGGAGGGACGCGGGGCTGTCATCGGGAGCGGTCGGGGCCTCCGCGGCCATTCCCGCCATCGGTACGGGCGCGGCCGCCGCCCTGACAGTGGGACAGAGCGCCGCCTTCATTGCCTCGGCCGTCACCTACATCCTGACTGTCGCGGAGATCCAAGGGGTCCACGTCGTCGACACCGAGCGCCGTCGAGCCCTGGTCCTCTCCGCCCTCCTGGGAAAGGAGGGATCCGAGGCGGTTCAGGGCCAGCTGGGCCTGTCCTCGATGTTCTGGGCGGCTCAGCTGCTCATGCAGATGCCCCTGCCGTCGGTGAAGTCGATCAACGCCCGCCTCATCAAGCGGATGGCCAAGCACTCGGCCGCCAAGGGCGGCGCACTGGCGCTGGGGCGTCTCCTCCCCTTCGGGATCGGGGCCGCCATCGGATGGAAGGGGGGCCGGGCGCTGGCCAACCAAGTCATCGAGGGGGCGCAGGCGGCCCTGGGACCCGAGCTCGCTGTGGGCGGCTACGTCGTCGACAGTTCCCATATCGAGGTGATCGAAGCATGAGCGCAGCCAGCAGCCAGAGCAAGCCGTCGCCGTCGGCCGCCCAGTACCCGGCGCTGGCGCAGATGGGGCTCCTCCCCCCGCCAGACGTCGACGTCGCCTACGAGAACCTCCTGGCCGACGTCCTGGCCAACGGGACCGCGAAGTCCGACCGTACCGGCACCGGGACGCGTTCACTCTTCGCCCGCCAGCTGCGCTACGACCTGCGCCGCGGCTTCCCGCGCATCACCACGAAGTTCGTGGCCATGAAGGCCGTCAAGGGTGAGCTGCTGTGGTTCTTGCGCGGGGAGACGAACGTGCGCTGGCTCCAGGAGCGGGGCATCACCATCTGGGACGAGTGGGCCGATGACTCCGGTGAGCTGGGGCCGGTCTACGGCTCGCAGTGGCGCTCCTGGCCCACCCGGGACGGGGGCGCGATCGACCAGATCGCCGGGCTCATCGACACGCTGCGCACCGACCCGGACTCGCGGCGCATGCTGGTGTCGGCCTGGAACGTCTCCGAGCTGGGTTCCATGGCGCTGGCCCCCTGCCACGCCTTCTTCCAGTGCTACGTGGCCGATGGCCGCCTGAGCCTGCAGATCTACCAGCGCAGTGCCGACCTGTTCCTGGGGGTGCCCTTCAACATCGCCTCCTATGCGCTGCTGGCCCACATGCTCGCCCAGCAGGCGGACCTGGAGCCCGGTGAGCTCATCTGGACCGGCGGGGACTGCCACATCTACGACAACCACGTCGAGCAGGCCCGCACCCAGCTCTCCCGGGTGCCCAGCGCCCATCCCTTCCCCACGCTGCGTCTGGAGCGGGCCGAGTCCATCGACGCCTACGACATGGACGACATCGACGCCTCCCAGGGCTACGAGCACCACCCCACGATCAAGGCCCCGGTCGCGGTATGAGCGGCCTGGGGATGATCTGGGCCCAGGACGTCACTGGCGCCCTGGGGGCCGACGGCAGCATGCTGTGGCGCGTGCCGGCGGACTTCGCCCATTTCAAGGCCACGACCATGGGCTGCGGGCTGGTCATGGGGCGCACCACCTGGGACTCACTGGGAGGGCCCCTGCCCGGGCGGCGCAATGTGGTTCTCACCCGTGACCGCTCCTGGCGGGCCGAGGGGGCGATCCGCGCCGGCTCGCTGCGCGAGGGGCTCTCGCTGGCGGCGCGGGGCCTGGCCGCTGAGCTGGGGCACGATCCTCGTGAGGGGGATGCTGCGGGGCTGCCCCGCCTGTGGGTCATCGGTGGCGGGAGCGTCTACGAGCAGGCGCTGGCTGATGGCCTGCCCGATGTGCTCGTCGTCAGCGTCCTGGACCTGGACGCCAGTAAGCGGGCCCGCGAGCGCGGCCTGCCCGACTCGGCGCTCGTGCGCGCGCCGGGGATCAGCACTCAGCAGTGGGCCATCGATCCGGCCCTCTCCGACCCGCAGGGCCGGTGGCGCCCTGTGTCCGGGGACGCGCGCTGGCGCGTGGAGACCTGGCGGCACCTGTAGACGCGCTCGAAACGCCCTCGGTGAGCGTCTCAGCGGATACTCAGTGGTCGGCGTCGTAGCGCGCCCGGGCCTGGCTGACAGCGCCGAGGTGCTCGGTGGCCCAGGCCTCAACGTGAGCGAGCGCCTCCGCCAGCCCCTTACCTGAGTCAGTGAGCTCGTAGGTCACTCGCGGTGGGATCTCCGGGTACTGATGGCGCTCAATGAGTCCATCGCGCTCAAGGCCCCTGAGGGTCTGGGTGAGCATCTTGGTGGAGATACCGTCGACGCGGGTCGATATCTCCTTGAAGCGCTGTGGCTGGCCCGCTTCGTGAAGCGCCCCGACGACGAGCACGGTCCACAGGTCGCCGAGCGACTTGAGCAGACGGCGTGAAGGACAGCTGCGGTTATAGGGGTTGGGCGCCATCTCCCCCGCCTTCTGCATGCCGGTCGGCTGCTCGGTATCAGCCACATTGTCTCCTCAGGTGCTTGGTCATCAGCCCGTCGTCGGTCGCCCACGAGTATGGACGACCGACGACGGACACGGACGACAGGCTACCTGCCAACCGGGCGCCTTACTCGGATACGACGGCGAGGCCCCCGGTCCAAGCGACCTGCTCCGTGACGCCCAGGGCGATGTTCAGCGCCCCGAGTGCCTCCAGACGCTCCGCCCGCTTGAGCTCGCCGGCGTCGGCCCACGTCAGTCCGGCGGCCTCGACGAACGAGCGCAGGCTCGTCTTGGCCTCCGCAGAGTCGGAGGCGGCCAGGACAGTGGCCGGGCGAGCGCCGATGGTGCCGCTCGCCAGGACGGCGGCGAAGACGGTGTTGAAGGCCTTGACCACCTGGGCGCCCGGGAGCCTCACGGCGAGCTCGGCGGCCGCAGAGCTACCGGCCGGTACGAGCGAGTCGAGGGTGGTGAAGTCAAGGGGGTTGGTCGGGTCGACGACGACCTTGCCGGCGAAGGCCTGCGCGCCGTAGGTGGCGATGACGTCGTCAATGGCGGCGTAGGGCAGGGCGAGGACGACGATGTCACCGGTCAGGGGCGAACCGATCTCGGCCACGTCGACGCCCGAGAGGTTGGAGGCCTTGGAGGTGTCGCGCACCAGGACCTGAGTGCTGGCACCGGCCTTGACCGCCAGACCTGCGACCGCCGATCCGATGTTGCCGGCGCCGATGACGGAGATAGAGGGGACAGACATGAGAGCTCCTTAGTGTTGTTGGTGGACGAACAACTAAACTCTCTCACACACAATCACTTTCCAAAAGAGAGTGACTGTATACAAGAGATCACATGCGGTTGTCCGCACGCTCTCTGCCATCACTGACACGCCGAGCACCGCGGGCCTCTCGTCGCTCAGAGCAGCTTCTTGGAGGTGAGCCAGTCGGTGGCGATGGTCTTGGAGCTGAGCTTCTCGCCGGTGGAGCGCTGGTTGAGGGAGCGCAGCTCGTCGGGGGTCAGCAGGGCCGAGACCCGGTTGATGGCGGTGGCCGCGATGGCCGGCAGTGAGGCGGAGACCAGCGGGGTGACGTTCTGCGGGAGGATCAGCATCTGGGGGTCGGAGAGGATGACGAGGTCCTTGACCCCGATGGCGGGATCGGAGGAGTAGATGTCGGCGACGTCGACGGTGCCGTCGGTGAGGGCCTTGACGGTCAGGGGCCCACCGGAGTCCTCCACCGGCGTGACGGAGGCGTCGACGCCGTAGACGGCCTTGAGGCCCTTGGGACCGTAGGGACGGGTGGCGAACTCCGAGTTCGCGGCGATCGTGACGGGCCGCCCCAGTGAGGCCAGGTCGCCGATGGAGGTCAGGGAGTGGGCCTGGGCGGTGGCCTTGGTGACGGTCAGGGAGTCCTGGTCCGTCGCCTCGGCCGGGTTCAGGACGGTCAGCGAGTGCGGCAGGATCCTCAGCAGGGTATCCTGGATGGAGGCGGTATCGCTGGCGGTGCGGGAGGCGGTCGCGGCGGTGGGGCTGCCCGAGGCGGAGGTTTTGCTGTAGTACTCCAGCAGGTTGCCGCCGTACTCGGGGATGACGTGGATCTTGCCGGCCTCGAGCTCGGGCAGGTAGACCTCCCGCTGGCCGATCTGGTACTGGCGGGTGACGCTCAGGCCCGTCTTCTCCATCATCTGGGCGTAGAGCTCGGCGATGATCTCGTTGGAGTAGTACTGCTGGCTGCCGATGATGATCGGGCCGCCGGAGTAGCCCCCCGAGGCTTGGTCGACGGCGAAGGGGTCGGTGTCGGAGCAGGCGCTCAGGGCGAGCAGGCCGGTGGTCGCGCCGATGCCGGCCAGCAGGCCGCGTCGCGTCAGCTGCTTGCCGGGGCGCGGGTTGGACGGTGCGGTCATGCTGATTCCTTCCGGTGCTGCCGGGCATCCGGGGGCGTGACCCCCCACTGGATGAGGGCGAAGACGGCCTCGGAGGCCAGGGCCAGGGCGATGACCAGGAGCGCGGAGGCGAGCATCATGACGTAGTCCTGGGTCTTGAGGCCCAGGAACATGAGTCGGCCGAGCCCGCCGGCGCCGGTGTAGGCGGCCAGTGTGGCGGTGGAGATGACCTGGAGGCAGGCTGAGCGCAGCCCGCCGACGAGCAGCGGCGCCCCCAGGGGGATCTCGACCCGGCCCAGCACCTGCAGCTCGCTCATGCCGCTGGCCCGGGCGCCGTCGACGGCCATGGTGGAGGCTGCCCGCACCCCGCTCATGGCTCCGGCCAGGACACTGGGCAGGGCCAGGATGACGAAGGCGATCATGGGGGCGCTCAGGCCGACCCCGAGCACGAGGCCGAACAGCGTGATGAGGCCGAGGGTGGGCAGGGAGCGGGCCGCGCCGCTGAGCGGCTGCACCCAGGTGCGCCCGCGTCCGGTGTGCCCCACCCACCAGCCGGCGGGGACCCCGATAAGAGCGGCGATGAGGACACCGGCCAGGGAGTAGAGGACGTGCTGGACCAGCAGTGGGCCGACCCCCATGGCCCCGCTCCAGTGAGTGGGATCGGCGATGTAGGCCAGTGCGGCCAGGACGAACCTCACGCCGTGCCCTCCTGGTTCTGCGAGACGGCTGCGCCGGCTTCGGCGCGCTTCCAGGTCCAGGGCAGGCACAGCCGCCCCAGCGCGAGGACGAGCCCGTCCAAGACGAGTGCCAGGGCCGCGGTGGCCGCCAGGCCGGTAACGATCTCCGCAGTGATGCCGCGCTGGAAGCCGTCGGTGAACAGCCAGCCGAGACTGCGCACACCGAGGACCGCCCCGACAGTGGTCAGTGAGATCGTCGAGACCGTCACCACGCGCAGGCCTGTGAGGATGGCGGGTCCCGCCAGCGGCAGCTCGACGGTGAGGAAGCAGCGCAGGCGCCCCATGCCCATGGCGGTGGCGGCATCCAGGACGCGGGCGTCAACGGCGTCGAGCGCGTCGGCGGTGGCCGGCACCAGGAGCGCCAGCCCGTAGAGAGTCAGGGCCACGATGACGTTGAGCGGGTCGCGGATGCCGGTGGCCAGGATGATGGGAAGGACGACGAACAGGGCGAGGGACGGCACGGCGTAGAGCAGCGAGGAGCCGGTCACGAGCACGGCGCGCAACGGGCGGGCCACGCGGGCCAGCCGGGCGATGGGGATCGCCAGGACGAAGGAGGCGATGATCGCGGGAACCGCCTGGAGAAGGTGGGCCAGCAGGTGCCCGGCGATGGTGGGCAGGTTGGCCAGGACCCAGCTCATGCCCGCTCCTCCGCCTCCGTGGAGACTTCGTCGGCCAGGCGCCCGACGGCGCGGCCGGCCCGGTCCAGGACGATCCGGGACTCGGCGACGTCCGTGAGCCGAAGCTGACGGGCGGCGTCGTCGAGGCCGAGGAAGCGGGCGACGAAGTCGTCGGCCGGGTCGGCCATCAGCTGGGGGCCGCTGCCGCGCTGGGCGACCTGGGCCCCTTCGCGCAGGAGGATGATCTCGTCGCCCAGGGCCAGGGCCTCGTCAACGTCGTGGGTGACGAAGATGATGGTCTTACCCAGCTCGGCCTGGATGCGGACCATCTCGCGCTGGAGGTCGCGGCGCACGAGCGGGTCGACGGCGCCGAAGGGCTCGTCCATGAGGAGCACCTCGGGGTCGGCAGCCAGCGCCCGGGCCACACCGACCCGCTGAGCCTGGCCGCCGGAGAGCTGGTGGGGGTAGCGCCCGGCCAGGTCGCGGTCAAGGCCCAGCATGTCCATGAGCTCGAGCGCCCGCTGCCGGGACTCATGGCGCCCTACGCCTTGAAGACTGGGGACCAGGGTGATGTTGTCGATGACGCGCCGGTGCGGCAGCAGCCCCGCGTTCTGCATGACGTAGCCGATGGAGCGACGCAGAGCCACGGCATCGCGGGTGGCGACGTCCTCGTCATCGATGAGGACCCGTCCGCTGGAGGGCTCCACCATGCGGTTGACCATGCGCAGCAGGGTCGTCTTGCCACAGCCGGACGATCCCAGCAGGACAGTGGTGGTGCCGGCCTCGATGCGGGCCGTGAAGGAGTCGACGGCAGGAGAACCTGATTCGGTGCCCCTCCCGGCCGGATACGACTTGGTAACGGCATCGAAGGTAATGGTGCTGCTCATTGCGGGTGCCGGGTGTCCTCTCATGGCCTCTGGGGCGGCGCGTCCCGATGTCGTATCGCAACCGTACCAGCCGTCACCTACCGATCTGCCAGGTGACGGCCTTTCCCAAGATGATTGGTGCAGGATTGCAAGCAAACACCCAGGGAGCCACCATCTGCCCACCGGAGGTACGAACATGCCAAGCCCGATCAACACTGCTATGCCTGCCACTCCCCCAACCATGATGGCGGCTCGACTCAGCGAGCCGGGGAGTATCGACAACCTCCGCGTCGTCGAGCTCCCGGTGCCGACTCCGCCGGAAGGCTGGGTACGCCTGAAGGTCATGGCCTTCGGCCTCAACCGCAGCGAGTACCACTCCGTGCACGGCATGGCTGAGGGGATGACCTTCCCTCGCGTCCTGGGGATCGAGGCCTCCGGGGTCATCGACCTGGACCCCGAGGGCACGCTGGAACCCGGCACCCAGGCGGTCACGATGATGGGCGAGATGGGACGGGTCTTCGACGGCGGCTACGCCCAGTACGTCGTCGTGCCGCGCACGCAAATCATCACCTTCCACTCCGCTCTACCGTGGGACGTCATCGGCTCGGTGCCGGAGACGCTGCAGACGGCCTACGGGGCTCTCACCACGGGGCTGGATCTCCAACCGGGGCAGAGTCTGCTCGTACGCGGGGGGACCTCAGCACTCGGGCTGGCCACGGCCGCGCTCGCAGCCGACATGGGCTGCCAGGTCTATGCGACCTCTCGCCGTGAGGCCGGGCTGGAACTGCTGCGCTCACGAGGCGCCACAGCGCTCCTGGATGACGGCGCCGTCGCCTCGCGGCTGCGCGAGGCAGAGCCGAGTGGGGTTCACGCCGTCCTTGAGCTGGTCGGGGTGCCGACGCTGCGCGACTCGCTGGCGGCGACGGCGGTTCACGGAACGGTGTGCTTCTGCGGGATGCTGTCGGATTCGTGGACGATTCCCAACTTCTACCCGATGGACTGGATCCCCAACGGGGTGCGCCTGACCACCTACTCCGGCCAGGCCCAGGACCTGCCAGCGGAGGTGCTTCAGCGAACCCTGGACCGGATCGAGTCAGGCGATCTCGATCTCCTGCCCGTCCACTCCTACCCTCTGGCAGACATCGCCCAGGCGCACGAGGACATGGCCTCGGGACGTCACGTGGGCAAGCTCGTTGGTCTGCCCTGGGACTGAGTCGACGCGCTCAGGCCGCCAGGGACACGGCGTCATCGACTCGGAAGTCACCCTTGATCAGGGCCTGAATGCCTTGTGCGTAGGAGCTTGCCGCAGGTCCTGCAGTGCGACCCAGCACATCCTCCAGCCACCGGGAGTAGGCGGCGTCGACGGCACTGGCAACACGGTTGAGAGCATTTCCGATCATGATGATCTCCTTGGTAAATCACTGGTGTATCAACGAGTTCTGTGTCGATCTCTTTCGACACCCACTACTGTAGGAGACCATATGATCATTGAGAATCTTCATTTCGACGTAAAGTGATCATCCGTGAGTACCTTCTCCCCCACCAGCCGTCAGCGTCAGATCCTCAAGAGCCTGAGCACGTCGACGATCATGAGCGTGAACGCTCTGTCGAGACTCACCGACGTCTCCGGGGTGACGATCCGTCGCGACCTGGCAGAGCTCGCTCACGAAGGCCTGATTACCCGCGTTCATGGCGGCGCCCTGCGCGCGCCTCGACGCGGGGCCAGCCAACCGATCTCCCTGCGCCGCAGCGAGGACCTGGGGGCCAAGAGGGTGCTGGCCCGAGCCACAGCAGCACTCGTTGATGACGGGGAGAGCGTCATCATCGACAACGGAACTACCTGCGAGATGGTGGCTGAGAACCTCGTTGGGCGCGACATCCGGGTCCTGTGCCTGTCGCTGTCGGCGGCTGCGACACTGGCCTCCGCACCCGGCCCGGTCGTCACTGTCCCCGGGGGGATCGTCGAGACCGACACGCTGGCGATGCTGACGACGACCGCAGTCGACGCCGTGCGCCGTTTCCGTGCCGACGTGGCCGTCCTGGGCGCCTGCGCAGTCTCAGCGCAAAGCGGCCTGACCTGCACCGAAGATCATGACGCCGTCCTCAAGGCGGCCATCATCGGTTCATCATCCCGGTGTCTCATGCCGGCTCCGCCACGCAAGCTGACGCGTTCGTCCACCTACGGCTTCGGTGCGCTGAGCGACCTGGACACCCTGCTGACGACGACCAACATCGACCCGGAGACGCTGACTAGTCTGCAGGAGGCAGGCGTGTCCGTCGAGGTGCACGACGTGTAGCGACCGTACAGAGACGCGGCCACTCAGCTCTCCGGTGGGGATCACCGAGTGCTTTCGTGGTCTGTCCGCCTCAGAAGGCCGGGCGCAGGGCGACGTCGTCGGAGTAGTCCGAGGCAACGAGCTCGACACGGTTGCCCTCGGGGTCGAGCACGGTGGCCTCATAGTAGCCGTCGCCGGTCTCGCGAGGTCCGTCGACGACCGGCACGCCGGCCTCGGACATGTACGAGGCCAGACGGTCGACGTCATCGCGTCCCGGCAGGCCGAAGGAGACATGAGCCCACCCCAGCCCGGCGGTCTCGCGCCCCTCGGCCAGCTCCGGACGGGTCATGATCTCCAGGCGGGTTCCCCGCTCGTCCGCGGGCCTCTCGGCGAAGTGGAGGATGTGGGTGCGCAGGCCGGTCCTCGGGTTCTCATAGAGACCGTTGGCATGCCCGTCGAACCAGTGGGAGTAGAAGTCGCGGGCGTCATCGAGGTCGGCGACCCAGATGGCAACGTGGTCGAGGTGCGGCATGATCGTTCCTTTCCTGACGAGGCGAAATCACTGTCGACAACCAGAGTTGATCGTACGATCACTCTTCTAGACAGTGATTTTCTAGCATTGAATCAACGGATCTCCGGAATTCCGACCCGTTGACACTAACGGTAGAAGAGCATACGATCATTGTCATTGTTCGTTCTCCAGCAAAATGATCACCTCATCGCCGTTGATGCGGAGGAAGCATGCCCAACAGTCCCCACGAGAGGCGCCGTACTATCCTGCGCGCCCTCAGCCCCACGACGGTCCACAGCGTGCAGGCGCTGTCCCGGCTGACCGGGGTCTCAGTCATCACCATTCGCCGGGACCTGACCGAGTTGGCACGCGAGGGTCTGGTAACCCGGGTCCACGGCGGTGCCCTACGTGCACCGCGGCGTGGAGCTGCCCGCCCGGTCTCCATGCGTCGCGGTCAAGACGTGGAGATCAAGCGCCGTCTGGCACAGGCCACCGCCGACCTCATTGAGGACGGAGAAGCGGTCATCATCGACTCCGGGACTACCTGCGAGATGGTGGCCGAGCAGCTCGCCGGCCGCGATATCCGGGCCCTATGCCTGTCGCTGGGCGCCGGCGCGGCGCTGGCATCCGTGCCTGGGGCCGCGGTGACCATCGCGGGCGGACCGGTTGATCCGGAGTCCCTCTCCCTGTTCTCCGCTGAGGCGGTCGAGGCGGTGCACGCATTCCGCGCCGACGTCGCGGTCCTATCCACCTGCGCCGTATCCACCCGTGAGGGCCTGACCGCCATGGAGTCCGACGACGCAATGATCAAGCGCGCCATCATGGCCTCTTCCACCCGACGCGTTCTACCGACCGCACCGAGCAAGATTACCCAGACCAACACCTACCGGTTCGGACGCATCGAGGACCTCGACGCGCTGCTGACAACAAGCAAGATCGACCCCGAGGCCCTCGAGGAGCTGCGGGGCGCCGGGGTTGACGTCGTGCTGTGCGACTAACGGCGAACGACCAGGTCGGAGCGGCGCAGCTCAGCCCGGGATGCTCCAGGATATCCTCCGGAACCTCAGGGATCAGGAGGCCGCCTGCTTGGTCACCCAGGCGATGAAGTTCTCCTCGCCGGTGCCGGTCAGCTCGGCCATCGTGTGCCCCTGCCCCCAGATGGTGGCGAAGTCGACGTTGCCGGCTCCGGCCTGCTGGAGCGCCAGGGCGAGGTTCACCTCGACGGTGGAAGCCGTGTCGCCCTGGGTGATGCCGGTGCGGATGCGCCAGGCGGGGGCGATGGTGGAGCTGCCCCGCCCCTTGGAGTCCTGGGTGAGGTAGTACAGGGGGTCGTACATCGCCACGCGCGTGACCATGTCGGTACCGACCGAGTCCTTGGCGGCCAGGTCCTTCTCGTAGGCGGCGACGCCGTAGTCCTTGTTCCAGCCTGACAGGCTCGCGTACCTCGACTGCCCCTTGGAGATGACCTCGCGGCTCAGGGAGGAGAAGTGCTGCTTATTCTCCCCCGAGCCCATGACGAGGTTCTCGGTCTGGGCACGGTCAACGCCGTCGAAGGCCCCCACGTCCTTGGAGGCGTTCTTCTGAGAGGTGACGAAGCCCTGCAGGCCAGTGATCGTCGCAGTCTTCTTGGAGGCGTCATAGGTGACCCACTGCGAGGAGGAGTTGAGGAAGGCGATGTACTCCTCCACCGTCTTGTAGGTGGTGGACTCGCCACTGCCCTGACTGCCGCCTCCGGGAGTCCCGCCCTTGGGGGGCGTGCCGCCACCGTCACTGGGTGGGGTTCCCGACGGCGTCCCGCCGCCTCCGCCGGGCCCCATCCCCGCCATCTCGGTGGAGGAGGGCGTGTAGGGGAAGGTGGTGGCCGACAGGAAGTCGTTGAGGGACTTCTGGATGACCGCCACGAGGTGATCGTAGTAGGAGCCCGACAGGTAGGTGCCCTGGGAGGAGGACTCCAGGGTCAGGGGCTTGCCCTGAGAGTCGGTGAGCTTCAGCCCGTTGAGGTAGGCGGGGAAGGCGGCCGCGAGGTCCTGGGAGTAGGCCCGCGTCCAGGTGCCCTCGGCCCGGGTGTCGGAGGAGGCGAACTGGCCCATGTTCCACTCGTAGGCGGCGTTGGCGCTGTCCAGGCTGGTGATCGGGCACCAGCACATGGCTCCGGCGACGGCGTCGGACAGGGCCTTGCCGCTGGTGTCAGTGGTGGCGGCCCCCAGGACGGCCAGGTAGGGGGCGAACAGCTCGCTGTCCCCGGAGGCTCCGGCGACGGCACTCTGCGCCCCTCCCCCGCTGTGCCCGAAGACGTAGACCTTCGCGGCGTCGCCGGGCACGGCGGCGGAGTTGTAGCGCCGGTAGCGCACGGCGGCCTTGAGGTCGGCAACGCCCCAGGGCGCGTTGCCGGAGTAGGTCTGGGAGTTGGAGTCCTTGCCGCGCAGGCCTGCGTGGACGTAGATGAAACCGGCCTCCATGTAGGCCTTGATGGTGTCGTAGGAGTACTCGGTGGGCGGCTTCTGGGCGGAGTATCCCGGGGTGTTGACCGGGACGACGGTGGGGGCGGTGGCGGCGGTGAAGCTGCCGACGGCGCCCGAGGCGTTGACGGTGACCGTGTAGGTGCCGTTGCCGTTGTCCTTTCCGGTGAAGTAGGCACCGGGCACGTAGATACCCAGGGTCTCATAGTCCGAGGCCTGGGGCGTGGCCACGTAGCGCAGACCCAGCTGGTAGTAGACCTTGTGGTCGGCGTCGTAGCGCCAGGCGGCGCGGTCCAGGGCGAGCTTGGCGTCGGTGGGTGCCTGCGACGAGGCCGTGGAGGAGGCCTGGGCGGTGGCCCCTCCGGTGGAGCAGGCCCCCAGGCCCAGGAGTCCCGCGGTGGCGGGCAAGGCGGCAAGGATGGTGCGTCGTGGCAGGTTCATCGTGGTTCCCTCCGGCATGCTCAGTCGCGTGCCTCGCTCGGGTGTCTGCGTACGTGGCTAGCACATCACCTTAAGGCAAGGACGATCCCAGGACGCGGCTGTGCCGCTTCTGTGAGTCGGCATCCGCCTGGTGGCGAGCGCGCCAGGATGCAGGCTCGGCTCGCACGACGACGGCGCCGTCCTCGCGTGAAGGGCGGCGCCGTCGTCGGATTGAGGGGCAGTCCTGAGAATCAGTCCTCAGCGGCGCTGGGGTGAGTCATGTCCATGGGCACGACCCACTTGTCGAACTCCTCGGCGGTGACGAAGCCGAGCTCGAGGGCGGACTCGCGCAGGGACAGGCCCTTGTGGTGCGCGTTCTTGGCGATCTTGGAGGCCTTGTCGTAGCCGATGTGGCGGTTGAGGGCGGTGACCTGCATGAGGTTGGTCTCCAGGTTGGCCTTGATCCGTTCGGTGTTGGGCTCGATGCCGTAGGCGCAGTGAGTGTCGAAGGAGACGCAGGTGTCACCCAGGAGCTGGATGGACTCCAGGACGCACCAGGCCATGACCGGCTTGAAGACGTTGAGCTGGAAGTTGCCCTGGGATCCGGCGAAGCCGACGGTGGCGTCGTTGCCGAAGACCTTCGTGGCCACCATGGTCATGGCCTCGCACTGGGTGGGGTTGACCTTGCCGGGCATGATCGAGCTGCCGGGCTCGTTCTCCGGGATGATGAGCTCGCCGATGCCGTTGCGGGGGCCGGAGGCGTACCAGCGCACGTCGTTGGCGATCTTCATGAGGGCGTCGCCCAGGACCCGCAGGGCTCCGGAGACCTGAACCAGGGCGTCGTGGGCACCCAGGGCGGCGAAGAGGTTGCCCGCCTGGGTGAACTCGATACCGGTCTCCTCGGAGATCTTCTTGGCGCACAGGGCCCCGAACTTCGGGTGGGCGTTGAGACCGGTGCCGACGGCGGTCCCGCCAATGGCCAGCTCACGGGCGCGGGAGTCGGCGTAGCGGATGCCGTCGAGGGCGAAGTCGATCTGGGCGACCCAGCCGCTGATGACCTGCCCCAGGGTGATGGGGGTGGCGTCCTGCAGGTGGGTGCGGCCCACCATGACGACGTCGGCGTAGGCCTTGGCCTTGGCGTCCAGGGTGTCGCGCAGCTGCTGGACGCGCGGGTACATGGCGGCCAGCTCGTTGACGACGGCGATGTGCATGGCCGTGGGGAAGGTGTCGTTGGAGGACTGGCCGCGGTTGACGTGGTCGTTGGGGTGGACCGGGGTCTTGGAGCCGCGCTCGCCGCCGGCCAGCTCGATGGCGCGGTTGGAGATGACCTCGTTGGAGTTCATGTTGGACTGGGTGCCCGAGCCGGTCTGGAAGACCACGAGCGGGAACTCGGCGTCGAGGTCACCGGCGATGACCTCATCGCCGGCCTTGGCGATGAGCTCGGCGATGTCGGCAGGCAGCTCACCGAGCTCGGCGTTGGCCAGGGCGGCGGACTTCTTGAGAATCCCCAGGGCCTTGATCATGGGGCGGCCCCACACGAAGGTCTCGCGGCCGATGTCGAAGTTGTGCAGGCTCCGCTCGGTCTGGGCCCCCCAGTAACGGTTGGCGTCCACCTCGACGGTGCCCATGGAGTCGGATTCGGTGCGGGTCGTGACAGCCTGGTTGGGCGTCTTTGCATCAGTTGTCATAGATGCAAGGTTAGGCGCTCGTGCTCGCCGCCGTGCGGGGACGGGCGTCCCAGACACGTCTCAGATCGCTACCGGCCAACACCGCCGAAGGCGCGTCACACGGGTCGCAGCTGCTCCAGGGCCAGGTCCAGCAGATCCGCAAGATGGTCATTGCCGTCAATGGTCCGGGGCTCATGGAGATGACCGGTGATCTGCAGGGCGGCGAGCCCATGAAGCAGAACCCAGATGACGGTGGCGATCTCACGGGTGGGGCCGGGTCGTAGCTGCCCGGCCCCCTGAGCCTGGGCAACGAGCTCGCCGACGGCGGCCATGGCGTCGTCAGCGGCCTCCTCCAGCCCGGGGTCCGGCTCCGCAATCGGAGCGTCCCCGAAGACCAGCTGGTAGTGGTGGGGGCACTCGACTGCGTAGTCGATGTAGGCCCAGCAACCGGCGCGCAGCCGCTGTCGCGCCCCCCGGTGCCGCTCCGCACCGTGACGAATCCGCTCTGCGATCTGCCGCAGTGTCCGGCCCGCCAAGGCACGCATGAGCGCAGCCTTGTCCGCGTAGTGACGATAGGGCGCCGAGCGGGACACGCCGGCAGCCTCACCAACGGCACGCAGCGTCACCGCCTCGGGTCCCTTGTCCTCGAGCAGCGTTGCAGCGGCGTCGAGGATGGCGGCGCGCGTCGGACCTGGATCACGAGGGCTCATGACCCAAGCCTACTCACATGTTGACACAGTCAACTTTCCAGTTATGCTGACATTGTCAACTTAACCTGAGAAGAGGAACGACTCATGACCGACACCACCCGAACCGATGCCGACTTCGACGCGAGCTACCTGCGTACCTGGACTGAGCCCGACGCCGGTCAGCGCCTTGCGCTCATCGAGCAGATGTGGGCCCCGCACGGGTCGCTGCACATCTCCTCACCCGCCTTGACCGTTACAGGAACAGCCGACATCGCTGAGCACATCAACCGCGTCCACAACGACCGCATTGCAGGTCAGGGCCTGATCTTCAGCTATGACCAGCGCATGGAGTCCGGCGACGCACTTTTGCTGCGCTGGTCGATGACCGCCCCAAGCGGCGACATCGTCGGGCGCGGAGTCGACACCGTCTTCCGCGACGTCGACGGCAAGGTGACGCGCGCCTACATGTTCATGGGCGTGAACTGACCCGAGCGAGCCCCTGCGACTCGCCTCGACGTCGGCAGCTCAGGACATCGCCGCCAGCACCGCCTCGATGCCGGCGGCGATCGTCGTGCGCGCGCCGGCCGCGAGGCGGACGACCTCGTCGGGATCGGTGGGCGCCTGCGCGAAGGACAGGTCGGAGACGACGCTCATGCCGGCCACGCGCACCCCGAGCTGGTGCAGGGCGATGGCCTCCAGGACGGTGGACATGCCCACGCAGTCGGCACCGGCGGACTCCAGCATTCGCGTCTCCGCCATGGTCTGATACTCCGGCCCGCGCACAGCGGCATAGACGCCTGACCTCTCTGTGACACCGCGCAGGACGTCAGCGAGCTCGTCGTCCCACACGCTGCGAACGTCAGTGAAGACCGGGCCGTCGAAGGGTGAGGAGCCGGTGAGGTTGAGGTGGTCGGTGATCGTCATGACCTCGCCGATGTGCCAGCTGCGCAGGCACCCGCCGGCGTTGACCAGGACGGCCCCGCGTACGCCGGCAGCGGCCGCGATACGGGACAGGGCGACCACGGGTCCGGGCCCGTGCCCCTCGTAGAGGTGGGTCCGTCCGCGAGCCACGAGGACGCGCCGCTCTCCCCCATCCTCCTGGGCGCCCGCCTTCCGGCCACGAGCGACGGCATAGGAGTCGAGGCGATCCTCATGTCCCGGCGCGACCGGGACCATGACCTCGGGCAGGTCGGACAGGTGCAGGCTCGCCGCCGGCTCACCCCAGGAGACCAGGGCGTCGGCGGCGCCGGACCCCAGGACCACCAGCAGGTCGTGGCCAGGCGCGCCGGTACGACGGGCGATCTGATGGGCGCCCTCCACGGCCGGGCCCGGACCTTCTGCGCCGGCAGAGGCGCTCAGGGCCTCCAGACGCTCAGGCTCAAGGGAGAGGACAGCTGCATGGTCGTTCACGAACGCGCCTCCTGGCGGGCCACCCGGCCTCGGCCGAGGGCGAGGTGCCCGAGCACACCGATGAGCAGGGAGACCAGCACACCGAGGTTGGCTCCGGCCCAGGCCCCGTCGCGACCCCCGAGAGGCCCGAGCAGGTAGCCCTGCCAGGACAACCAGGAGGCGGCCGAGTTGACGACCAGCCCCCAGCCGACGACGGAACCGACAGCCACGAGGGTGATGGCCTCCCAGTTGACCGAGCCGTAGACGCCGTCGGGAGTGAAGAGGGCCTCCTCGTCGTAGTCGCGCCTGCGCAGAATGACCTCGGCGACCATGACTCCGGCCCAGGCGGCGATGACCACTCCCAGGGTGGTGAGGAACCCCTGGAAGGGGCCGAGGAAGTCATCGGCACCGAAGATGACGGCGATGGTGCCCACGGTCATGATGGTGGCGTCGATGGAGGTGGCCACGTGCCGGCGCACGGGCAGGCCGGTCGCCAGGAGCGACAGGCCCGATGAGTACAGGTCCATGATGATGCCGCCGGCCAGCCCGAGGATGGCGACGATCGCGAAGGGGATGAGGAACCACGTGGGCAGGATCGTGGTCAGAGCACCAATGGGGTCGGTGTTGATGGCCTGGCCGAGCTCGGCGTCGGAGCCCACCAGGAGGATGCCGAAGAAGACGAGCACCACGCAGGGCAGCGCCGATCCCAGCGTGGTCCAGCCGATGACGCCGGCTGTCGAGGCCTTGCGGGGCAGGTAGCGGGAGTAGTCGGCGGCGGCATTGACCCAACCGAGGCCGAAGCCGGTGGCCACCATGACCAGGGCTCCGATGAAGGCCGCGGGGCCGCCCGACGGCAGGGCCAGGAGCGTGCGGAAGCTGATCTGGGGAGCGACGAGGACGAGGTAGATGATGGTGAGGACACCGGTGGCCCAGGTGATCCAGGTCTGGACCCTCATGATCGCCTCGAAGCCGAGGATGCCGGCGCTGGCGGCCAGGCCGACGGTGAGCAGGAAGCCCAGGATCTGGGCACCGACCTGGTTGTGCCAGCCCAGAGCCTGGAACACCGTGGCCGAGGCCAGGGTGGCGGAAACGCACAGGACGGTCTCCCAGCCGACCGTGAGGATCCAGGACAGGGCCGCGGACAGGCGGTTGCCGTTGTAGCCGAAGGCAGCTCGGGACAGCGCCAGGGTGGGGGCGCTGCCTCGTTTGCCCAGGACGGCCACGACGCCGCACAGGAGGAAGGAGACGATGACACCGACGCTGCCGGCAACGACCGCCTGCCAGAAGGACAGTCCGAATCCGAGGACCCAGGCGCCCCAGGACAGTCCCAGCACGGAGATGTTGGCCGCGAACCAGGGCATGAAGAGATCGCTCGGTCGTCCCTTGCGATCGGACTCGGAGATGACGTCAAGACCGGCGTTCTCGACGCGGGTGGCGGCGGGAACGTCCGCGGGTGCACTGCTCATGGGCGATCGACCTCGGTGTCGGTATCAGGAGGCTCTCGAAGGAGAGATGCCTGAAGTCTACGGGCTTGGAGATGCGGCGAACGACGCCGGAGAGAGGAATCGAGCGACCGCACCCTCAAAGAAATAGGATATATCACACATTTGAAGTGATTTCTATAGAAAATCTCACTGGATATCGGGCTGTGTCTCAGATGCACACATGTATAGTCGAACCATCCCCCCGTCTCCACCTCGCGGAGACTCACTACGGAAAGGAGCTCTCATGAGCGACAACGGAACCTTCGACAGGATCGCCGGCAAGGCCAAGGAGGCCGCGGGCAAGGTCACTGGCAACAAGGACACCGAGACCGAGGGCAAGCTCCAGCAGGCCGAGGGCAAGATCAAGGAGGTCGCCGAGGACGCCAAGGACGCCATCAAGGGTGCGGTCAACCACCTCAAGGGCGACAAGTAAGCGTCGTCGCGACATACGTCGAGCGCCCAGCCTCCTTCAAGAGGCTGGGCGCTACTGCGTTGCCGAGACCGGCGTCAGCTACTCGCAGGGATCAGGGTCGGAGCCACGTTGACCACGCTCTGCGAGGGGTCGGCCTGCCCCCAGGAGTTGTTCCCCCAGGTCCAGGTCCCCTTGTCAACCGTGGCCCACGTGTCATAGCCGGAGGTGCCGATCTGGGTGGCCCCGTCGATCTTGTCCACCTGCACCAACCCTGACGGGGTGTCGGAGACAGTTCCGTTGACCTGCCCGTAGCGGTTGGAGCCGAAGCACCAGACTGTGCCCTTGGCGAGCGCACAGGTGTGCTCGTAACCGGAGACGAGCGCGGTGGGAGCGGCCGGCAGCTTGCCGACCTCCACGGCCTGGTTGACCAGCGCCTCATCAGTCTTCTTGCCGAGCTGGCCGACCTCATTGGCGCCCCAGGCATAGACCTTGCCCGAGTCATCCACGGCCACGGCGAAGCCCTTGCCCACGCTCAGCGCAGACACTTTGACCTTCTCCAGGCCGGGCACCGCCGTCGGCGAGACACGTGCGCCCTGAGTGTTGGCCTGGGCGTCAGCGCCCCAGCAGGAGACTCCGGTGCCACCGGAGGAGCAGACGAAGGAACCGCTGCCGGCGCGCAGGGTCGTAGGCTTGCTGGCAGCAGGGGCCGCCGCAGCGGAGGACGACGGAGCCGCCGCGTCCTTGCCGGGCCACAGCCAGTGCCCTCCCAGGGCACCCCCGACCAACCCGAGGGCGAGCACACTGACCGCTACGACCGGGAGGACCCAACCGCGACGTGGAGCACTACTCGGGTACTGGGAGACATCGCTCTGCGGCGCCTCCATCTCTGTCACCGCGGGCAACGGCTGAAGCCTGTAGCCCTGCGGCTGAGGCTGCGTCGGTGTCGCCATCTGCGGCTGGAGCGGCGCGACCGCAGCCGGCTGCTGAGCAGGCTGAGTCGGCTGAGCCGCTCCGTAGTCCACAGTGTCGCCACGAGCGCCGTCGCCCCTGAATACGCCGTCAAAGGCCGCTGGCTGTGTGGGCGCCCCGTACATGGGCGCGGACTCCTGAACGGGCACCTGCTGCTGAGCAGGCGGGTACCCGGCAGGCTGCTGAGGGGAATATCCGGCAGATGCTGCGATCTGTTCTAGCTGCGCACGCTGCTCGGGCGTCCAGGCGTGTCCGGCGGCAAGGGCCTCCTGAGCACGCTCAGGACTGCCGCCGATGAACCACAGCACCCTGTCCCCGTCGAGCATCCGGTCATCCATGGGCCAGACCTCTCCTCAACGTCAAGGACCGATGTGTGTCAGTAGGTCAGCCTACGGCGAGCCATGAGCATGGCGGCGCCTGTCGCACCGGTGCCCAGCACCATCCAAGCCGCGGTCGTTCCCGCCCCGGTCTGGGCGAGGGTGGAGCGACCTGCGGTGGCGGTGCCCTGCTGGCCAGAGGCAGCCTGCTCGCGGGGCGCAGCGGCCTGCTCACCGGGAGCCTCCGCGGCGCCCTGGGGGGCGCTCTCCTCGGCAGCCGCAGGGGCGCCACCCTCAGAGGACTGCTCGGGGGCCGGGGCCTGCTGCTCGGGAGCGGCCTGAGAACCGGCAGGATCACCCTGCTGCTGGTCTCCCTGGTTCGGCTGGGGCTGCTCAGCCGGAGCCTCCGGCTTGTTCTCCTGCTGCTGCGCCGCGGTGTTGTTGGCAGCCGGAGCCTGGGGTGCCGCCTTACCCGCGTCCTCGGCGGGGGCCGGAGCAGGCTCCGGGGCGGGGGCAGGCTTGTCGCCATCGGGCTTGGGGGCGGCCGGGGAGGGGGTGTCGGGCTGGGGAGCGTCGGCCTTCGCGCCACCGGCCTGCGGCGCCACCTGCTCGGCGGCGGGAGCGGGGTCCGTCTCGGCAGCAGCCGCGCCGACCGGGACGACGGACAGGGCCACGGCCGCGGACGCGGCCATCCATACGCTTCGCTTCATGGGAACTCCTTCAGGATGTGAAAGCGACAACTCTC
Organism: Actinomyces oris; assembly: GCF_001937445.1. Classification (GTDB taxonomy): domain Bacteria; phylum Actinomycetota; class Actinomycetes; order Actinomycetales; family Actinomycetaceae; genus Actinomyces; species Actinomyces acetigenes. The sequence goes on along the minus strand of NZ_MSKS01000026.1, from coordinate 24,120 downwards.
ACATCGGGTGATGAGGATGTGGATGCGGACACCTTACCCAACGCAGCCCGGGTCCTGTCACGCCACCGACACGGGCACTACTCCACTGTTGGGCACTTCACATCTCCGCCGCGCGGGGGTGGTGGAAGACGATCAGACCCTCAGGCCCAGCCCTCTCATGCGCGAGACCGCCCCCTGGCTCAGCACTGAGTGGAGCTGCTCCTGCGCCATCTGTCCGAGGAGCTCGGGGAACTGCCCCAGGAGCCTCTGGAAGGTTCCGATCTCCTCACCGATGACGCGCCGCCCCCACAGCCCCAGCCGGGCGGCCAGCTGCGGGTCGGCCGCGATGACCTCCTCCAGCTCGGCGATGGCGTAGGTGCTGATCGGGTCCTGGCTGAGCTCGTGGACGAGCCCCCTGCGCAAGGGCTCCTCCAACGACTCGCTCAGCGCCATCCCGAAGTCGATGAGCAGCCCGAAGGTGATGTAGGTCTTGAGCAGGCGCTCGGCCCAGTCCAGTGGCCGCAGCCGCTCGTCGAAGTCGCCCAGGACGTCGGTGAATCGCTCGGCCGCCCCCAGGGCGTCGATGCCGTGGGTCGCGGCCAGCTCCACCACCCGATCGAAGGAGGCGACCTCCCAGGCGCTCATACGCAGCAGGTCGACCCGGGCCGTCATCCGCGGAGCCCGGTCGGCATCCTTTGCGTAGCGGGTGCAGGCGGCCGTCCGGGAGATCGCGACGACGCCGACGACGGACAGCTCGTGTGGACCGACCTGTATCGGAGTGGAGGCGCTGGGCTGAGGTGACGGAGTCGGCATCTGGGACATGGCCACCATCGTAGTCAGCCCTCCCTCACCGAGCAGCCTTGCCGTCGCGCCCGCATCAGCCGCCACTACAGCCGCCACTGCAGCCGCCACTAGGAGAAGACATGACTTTCAATTGTGAGTCGATGAATCATCGAAGGTGAGGCAGGTATTACCCGAATGAGACTCCTTAACATACTCAGACATCTTTCAATCTTGACCACAAGCCCCCTGACGACGCCCCTCGTCATCTATTTTTTCAATGAACTGCCAGAAAGGCTTTACTTGAGGATCACACCAGACAGGCACAGTAGCAGATTCGCCCCGCACTGATTCACCACATGCACCCCCTCCGCCTCCGCCTGATCTCCCCCACACCCGTCGTGACATCACCCACACTCAAGCCGTCAAAGTGACGCCCAACGCCGCGAATATGCTGGAAAGCCGCTACGCTGACGGCGTCCACGGTTGCCCGGTCGTCAGATGGACTCAGATATGACTCGCGATCGGCTGCCACATCCGACGGCGCTAACGCCCACGCAGCGCACCCCGCTGTGCGCGCGAGCAACAGCCGCGCCGGACCGGTTCAACCTGATCAGAAGACAAGGAACCTCGTGAGCAACGAGCAGCACGGGGCCGACGCCGTCGAGCCCAACCACAACTCCACAGACGACCAGACCACCATCGAGGATGCCGACGCCACTGCCGCCACGTCCGGGATCATCGAGACGGCCGGCGCCCACGCCCCCGTCCTGGACGAAGCCACTCCCGACATCACCGACGAGGGTGCCCAGACCGACCTGAGCCGCAAGACCTTCGCCGACTTCGGTGTCGAGCCGGAGATCTGCGAGGCCCTGGACGCCAAGGGCATCACCCACCCCTTCCCCATCCAGGCCCTCACCCTGCCGGTGGCCCTGGAGGGGCAGGACATCATCGGTCAGGCCAAGACCGGCACCGGCAAGACCCTGGGCTTCGGCATCCCCCTGCTCATGGACACTCTGGGCCCCGGGGAGGAGGGCTGGGACGAGGATCCCGCCTCCGGCAGCCCCCAGGCCCTGGTTATCCTGCCCACCCGTGAGCTGGCCAAGCAGGTCGCCGAGGAGCTGTCCACGGCTGCCGCCAAACGCACCGTGCGCATCGTCCAGGTCTACGGCGGGCGCGCCTACGAGCCCCAGATCGAGGACCTCGAGCGCGGGGCCGAGGTCGTCGTGGGGACGCCCGGCCGCCTCATCGACCTCATGGAGCGCGGCGTGCTGGACCTGGCTCACGTGACCACCGTCGTCCTGGACGAGGCCGACGAGATGCTGGACCTGGGCTTCCTGCCCGACGTGGAGAAGATCCTGGCCCGCACCCGCGCCGACCGGCACACGATGCTCTTCAGCGCCACCATGCCCGGGGCCGTGGTCGCCCTGGCGCGCCGCTACATGACCCGCCCCACACACATCCGCGCCCAGGACCCAGGTGACGAGGGCATGACCGTCCAGACGGTCCAGCAGGTCGTCTACCGAACTCACTCGATGAACAAGGTGGAGGTCGTCTCCCGGATCCTCCAGGCCGAGGGACGCGGGCGCACCATCATCTTCGCGCGCACCAAGCGCACGGCGGCCCGGGTGGCCGATGACCTGCGCGCCCGCGGCTTCGCCACCGCGGCCCTGCACGGCGACCTCGGCCAGGGGGCCCGCGAGCAGGCCCTGCGCGCCTTCCGCCACAACAAGGTGGACGTCCTGGTGGCCACCGACGTGGCCGCCCGCGGCATCGACGTCGACGACGTCACCCACGTCATCAACTACCAGTGCCCCGAGGACGAGAAGATCTACGTCCACCGCATCGGGCGCACCGGCCGCGCCGGCAACTCCGGCACGGCGGTCACCTTCGTGGACTGGGACGACGTGCCGCGCTGGCGAATCATCGCCAAGGCCCTGGGCCTGCCCATCGAGGAGCCGGTGGAGACCTACCACACCAGTAAGCACCTGTTCTCCGACCTGTCGATCCCGGAGAAGGTCACCGGCCGCCTGCCCCGCCACAAGCGCATCCTGGAGGGGCTGGACGCTGAGGAGATCGAGGACCTGGGTGAGACCGGCAGGCGCGGACGCAAGCAGTCCGGTCGGAAGGGCGGGCGCTCGGAGCGCGGCCGGGGCCGCGGCGGCAGGGACGCCAAGCGCGGCGAGCGTTCCCGGCGCTCCGCCGACGGCGAGGCCAAGCCCCGGCGCAAGCGCACCCGTAAGCGCACTCGCGGCGGCCGTCCCATTGACAGGACCGTCGGCGAGTAGGGCGGCATAGAAACGGCTGAGACGCACGTGGGTCTCAGCCGCTGTCCAACTCCGGGGCGGACCGGGGTCAGAGGCGGGTCTCCAGGAAGGCGAAGACGCCGTCGGCCATGATCTGGACGGCGATGGCTGCCAGGAGCAGTCCCATGACCCGGGTGAGGATCCGGATGCCGGAGGTGCCCAGCACCCGGTTGAGCCCCAGGGAGAAGCGCAGCGAGGCCCAGATGGCGACGTGCGTGCCGATGATCGCGGCCGTCACGGAGACCCATCCGGCTACCCCACCTCCGGTGGTGTCCACGGCGACCATCGCCGCGACGATGGCGCCGGGCCCGGCCAGCAGCGGCGTGCCCAGAGGAACGAGAGCGGCGTTGGCGGTGACGGCCTCAGGGTCAGGGCTCTCATCGACCTTGTCGGTCAGCAGCTCCAGGGCCACCAGGAGCAGGAGCAGACCTCCGGCCACTTGGAGAGAGGGCACCGAGATCCCCAGGAACTTCAGGATGTAGCGTCCGAAGACCGCGAAGAGCACGATGACGGCGAAGGAGACGACCGTGGCCTGGCGTGCGGAGGCGGCGCGCTCGGTGGGCGTCTGCCGCGAGGTCAGGGACAGGAAGATCGGGATGGCGCCCAGGGGGTCCTGAATGACCAGGAGCGTCGTGAAGGTCGTGGCGAAGACCGTGGTGTCGAAGGCGGACTGCAACATGGGGGTGTTTCTATCACCGCCGCTCGGCGGGAGTCGGGTACCGGGGCCGGTCGGCCCTCAGGGTCGGACGAGGTCGAGGGCACCCTCATCGAGGATCCGTTCCAGCAGCTCGGGCGGCATGAGGTTCTCCCCCAGGCGGTTGGGCTTACCGGTGCCGTGATAGTCCGAGGCCCCCGACAGCCCCAGCCCCAGGCGCTGGGCCAGGAGGCGAACCTGCTCGCGCTGCTCGGGGCCCTGGTCGCGGTGGTTCATCTCCAGGGCCGCCAGGCCGGCCTCGGCCATCTGGGCGAAGGTCTCATCGGGCACGAGGCGGCGCTGGCGCGAGGAGGCGCGCGGGTGGGCCGCCACCGGGACTCCGCCGGCGGCGCGCACCAGGCGGCAGGCCTCCACCGGGTCCAGCGCCCAGTGATGGACGTAGTAGGGCGAGGAGGTGGCCAGCGGCCCGGCGAAGGCGGCGTTGCGATCGGGGAAGGAGCCGGCCGCAACCAGGGCGTCGGCAATGTGGGGGCGGCCGATCGTGTGGGAGTCGGCGCACTGGGACAGGACATCCTCCCAGGTGATCGGGAAGTCCTCGCTGAGGCGTTCGACCATCCGCTGCGCCCGGCTGTCGCGCGAGCGGCGGGCGCGGGCGAAGGCGGCCTCCAGTCCGGCGTCGTCGGCCCGGTGCAGGTAGGACAGCAGGTGGAGGGTGACCCCGTCCGCGGCGCAGGAGATCTCGGTGCCGCGCAGCAGGGCGACGCCGGTATCCGGGACGGCCCGGGCCGCCTCCTCCCATCCGGCCGTCGTATCGTGGTCGGTCAGCCCGACGACGTCGAGGCCGGCCCGGGCCGCCTGAGCCATGAGCCCGGCGGGAGAGTCGGTGCCGTCGGAGCAGGCCGAATGGGTGTGGGGATCGATACGCACCGTGACAGTGTAGGTAAGTGTAGGTAGGAGCATCGGGAGACGTGGAAGACTGGACGACATGAGCGAGCCGAGCCGTACGACGGATACTGCGCCTCCCACACGCCTGCCCGACGACGCCCCGATCCGCTTCGGGGTGATCGGGGCCGGTTTCATCGCCCGATGGTTCGCCGAGGCAGTCGCCTGTGAGCCGGGCGCCCAGATCGTGGCAGTCACCTCCGTCCACCGCGAGCGCGCCGCCGCCTTCGCCGCCGAGCACGGGATCGCGCATGCCTATGCCTCGCTCGAGGAGATGCTTGCCGCCCACGGCCCGGGCTCGCAGGCCCCGATCGACGTCGTCCACGTGGGCTCCCCCAACTCCTTGCACGCACAGCACGCGATCGCGACCCTGGAGGCCGGTTTCCACGTCCTGGTGGAGAAGCCCTTCGCCCTGACGCGCTCGCAGGCCGAGGCGATGGTGGAGGCGGCGCGGGCAGCCGACCGTTTCCTCATGGAGGGGTGGCTGTCCGCCTTCGAGCCCGGGGTGGCTCGGCTGCGTGAGCACCTGCCGCGGCTGGGGCGGCTGCATCGGGTAGTGCTGTCCAAGGAGCAGTTCTCCTCGCGGATGGAGGTCTACCGCTCCGGTGGTCTGCCGCCGGCCTTCGATCCGGCACTGGGTGGCGGCTCCCTCATGGACCTGGGCATCTACCCGGTCAGCCTGGCCATCCACCTCTTCGGTGAGCTGGACCGGGTGACGGCCACCGGGACGCTGCTGGAGTGCGGTGTGGACGCACGGGGCACGGTGGTCCTGTCCTACGACTTCGGTGAGCACGCCGGGCTGGAGGTCGTCTGCCTGCACTCCAAGACCTCCCCGGGGACACAGTCGAGCTTCGCCGGGGACCATGACGTGCTGAGCATTGATGACTGCCAGTGGCCCAGACGCATCGAGCTGCGCGGCCCGGCGGCGGAAACGGGCGCGAGTGAGGATCTGTCGGTCGAGCGCGGCGTCCAGGCGCCCGGCCACCAGCTCGCCTACGAGCTGGCCGAGGTGTGCCGTCTGGTACGTGCCGGCGCGCGCGAGTCCGATCTGCACCCGCTGAGCCGCTCCGTGGCGGCGGTCGGGGTCCTGCAGGAGGCCCGCCGCCAGGTGGGGGTACGTTTCCCGGCCGACGAGCAGGGCTGATCCGCCCCGGTAATCTTGAGACCCCCACCGAGCACCGGCAGGGGCTCGACAGTGGGATGATGCCCCTATGGCATCGACTTCTCCCGCAGACACTCACCCGTCCGACGAGGCCCCCGCCTCCTCGCAGGAGGCCCCCCAGTCCTTGGCGGCGCGAGGCTCCAACCGGTCCCGCCAGCCCGACAACCAGGCCTTCCGCGACTTCATCGGCTCGGGGTGGGGCCCGCGCCCCGAGGGTCTGCCCGCCCGCAGCGAGGCGGCCCCCTGGGCGGCGGCCCGGCGTGAGGCCCTCGGAAGGCTCTTCCCCGGTGAGCGTCTGGTGCTGCCCGCCGGCGCGCTCAAGGTGCGCAACAACGACTGCGACTACCGGTTCAGGCCCCACAGCGCCTTCGCCCACCTGGCCGGCACCGGCACGGACTTCGAGCCGGACGCCGTGCTCGTCCTGGACCCCCTGACCGCGCCGGGTCAGGATGCGGGCTCCCCGGGCCACGCCGCCGACGCCGACAACACCGCCCCGACGCATGAGGCGGTCCTCTACTTCCGACCCCGGGCCTCGCGCTCCAGCCAGGAGTTCTACGGCGACCCCCGATACGGCGAGCTGTGGGTGGGCGTGCGACCCTCCCTGGAGGAGGTCGAGGCATCCACCGGCATGCGCTGCGCCGACATCGACTCCCTGCCCGACGCGCTGGCCAAGGACGCCGGCCCCGACGCGGTCCGGCTGCGCGTCGTCGCCGAGGCCGATGAGTCCGTCACCGCCCTGGTGACCTCCACGCGAGAGAAGGTCGGGCTGCAGACCGGCCAGGGAACCGCGGAGGTGGACGCCGGTCTGGCCGAGGCCGCCAGCGAGCTGCGCCTGATCAAGGACCCCTGGGAGATCGATCAGCTGCGTGCCGCCGTCGCCGCCACCAAGGCCGGCTTCGACGACCTCATCCGCTCCATTCCCCGTGCCCGCGGCCACTGGCGCGGTGAGCGGGTCCTGGAGGGGGCCTTCGGGGCCAAGGCCCGCGAGGAGGGCAACGGCCTGGGCTATGACACGATCGCAGCGGCCGGCAACCACGCCAACACCCTGCACTGGATCAACAATGACGGCGCCGTTGAGCCCGGCCAGCTGGTCCTGGTGGACGCCGGCGTCGAGGTCGACTCCCTCTACACCGCCGACGTCACTCGCACGATCCCGGTCGATGGTCGCTTCACCGAGGCTCAGCGCCGGATCTATCAGGCGGTTCTCGACGCCGCCGACGCCGCCTTCGCCCGTGCGGGCACGCCGGGCTGCCGCTTCAAGGACGTCCACGCCGCCGCCATGGAGGTGATCGCCGCCCGCCTGGAGGAGTGGGGGATGCTGCCCGAGGGCGTGAGCGCCGCCGACTCCCTGGCCCCCGAGGGCCAGTACCACCGGCGCTGGATGGTTCACGGCACCAGCCACCACCTGGGTCTGGACGTCCACGACTGCGCCCAGGCGCGCCGCGAGATGTACATGGAGGCCGAGCTCAGGCCGGGCATGTGCTTCACCATTGAGCCGGGGCTGTACTTCCGCCAGGACGACCTGCTGGTGCCCGCCGAGATGCGCGGCACGGGCGTGCGTATCGAGGACGACGTCGTCGTGCGCGAGGACGGCAGCGTGGAGCGCCTCACCCAGGACGTGCCCCGCACTGTGGAGGAGGTCGAGGCCTGGGTCAGTGGGCTCATCGCCGACTGACTGCCGACTGACTGCTGGTCACCCCCTTGCCCCTCATCGTTACTCGCAGATAGCATCGGCGTATGACGATGAAACATGGGCTGTTGCCCGAGGACCGACCCCAGGACCACGGCGCCGTGCGCGAGGCCTCCACCGTGGCCTCCCTGCTTGACGTCCTGGGGGACGCCACCCGCCTGGCGATCCTGCGTCACCTCCACGGTGGCGAGCACCGGGTGGTGGAGCTGACCGAGCACCTGGGCCTGGCCCAGTCGACCGTCTCCCAGCACCTGGCGATCCTGCGCAGCGCCGGTCTCATCTCCAGCCACTCCCACGGGCGGGCCAACGTCAGCCGGATCGAGAACCCCGAGGCGATCGAGCAGGTCCTGGCCGCGGCCGAGTCCCTGGCCGCCACCATCTGCGCGGACGGAGCGAGCCGGAGCAAGGAGCCACAGTGAGCACCCCAGTCGGCCACGAGCCCCACGACCATTTCCCCAACAGCTCCCACGGTCACTCGCACAACCACGGCGCCGGGGCCTCGCGCGGGCGGCTCCTGGTCGCCCTGTGCCTGTCGGCCACCGTCCTGGTGGCCGAGATCATCACTGCTCTTCTCACCGGCTCACTGGCGCTGCTGGCCGACGCCGGGCACATGCTCACCGACGTCGCCGGTCTGGCCATGGCCCTGACGGCCGCGCACCTGTCCGCGCGTCCGACCACGGACCGCTCCACCTGGGGCATGCGCCGCGCCGAGGTCATCGGGGCCGCGCTCCAGGCGGGCATGCTCGCCGTCGTCGGCCTCTTCGTGGCCTTCAAGGCGGTTCACAACCTGCTGGTGGCCCCGCAGGTCGAGGCCTCCGGCATGCTCGTCATGGGGGTCATCGGCCTGGCCGCCAACGTCATCGCGCTGCTGGTCCTCTCCGGCGGCCGGGGGCATGACGGACACGGCGAGAACCTCAACATGAGGGCCGCTCTCCTGGAGGTCCTCAATGACGCCCTGGGATCGGTGGGCGTCATCATCGCCGCCGCCGTCGTGGCCCGCACCGGCTGGACCCGGGCCGACGCCGTGGCCTCCCTGCTCATCGCCGTCCTCATCCTGCCCCGGGCGGTGACGCTGCTGCGCTCGGCCCTGGCGGTCCTCATGGACTTCACCCCCCGGGAGCTGGACCTGGCGCAGGTGCGCTCGCACATGCTCGGCATCGACCACGTCGAGGAGGTCCACGACCTGCACGCGTGGACCGTCGCCTCGGGCATGCCGGTGCTGATCGCGCACGTCGTCGTGCGCGACGAGTGCCTGCGAGACGGTCACACCGAGGAGATCCTCGACCGGCTCCAGCGCTGCGTGGCCGAGCACTTCCCGGTCAGAATCCAGCACGCGACCCTCCAGCTCGAGCCCGTCTCGCACCTGGAGCACGAGACCGCCTACTGCTAGGCCGGATCAGGTACGGCGGTAGCGTTTGCGGGTCGGCTCGGGAATGTGGGCCGGTTCCCCGCCCTCCAGGTACTCGCGGGCAAAGGCCAGGGCGCTGGCGAGGCCCTCGAGACGCTGGGCGGCCGTCATGGACCGGGTGGTCACCTCGACGACGACCTGTCCCCCACCAGCCTCGAAACCGGTGGCCACCAGGTGCTTGAGGACCCCGGCGCAGTCCTGGTTGCCCTGCCCGGGCAGCAGGTGGTCGTCCAGGGGCCCGGGCACACCGTCGGTCAGGTGCAGGTGACGCAGCGTGGGCCCCAGCGCACGGGCCATGGCCAGGGCGTCGGAGCCGGAGGTGGCGGCGTGGGAGATGTCCAGCGTCACCGACTTGTAGCCCTGCCCCACCGGGTCCCAGGTGGGCGAGTAGGCTTGGAAGTCGCGCGTGGAGTGGGCGTGGCGGGGCCGCCAGGTGAACATGTTCTCCACCGCCAGGTGGATGCCCGTGGTCGCCTCGCGCTGCGCGACCCCGGCGATGAAGGAGCGCGCGTAACGGGTCTGCCAGAAGAAGGGCGGGTGCAGCACCACCGTGGGCGCCTCGAGGTAGTGGGCCAGCTCAATGGAGCGGTCCACCTTGTCCCACGGATCGGCGCCGAAGACCCCGCGGGTCACCAGCAGCGTGGGGGCGTGGACGGCCAGCACCGGCTGGTCGAACTTCTCCACCAGGGCCGCCAGCCGGGTGGCGTCCTGGGACGCCTTCTCGCTCCAGACCATGATCTCGACACCGTCATAGCCCAGTTCCCGGGCGATGGCGAAGGTGTCTGGAACACTGCCGGGAACCACGCAGGCGGTCGACAGCCCCACCGGAATGCTCATTGTCGCGCTCCCTCGTCCCTCAGCACCGGTCAGCCCTCGTTACCGGAGCCGGTCTCATCACCGGTCTCCTGCGACGACTCCGAGGCCCCCGGCTCCTTGCGATCCCCCGATCGCGAGGGGCGCAGGAAGGGGTCGTAGTCCTCGGCAGCGGCCGGGGCACCGGAGGCGCGTCCGGCCGAGGCGGTGGAGGTCCGCTCAGGAGCGTCGCTGCCGGGCTGCGGCAGTCGCACCCCGAAGCGGGGCTGCTCGTCGGGGCGCGATCCGAAGGCGGTGGGCCCGGGAGCCTCCTGCCGTGCCCGACGCCGCTCTTGGGAGCGCCGCAGCGCCCCTCCCCCGCGTGCAAGGTTGCCCGGGACATCGGCCAGGGCCTGGCTGGCCTCGTGAATGTCACGGGCGGCGATGATCGAGTAGCGCGAGGCCACGACCTGGCTGATGGAGGTGAAGTCGCGCCGCCCTCGGGTCAGGGCGTAGCTGAAGAGCTGGAAGACGATGCCCCACAGCACCCCCAGCAGGACGCAGGCCCAGAAGTTGAGCCTGGGACCGCTGCTGCCGGCCACCGACATGATGATGCCGAAGAACATCCCGATCCACAGGCCGTTCATGGCCCCCGACATCGCTGCGCGTCCCCAGCTCATGCGTCCGGTGATGCGCTCGACCTGACGCAGGTCGGTGCCGATGATCGCCAGGTGCTGAACCGGGAAGCCCTGGTCCGACAGGGCATCCACCGCCCTCTGCGCCTCGGGGTAGGTCGCGAAGGAGGCCACTTCCTCCCCCTGGGGCATGACACCACCACTGGACGAGGTCAGGGAGGACAACGGGCTCGGATTGGCGTTCATGGGGGCTATCGTCGCACGCGCGGGCACGCGGTACGGACCCATCGGCCGGCAATCACGCCTCAGGCGCATAGGCTTGGCTTGTGGAGAACACCAGGACGCACACGACCACCAGGGTTTTTGTGGCCCGCCTCATCGGCACCTCTGTCTTCGACCCCTTGGGCGATGCGGTGGGCAAGGTCCATGACGTCGTCGTCCTGCTGCAGATGCGTGGAGAGCCCAGGGCCGTCGGCTTCGTCATCGACGTCTCCAGCCGGCGTCGCGTCTTCCTGCCCCTGTCGCGGATCACCGCGATCAAGCCCGGAGCCGTCATCACCACGGGCCTGATGAACATCCGCCGCTTCACCCAGCGCCATGTGGAGACCCTGGTCGTCGGCGAGCTGCTGGACCGGGTGGTCACCATGCGCGACGGCTCGGGGACCGTCACCGTGCGGGACGTGGCCATCGAGCGCGACCGCGGCATGGACTGGAAGGTGACCCGCCTGTTCGTCCAGCGGGCCTCCTCGGGTCCCCTGGGCCTGCGCCGCGGGGAGACCTTCACGGTGCGCCCCGATGAGGTCAGCGGCCTGGCCGACAGCGCCGACAAGCAGGGCGCCACCGCGTTGCTGGCCACCCTGGAGGACCTCAAGCCCGCCGACCTGGCCGACGTCATGCGCGACCTGCCCCAGGACAGCCAGATGCGCGTGGCCGCCGAGCTGGCCGACGAGCGCCTGGCCGACGTCCTGGAGGAGCTTGGCAACGAGGACGCCGTCGCCCTCCTGTCCCGCCTGGAGGCCGGTCGCGCCGCCGACGTCCTGGACGTCATGCAGCCCGACGACGCCGCCGACCTGGTCGCCGACCTCCCCCAGCTCAAGGCCACCGAGCTGCTGGGCCTCATGGAGCCCGAGGAGGCCGAGGACGTGCGCCGCCTCATGGCCTACGACGACTACACCGCCGGCGGCCTGATGACCACCGAGCCGATCATCCTGCCCCCCGAGTCGACCGTGGCGACCTTTCTGGCCCAGTCCCGCAAGGCCGAGGTTCCTCCCGCCCTGGCCGCCGTCGGCTTCGTGTGCCGCCCGCCCCTGGAGTCCCCCACCGGCAAGTTCGTGGGCATGATCCACTTCCAGAGGGCCCTGCGCGAGCGTCCTCAGCGCTTGGTCGGCTCCATCGTGGACACCGACGTCGACTCCGTGCGCCCCGAGGACTCCATCGGTACCGTCACCCGTCTGCTGGCCACCTACAACCTGACGGCCCTGCCGGTCCTCGATGACGCCGGGCGCCTGCTGGGTGCTGTCAGTGTCGACGACGTCCTGGACCACCTCATGCCCGACGACTGGCGCGTGGCCGACGAGGCCGTCACCGACGAGACGATCGAGAGGGGAGCCAATGCCTGACCAGCTCGACCAGCCCTTGCCCGACAGCCGCCTGCGGTGGCTGCGCAGGACGCATCCGACCCACGCCTCGCGCTCCGACGGCTTCGGCCGCTTCGCCGAGGCCACCGCCCGCTTCATGGGCTCACCCCGGTTCGTGCTCTACATGTCGATCTTCGTCGCTGTGTGGATCGTGGCGAACCTCGTCCTGGTCAAGATGCAGCGGGCCTGGGACCCCTACCCCTTCATCCTGCTCAACCTGGCCTTCTCCACCCAGGCCTCCTACTCGGCCCCCCTCATCATGCTGGCCCAGAACCGGCAGGACGACCGCGACCGCGTCACCGCCGAGCAGGACCGCCAGCGCGCCCAGCGCAACCTGGAGGACACCGAGTTCCTCACCCGGGAGATCGCCGCCCTGCGCCTGGCCATGAACGACGTCGCCACCCGCGACTTCGTGCGCAGCGAACTGCGTGACATGCTCAGCGAGATTCTCGCCGAGGAGCGCCTCACCCGTGAGGAGATCGCCGAGTTCCAGGACAGCGGCGACGACGAGCCCGACGCCGCACCGGGGCAGCGCACCGCCCACTGAGAGCGTCTCCCGCCCCCACGTGGGGCTCGCCACCTGTCGTGGCACTCCGGGGCGCCCCTAGGATGGGCTCATGACGCAACCGACTCATGACGCCGTCATGGAGGCGCTGGCCAGGGTCATCGACCCCGAGCTGCACCGCCCCATCACCGACCTGGGAATGGTCTCCTCCGTTGACATCGCCGAGGACGGCGTTGTCAGTGTCGAGGTGCTCCTGACCGTGGCCGGGTGCCCCCTGAAGGACACGATCACCGCTGACACCCGTCGCGAGGTCAGCACCGTCGAGGGCGTCACCGAGGTCCAGGTGAGCCTGGGCGTCATGAACGACGAGCAGAAGGCCGAGCTGCGGCGTCGCCTGCGCGGAGGGGCCGCCGAGCCGGTGATTCCCTTCACCCGGCCGGGCAACCTCACCCGCATCTACGCCGTCACCTCCGGCAAGGGTGGGGTCGGCAAGTCCTCGGTGACCGCGAACCTCGCCGCGGCCATGGCCGCCCAGGGCCTGAGCGTGGGCGTGGTCGACGCCGACATCTACGGCTTCTCCATTCCCCGCATGCTGGGGGTGGACCGGGTGCCCACCCAGCTCGACGGCATGATCGTGCCGCCCGTGGCCCACGGGGTGAAGGTCATCTCCATCGGCATGTTCGTGGAGGACAAGCAGCCGGTCGTCTGGCGCGGCCCCATGCTGCACCGCGCCGTCCAGCAGTTCCTCTCCGACGTGTTCTGGGGCGACCTGGACGTCCTGCTGCTGGACCTGCCGCCCGGCACCGGCGACGTGACGATCTCCGTGGCCCAGCTGCTGCCAGGCGCCGAGATCCTCGTGGTCACCACCCCGCAGACGGCCGCCGCCGAGGTGGCCGAGCGCACCGGCCTCATCGCCGCCCAGACACACCAGAAGGTGGTGGGCGTCATCGAGAACATGTCCTACATGCCCCAGCCCGACGGCTCACGCCTGGAGATCTTCGGCTCCGGCGGGGGCCAGATCGTCAGCGCCTCCCTGAGCGAGACCCTCGGCTACGAGGTGCCGCTGCTGGCCCAGCTGCCGCTGGACATCCGCCTGCGTGAGGGGTCCGACACTGGCCTGCCGGCCACCGTGGCCGAGGACGGCAAGCCGGCTGCCGACGCCCCCGCTGCCCTGGAGCTGTCCGCCGTGGCCCAGCGCCTGACGCACCGCTCCCGCGGCCTGGCCGGCAAGAGCCTGGGGGTCACCCCGGCCTGACGCCGGCCCCGCGCGTCCCTCTGGCCGAGGTCAGAAGTCGACGGCGATACGCGCGGCCTCGGCGCGAGTGCGGGCGGCGGCGTTGGCGGCGCGCACGATGTCGCGCGGGGACAGGGGCCGCACGCGGGTGCGGGTGTCATCGCCCGCCGCGGTGGTGTCCCCTGCCTCCTCATCGCAGGCAGCGGTCTGCGGCTCGACCAGGCTTGCCGGGACCTCCACCGGCTCCGACTCAGCCGACTGGTCGTCCTCCTCGGTCGCCTCCGACTGCTCGGCGGCGTCGCTCTCCTGGGCCTGCTCGGTCACCTTCGGCACGGTCTCATCAGCCCCGTCAGCCGACTCGACCGGCTCAGCCGACTCGGACACGGCCTCGGCGTCGCCCGTCTGCTGGAGCACTCCCCGCGGTGGGGTGGAGACTGCCTGCTGCTCAGCGCTCTGCAGGCGCTCTGCGTTCTCGGCACCCTCAGTGCTGCTCTCGGAGCTCGTGGGGCTCTCGCTGTTGTCAGCATTGTCGGCGTCGTTCTCGGCCAGCCGCTCCTCGCGCTTGGCCTCGATCTGCTTGCTCAGCGACGTGGCCCGATCCTGCTTGACCACATCGTTGACGGCCTGAGCGGCGTCGTCGGAGATCTCCTTGACGGCTGAGCCGACGGAACGGAAGGGGTGGGCGAGGTCCTCGCGAATGGCGTCGATGTCCTCCCCCAGGGCGTCACGCACGATCTTGCGAGGGTCGTACTGGCGCGGGTCGAGGCTGGACAGGTCCAGGTCGGCCATCTCGGGACCGACCTCCTCGGCGATCTGGCTGCGCGCGTTGTCCAGGAACACCCTGAGCTGACGTACCATCTGCGTGAGCTTGCGGGTGTACTCGGGCAAGCGCTGCGGCCCCACCACGATCACCGCCACCAGGATGATGACGAGGAACTCAGATCCGTTGATGCCGAACACGCCGCTCAGTATAGGGAGTCCTGACCGCCCCGGTCCGCCTCGGTTCGCCTACCGGCGGACTCACCCGAGCGAGCGCCCTTCCGCCTATTGGGCCGAACACCTGGAACAATGTGGCTTGATGGGTGCGCCTGGCACCCCGCAGCAGAAGAAAGGCTCACAGTGAGTGCGGACAAGACGCTGAGCTGGTCCTACACGGAGGACTTCACCGCGGAGGACGAGGCCACCGCCCAGGCCCGCATACGCGGGCTCGAGCTCGGCATCACCCCGGTGTCCTCGGGGACCGGAGCGGCGCTGCGGATGCTGGCCGCCTCAGTGGGGGCCAAGTCCGTGGCCGAGGTCGGCACCGGCACCGGAGTCTCGGGCCTGTGGCTGCTAGGCGGCATGGGGACCGACGGGGTCCTCACCACGATCGACGTCGAGCCCGAGCTCCAGCGCGAGGCCCGCCGCGCCTTTGACGGAGCCGGCTACCCCTCCTCGCGCACCCGCATCATCCAGGGGCGGGCATCGGACGTCATGCCCCGGATGGCGGCCCGCTCCTACGACATGGTGGTGCTCGACGTCGCCCCGGAAGAGGCCATCCTCCTGGCCTCCAACGCCCTGCGGATGCTGCGCCCCGGCGGGGTCCTGGCCGTCACCCGCGCCCTGTGGAACGACCACGTGGCCGACCCTGCCCGCCGTGACGTCACCACTGTGGCAGCCCGTGAGCTCGGTAAGGCGCTGCGCGCCTCCCGGGCCCTGCTGACCACACTGCTGCCCGTTGGAGACGGCCTGCTCGTCTCCGTGCGTCAGACCTGACCGCCAGCGGGGCGGAACGAGGAAGAGGGTCGGACCCGCATGGGGTCCGACCCTCTCTCGTGAGGCTGGGTGACTCGGCCACCGGCTACTCGGCCCCGAGGACCGAGTGGTACCGGCTGCCCCGGGGTGCCTGGATCGCTCAGATCTTGGCGTTGGCCAGAGCCTCTCCGAGTGCCTTGACCTCATCAGCCGTGATCTCGAGGACGAGTCGACCACCGCCCTCAAGCGGAACCCGCATGATGATGGCGCGGCCTTCCTTGACGACTTCGAGGGGGCCGTCTCCGGTCCGGGGCTTCATGGCAGCCATGTGCTCACCTTTCGTCAGTGCTGCGCGGGCACATCGCCGCGCGACCTGTCATATTCTACGACATTCAAGGTGCGACGTTCGATGATGGGTCCGCCATGACACGATTCACGCACCAGCCCGGCCATCACGCAGTCGGCGGGCAGCACTGACCACATAGTCCACGGCGGCCTCGGCGTCGTCGGCAACATGCAGCAGGTCGGGGTCAGCCGAAGAGATCATGCCGCGCGCGACCATCGTGGTGCGCAGCCACTCCAGCAGCCCGCCCCAGTAGCCGCTGTCCACCAGGACGATGGGGAAGGAGGAGATCTTCTGCGTCTGGACCAGGGTGAGGGCCTCGAAGAGCTCGTCGAGGGTCCCCATTCCGCCGGGCATGACGACGAATCCGTCGGAGTACTTGACGAACATGGTCTTGCGGGCGAAGAAGTAGCGGAAGTTGACCCCGAGGTCGACGTACTCGTTCATGCCCTGCTCATGGGGCAGCTCAATGCCCAGCCCCACCGAGGTTCCACCGGCCTCGTGGCACCCGCGGTTGGCGGCCTCCATCATGCCGGGGCCGCCTCCGGTGATGACGGCGTAGCCGGCGCGCGCCAGCCCGGCGCCGACCTCCATGGCCACGCGGTAGGCGGGGTCCTCGGGCTTGCTGCGGGCCGAGCCGAAGACGCTGATGGCCGCCCCCAGCTCCGCCAGCGCCCCGAAGCCCTCGACGAACTCCGCCTGGATGCGCATGACCCGCCACGGGTCGGCGTGGAGCCACTCGGCGTCGGCGTCACTGCTCAGCAGGCGTGCGTCGGTGGTCTGGGTGGGGATCTGGGTGCCGCGCAGCACCACTGGTCCCTTGCGGTAGGACTCGCGTGTACTCATGGCGCCATGATCCCTTAATCCTGGCCAGGCGGCGACGTGTTCGACGCTCAGGAGCCAAGGACACATGGGAGACAAAAGTCCCAGACATTCGTTCCCGCCACCCACTTCCTTCTCAACATCAACACACCTCTCAGGACTCTCAAAACAACCTCGAATTATACTGCCAATTTAACTCAAGAAATCTTATCTTTAGGTATGTTCCGTCATTTTGGTGACTGAATTCTCCTTGTGTTTGGAAACACCAGTGAGGAGCGTCATTGTGAGCGTTTCCAGAAGTTCTGGCGCGGTACCGTCACGGATATGACCCGAGGCCCTGAAGATGTGTACGACGACGTTGCCGTGGACGCGTGGATCCAGGACGATCCGGATCCCGCCACTCGCGCCGAGCTCACTGAGCTCCTGAGCACCGCCCGCTCTCATGGCGAGCAGGCCCAGGCGGCTCGCAGGGCACTCAGTGATGCCTTCAGCGGCACCCTCGCCTTCGGCACAGCCGGCTTGCGCGGCCGCCTGGGCGGCGGCCCCAACCGGATGAACCGGGTCGTCGTCATCCGCGCCGCAGCAGGCCTGTCCGCGTACCTCAAGGACCGTCTCGGTGAGGGTTTCAGCGTGGTCATCGGCTACGACGCCCGCCACAACTCTGAGCAGTTCGCCCGCGATACGGCCGCGGTCGTCACCGGCGCGGGCGGACGGGCCATTCTCTTCGAGTCGCACTGCCCCACCCCGGTGCTCGCCTTCGCGCTGCGGCGCCTGGAGGCCGACGCCGGCGTCATGGTCACGGCCTCGCACAACCCGCCGCAGGACAACGGCTACAAGGTCTACCTGGGCGGGCGGGCCGTAACCGACTCGGGGCAGGGAGCCCAGATCGTTCCCCCCTATGACAGCCAGATCGCTGCGGCGATCGACGCCGTCGGCCCGGTGTCCTCCGTACCCCGCCCGCAGTCGGGCTGGGAGACGGTCGACCCGCAGATCCGGGAGGAGTACATCGAGCGGGCCGCTCAGGCGGCCCGGATGACGGCCCCCGCCCCGGTGAGGATCGTGCTGACGGCGATGCACGGCGTGGGCGGGGCCACCTGCCGGGAGGTGCTCGCGCGAGCCGGGTTCACCGACGTCGTCGAGGTGGCCGAGCAGTTCGAGCCGGATCCGGACTTCCCGACGGTCGCCTTCCCCAACCCGGAGGAGCCCGGGGCGCTGGACCTGGCGCTGGATAAGGCCCGGCAGGTCGATGCGGACCTGGTGATCGCCAACGATCCTGACGCTGACCGTTGCTCGGCGGCGATCCCGGACGAGGACGCTCCCGGTGGCTGGCGTCAGCTGACAGGCGATGAGGTCGGCGCGCTCCTGGGGGAGCAGGCCGCCGAGCTGGCCGCTTTCGCCGGCAACGGGGTCCTGGCCTGCTCCGTGGTCTCCTCCCGCCTGCTGCGCCGGATCGCCCAGTCCCACGGCTTGGGCTTCCGCCGCACCCTGACGGGTTTCAAGTGGATCAGTCGGGAGCCGGGCCTGGTCTTCGGCTACGAGGAGGCACTGGGGTACTGCGTCGATCCCGCCGCGGTGCGGGACAAGGACGGTATCTCCGCCTCGGTGCGGTTGGCGGTGCTGACCTCCGTGCTCAAGCAGCAGGGCCGGACCCTGCAGGATCTGCTCAACCGGCTCGCACGCGAGCACGGGCTGCACGCCACGAGCCCATTGAGCATGCGGGTCGAGGACCTCGACATCATTACCAGCACCATGGAGCGCCTGCGTTCGGGCGGGGCACCGGCCAAGCTTGCCGGCTCCCCGGTCACCACGACGGTGGATCTGCTCGACGGCGTCTCGGACGGTAACGGCGGCACCCTGCCCCCCACGAACGGGCTGGTGTGGGTGACGGCCTCGGATGACCGGGTGGTCGTGCGCCCCTCGGGGACAGAGCCCAAGCTCAAGTGCTACTGCGAGGTGATTCTGCCGACGAATGGCACTCCGGTGGCGCAGGTGCGCAAGGCGGCCGCTGAGCGCCTGGAGGCCATCAAGGCCGACCTGCGCGGCGTCCTGGGGATCGCCGCCTGAGAGCCGGCCTTCGGCCCTGCCGCGAGCCTCGCTCCGGCGTCGCTGGGAGCACCCGCACAGGATCGGCGGGCTCAGCCCCGGCGTAGCAGCGGCACTCGCACCCAGACTCCGCTCATCACGGACCAGTGGACCAGGGCCGAGACCAGGTAGACCACTCCGGAGGTCACCGCGATGACCCCACCGGCGGACAGGTTCAGCTGCACCGCGATCAGCAGCCCGGCCAGGGCCGAGGCCGCCCCCAGCACCGGGGCACCGATCAGCAGCTGGCGCATGGTGCGCGTCCACGGCGCCAGAGCGGCCGCGGGCGCGGCGATGAGCGCGATGGGCAGAATCGTGCCGACGGCGGGAACGAGCATCACGATGGTCAGGGTGATCATGACCATGACGGTCCCCTCGGCCCAGGCGGGGTTCAGCCCGCTGGCGCGGTACCCCAGCGGGTCGAAGCTGTAGAAGGTGAGGAACCGTCCGCCTACTAGGAGCACGAGGATCGTCATCGCCAGGACGACTCCGGCGGCGATGACATCGATGTGGTTGACGTTGAGCACGGATCCGGCCAGGAAGGAGTCCACCTTGATCGGCAGCGGGGCGAACCACTTGTTGAGGAAGTAGCCCAGGGCGAATCCGAAGGTGAGGACGACGCCGGCTGCCGACTGGGAGGAGATCCCGGGAACCTGGGAGAGGCGCCGCATGAGCCAGATCATTGGCAGGCACATGAAGGCGGCTCCCACCAGAACCAGCGTGGACAGGAGGGTGAAGTCGGCGCGCTGGCCGAGGGCCGCCCGCGAGAACCAGGCGGCGGCGACCACACCGACGATCGCTCCGGGGAAGGTCGCGTGGGTGAGTGACTCGGTGAAGAAGATCCGGCGATGGACCAGTGCGAGCGCGCCCACGAGCCCGGCCAGCAGTCCCATGAGAACGACCTCGATGATGGGCAGCAGGAGGATGTCGAACCCGATCCTCATACTCGGCTCCTCTCGGCCACCGGGGTCACGCCGCTCGCCGAGTCCTCCGCTCCCCCGGCGCGATCAGTGGTGGCCTCCGTATCCGCCGTCGTCGAGGCCGCCGCAACCGTGACCGGCTGCGTCGAGTGATCGCGGTGGCGGATCCTGTCCAGCCGTTCGCGCGCGGTGGAGACGCCGACGGCGAGCAGGAGGATTCCGGTCATCACCAGGGCCACGGTGGCCTGCGGGGAGATCGGCTTGTCGAGGGTCTCGGGCAGGACCATGAGCAGCATTCCGAGGTATCCGCCGCCCACACCGACGGCGATGGCGACAACGACCATGGTGCGCGCCCGGGAGGCGAGGACGCGCGCCGTCGCGCCGGGGATGACGAGGTAGCCGATGACCAGGAGGATGCCCACCGCGGTCGAGGCGGAGACGACCGCGGCCGCGATGGCGGTGTTGAGGACCAGGTCGAGTGCGAGGATCCTCAGCCCGGAGGCGCGGGCACCGGTGCGGTCGAAGGCGTAGGCGACCTGCTCCTTCCAGGTCGCCGCAATGAGCAGCAGCGCGACGGCGCACACGATGAGCGCCTGGGCCAGGCGCGCATCGGTGACCTCCAGGAGGCGGCCGAACATGAGGGCCTCGAGCTGGCCGGACATGTCGCCTTTGGCCAGGGACAGGATGAGCCCGATGGAGAAGAAGCTGGTGAGGACGACGGCGGTGCCGGCCTCGGAGGCCTCACCCCGACGAGAGCGGTGGGAGACGATGGTCAGGACCAGGGCCGCGGCGACGGCGACAACGGAGGCCGCCGGGATGATCGCGTCGATCCCCCAGTAGACGGCGCCGGCGACGATTCCGGGGAAGACGGCGTGCACCATGGCCTCGGCACTGAACTCGGCGCTGCGCAGGTTGACGATGACGCCGATGACGCCGGCGACGACGCCCAGAAGCACCAACATCACCAGGGGGCGGAAGAGGAAGGGGAACTGAGCCAGCTCCGTGAGCCCGGGGACGTTGACGGCCGCCAGGCGCAGCTGCTCGAGGGCCTGGCTGAAGAGCGTCATCGCCTCACTCATGACCGCTCCTGCGTGTCCACGCCGGAGCGCAGCCCCAGCAGCCGGGTGGTGCCGTGGCCGCCGTAGGCCTCATCGATGTAGCGGGCCACGAGCACGTCGTCGCGCGGCCCGAAGGCGATCTGACGTCCGGCCAGGAGGGCCGCCTGCTCGCAGGTCTCCTGGGCCAGGACGAGGTCATGGGTGGAGATGATCAGGGAGATGCCCTGGTCCTTGAGGTCGGTGATGATGGACAGCAGGGCCTCGCGGTTGGGCTGGTCCAGGCCATTGAAGGGCTCATCGAGGAGGATGAGGCGGGGCCGGGCGGCCACGCAGCGCGCCACGAGGACGCGTTGCTGCTGGCCGCCGGACAGGGTGCCGAAGCGCCTGTCAGCGCGGTCGGCCAGCCCCACGCTCTCAAGGGCCTCCAGCGCCCGACGACGGGCCTCGGCGCCGGGGCGCCGCAGGATGCCGAGCTGGGAGTACATGCCCATCTGGACCACCTCCCGCACGGTGACGGGGAAAGTGGGGTCGAGGTCGCTGAGCTGAGGAACGTATCCGACCGACCCCCGGGGCGCTCTGCCCGGTGCCGCCCCGTTGACACGCACCCGGCCTCTGCTGATGGTCACCATGCCGAGCAGTGCCCGCATGAGTGTCGTCTTGCCCGAGCCGTTGGGGCCCACGAGGGCGAGGGCCTGCCCGGCCGAGACCCGACCGGTGACGCCGGTGAGCACGGTGGAGGAGCCGTAGGAGAAGGAGGCGTCCTCCAGGGTGACGACCGGCTCGGCAGCAGCGGTCGGAGTGGTCAAGGTAGTCATGTCTGGAGTGCGATCACGGGGGCCGGTCATACGTTCCTCACTTGACGTCGGAGGCCTTGGGGGTCCACTGGGCGAGGTCGGCGGGGATCTCGGTGACCGTACCGCCCCAGGCCTTGGTGAGGTTGGAGACGTTGTGGAGGATGGAGCCGATGTAGGTCTCGCCGTCGGATCCGGGGGTCCCCAGGGAGTCGCCGTAGAGGGCATCGTCACCGATGACCGCCTTGACGCCGGCGACCTCGGCGACCTTCTGGATGGACTTGGGGTTGTTGGAGTTCTCAGCGAAGATCGCCACCGCCCCGGAGGCCTTGACCTTGTCCGCGGTCTGCTGGATCTTGTCGGCGGTGGCGTCCTGCTGGGCGTTGAAGTCGGACAGGGCGGCGCCCTCGAACTTGACGCCGAACTCCTTGCTGAAATAGCCGAAGGCGTCGTGGCTGGTGAACAGGACCCGCTTGTCCTGGGGCACCGAGCTGAGGGAGCCGGCGGCCCACTCGTCGAGCTTCTTGAGCTTGGCGACGTAGGCGTCCACGTGGCTGCGGAAGACTCCGGCCTGGTCGGGGGCGGCCTTCTCCAGGGCGGCACCGATGTTGGTGACCTGGACGATGGCGTTCTTCGGTGAGGTCCACACGTGCGGGTCGAAGCGGAACTCGGGCTCGCTCTCGCCCTCCTCCGGCGGGAAGGGCCACTTGGCGACCTCGACCTTCGCACTGCCCCGGTCGACCTTGTAGGGCTTGGCTTCCTCCTTCTTCTTCTGGGCGGCCAGGTCATCGACGTCGACGGCCCCGGCGATCCCGGAGGTCACTACCATGGTGCCCTTGAAGCCGGTGGACTCAACGGCGGAGTCCAGGAAGTGCTCGAGGTCGACGCCGGAGATGAAGAAGAGATCCGCCTCGGACAGGGCCTTGGACTGGGCTGTGGTCATGTCGTGCTCGTGCGCCGAGGCGTTGGGGGCCAGCAGGCAGGTGAGCTTGAGGTGGGACGTGGCCTTGGCGGCGTCGGCTCCGAAGTGCTGGGTCTTGCCGTCCGCGCCGGTGCGGTCGAAGGAGAGGTCACTGGAGGCGTCGCCGGTGGCGAGCTGGGTGATGTAGTCGCAGATCTGCGTGGTGGAGGCGACCGCCTTGACCGTTCCCGCGGCGTCGGCCGAGGTCGAGCTGTGACCGCAAGCAGCCAGGGCGGGAGCGGACAGGGCGAGACAGGCGAGCGCCGCGACGCTGCGGCGACTCATACTGGGGATGGTTCTCATGGAGCCGAGTATAGTTTCGGGAACCCGAAATTTGGCAAGTTGAGGTGATCCTTCCCGATTCGTGCCGAGTGGGGACGTCGACGGGCCCGGCTGTCATGCCGGGCCCGTCCGTGAGGTGCGGTGATGTGCGACGACGCAGGGTTCCCGTCAGTCGTCCAGCCCCTCCAGGACGGCGGCGCTGGCGGACAGACCCAGGCGGTTGGCGCCGGCCTCGACCATGGCCAAGGCGTCGGCGGAGGTGCGGATGCCGCCGGAGGCCTTAACGCCGAGGCGGTTTCCCACCGTGGCGCGCATGAGGGCGACGGCGTGGGTGGAGGCGCCGCCGGCGGGGTGGAAGCCGGTGGAGGTCTTGACGAAGTCGGCGCCCGCGGCCTCGGCGGCGCGGCAGGTGGAGACGATCTCCTCATCGGTAAGGGCTGCGGACTCGATGATGACCTTGAGGACGGCGCCCCGGCAGGCATCGCGCACGCCGCGGATATCGGCCTCGACGGCGTCGGCGTCACCCTCCTTGACGAGGCGGAGGTTGACGACCACGTCAATCTCCTCAGCGCCCTTGTCCAGGGCGTCGGCGGCCTCAGCGGCTTTGACGGAGGTGGCGTGGGCGCCGGAGGGGAAGCCGCAGACGGTGGCCAGGTGCAGTCCGTCGGGCAGGTTCAGCGGAAGGAGGCTCGGGGAGACGCACACGCTGTAGGTGCCCAGGTCCGCGGCCTCGGCGATGAGCGCATTGACCTGGGCGGTGGTGGCCTCGGGCTTGAGGAGGGTGTGGTCGATGAGGCGGGCGATCCGGGCGCGCGTGGTCATGGGGGTCCTTCCTGGTGGGCAGTCACGACATCATGGCCCGGTCGCCCTCATCGGGGCAAAGTCGTGGCTAGGCGCTTGAGGAGACGGAGCCCCCACCCCTGCAGGGCGAGCGGGATGAGGAGAACCGCAGGGATCCACAGCCCGCGCAGACCGTACAGGCCAATGGCGAACGGGACCGACAGGATCGCCACCGCCCCGAGGACTCCAACAGCGAGGATCATGATCGCCGCGGCTCGCTGAACATCCCAGAGATGCACATCATGGCTGACAGTCATCATCAGGCACCACCCTCACCGAAACGTAGAAGAGAACACGTGCCCGCCTTTCAGGGTGACGGAACCTTTTCCCACCCCTCGAGTCAGGATAATACTCTTGATGGTCAGTTCTCGGGCGCGATGACGGCGAGGATGCGGGGCCAGCCGCCGAGCTCGCGGGGGCCGGGGCGGTGCGGATCGCGCGGGGCAGTCAGGTCGAGGGGGCGCACGGCGCCGCTGGAGGGCTCGTAGATGTGCACGCTTCCCTCACCGGGGTCGTCCTGCTCGATGACCTGCCAGGGCAGGGCCAGGACGTAGTGGCGGGG
>NZ_MSKS01000025.1:95348-139695 GCF_001937445.1 Actinomyces oris | reverse complement strand
TACTGCACGAAGGCCCCACCCACCCGAAGTACCCCCAACCCTCCTCCAGGAGCACCCCGCCCTCGTGCAGTGCATCCAGACGACGCCGGCAGCCACCACAGTCACCGGGCCGGCCCCCTCCGACAGGCCCAAGCAGCAGCTCTCCCCTCCTCCAGACCCACCCCACCGGTGTCTTGAGATGCCAAGACATCCGAAACTCCCAGAAGACATGAGACAACACAGTCGTGAGCACCTACCGCCTGACCCCGGCAGGCACGTGTAGCCCCGTCGCCCGGCGGTCACTCCCCGACATGTCACACGCAGGCAACATGGTGCGTCCCTAGGATCGTCCTGTAGTGAGAACCCACCAGGAGGAACCATGATCAGGGTAGCGATCAACGGATACGGCAACCTCGGCCGCGGCGTCGAGCAGGCCATCACCAAGAACGCGGACATGGAGGTCGCCGTCGTCTTCACCCGACGCGACCCGGACAGCGTCACCACCCAGGGGGCTCCCGTCGCCCACGTCGACGACATGGCCGCCTGGGCCGACAAGGTCGATGTCTGCCTGAACTGCGGGGGCTCGGCCACCGACCTGATCGAGCAGACCCCGGCCGCCGCCGCCGTGTTCAACACGGTCGACTCCTTCGACACCCACGCCCGCATTCCTGAGCACTTCGCCGCCGTCGACGCCGCCGCCAAGGCCTCCGGCCACGTCGCCCTCATCTCCGCCGGCTGGGACCCGGGCCTGTTCTCCATGCTGCGGGTCCTGGGTGAGGCCGTCCTGCCCGACGGCGTCACCACCACCTTCTGGGGGCCCGGCGTCTCCCAGGGGCACTCCGATGCCCTGCGCCGCATCGACGGCGTCGTGGACGCCAAGCAGTACACCCGCCCGGTGGAGGCCACCGTCGCCGCGGTCAAGTCCGGTGACGACGTCGAGCTGACCACCCGCTCCATGCACACGCGCGACTGCTACGTGGTGGCCGAGGAGGGCGCCGACCTGGCCCGCATCGAGCGGGAGATCGTGGAGATGCCCAACTACTTCGCCGACTACGACACCACCGTCACCTTCATCACCGCCGAGGAGCTGGCCGCCGAGCACGCCGGGATCCCGCACGGCGGCTCCGTCATCCGCCGCGGGCACACCTCCGAGGGCGTGGCCGAGACCGTGAGCTTCGAGCTCCAGCTCGACTCCAACCCGGAGTTCACCGGCTCGGTCCTGGCCGCCACGGCGCGCGCGGTGGCCAGGCTGGCCGCCCGCGGCGAGACCGGTGCGCGCACCGTCTTCGACGTGACGCTCGCCGACCTGTCCCCGACGAGCCCTGAGGAGCTGCGCGCCCACTACCTGTGAGGCGGGCGGACAACCCGAGGCGTCCCGCCGTCGACACCGCGCCGACGGCGGGACGCCCCGGCTCCGGCTGAGTCAGTCGCGGATGAGGGGGACGTTGACGTCGGGCAGCTCGCCGCGGCGGGCGGCACGCAGGAGCCTCATCCCGTCGCGGGTGGCCTGCGCCGCTGTGATGAGCGGGCGGCGAGTGCTCAGGAGTTGGCGCCTGCCGCCGCGCAGGACGATCTCGCGGGCGGCCCGGCCCGCCGTGGCCACCCACCGGCGCTGCGTGGCCCGATCCAGGTGCAGCCCCGCGTACAGCAGCCGGTTGCGCACGTTGTAGTAGTAGTAGATGTCCGACTTGGCGCGGTCGGACTGGGCGTCCTCGGAGTGGGTGCCGCCCTCATCGTGGACGGCGACGGCGTCGCGCACCAGGGCCAGGCTGCCCCCGGCCGCCAGCACCCGGGCCGAGAAGTCCACGTCCTCCCAGTACAGGAAGTAGCGCGCGTCCAGGCCGCCAGCGGCCTCGAACAGGTCGGCGGACAGCGCCAGGCAGGCCCCCGAGAGCCACGGCTGGGTGCCGCCGGGAGGAATCGGGCGCGGTGAGCGGCGCGAGCGCATCGAGCCGTCGGCCAGGCACACGACGATCCCGTCGGAGACGACGCGGCCACTGGAGTCCTTGAGCACCGGCGCCACCAGGGCGAGCCGGTCCGCGTGCGCCCTGGCCGCCAGGCGGATGAGGCCGCCCCGGGCGATGACGGCGTCGGGGTTGAGCAGGACCAGCAGGTCGGCGCCGAGCTCGCGGGCCCGGGCCGCCCCCAGGTTCATGCCGCCGCCGAAGCCGGTGTTCGTCTTAGGCAGGACCGTCTCCCAGCCCCGCGAGGAGGCCAGCGCCACCAGCTCCTCGCGGGCGGCGGGCGTGGAGTAGTTGTCGACGACGATGATGCGGGCCTCGGGGGAGTCCTCGGCCACGCGCGCCAGGGTGCGCTCCAGCAGCGCCGCCGAGTCGTAGCTGACGACGATGACCGCCGTGCGCGAGAGCAGGTCGCCGCCGGAGAGAGCCTCGGGGGCCTCAGTGATCTCGACGGCCTTGGCGGGGGCGCCGGTGGCGGGGCCGGTCGGATCGGCGGCCTCGGGGGTCTCGGCGCCCTGGGCGGGGTCGGGGGTGGCGGTCATCGGAGCAGGAGCCTTCCGGGTGCGGGGCGACGTCGTGGCTCGGGTGCTCCCGCCGTGGGGCGCACCCGCTTCGTGATAGTACCGTTAGACCCTGATATCACGCCGCGATCCGCCGGCAGGCGGGAGGAAGGACGGGGCTGGACGTGCACCTGACCATCGCGATGCTCACCTATCGTCGTAACGACTACCTCGCGCAGGTGATCCCCGAGCTGCTGGCGCAGGCCGACGACGTCTGTGACGTACAGACGACGGCGAGCGTGCTCATTGTGGACAACGACCCGCAGGCCGGGGCGCGGGCCGTCGTCGAGGCCGCTCGGGCGGCGTTGGTGGGCGAGCCGCCGGAGGCGGCGGAATCGTCCGGAGGGTCCGAGCAGGCAGTGCTGTCCGAGCCGTCCGGGTCGGCTGACTCGGACGCGGCGGCGACGTCGCGGCTGGTCTACGTTCACGAGCCTGAGCCGGGCATCGTGGCCGGCCGCAACCGGGCCCTGAGCCAGGCCCACGGCTCGGACGCCCTCATCTTCATCGACGACGACGAGATCCCCTCACCGGGTTGGCTCAAGGCCCTCGTGAGCACCTGGCGCGCCCAGGGCTGCGCCGCCGTCACCGGCCCCACGCCGCCGACCTTCGAGGTCGCCCCCTCGACGTGGGTCACCGCCTCGGGCGCCTTCGACTCCTGGGAGGCCGCCGACGGCGCCCAGGTCCGCAGCGCCGACACCGGCAACCTGCTCCTGGACCTGGCCGTCGTCGAGGGCCTGGGGCTGCGCTTCGACCCGCGCTACGGGCTCACCGGCGGGGAGGACTCCCTGTTCACCCGCCAGCTCACCCGCGCCGGCGGCGTCATCCGCTTCGCGGCCGGGGCGGTGGTCACCAAGCGCGTGCCCGCGGCCCGCGCCCGGCGCACCTGGGTGCTGGAGCGTGCCCTGCGTTCGGGCTCGTCCTGGGCCCGGGTGCGCATCGACACGGCCGGTCCCGCCGACGGCGGTGCCTCCGGCCGGCTCGCGCGCCTCAGGCTGCGCCTGGGCTATGGCGCCAAGGGACTGGCCAAGGCCGGTGTCGACGGGGCGCGCGCCGGCGTGGCCCGCATCCGCGGCGACGTGCCCGCCCAGGCCCGCTACGAGGTCTCCTCGCGCGGCGGACTGGGCATGGTGGTGGGCGCACTGGGCGTCCACGTGCGCGAGTACGGCCGCCCCCGCCGCAGGCGGAGCACGGTGCCGGCCGGCAGGAGGAACGCATGAACCGGCTGACGATTGCCATCCCCACCTTCCGCCGCCCGCAGGACCTCAAGCGGGCCGTCAGCGGGGTCCTGGAGCAGGCCCGGGAACTGGTCGGCGGCCTGAGCCCCGAGGCCCGCGAACCCGAGGGCGATGCGGTGGGTGCGGCGGATGCGGACGGGGGCACCGGGAGGGGCGTGAGCGACATCGAGGTCCTCGTCATCGACAACGACGCCCAGGGCACCGGGCGCGAGACCGCCCTCGCCGCAGCGGCCGACGTCGGGGTACCGGTGCGTTCCTCAGCGGAGGCACCGGAGGAGTCCGGGGGCGTGGGGCTGCGCTACGTCGTCGAGGAGCGGCCCGGTGTGGCGGCAGTGCGCAACCGTGCCCTGGATGAGACCGGCGGGCG
Organism: Actinomyces oris; assembly: GCF_001937445.1. Classification (GTDB taxonomy): domain Bacteria; phylum Actinomycetota; class Actinomycetes; order Actinomycetales; family Actinomycetaceae; genus Actinomyces; species Actinomyces acetigenes. Next base: position 135,593 of record NZ_MSKS01000025.1, on the reverse strand, counting down.
CGACCTGCTCGTCTTCATCGACGACGACGAGGAGCCCGAGCCCGGCTGGCTCGCCGCCCTCGTGGGGCTGTGGGCCTCCACCGGCTGCCAGGCGGTGGCCGGGCCCGTCATCCCCGTCTACGACGTCGAGCCGGAGGCGTGGGTGCGTCAGGGCGAGTTCTTCGTGCGCAGGACCTGGCCCACCGGCACGGTCCGCCCAGTGGCCGCCTCCAACTGCCTGCTGCTGGACCTGGGATTCGTGCGCCGGGCCGGGCTGCGATTCGACGAGGCCTTCGGCGCCACCGGGGGAGAGGACACGCTCTTCACCCGCCGGCTGAGCGCCGCCGGCGGCGTCATCCGCTGGTGCGACGAGGCGCGCGTGCGCGACCACGTGCCGGCCTCGCGCCTCACCCGCCCCTGGATTCTGCGGCGGCAGCGCTCCCACGCCGCCACCTCGGTGCGCGTGGAGCTGGCCCTGGCCGGTGGTGGGGCTCAGCCGGCCATCCGGGCCCGGGCCGCCGCCGGTGGCCTGGCGCGCATCGTCGTCGGCGGCCTGCGGACAGCCGGCGGAACCCTCATCGGCAGCCCCCGGCACGCGGCTAAGGGGGCCCGGCTGCTGGCCCGCGGCCGCGGCATCCTGGCGGCCAGCGTCGGAGGCGGCGTCCACCGCGAGTACGACCACTGAGCGGCTGTCGAGCACCCCAGTCTCTTCTCTCCTTCCACCTTTGTGCCGAGCCGGGCATTTTTCGCGTGCCCCAACAGAAATTCCGTGGGGCTACGCGAAAAATGCCCGGCTCGGCGGCGGGGCAGGCGGCACCACCGCCCTTGCGGGGGGGCGCGTGGAGCCGGAGGGATCGGCTGCGGTTCTGAGGGGGCTGTACCTGGAGGCTTATTCACGGTTTCCGTCGAAGGTACTGTGACCTGCGAAGATGCTGGCATCGGCTGACTCTGTGAATCAGCCCCAAGGTGTTCTACGATCCCGACTTCGTGGAGTTCGACTAAAGGTCGGTTTGATCTGTGGTGGTTGGGTCTTCGGGTAAGGACTCAGCCGTGAGGGCCGCCGGAGCGGCACCGACGGGCTCACCACCCGGCTCGTCGTCGATGCCCAGCTGGGCGGCCTCGCGCAGGGGAGGTTGCAGGACGGCGGCCCCCAGCACGATCGGCAGGTAGGCGGGCAGCACCGTCCAGGGCCCCACGAACACGTTCTGCACCACGGTCAGGGCCGCGAAGAACAGCCAGGGGGTGGCCTTGAGTCGCCCCAGGTCACGCATCATCGCCGCCAGCGCCATCCCGGCGATGAGCAGCAGCAGCAGGCCGCCCGGGATCGAGGCCGCCGCCCACATGTCCATGACCCCCGAGTGCAGCTCGATGCGGCCGCCGAACATGAAGTTCTCCACATACCCGTTCTCCGGGTCATAGCCCAGGGCCGCCATGCCGCGCTTGGCCACCCACAGGTCCTCGAAACGGGGCTTGACACCGGCGCCGTACCCCCAGGGTCGGTTCTGGAACAGGGCCCAGGAGGCCCCCAGCTCGGGGCGGGCGGACAGGAGCAGCCCCGCCGAGCTCGAGGACTGGGCGATGGTCCGGTTCTGGGCGTCCTCGCCCAGGGTCCCGGACTCCGAGGCCATGACGACCCCGACCATCGCCACGATCCCCACGACCGCCAGAACGAGGATCTGGGAGACTGCCAGGCGCCGAGGAGTGGGCACGTGCCACCGGGCCCAGGACGCGAGGGCCTGCCAGATGACCGTGCCCAGGATGATGGCCAGGAAAGCCAGGGTGGAGCGCGAGTCGGAGACGAGGAAGACGGCGCTGAGCACCAGCAGGGCGGCGATCTGCACGAGCCGGCGCCGGTCGGCCACGAGGCTGAGGACCATGATCGTCACCGCCGCACCGACCCCGAACTTCCACGGGTTGGTGCTGGTCTGCAACAGGGGCAGTGAGTCCAGGAACATGCCGAAGCCGACCGCCAGGGCCGCGTGCCTGGTTCCCAGCCGGCGCGCCCCCCACACGAAGACGGCCACCGCGCAGGGCACGGCCAGCAGGCTCAAGGTGGTGACGCGGCGGGCCCAGGCCTCGACGGCGAAGCTGCTCTCGGCCAGCAGGGACATGATGTAGGCCGTACCCGCCGCCAGGATGGACATCACGAGCAGCAGCGAGAACCGGTGCGCCTTGCGTACGGCCGTCCAGGTGATGGGGACTGAGGCGAGCGCGACACAGTCCCCGACGCTCAGGGCGGCCGCCAGCTCGCGGCGCACACCCACGCAGACCAGCAGGACGACGGCGATCGCCATCTCCAGCCGGCGCCATGTCGCCACCGGTTTCCGGCCCGCCCCGGGATCCGTGTCCGACGGCGTCCGCGAGCCCCGGTGGGAGAGGGCCTGCGACCATGTCTGGGCCACGGCCGGTCAGGCGTCTTCCCGAGAGCGACGACGCCCGATGATGAGCAGCGGGTCCTCGACCTTGTCCTGCGGGTTCTTCTGACTCAGGAAGTACAGCAGGATCGCCATGATGGCGCCGGCGGCGAGCCCGATGGCGGTCCCGATCAGCGCGGTGGACACGGCCGACAGGCTCGAGGGGGAGGAGGGGGTCGTGGGGGAGTCCACTACCTTGAGGGTCGCGGTGGTGTTCCCCGCCTGCCCGGAGCTGGACAGGTCGCGGGCCACCGAGTCCAGGGCGGTCAGCTCGGCCTCGGCAATCTTGTGGGCGCGCTCGGGATTCGTGCTGGTGCACCGGATCTCCACCAGCGTGGTGCCGGTCTTGCTGGTTACCGACACGGACCTGCGCAGCTCGTCCTGGCTGATCCCCGTGTTCTTGGAGACCTCCGCGAAGGTGCTCTCCGAGGTCCCGATCTCCACCAGCGTCGGCATGACGGAGGTCAGGTAGTTGAAGGTGCTGGGGAGGTTGGCCTCACCGTTCTCCACGTACAGGTTCGCGTTGGCAGTGGAGGTGTACTGCGCCGGCGTCAACAGGCCGAAGACAGTGCCGATGATGGTGCCCAGCACAACGTGCATGACCACCAGGACTGCGTTCTTGCGCAGCGCGATGATGAGGGTTTCCGGGTCCATGGGTTCCGTTTCGGTGATTGCGGGAGCAACAGAATAGCGCGCGGTATGGAACGAGAGCCGGGCGCGGGAAGTGACTCACCTCCTTCCCGGGCACTTCTCAGAACTCGTTGGGTCGTTGAGGCCCGAGGATTGCAGGCACTCGCAGGGCGATCGACCGGTCGGGTAGTGATCAATGCGACGGACCTGCGCCAGGCGGAGCAAGACCGACGACGACGCGGGTGTGAGTGACTTCGGGGCGGCGCTCAGGGCTCGTTGGAGCCCTCGGTGCGCGAGTCGGTCCTCGGCTCCGAGGCGCTCTCGGAGCCGCTTGAGTCGCCTGCGGGGCCGGAGTGAAGGGTGGGTCTGGCCTTCATGCCGCGCAGGCCGTTCCAGGCGAGGTTGACCATGTGGGCGGCCACCTCCTCCTTGCTCATCGAGCGGTTCTCCAACCACCACTGAGCCGGCATGGCCACGATACCCACCAGCATCTGGGCGTACAGCGGGGCCGTGCGCGGGTCGAGGTCGTGGGCGGCGAACTGCGAGGCGAGGATCCCGGAGACCTCGATGGCGACGTCGGCCAGCAGTGTGGAGTAGGTGCCGGCTGCGCGGTCCGAGCCGGCAGAGAGGATGCGGAAACCGTCGGGGGAGTCCTCGATGTAGGTCAGCAGGGCCAAGGCGGCCCGCTCGGCGATCCGCGAGGCCGAGCCGGAGGCGTCGGATCCTCCTGGTGCGTGCCGGTCGGTCTCCGGCGCCGCCGCGGCGTCCGCGGCCGGGTCTGCGATCGCCGAGGAGATCGCGGCCGAGATCGTGGTGATCTCGCGGTCGACGACGACGGCGTACAGGCCCTCCTTGCCACCGAAGTGCTCGTAGACCACCGGCTTGGACACCTGGGCGCGGGCCGCCACCTCCTCCACGCTCGTGGCGTCGAAGCCGCGCTCGGCGAACAGCCCGCGGGCCACGGCGATGAGCTGCTCGCGCCGCTCGCTGGCACTCATGCGGGTGCGCTTGGCCGCCATGGTCTAGACCTCGCTGCTGCGGTCGGCCGGTCGGTCGGGGTGACGGCGCTGGGACCACCGGGTGAAGCGCGTCGAGGCCAGCGCCCCGGTGCGGCGGGCCAGTCGGTGGCTGGGGGCCTCGATGTAGCGCTGGAACAGCCAGGTCAGTGGCGCTGAGGCCAGCGGTGCCAGGACGAGCACCCACCACGGCGATATCGAGTGCGTCAGCAGCCGCAGCGAAACCACGACCGGTTCGTGCACCAGGTACAGGGAGAAGGACATGAGCCCCAGGTACTGCACGGTGCGCGAGCGCAGCAGGGCGCGCAGCGCTCCGGCCCGCACCACGAGGTGGACCAGGTAGGCCGCCGCCGCCAGGGTGACCGCGTTGGCCAGGCGCTGGGCCGTGTGGCTCTCCATCCCCGGCCACCAGGCCAGGGTGATGAGCAGCAGGCACACCAGGGCCTGCGTCGTCGCCCAGGGCCGGGGGCTCTCGGGGACCGGGGCGGGGTTGTGCCCCCAGGCCCAGCCCATGACCGCGCCGACGGTGAAGACCGGCAGATAGCTGCCCGAGCCGGGGCTGGCGGTGATGACCGGCACCGCCAGGGCAGCTGCGACCGGCAGCCAGGAGACCCGCCAGCGGGCGCACAGGGCCACGCCGAGGATCATCAGGGGCAGCACGAAGGAGAAGATCGCCTCGGCGTGCAACGACCACAGGACTGTGTTGCGGTAGGCGTGCTTGGGGATGAGCAGGTACTCCATGAGCATCTGGCGCGCCCCGAGCCCCGGGGGGTGAGTGTCGGTCATCCAGCGCCCCAGCGCTGGATCCTCCGAGCGCGGCACGAGCAGCATCGCGATGACCGCGAAGGTCGTGGAGGCAGCCGCCGGCAGCCACAGGCGCACGAAGCGCCGCGGGGCGTAGTCGACCCAGTCGAAGCGCCGCCCCTGGGCGTGGCGGCGGGCCACCGGGTAGGTCAGGGCCACGCCGGACAGGACGAAGAAGATGAGGACGGCCTCGTGGCCCGCCCACAGCAGGTGGAGGGGGCTCTGGGTGAGGATCCGGTTGAAGGTGCCGGTGGGCACGGTGCCGGGCCGCGCCCCGACCTCCGCCAGTGCGGGCACGGTCTCCAGGGCGTGGTGGATGAGCACGACGACGGCCGCCAGCCCACGCAGCCCGTCGAGCTCGATGAGGCGCACCGCTGCCGGCTTGCCGGAAGAGGGAGGGGGAGCGGAGGGGGAACTGGACATGCCCCCATCCTGCCCTGTCCTCCCGGCCGACCGCGAAGTCCGAGGAGTGTGGCATGCGCCCCGTGCAGGTGCGAGGCCCGGTGCCGGGCGCGACCGGGGCGCGCTGAGTTGCCGCGAAGGTGCCGAGTGCGACCGGGACGTGAGAGACTGTCCCGGCGTCTCGCCCCTCGCCGTCGGGCCCGGGCCGGGATGTGTCCTTCCGCCCTGGTGTAGCGGCAGCACGCAGGCCTTTGGAGCCTTGAGGCCCGGGTTCGAATCCTGGGGGCGGAGCGGCGTAGCATGAGCGGCGTTGGGGTTCCCTCGCTCTCACGCCCGACTGCGGTCATCCGGTCGCCGGCGGGATACGCGCCAACCGTCCATCCGTACCTGATTTCAGAAACCGTTGGAGTCCGTCCCCGGCCTCCGCCCGGTCATGGCCGGAGACGTCGGGAGCCCGGGCGCGAACCTGTGAGAAGAGGACACGTGACGCCAACCGCACCCGCCGCCGTCATCGTCATGGCCGCAGGCAAGGGAACTCGTATGCGATCGGTCACCCCCAAGGTCCTGCACCGGATCGGTGGTCGCAGCCTGGTGGACCACGCCGTCACCGCAGCCAGGGGGCTCGAGCCCCAGCACCTCGTCGTCGTCGTGCGTCACGAGCGCGACGCCGTCATCGCCCACCTCGCCGAGGTCGCCCCCGACGCCGTCCCGGCCGACCAGGACGAGGTCTCCGGCACCGGGCGGGCCGTCGCCTGCGGGCTGGCCGCCCTGCCCGAGGACCTGGACGGGCCCGTCGTCGTCACCAGCGGGGACGTCCCGCTGCTGGACACCGCCACCCTGAAGGAGCTGCTGGCCCAGCACAACGAGCGCGGGGATGCCGTCACCCTGCTGACCACCGAGCTCGCGGACCCCACCGGCTACGGGCGCGTCGTGCGCGAGGCCGACGGCACCGTCTCGGCCGTCGTCGAGCAGCGCGACGCCAGCGAGGCCCAGCGCGCCATCCGCGAGATCAACGCCGGCGTCTACGTCTTCGACGCCGCCCACCTGCGCACTGCCCTGGCGACCCTGGGCACGGACAACGACCAGGGTGAGGTCTACCTCACCGACGTCGTCGCCCATGCTCACCGGGCCGGGCGGTCCACCAGTGCGCTGGTCGTCGCCGACCACTGGCTCGTCGAGGGCTGCAATGACCGCGCCCAGCTCGCCGAGCTCGGCGCCGAGCTCAACCGCCGCGTCCTGGCCGACTGGATGGCCCAGGGCGTCGGCGTCGTCGACCCGGCCTCCACCTGGGTGGACGTCACCGCCGAGCTCGCCCAGGACGTCACCCTCGAGCAGGGCGTCCTCGTGCGCGGAACCACCCGGGTCGGCCAGGGTGCCCGCGTGGGCGCCTACGCGATCCTCACCGACGCCGTCATCCCGGCCGGCTGCGTCGTGGCCCCTTTCAGCCAGCTCGACGCCGACGCCGCCCAGGCCTGAGGCATGAGCGCTCCGCAGCTTCGGCCCCGACCGGTCGGGCTCTCACGGCCCTGCCGGCCGAAGCGATCACTGACCTTCACCTCCGTCTCCAACAGTCACATCGAGGGCCGCACCGGCCGTGAGAAGGGAACCACGTCATGACGGGCATCATTACCAAGGGTGAGAAACGGCTGGTCGTCGTCTCCGGGCGCGCCCATCCCGAGCTCGCCCGGGACGTGGCCAGTGAGCTCGGCACCGAGGTGCTGTCCTCCACGGCCTACGACTTCGCCAACGGGGAGACCTACGTCCGTTTCAACGAGTCGGTGCGCGGCTGCGACGTGTTCGTCGTCCAGTCCCACGGCGACCGCGTCAACGACTGGCTCATGGAGCAGCTCATCATGGTTGACGCCCTCAAGCGCGCCTCCGCCAAGCGCATCACCGTGGTGGCCCCCTTCTTCCCCTACGCCCGTCAGGACAAGAAGCACCTGGGGCGTGAGCCCATCAGCGCCCGCCTTGTGGCGGACCTCTACAAGACCGCCGGCGCCGACCGCCTCATGAGCGTGGACCTGCACACCTCTCAGGAGCAGGGCTTCTTCGACGGCCCCTGGGACCACCTGTGGGCCCAGCCGGTGCTCGTGGACTACGTGCGCACCCGCGTCGACCCCGCCAACGCCGCCGTCGTCTCCCCCGACGCCGGCCGTATCCGGGTGGCCGAGCGCTGGGCCAACCAGCTGGGCGGCACCCCGCTGGCCTTCGTCCACAAGACCCGCGACGTCACCCGCCCCAACGAGTCGGTGGCCAACCGCGTCGTCGGCGACGTCGAGGGGCGCTCCTGCGTCCTGGTCGATGACATGATCGACACCGGCGGCACCATCGCCAAGGCCGTCCAGGTGCTCCTGGACTCCGGCGCCAAGGACGTCATCGTCGCCGCGACCCACGGGGTGCTCTCCGGGCCGGCCGTGGACCGGCTCTCCACCTGCGGGGCCCGCGAGGTCATCGTCACCGACACTCTGCCGATCCCCGCCGGCAAGCGCTTCGACCAGCTGACCATCCTGCCGATCGCGCCGCTGCTGGCCCGGGCCATCAAGGCCGTCTTCGACGACGGCTCGGTGGCCTCCCTCTTCGACACTGTCGGCGTCGCCGGCGCCTGAGACCGGCAGGTCCGTGCGGGTCTCAGAACCCGCATGAGCCCGCCGCGCACCGACTCCGGCCTTCGTGATCCCGCCCTCGCCGGCCCCTGACCGGGGCCCGGTGAGGGCGTCTCATATGGAGCTAGCTCACCATGGCGGTGAGTCGTGCTCAGGGCGTGGAACACCCTTCAGATAACGATTATGTTGCAATCCGACCCTGTGGTCGCGTAGCGTGGTGCCGTCATCGATTTGTGTCCTTTTCGTTCTCTCTTCGTGTTCCGCATGAGTGGACGTGCTCCCAGAACTGACAGGCGCTACCAGTTAAATTAATCGTTATCACAGGCATTTGACCGGCGACTCAAGTGAGTCTTATTCGCCCTGATGCCAACGGTGTGCCGTGATCCGCCTGCGCGTTGCTCGCCATATGTACCGGAGGTTTCCGTGCGTCGTCTCTCCACCATCCCTCGTCTTGCCATCATCCTGTCCCTCCTGCCGCTGCTGCTCGCCTCGATGGTCGTCCTGACTCCCGCCGCACCGGTGGCCACGGCTCAGGAGGCCGACGCCGATGTCGATGGGAACGACCAGGGTGACGGCTCCGGCAATGTCGGCGACAACGGGGGCGGCGGTGCTGCGGGTACCGACCCCTCCGGTCAGTCCTCCCGGGAGCCCGCGTACACGGCCGCGCCCCTGCCCACGGTGCAGATCGACGGCGTCGCCTGGGGACAGCTCGTCGTCGGCGACGTGGTCTATGTCGTCGGCAGCTTCGACAACGCCCGCCCGGCCGGCGCCCCCAAGAAGCAGCAGCAGATCGCGCGCTCCAACATCCTGGCCTACGACCTCAACACCGGCAAGCTCATCGAGGACTTCGCCCCCACCCTCAACGGGCCAGGACGCAGCCTGGCCGTCTCCCAGGACGGCAAGACCCTCTACGTCGCCGGGGAGTTCGACAAGGTCAACGGCGAGTGGCACAGCCGCCTGGCGGCCTTCGACCTCACCCAGGGGCACGGAACCCTCATCTCCTCCTTCAGGCCCATGTTCAACACGACCGTCAAGGATATTGCGGTCGCCGGCGACACCCTCTACGCCGGGGGCTACTTCACCAAGGTGAACGGTCAACCGCGTGTCAGGCTGGCCGCCCTCAAGGCCTCCACCGGTCAGCTGTTGAACTGGACGGCCTCCGCAGAGGGCCCCAACGCCCAGGTCTACGCGATCGAGGTCTCCCCGGACCACTCCAAGGTCGTCATCGGCGGCTCCTTCTCCTCGGTCAACGGCTCGAGCAAACCCGGCTACGGGATGGCGCTCCTGAGCGCCTCCACCGGTGAGATGCTGCCCATGCCCGTCAACGACACCGTGCGCACGGCCGGTGAGCACGCCGCCATCTTCGACATCGCCGTCGACGACGACGGTTTCTACGGCACCGCCTACTCCGCCGTCGGACGTCTCGATGAGGCCAACCTTGAGGGGAGCTTCAGGGCGGACTGGGACGGCAACCTCATCTGGCTCGAGCCCTGCCACGGTGACACTTACGGGATCGCCCCCACCAAGGACACCGTCTACACGGTGGGGCACGCCCACTCCTGCGAGACCATCTACGGGTTCCCCAACATGCCCGAGGTTCGCAAGGACGGTCCGCACCCCCTGTACGTGCGGGCCATGGCCTTCACCAACAGCGCCGACATCACCATCCGCCACCAGGGCGTCGTCAACGGCTACCAGGACTGGTCGACGTCGGGCTACAAGAGCCCCACGATCATCGGCTGGTACCCGGATTTGGAGGCGGGCAAGTACACGGGCATGTCCCAGGCCGCCTACAAGATCGACGTCACCGACTCCTACATCCTCATGGTGGGTGAGTTCGTCGAGGCCAACGGCACGACCCAGCAAGGGATCGTGCGCTACCCCAGACGTGCGGGCCAGCCCACGCTGCCCCCCGAGGGCAAGGCCGAGACCCTGGCCGCCAAGGCGGAGGTGACGACCTCGGGCTCGGTGAGGGTCGGGTTCAAAGCCACCTGGGACCGCGACGACCCGACCCTGACCTACAGCCTCTACCGGGATGACGAGGCCACGCCGGTGGCCACCGAGAAGATCAGCGACACCCGCTGGGCGCTCAAGAGCCACAACCTGGAGGACACCACCTGCTCGCCTGGCGATCACACCTACCGCCTGGTGGTCTCCGACCCCAGCGGCAACACCATCACCGCCCAGATCCCGAGCGTCGCGGTCCCTAAGACGGCGCAGAACAACAAGGAGAAGCAGGACAAGAAGGCGAACGCCGAGAACGCGGACCAGGGCGGCAATAAGCAGGCCGACGACGACCAGGCCGACGACGAGGACGACAACTGAGCGGCTCGGGGCGTGGCCCCTGGCCGGGACCTGTTTAGCGGTTCGCTGCAGACGTCAAGGGCGGGTCCGATGTTTCAAGCATCGGACCCGCCCTTGACGATGGTACCGGTGGCCGGCTCACCAGGAGCGGCGCGTTGACTGCCTGCGGTGACCGGCTGAGGCCGCGGAGGCCGCCGAGGCTGAGGCGGAGTGCCGGGCCGCTGAGGAGGCCGAGGACGCCGAGGCCATCTGTTGGCTGGGCCGGATCGACGGCGGCGGAGGCGGCGGCGGGGCGTCCGGCGGATCAGGACTGCGGTGGCGCCCACCCGCCGACGCCGACACCGGCGTGAGATGGCGGGTCTGCTCGCTGGAGGACTCCTCGGACAGCGGCGTCACGAGAGTCAGCCGCGGCTTGGACATCCGCCGGCGTCGAGCCAGGGTCTGCCGGCGCGAGGGCGCCTGCTGACGCATCGACGTCGAAGGGGCGGTGGGGGAGCCGGTCTCGGAGGCCGGGGCCTGCGTGCGCGCCGCGGCGCGTGAGTCCTCAGCGCCGGCTGCGGGCTCGAGGGCCGAGGAATCCGCCTGGACCCGGCGCCGGCCCGTCGTCGTGGGAAGGGAGGAGGCGTCTTGCCAGCCGGTCGGCGACGCCGGGCGGTCTGCCGACGGCGAGGTGATGCGCCGCCGAGTGGGCACGCTCGGCGCGGAGCTCGACGTCGGCGCGGAAACACGCCGACGGCCGGTGGTCGGCGTGGAGGTGAGGGAATCGGTGGGGGAGGACATCGGGGCAGGTGCCTGAGTCGATGCCGGCGCCGGAGGGTACTGGTAGGAGGACCCCGCCAAGGGGGCGGAGGAGGCCGGGGAGGCAGAGGAGCCGGAGACGGTCTGCCCGGTGGGCAGGGCGGTGCTGCGGCGGGTGGGGCCGTCCGGTGCGCCCGGGAAACGGTGGCTCCCGGAGGCCGGGGCGGCCGTGTAGGGCTGCACCGCGATCGACGGGGAGGCCGGCACCGTCAGGTCGGCGGGGGTGGGCTGCGGCGGGGGTAGTGGCGCGTGCCGGTAGGGGGCGGTGACCTCAGAGGCCGACTGGGATGAGGCGGTCCCGGCCGACATGGTCCCGGCCGGGGTGGCCGGCGCGGGCCGGTCGGCCTGCTGACGCTGCATGGCGGAGGTGATTCCGGAGGTGAAGCTGTGCGCGGGGGCTGGGGTGGGGCCCTGGGTGGGGGGCTGTGTCGAGGACTGATCGGAGACCGAGGCCGCCGAGGCCGCAGACAGCGGCGCCGCACTCATGGAGACGGGGGAGTGCGTTGACGACGTGGCGGGCACCGGGAAGGCCTGAGGCGGCGTCGGCACCGGGGAGTCGACCGGCTCTTGTGCGGAAGACACCGGCTCCTGGGCGTAGGGCACTGGCTGGGCTGCCGAGTACGCGGAGTCGGAGAACGCGGGCATTGCGGTCGTCTGCTGCGGCGACTGCGGGGTCGGGAAGGCCGGGACCGGTGCGGATGAAGCCGTCGGTTGAGACGCCGGTGCCGGGGGTGCCGGGGTCGACGTCGAGGCTGGCAGCATGGGCGCCGAGACGGGAGACGGCATCGAGGTGGGGGCCTCCTGTGGGGCCATGGTGCCGGGAGCCTGGATGCCAGAGACCTCGGAGGAGGCCGGGACCTGGGATGGGGCCGGGAGCTGCTGATACTGGTAGGGCGGCTGCGCCTGCATCTGAGGCTGCGCGGGCGGCTGCTGGCTCGGTCGCAGCAGGTCCGAGGTCTTCTGCCTCAGGGTGTTCAGTGCGGCCGCCATACGCCCGGGACGGTTCTCGGCGCCACTGTCGCCGCCAAGGCCGCTGTCACGACGGTGACGGAACATCGCATAGGACACGGAGGCCAGAAGACCCAGCAGCAGCCCGGAGATCGCCGCGGCTCGGGCGCCGGGACGCTCCATGGTGGTGTTGGCCGTGGTGGCGGGCGAGGTGGTGCTCGTCGTCATGCCCAGGGCCTGCTTGCCCAGCAGCTCACCGGAGGAGAGCTCCTTGTTGAGCGAGTCGGCCGTCGCCTGGGCCATGTCGACAGCCTCCTGCTTGCTGCCGGCCTTGGCGGTGATGGACAGGACCAGGGTCTCGGGCGGGTTGGTGACCGTCAGCGCCTGCGCCAGATCGGTGGTCTCCATGTTCAGGTTGGCCGCCGCCGGATCGAGGACCTTCGGGCTCGTGGAGAGCTCCACGAGGGTCGGCATGAGGTCCTTGGCCTGGGTGGAGAAGGACGGGGTCTCCTTGGACTTGGGCTGGATGCCCAGGGTCGTGGTGGCCACTGCGACCGGCTTCGTTGCCAGGGCCACTCCCAGCCCGGTCAGGATGCACACGAGCAGGATGACGAGGCAGGCGACAAGGTTCCTGCGGATGGCGTGAAGGATCTGCGACGGCTGCACGCTGCTCCTCATCTGGTCTGGGGATGATCTGGATCTGATCGGTTCCGGCGGCCCGTTGGACACCGTGGGCCGTATGGCCCGGCGGATGCTGAAAGGTTACGGCCCAACCCTAACTGTAAGATCACGCTGAGGTCTCGGTGACTGTAGTAGCCTTCGCTGCGCCCCCGGCCACGCCTGGAATCCTCAGACGCGGGGGAGCGGGTGATGTGGTGAGTCTTTCACCGGAACCGTGTGACGGGCGAGGGCCCTGAGGACCCCCGCCCCAGCAGTGAAGAAGGCATCGGGGTCGGCCCTGCCGGGGCGACGTCGTCGGACTTCTTCCGGTTGCACCTGACCTTGGTCAGGGCCTCGGAGGCTCTCCCAGCATCTTCCCGGGTACTTCTTACGGCGGTCCTGTGGCGGCTCGCCGCCGTGCAGCTCCGTCCGCCGACAAACCACCTATCGACCACTGATTCGGCCGCCGTGACATCACCGCGGCCATGACAGGACAAGGGAGGAACGATGTCCTTCGCCAGGACCCTGTTCATCGTCCTCCCCATGGTGGCCTCCGCCCTGGCGGTCCTCATCTTCGTGGCCGACCGCATCCACCGCCGCCCCATCGTCGGGGCCGGCCTGGTCATGGGCGCCATCGGTTTCGTGCCGGTGTGGGTGATGATCCCCTTCGAGCCCAATGTGCCTCCGGCCACCCTGGCCTGCTTCCTGGTGATCCTCGCCCTCCTGCCCGGTTTCTCGTGGCGGCTGACCAGCGGTGACTTCATGGTCGCCACCGCCTGGTGCCTGGTGGGCCTGTCCGTCGCCGCGGGCTCGCCGCTCAACTACGTCCTGTCCGACGTCGTCTTCGGTGCCCTGCCCGCCTACCTCGCCGGACGGCTGCTCGTGGAGCGGCTCGGGCTGCGGCGCATGGCGGAGGTCCTGGCGGTCGTGTGGATCGCGGTGGCCGTGCTGGCGCTGTTCGAGGCCGTCACCACCATCAACCCCTTCAGCTACATCACTATCGACAACAACCTCTACGAGGAGTGGGCCCCGCCCCTGGCCCGGGGCAGCTTCACCCGCGTTGAGGGGGCCTTCGGGCACCCCATCGCCCTGGGAGTGTGCCTGGCGGCCGGGATCCCGCTCATCCTGGCCACGCGGTGGAGGCCCGGCTACCGGATCGCGGCCGGCGCCCTCGTCCTGGGGGCGACCATCCCGACCTTCTCCCGCTCGGCGATCGCCTGCGCCGTCATCGCCGTCATCCTCAGCCTCATGCAGGTGCACATCAATATCCCCGCCCTGTGGCGGATGAGCTTCCTCATGGTGCTGGTCGGTGTGGGCAGCGTGCTGCTGCCCTACGTCCTGGGTGTCTTCGACTCGGCCGGCCGCGAGCAGGAGGACTCGGCCGGCTACCGCGGCGACATCCTCGTCCTGGTGCGTCAGCTCAAGCCACTGGGACTGTCCCCGGTCTACCAGAAGGCAGGGGACTCGGTGTCCTGGGGCGGCTACAGCTCCATCGACAACGACCTGCTCCTGAGCGCGCTGCGCTTCGGCTGGCTCCCCGTGGTGCTCCTCATGGTGGGTCTGCTGGTCTACGGCGCCAGGGCCCTCACCCAGCGCTCCAACCCCGCGCAGATCGCCCTGCTCAGCCTCATCCCGGCCTACGGGACGGTCGCCTTCATCACTCAGATCGGCACCGTTGTGTGGCTCATCGCCGGCATGGCGGCCTCGGCGCAGGTCTCCGTCCTGCTGGAGAGCCGCAACCACACCGTGGGCGGGGGCGTGGGCGTCGTCGCCGGGAACGCCAACCCCTGGAACCGGATCCGCAGCCGGGACTGGTCCCGCCGGGCCTTCGCCGGCCGGCCGGTCCGGTCCACCAGTGGTGCCGAGGCGGGGAGTCACTAGACTCGCGGCCGTGCTTCTGACTGCGCTCCTGCCTCCGCTGCTCGCTGACGCCGACATCGCCCGCACCGTTCGCGCCGCCTCCTCCCGCTCGCGCACCGACCGCAGCCTCGTCGTCGCACCGGGCGCCCGGCCCGCCGTCCTGGCCGCCATGGCCCTGGGAGAGGAGGGCGTCCAGCGGGTCGCCGGCGGCGGCGCGCCGTCGGCCGGCTCCGCCGAGGCCTCCGGCACGCCGCTGCTGGTCGTCACCGCCACCGGCCGCGAGGCCGAGGAGACCGCCCTGGCGCTGCGCAGCTACCTGCTGGCCGACGACGTCGCCGTCATGCCCGCCTGGGAGACCCTGCCTCATGAGCGCCTCTCGCCGCGCGCCGACACCGTCGCTCAGCGCCTGTCCGTCCTGCGCCGCCTGGCCCACCCCGAGGAGGGCGGGGCGATCCGCGTCCTCATCGTCCCCGTGCGCGCCCTGCTGGCCCCCGTCATCGCCGGGCTCGGCGAGCTCGAGCCCGTCCACCTGGCCCCCGGCCTGGCCGTCGGCCTGGAGGAGACCGCCCGCCGCCTGGAGGCAGCCGCCTACACGCGCGTCGACATGGTCGAGTCCCGCGGCGAGTACGCCGTGCGCGGAGGCATCCTCGACGTCTTCCCGCCCTCCGAGCCCAGGCCGGTGCGCGTGGACTTCTTCGGCGACGAGATCGACGAGGTCTCCTCCTTCGCCGTCGCCGACCAGCGCACCATCGAGACGCTGGGTGCCGTCACCGCCACCGCCTGCCGCGAGCTGGTCCTCACCGACACGGTGCGCGAGCGCGCCGCTGCCCTGGTCGACGCCGTGCCCGGCGCCGCCGACATGCTGGAGAAGATCAGTCAGGGCATCGCCGTGGAGGGCATGGAGTCCCTCGCCCCGGTCCTGGTCGACGCGATGGTCCCGCTGCTGGACCTCGTCGGCGACCGGCTCACGGTGCTCCTGGAGCCCGAACGGGTGCGCAAGCGCGCCGAGGACCTGACCGCCACCACCACCGAGTTCCTCGCCGCCGCCTGGACCTCGGCGGCCTCCGGCGGCACGGTCCCCGTCGACCTGTCCGCCGCCGCCTTCGCCCACCTGGCCGAGGCCCGGGCCCTAGCCCTGTCCTCCAACCGCGGCTGGTGGTCCTTCACCGCCCTGGCCGCCGGCCCCGACACCACCCGCCTGGACCTCAGCGACCCCCACACCTACCGCGGCGAGCTCGAGCGGGCCGTGGCCGACCTGGGCCGGCTGGCCCGCCAGGGCTGGACCGTCGTCGTGGCCACCGACGGCCCCGGACCCGGCCGACGCATGGCCCAGCTCCTGGGCGACGGCGACGTCCCCGCCCGCATCGTCGACCAGCTCTCCGAGGTCGGCGAGCTCGGCCGCGACGGCGACTGGGCCCCCGCCCCGGCCGCTGTTGCTGATGACGCCGACGGCTCAACTGGTGCCGATGGCGCCCCGACGGCGGGCCCCGGCGACGGCGTCGTGCGCGTCACCCAGGCCAGCGCCGGCCACGGCTTCCTCGCCGAGGGCCTGCGCCTGGCACTCATCGCCGAGTCCGACCTCACCGGGCGGGCCGGCGCCGGCCCCCGCGAGCGCCGCAGCCTGCCGGCCCGTCGCGCCCGCCGCTCCGTGGACCCCCTGTCCCTGCACGCCGGGGACCTCGTGGTCCACGCCCAGCACGGGGTGGGGCGCTTCATCGAGCTGAGCCGGCGCACCGTGGGCGGAGCCCGCTCCTCGGCCACCCGCGAGTACCTCGTCATCGAGTACGCCCCCTCCAAGCGCGGCCAGCCCGGCGACCGCCTTCTGGTGCCCACCGACGCCCTGGACCAGGTCACCAAGTACGTCGGCGGCGACAGCCCCGCCCTGAGCAAGATGGGCGGCGCCGACTGGGCCAAGACCAAGTCCAAGGCCCGCAAGGCCGTGCGCGAGATCGCCGGCGAGCTCGTGCGCCTCTACGCCGCCCGCGCCGCCACCACCGGTCACGCCTTCAGCCCCGACACCCCCTGGCAGACCGAGCTGGAGGAGGCCTTCCCCTACACCGAGACCCCCGACCAGCTCTCCACCATCGACGAGGTCAAGGCCGACATGGAGAAGGCCCAGCCGATGGACCGGCTCGTGTGCGGCGACGTCGGCTACGGCAAGACCGAGATCGCTGTGCGCGCCGCCTTCAAGGCCGTCCAGGACGGCAAGCAGGTCGCGGTCCTGGTGCCCACGACCCTGCTGGTGAGCCAGCACGCCGAGACCTTCACCGAGCGCTACGCCGGCTTCCCGGTGACCGTGGCGGCCCTGTCCCGCTTCCAGGACGCCGCCGAGTCCGCCAAGGTGCTCGAAGGGCTGGAGAAGGGGAGTGTCGACGTCGTCGTCGGCACCCACCGCCTTATCACCGGCCAGGTGAAGTTCAAGGACCTGGGCCTGGTCATCATCGACGAGGAGCAGCGCTTCGGGGTGGAGCACAAGGAGACCCTCAAGGCGCTGCGCACCAACGTGGACGTCCTGTCCATGTCCGCCACCCCGATCCCGCGGACCCTGGAGATGGCGGTCACCGGCCTGCGCGAGATGTCCACCCTGGCGACCCCGCCCGAGGACCGCCACCCGATCCTGACCTATGTGGGCGCCTACGAGACCAAGCAGGTCTCCGCCGCGATCCGCCGCGAGCTGCTGCGCGACGGGCAGGTGTTCTTCGTCCACAACCGGGTCGAGGACATTGACGCCACCGCCGCGCGCCTGGCCGAGCTGGTGCCCGAGGCGCGTGTGGCCACCGCCCACGGGCAGATGAACGAGCACCAGCTCGAGGCCGTCATCGACTCCTTCTGGCGCAAGGAGACCGACGTGCTCGTGTGCACCACGATCGTGGAGACCGGGCTGGACGTGTCCAACGCCAACACCCTCATCGTCGACCGCGCCGACCGCATGGGCCTGTCCCAGCTCCACCAGCTGCGTGGGCGCGTGGGGCGCGGCCGGGAGCGGGCCTACGCCTACTTCCTCTACCCCTCGGACAAGCCGCTGACCGAGACGGCCCTGGAGCGCCTGCGCACCATCGCCACCAACACCGACCTGGGGGCCGGGATGCAGGTGGCCATGAAGGACCTGGAGATCCGCGGCTCGGGCAATCTGCTCGGCGGCGAGCAGTCCGGGCACATCGCCGGGGTCGGCTTCGATTTGTACGTGCGCATGGTCTCCGAGGCCGTGGCCGCCTACAAGAAGGCCCTGGCCCGCTCCGGGAAGGCCTGCGCCGACGCGATCGGCTTCGAGGAGGGCGATGAGGAGGACGTCGAGCTGCGCATCGAGCTGCCCGTGGACGCCACCGTCCCCGAGGACTACATCCCCCACGAGCGTCTGCGCCTGGAGGCCTACACGAAGTTCGCGGCGGCGCGCTCGGGGGAGCAGGTCGACGACGTCCTGGAGGAGCTGGCCGACCGCTACGGGCCCGTGCCCGAGGCGACCGCCCGCCTGGCGGCGCTGGCGCGCCTGCGGGCCCTGGCCGCCCAGCTGGGGGTGCGCGAGATCGTCGCCCAGGGAAAGTCGGTGCGCTTCGCCCCGGTGGACCTGCCCGAGTCGGCGCGCATGAAGGTCACGCGCCTCTACCCGGGCACCGTGCTGAAGCCCGCTACGCGCACCATCGTGGTGCCCGCCCCGGGCACCAACCGCATGGGCGGGGCGGCCCTGTCCGGCGAGGAGGTCGTGCGGTGGGCCGAGGTGCTCCTGCGCGCCGTCGTCCAGGGCGACGCCTCCTACGAGACCGAGGCCACCACCTACCGCAAACGCCGCTGACGCACGTGCTGATGACAAGGGGAGCCTGATCGTCTCAACCGGTCATCCGGCCGTCCTGCATGGTCAGGACCCGGTCACAGGCCTCAGCCACCCGCGGATCGTGCGTGGCGATGATGAGGCAGCCGCCGTGACGAGCGCTCTGGGAGATGAGCAGTGACGTGACCTCCAGGGCGGTGACGGAGTCCAGCGACGCCGTGGGCTCGTCGGCCAGGATGCAGCGCGGCCGGTTGACCAGGGCCCGCGCCACGGCCACACGCTGACGCTCCCCACCTGAGAGCCGCGGGGGCGTGCTCGCCTCGGCCCAGGCGATCCCGACGTCGGCCAGGGCCTGTCTGGCCCGCTCGTGCCTGTCCCTGCGTCTGGTGCGGGGCCTGCTGTACTCCAGGGAAGGGCGACATTCGCCAGCACGCTCAGGTGGTCGATGACCGCGCCGCTCTGAGGGATGAGGCCCAGTAAGCGGTTACGGGTCCGGGCTCGCCCGTCCGAGTCGGAGGGGGCGGGGACGCCGTTGACGAGGACGCTCCCCGAGGTCGGTGGGATCGTCAGCCCCAGCACGCCCAGCAGCGTCGACTTGCCGCACCCGGAGGGGCCCATCACCGCCACCGACTCGGACCGGCCGATGGCAAGTGACACCGAGTCGAGTGCGTGGACCGGCTGACCGCCACGGTGGTAGTCGACGCTGACCTCGATCAGCTCCAAGGCCTGCGTCATCGGAGTCTCCCGGATCGCGCGAACTCGATTCGCACACGGCGGACCGTCGTCATGAGAAAGACCAGGTAGATGATGAGGAGGGCGCCCCCGGCTGCTGCTGCGGCGCCCCTCAACAGACTGCTGGCTGCCAGGGCCAGGAGCGTCAGGGCCGGAAGCACCAGCATGGTGACGGCCAGGAAGGCTGCCAGGCGCGTGGTGAGCTGAGCCGACGTCGCGCCATAGAGATGACGCAGCAGCAGGTCGGCTCGCTCGCGGCGCAGCACTGACCGGATGGAGGCGCTGTAGGCGATGGAGACCAGGGCGGTCAGCCCCAGCAGGCCGACGCCGTGCATGGCAGCCCACACCAGGAGCTTACGGAAGCGCTCGGGCTGATCGGCGGCCAACCGGTGCGGAACCAGGGCGAGCCGGTCCTGTCTGGCAGCCGTGATGAACTGCTCGGTGTCGTCGTCGGTGGCGCAGAGCAGAACCGTGCGCCACACGGCCTCCTCCTGCTCGGTGCCATCCAGGTGATCCAAGCTCGAGGGCGGCAGCGAGATCAGCACCGACCTGTCCAGGTCGATCCCCACCGCAGCCGGGTCGAAGAGCGTGGCCGACGACGGCGTTCGGCCTGCTACCGGCACGCTGCGACCTCCGATGTGCAGCGGTCCGTCCACGGGATGAGGGACCTGGTCCCCGACCATGGCGCAGGGCGCCGGCGAGCAGAGCCTGGCTCCGGTCATGGCGTTCTGAGCGGCCTGCCCGACGACGACCACCACTGGATTGCCCCCGGCGAAGGAAGGGTCGTTGACTTCCACGTTGCCTATGACCATCGTGTAGGCCGAGCCCGAGGCGATGCGGTCACCCAGGTCCTCCATCAGACCGGGACTCGGATCGTTGTCCAGATCCCCGAGGTAGTAGGGCGTGAAGGTGGTGGCGTCGAGCTCGCGCAGGCGCTGGGCCGCCACGACCACTGACGTCTGGGTCATCACCTCGGCCAGCGTCATGGTGAGGATCACGCTGACCAGCGTGAACATGAGAGCGATACCCGCAGTGCTCCAACGGTGGCGCCATGCGGCGCCCAGAGCGCCCGCGATCTCGGTGTGGATCATGCCCCCGGCACCTCTGAGCCCGAGACGCAACCAAATGGCGAAGGTGAGCAGGCGTGCCATCCACAGCACGGCACCGCCCACCACCGCCCCCACGACCAGGACCCCCAGCTCCGGTGGCGAGAGCGGAGCCTGGGCGACCAACGCCGCCGCAGCGCCTGCACCAAGCGCTCCGGATGCGGTCCCCGCGATGACCCGAAGCAGCTCCCGACCACAGCGCTCGCGGACCAGTGCCGCCTCGGTGGCGCCGACCATGCGACGCAGCCGGATCTCTCCGCGTTGCTCAGGTAGCGACAGCGCCAGGGACATGACGGTGCAGACGATCCCCAGGGCGGCGAACAGTGCGGCCGTGGCCACTGTTGTGTCGCGCACCAGCGACACCAGCGCCGGTTGGCGCTGGGTGCTCTCGACTGTCAGCCCGGACTCCTCCAACACAGAGCTGACACGTGCGATCAAGGCCGGGTCCGTTGTTCCCAGGAGCAGCTCCCCGGTGCCCAACGGTGCGCTACCGAGCAGCTCCACGAACTGCAGGCTGCTGGTCGAGGGTGTGACTCCCGGGATGCTCACGGTACCGAGGACGGTGCGTCCGGCAGGTGCCAGCGGGGCCTGTCCGCGTGTCCTCCATACAGTGCTCGAATAGGTCCCGCGGATCGCAAAGAGACCAGAGCGCGAATCGGTGTTCAGTGGGCCGGTCCAGTCGATGCGCTGCTTGGGATCGAGGACTACGAGGATGGGGTCGCCATCGCCCTGAGAGGTCTTGACCATACTGACGCCCTCCTCAGTGAGAAGTGCGCGCAGCTGCCGGGCGGCTGTGAGCTGCTGTTCCTCGGTTGCGGGGCGAGCGGAGCTGGACAGCGTGAGAGTCGTCGTTGGCCCGGGTGTGCCGTAGGTCTCGGTTGACCGAGTCTGCCCCCACCACAGCGCCGCCAGAGCCAGGAAGGCGACCAGCATCCCGTAAACGACTGACAGTGCCCCGCCTGCCGACCTGCTGGCATGCGGGAGGAATCTGTCCCTTGTGCTCGCCAGTCGGGGAACGGACAGGCTGCGATCCTCACAGCCGGCGATTCTGGTGGCCGGGCTGATGAGCGAGTACCTCCCTGATGGTTGACCCGAGTACTGACGGACAAGTGGCAGGCGTGTGACCACAGTGCGGCCGGTCAGCCGTGACGGCTCCCATGCCTCACCTATATCTACGGTGCCGTGTCGATCTCAGTCGCGCAACCGCTGGCCACTGCACGAGGGTCGGGGGCTACTGGGGGAGGAATGGGTGTACTCCACGTAGGTGGGGCTATCGTGCAGTACGCACAACCCCCGGCCAGTAGATCCCCACCCTCGTGGAGTAGGCCGACCCTCGTGCAGGACGTCTGCAGTGTGTCCGGAGCCGCGTCGGTGGGCGGCGGCGGACCGGCTGCGTGCGTCGTCGCAGGCGGAACGGTAGGGTCAGGGGGCAGAAAAGTTGTGACACCATGTCGCCCTCCGGCGTCGTCCCCTTCCAGGAGCAGACCGTGACCCGAAGCCTTGCCGCACGCACGCGCGTCCTCGCCGCCAGCGCTGCACTCCTCCTCGCCGTCGGGGCGCTCGCCGGCTGCTCCGACCACCCCGGTCGGGTGGCCGACATGCACTACACCGGCCTGGACGGGGCCCGCCACCCCGTGGTCGTCACTGAGAAGGACGTCGACGTCGTGGTCAAGGAGCTGGACTCCGCACTCGGCCGGGAGAACCTGGAGCATCAGGGTGTGAACCGGTCTCAGATCGCCAGGCTCCTTGTTCAGGCCCCCATCATGGTAGAGGTCGGCCGGGCCCACGGAGTGACCGTCACCGACGCGCAGACCGTGCAGTGGTCCAAGGAGCATCTGAGCTTCGAGCCCCGCCAGGCGGCAACGATCACCTACCTGCGGGCGATTGCCCTGTCTGGCGAATACCAGGAGCTCTATCAGCAGGGGCAGCAGGGGCAGGCCGTGATCGGCGAGCTGCAGAAGATCTATAGCACGCTCGACGGTGATTTCTCCCCGCGCTACTCCGACAAGGCTCGGGCCTGGTCGACCCAGACCGATCCCCGTCTGGCATCCGGCAACAACCCCTTCGGAGGCGGCCTGCAGCAGGCCCCTCAGCAACAGCAGCAGGCCCCCCAGCAACAGCAGCAGGCCCCGCAGCAAGGTGGCCAGCAGGCTCCCCAGCAGCAGCCTCAGCAACAGCAGCAGAATCCCCAGCAGGGCGGCCAGCAGCCCGCCGACTCCGGCCAGACCGACGGACAGGGCCAGACCGGTCAGGCCGACGGTGCTGCGGGCGAGGGCGGCCAGGGCACCGAGCAGCCCGAGACCAACGGCCAGTAGGGCCGCTCAGCGCCCAGGACGACGACGGAACCGGGAGGCCGCCGCCCGTCCAGTGTCGTCCAGTGTTTCTCGCCGGGCGTGAACACTGTGCATTCCTCAGGACCATGGCCCTCGTGGTGGGGGTGCGGGCCCGCTAGGCTGGACCTGCATTCGGCAGTCGCGCGCGAGTGTGCCCGACGCCGACGACCGCATCACGACCCCCTCAGCAAGGAGCACCAAGTGGCCCTCATCGAGAACGTTCACGCCCGCGAGATCCTCGACTCCCGCGGCAACCCGACCCTCGAGGTCGAGATCCTTCTGGAGGACGGTGCTTCCGCTCGCGCCGCCGTCCCCTCGGGCGCCTCCACCGGTGCCTTCGAGGCCGTTGAGCTGCGCGACGGCGACAAGAGCCGTTACGGCGGCAAGGGAGTGGAGAAGGCTGTCGCCAACGTCAACGACATCATCGCCCCCGAGGTCATCGGCTTTGACGCCGCCGACCAGCGCGGCCTCGACCGGCTCATGATCGAGCTCGACGGCACCCCCAACAAGGGCAAGCTCGGCGCCAACGCCATCCTCGGCGTCTCCCTGGCCGCCGCCCAGGCCTCCGCCGAGTCCGCCGGCCTGGACCTGTTCCAGTACGTCGGCGGCCCCAACGCCCACGTCCTGCCCGTGCCCATGATGAACATCCTCAACGGTGGTTCCCACGCCGACTCCAACGTGGACATCCAGGAGTTCATGATCGCCCCCATCGGCGCCCCCACCTTCCGTGAGGCCCTGCGCATGGGTGCCGAGGTCTACCACGCCCTCAAGGCGGTCGTGAAGGAGCGCGGCCTGTCCACCGGCCTGGGCGACGAGGGCGGCTTCGCCCCCAACCTCGACTCCAACCGCGAGGCCCTCGAGCTCATCGTCGAGGCCATTGAGAAGGCCGGCTACAAGCCCGGCAAGGACGTCGCCCTGGCCATGGACGTCGCCTCCTCGGAGTTCTTCGACGACAAGACCAAGACCTACCAGTTCGAGGGCGAGGCCCAGGACACCGCCTCGATGGTCGAGTACTACAAGCAGCTCATCACCGACTTCCCGATCGTCTCCATCGAGGACCCGCTCTCCGAGGACGAGTGGGACGACTGGAAGCACCTCACCGAGCAGATCGGCGACAAGGTCCAGATCGTCGGCGACGACTTCTTCGTCACCAACCCCGAGCGCCTCGCCAAGGGCATCAAGCTCGGCGCCGCCAACGCCCTGCTGGTCAAGGTCAACCAGATCGGTTCCCTGACCGAGACCCTCGAGGCCGTCGAGATGGCCCACCGCGCCGGCTACAAGACGATGACCTCCCACCGTTCCGGTGAGACCGAGGACGTCACCATCGCCGACCTGGCCGTGGCCACCAACTCCGGTCAGATCAAGACCGGCGCCCCCGCCCGTGGCGAGCGCGTCAACAAGTACAACCAGCTCCTGCGCATCGAGGAGGCCCTCGGCGACGCCGCGGTCTACGCCGGCGCCGGCGCCTTCCCCCGCTTCCAGGCCTGAGCCTGACAGCGACCTGCCGACATCGAGCCGCTGACTGACGCGACGCCTCAGCCGCGACTCGACGACGACGCACCCCACCGCTTCGGGGCAGACGGGTTCTCCCGCCTGCCCCGAAGCGTTGTCTACGGAACGGTGTCGTTGCGCGTCCATCAGGGGGCGAGTGATGAGTGGGGCGTGAGCAACGCGCCCGGTGGGGTGCGTCCTCGTGCGGCCCCCGGTGAGGCAGGATGCCGGTATGACTCCACGCCGCCCCTCCTCCAGCCAGTCCGGGACGCGCCGTGTCGCTGGCGGCGCCCGGCCCCGTCAGGTTCCGGCCGAGCGGGCGGCCTCCGCGGCCGGGTCCGGTTCCGGCTCGGCCGCCTCCCGGCCCCGAGGCCTGCCGACGACGGTGCCCGGGCGGACCCTGCCGCCCAGGGTCGTCATCCTGGCGGTCGTGTGCCTGCTGGCCTTCGTCGTCATCTTCACCTCCCTGCGCGCCTACCTGTCCCAGCAGGCCCAGTACGACGCCGTCGTCGACAAGATCAAGGAGGCCTCCGACACCTCCACCACCCTGGAGAACGAGCTGGCCCAGTGGAAGGACGACACCTATGTGCGCTCCCAGGTGCGTGAGCGCCTCGGCTACGTCATGCCCGGCGACACCAGCTACGTCGTCGTCGGCGCTGACTCCATGAAGGAGACCGAGGCCGGCGGCGGGGCCACCCCGGGCTCCCAGGACGCCCCCTGGTACCAGGAGCTCCGGGACTCCTCGCGGGCCGCCGGCCAGGCCAGTAGCACCGCCCCGGCAGGATCGAAGGACGGGGTGGACGGCAAGACCCTCAACCCCGCCCAGAAGGAGCTGCCGACCGGCGAGCCCAACCAGACGCCGTCGGATCCGCCCAAGACCACGCCGAAACCGGCCGTCACCCCGCAGACGAAGGAGACCCCGTGAGCCCCACCCCCCAGACGCAGGAGCCGGTGTCGTCGGCCGACCTCGAGGCCCTGGCCGAGCAGCTGGGGCGGGTGCCGCGCGGAGTCGTCGCCATCGCGGCCCGCTGCGTGTGTGGGCGCCCCACGGTGGTGCGCACCGCCCCGCGCCTCGACGACGGCACTCCCTTCCCGACCAGCTACTACCTCACCCACCCGGCCGCTGTGAAGGGCTGCTCCACCCTGGAGGCCGAGCACCTTATGGAGACCTTCAACGCCGACCTGGCCGCCGACGCCGAGCTGGCCGCCGCCTACGCCGCCGCCCACGCCGACTACCTGGCCCGCCGCGCCGAGCTCGGGCAGGTCCCTGAGATCGAGGGGGTCTCCGCCGGCGGCATGCCCACGCGCGTCAAGTGCCTCCACGCCCTGCTCGGGCACACCCTGGCCGCCGGGACCGGCGTCAACCCCATCGGTGACCGCACCCTGGAGGTTCTGCGCGAGCGCGGACTGTGGGATCCTGAGCGCTGCTCCTGCTAAGCGGCAGGGACACCCTGTTCCTTCCTTCCCGACCCAGCCCAGGAGGCCGCCGCCATGACCCGCGTCGCCGCAATCGACTGCGGCACCAACACCATCCGTCTCCTCATCGCCGAGGCCGACCGCGACGACTCCGGGCGCCCCCGCCTGGAGGTGCTGCGCCGTCGCAACGAGATCGTGCGCCTGGGCCAGGGCGTGGACCGCACCGGCCTGCTCGACCCCGAGGCCCTGGAGCGCACCCTGGCGGCCGTGGCCTCCTACGCCGCCGACTGCACCGAGCTGGGCGTCGCCCCCGGGGGCGACGTGCGGCGCTTCGTGGCCACCTCCGCCACCCGCGACGCCCGCAACCGCGAGGACTTCGTGGCCGGGGTCAGGCGCCTGCTGGGCATTGAGCCCGAGGTCGTCAGCGGCCAGGAGGAGGCCCGCCTGTCCTTCACCGGCTCGCTGTTGGGCGCCCGCGGTGGCGAGGACGACCCGGCAGCGGGGCGGGGCGGGTGCGCGCCGGCGCGGCTCGTCGTCGACCTCGGGGGCGGCTCCACCGAGCTGGTCCTGGGAGTGGACGCCCCCAGCGCCGCCATCAGCCTGGACACCGGCAGCGTGCGCATCACCGAGCGCTTCCTGGCGGGCGGCGTCACCCCCGAGGCCGAGACCGCCGCCCGGGCCGAGGTACGCGGCCTGCTCGATGAGGCCGAACGGGCCGTCGACCTGTCCGCCCCCGGGCGGCTGGTTGGCCTGGCCGGCACCATCACCACCGTCACCGCCCACGCCCTGGACCTTCAGGCCTTCGACCCGCAGGCCCTGAATGGTGTCGAGCTGAGCCCGCAGACGGTCCTGGCCTCCTGCGAGGCGATCATCCACTCCACACCTGAGCAGCGCGCCTCCTGGGGCTACCTGGCCCCCGGCCGCCGCGACGTCATCGCCGCGGGAGCCCTCGTGTGGAGCGAGGTCGTCACCCGTGTCGTGGAGCGGACCACCGCCGCCGGGCGCCCGCTGCAGCGGGTCACCACCAGCCTCTACGACATCCTCGACGGCATCGCCCTGTCGCTCGTGCCCGAGCCGGGGCCGGCTGAAGGGGCCCGGGCGTGAGCGCGACGCCGCTGACCTGGGGCGGACGCAGCATCCCCGGCCCCGGCGGCCTGCCCGCGGTGGCGGTCTCCCTGACCGGGCCGAGCCTCGCCCAGGTTCGGACCCAGGCCCGCCGCGCCGTCGACGCCGGTGCCGACGTCCTCGAGCTGCGCGTCGACCTGCTGGAGGAGGCCGGCGCCCTGGCCGCCCCCGGCCCGCTGGACGCGGCCACGGCCGCCGCCCAGGTCCTGGAGTGCCTGCGGGGGCTGGGGGAGGCCATAGACGGCGCTGACGCCGACGGTGTTGACGCCGATACCGGCGCCCCGGTGCTGCTCACCTGCCGCACCGCCGCCGAAGGGGGCCGGGCCCACCTGGATGACGCCGCCTACGGCGCCCTCCTGCGCTCCGTCCTCGACGGGCTCGCCGACTGGGCGCCCGAGCGCCTCCCGGCCGCCATCGACGTCGAGGTCCAGCACGGCTGCCTGAGACAGGCCTGCGAGCAGGCCCACGGTCTGGGGATCGGCGTCGTTGCCTCTTTCCACGACTTCGAGGCCACCCCGTCCGATGAGGTCCTCGAGGAGGTCCTGGCCCGCATGGCCTGTCAGGGCGCGGACCTGGCCAAGATCGCCGTGTGGCCCACCAGTGCCGACGACGTTGCCCGCCTCCTGGGCGTGTGCGCGCGGGCCACGACCGGCGCGGGGGAGCGCGGCGGCCTGGGGGTGCCCGTGGCCGCCATGTCCATGGGGGCGCTCGGGGCGGTCAGCCGTGTGGCGCCGGCCTTCGGGTCGGCGCTGACCTTCGCCGTCGTCCCCGACGAGCAGGGACTGGCCCGGGCCTCCGCTCCCGGCCAGCTGCCGATCCAGGACGTGCGACGCTGCCTGGAGCTCCTGCGGGCCTGAACGATGGTCCGCACCCGCGCGTTCATGGTGGTATCGGTTGGCCTGCCGCCCGAGTTCGTAGGGTAGGTCGTGCGTTCGGGGGGTAAGGGTACGAACGCAACCCCTACGGTACGAACGCGTGGAGCTGGCGGTTGTCCTATAGACCCTCCTCCCAGGCCAGGATCGTGCGAGCCATGAGGCCGGTGTTGCCGGTCTGGCAGTGGCTCGCCGCGCTCTCAGCCCGGGTGAAGGTGCGAGTGGTCACCGAGCGGGCGGCGGTCAGGCGCTCGGCCTGACGAACCATCTGGTGGCGTGGTACGAACTCGTCCTCAGCGCCCTGCATGAGCAGGACGTCCCCGGTGACCCTGGGGGAGACATCGGCTGTGGAGAAGGTGGCCGCTGTGCGCAGGAACTCAGCGGGCGAGTGCGTCCCCGTGACGTGCATGCCCTGCCACACGCCCCACCAGGTCACCGGGCTGCGGCGGGCTTGCTCGGTCAGGACCCGGTTGAGAACTCTCGTGGGAGTTCGGGCGATGAGCGGTTCGAGGCGTGCGAGAGACCGCCCGGCACTGCGCGTCAGAGCCGGCGGAAATGCCTGGGAGACGAGGACCTCCAGGAAGTCGTCGAGCACGTCCAAGGCGACGACACGCCTGGATCGGGGCTCACCGGCGGCGGCGTGCATGACGAGCCCGCCTCCCAACGACATGCCGATGAGCGTGGCTTCATCGACGTCGAAGTGGTCCAGGACTGCGGAGACCGGCGACGCCCACTGTGCGCGCATCGTCAGCCTCTTGCTCCTCCTGAGGCTGGGCGTCGTGCCTAGCTCCAGATCGGCATCCAGAGTGCCGCCCTGCCCAGGTCCCTCAAAGGCGATGACCCTCCGTCCGCGCTTGGCCACAGCGGCCAGGACCGGGAACATCTCCTCGATATAGGAGTCGAAGCCGCCGAAGACGACCCACGTACTCCGTGGAGGCTGCGCGGCGTCGGGATCCGTCAGCTCATAGGCGGGCAGGAGGCCGCCCTCGAAAGGGACGAGATCGGGCTCCAGCGCGAAGCAACGTTGCAGGGAGGTGACGAATCTTCGACGACTCGGGGCCTTGAGCGGGTTACCGGGTTGCATGAAGAACTCCGCCCCGCGGACGAAGAAGGCCGCCTCCAGGTCGTGCCCCTGTTCCTGGACCCGATCGGCGAGGTCCAGGTAGGTCCGTACCCAGTCGGCGATCCGGGTGGTGCGCGGCAGTACCGGCAGGAAGTCGGCGACCGCCTGCTCGGTGGCGAGCCACCGGTTGGCCTGCAGGTTGAGGAAGCTGTTGCTGCTCAGGTGACGGAAACCGATAGCGGGTGCGTCCAGATCGAGTGCGTGCGTGACATCCATGAGGACCCCTTGTTCCTAAAAGCAAGAAAATTGCATTAGAACTGTAGCGTGCGACCCGCTGTCGAGGCAACCCGTTGCTCTAGGCTGGCGACATGAAGCCGAGTAGGGGAGATGAGGCGACGGAGGTGTGCGTCAAAAACGTGGTGCGCCCCCGTCCCGGCGGCCGTTCCGCACGCGTGCGTCGAGCGGTGCTGGACGTCGTCGTCGAGCTGCTTGAAGAAGGTGGGGTCCAGGC
This sequence comes from Actinomyces oris, assembly GCF_001937445.1. Lineage (GTDB taxonomy): Bacteria > Actinomycetota > Actinomycetes > Actinomycetales > Actinomycetaceae > Actinomyces > Actinomyces acetigenes. Next base: position 106,760 of record NZ_MSKS01000025.1, on the reverse strand, counting down.
GGTCACTATCGCCGAGGTCGCCGCGCGCTCCGGAGTCAACGCCTCCTCGATCTACCGTCGCTGGCGCGGCGTTGACGCTCTCATCCTCGACGCCGCTCAGGACCTGAGCCTGGGCGCCATCGATGTGGCCGACACCGGCTCCCTCGAGGGAGACCTGTGCGCCACGACGGTATCTGTGGCCGCCTTCCTGCGCACGGACCTCGGGATCGCCATGGCTCGCGCCCTCATCCACGTGTCCCCGGAGGTTCTAGAACGCCTCTGCGACTGGCCGCAGTTCTGGCCCACCCGCCTCCGGCGCTTCGAGCCGGTCTTCGCTCGTGCCACCGCCCGCGGAGAAGTGGCTGACGACGTCGACCAGGCCGTCATCGCCTCCATTGGCGAGATGATTGCCGCACAGACGTACTTTCTCACTCTCTTCCGGCGCGAGGAGGTCGACGATGCCGCTGCTCGGCGCATCGTGCGTCGCGCACTCGTGGCCGCAGGGCTGTAGGTTCGGGCATCTGCGCGGGAGACCGCCGACTCGTTGGGAGTGCGAGCGAGCTGTCAGTCATGAGGAAGAGGGACTCGGTGGGAGTTAAACGTCGAGCCTGCGCAGGAGCTGCGCGGGCGGAAGGGCCCCGTCCTCGATGTAGGCGCGGAAGACGGGGGTCGCCTGCTCACCGGTGAAAACCTCCTCGGGGTGCAGACGCAGCGAGAAGGGCTCGGGACCCCCGTTGTCCCAGGTGATCGTGGTCCATGCCTCGGGGTTGGCAATGGGCTCTCGGGCCACGGCGTAGTGCTCGTAGGAGTCGTCCTCGTGGGTCACGCGAATCTCGACGCTCATGGCGGCCGCCGAGCCGCCGCACTGGATGAAGGTGGCCCGCGCCGGGGAGGACTCCGGGACCTCGTCCATATGCGTCATCCCGTCGGGCAGCGCCCACACCACGACGGCGAAGCGCCTCGCGCCGTCCAGGTAGGCGGGCGAGGTGAGCTTGCGAGCGACCTCCTCGGCAATGAGCCGCGGGGTCTGGGGCTGCAGGAAGACGTCGATGGGACCGTTCCTGCCGACGATGTACTGGGCGAAGTACCTCATGGTCTGCTTTCTGGTAGGCGATCGGTGTGGGCTATGAAGACAGCGTAAGCGCCGGTACGCCCTCGATGAGGGGATGTTGTTGCAACACACGCTGTCACGCCCCGGGGTGCGTCGATGTAGGAACCGGACGCCTGTGTCCTCGCTGAAACGAGCGACGAGCAGGAACAGTTGAAGCACAAAGCACCAATGTGTTTCACGTCACGATTCTGGCTTGTGTTCGTATGTTTAACGGTTAAAATATATGATAGAGTTTTAATGTTGAATGGCGTTGAGGTCGTAACAACGCTGGTGCGGGTGATATTGCCACAAAAGTCAAAGACGATGAGAATGGTCGTTTTGAAGAGCTGGGCCGGGCGCGTGGTTTTGATACCAGCGGTACTGTGACTCGTACATACACGTGGAAGGTTGGTGAGGAGCCGCCCCAGATCGATATGGACTCGTATGACGGTTCTGGAGGGAACCGGAATGATCCCGATACAGGTGATGAAAGAGGGGGGTATGGGGGCAGAAAGGTGGAATGCGTTACTCTCGTTCTACCGAGTCCTCCTGACAAAGTAAACCGCTATCCCGATGGGCGGAAGTATTAGGTCGACGTTGCTTTGGAGTAATCGATGGGTGATGGGATTCGTGGGGTGAATGATTGTCGAAGGCGAGACATTCTTTTTGTTTCTTCTACTGTGGGGGTGACTATGTTTTTGGGTGGCTGTCTCTCTTGGTTTGACAGAGGTCAGGGCGATGGGGGGCGATCGTTTCGCCAAGTTTACGGAGTACACCACTACGGAGGCGGTTGTAAAAACTGACTTGGCTGCTGTTGAGAAGCGTATGCCGGGAATTAAGGTTACGGAAGCTCATTGGGTTGGAGAGCAAAAGGAGACTGGGCGCTACGATCTCCCTGCTCCTGAACCGCGCTACTGGTTTCATCTCGTTGCTACGTTGAGCTCCGATAGTGTCGATGCTCTCGTCAAGGCTTCGACGGGTACCGTCGATGTACTGCCTGGAATCCAGCCCGACCTGCGTAAGTATGTGCCCACGCAAGACGCCTTCGTGTCCGTTCCGCAAGGGAAGGCTGACGAGATCCTTGATGTCAAACATGTTGCGCAAGGTGACGAGAAAGACTGGGAAGGAGACGCCTTTAACGTAGAGCAGTTAGTAGTCAGCTCAGCCTCCAGCGTGATGGTTCTTATTGGATGGGGTATTATGAGTTGATTGTAGAATCTTCTCTCTCGTTGGTTTGAGAGTGGTGAGAGTGGTGTCAGCGAAACGGAGTGGTGGCATCGTGGTCGAGTACAGGAGGCGCGGCGTCGTCGGCATGGGGCTCGTCGGCGGAACGGCGCTGGCACTGGGCGGGTGCGCCCCAGCGCAGGACGGTCGGTCGCGGCCGGGTGCGACGCCGACGTCGGATGGCCGTTTCGCGAGCTTCACCGAGTACGTCCCCGTGACGCTGGAGATCCGCACTGATCTGGGACGCCTCGACAGACGCATGCCGGGCGTCACCATCTCCTCGGCCCACTGGGTCATGCAGTACCAGCAGGAGCAACGCGAGGTCCTACCCCCACAGGACCGCCCGATATGGATACACGGGGTGCTGGCACTCGAACCCGCCAGCACCCGGCCGCTCGCCGAGGCCTCGAGCGGCACGGCCGATCCGCTCCCCGGTATCTACCCCGACCTGCGCCAGTACGTCCCCGAGGACAAGGCCTTCACCACAGTCCCGAAGGAGAAGGCCGATGCGATCCTCGACATCGAGCACATGATGGAGGATGACCCGAGTCGTTTTGATTCTCCCCACTTTGAGACCGAGCAGGTCGCCATCTGCGCTGACGCCAACCTTCTGATCTTCACCGCGACGGAATGGCATACGTGACGCGCCTGACCGGCTGCAGGCCTGCGGCCCGCGCGTTCGTAGGTTAGCCCTCGCGTTCGTACCCTTAACCCTCGACCGCGCGGCACAAGGTACGAACGCGCGAGCCGCTCCGGTCTGACAAGGGCTCAGCGCGCGTACCGGCTCCACGACGGGCCCCAGGTGGGGCGCCTCACCGGCTGCGTGGCTGTTCGCGCGCCCCGCCCATGGCGTAGTCTTGCCCACGTTGCCCCGGCGAGGGACGCGCCAGTACGGCGCGCATCCGTGATCGACGTGGTGGTACCTGGCGGTACTGCGCGTCGTCGCGCCCAGCCGGACCACCATCAGCCGCGGGGCACCGGGCCCCGCCTCATCCGCAAGGAGAGCCACATGGCCAACAACGCCATCACCCTCAAGGCCCAGGACCGCACCGAGTTCGGCAAGGGCTCGGCCCGCCAGGCCCGCCGCGCCGGCCAGGTCCCCGCCGTCGTCTACGGCCACGGCACCGAGCCCCGCCATGTCCTGCTCGAGGAGCACGCCACCCGCATGGCCCTGCGCAGCAACGACAACGCCCTGGTCGAGCTGGACATTGCCGGCGGCGAGACCCTCCTGGCCCTGGCCAAGGACGTGCAGCGCCACCCCATCCGCCCCGGCGTGCAGCACGTCGACTTCCTCCTGGTGAACCGCAACGAGCGCGTCGACGTCGAGGTCCCGGTCACCGTCATCGGTGAAGCCACCCCCGGCACCATCCACATGATCGAGGCCGCCACCGTCATGGTCTCCGCCCCGGCCGTCTCCGTGCCCGAGACCATCGAGGTCGATGTCACCGGCATCGACGCCGGTACCGTCCTGACCATCGCCGACATCACCCTGCCCAAGGGCGTCGAGGCCGTCGCCGACGCCGAGACCGCCGTGGTCAACGTGGCCAACGAGCACGCCGTTGCCTCCGAGGTCCCCGAGGACGCTCCCGCTGAGGGCGACGACGAGGCCGAGGCCGAGGCCGAGTGAATCGCGCGTGACTGACATGTCCAGCCACGACGACGCGCCGGCAGGCACCACCCGCGCCGCTCGCGCCGGGCTCACCCCGGGGTGGGGCGTATGAGTGAGGCCTGGCTCGTCGTCGGGCTGGGGAACCCCGGGACCCGGTACGCCCGCAACCGCCACAACGTCGGCTATATGGTGCTCGACGTCCTGGCTGAGCGCACCGGGTCCCGGTTCTCCCAGCACAAGAAGGCCCGCGCCCGTGTGACCGAGGGCCGGCTGGGCATGATGCCGGGCGGAGCCCCTGGCCCCCGCGTCATCCTGGCCGAGCCCTCGGTGCTCATGAACCTCTCCGGCGGCCCCGTGGCCGGGCTCGTCTCCTACTACGGGATCGACCCCGACAGCCGCCTGCTCGTCATCCACGACGAGCTCGACCTGCCCGCCCACGAGCTGCGCCTCAAGCGCGGCGGCGGCGAGGGCGGTCACAACGGCCTGCGCTCCATCAGCAAGTCCATCTCCACCAAGGGCTACGCGCGCCTGCGCGTAGGTATCGGCCGCCCGCCGGGACGCCAGGACCCCTCCGACTTCGTCCTGTCCGACTTCCCCGGTCGCGAGCGCGCCGACCTCGGCGTCACCCTGGAGCAGGCCGCCGACGCCGTCGAGCAGGTCGTCACAGCCGGCTTCGACGACGCCCAGCAGCGCCTCCACGCCCCCCGCTGACGTTCGGTCCCTCAGGCCATGAGGCCGGTCTCGTAGGCGACGACGACGGCCTGGACCCGGTCGCGCACGTCGAGCTTGGCGAGCACGTTGCCCACGTGGGTCTTGACGGTGGTGGCCGAGACGACGAGGTGCGCGGCGATCTCCGCGTTCGACATGCCTTGGCTCATGAGCACGAGGATCTCTTTCTCGCGCGGGGTCAGCGAGTCGATCCGCGGGTCCGAGCAGGACTGGGCCGGCGCGTCCGAGCTCGGCAGCGAGGCGGCGAACATCTCCAGCATCCGCTGGGTGATGCGCGGCGAGACGACCGCCTCCCCGGAGGCCACGGTGCGGATGGCCTCGGCGAGCTCGGTGGGCCGGGTGTCCTTGAGCAGGAAGCCGGAGGCCCCGGCGCGCAGCCCGGCGAAGGCGTACTCGTCCAGGTCGAAGGTGGTCAGGATGAGCACGCGCGTGCCCGGGCACTCCTGGGCGATGCGCTCGGTGGCCTCGATGCCGTTCGTGCCCGGCATGCGCACGTCCATGAGGATGACGTCGGGGTGCAGGGCCCTGGCCTGGGCCAGGGCGGAGGCCCCGTCGGAGGCCTCGCCGACGACAGTGATGTCCTCCTCGGCCTCCAGCACCATGCGGAAGCCCATGCGCATGAGCGCCTGGTCGTCGGCGAGCACGACGCTGACCGGGCCGGTGACCTCGCCGGGGCGCTCCGACCCGCCGGGCTGGAGGGGGTCGCTGCTGCTCACAGGGGCGTCTGCCATGAGAAAGTCCCTTCGTCATGCTCGTCCCAGCGCAGGACTGCGCGGACTCGCCAACCCGTGGGCGTCGGGCCAGCCTGTACGGTCCCACCATAGACCGATGCGCGTTCCCGCATGCCGATCAGCCCCTTACCGGATCCGTGCATCGGGCGCGTGCCGGGGGCGGCCTCGTTGTCCACGGTGAGGACCACGGTGCCGATGTGCCGTTCGACGTCGACGCTGACGGCCGGCGTCGTCGGGGCGTAGCGCAGCACGTTGGTCAGGGCCTCCTGGGCGATGCGGAACACGGTGAGCTGGAGGGCCTTGTCGTCTGGGAGCGCGGCACCCACCCACCGGTAGGTGACCGGCACCCCCGCGGCCACGAAGCGTTTGACGAGCTCAGTGATGTCGGCTTGCTCGGGGGAGGGGGCCAGGGGCAGGTCGCCGCGGGAGCGGTCGCCCGCGCCGTCGGTGGCCTGCTGGCGCAAGTTCGCGATGGGGGCGCTGGGCTCGGCCGGCGTCACCGTCCCCAAGGGGGCGAACTCGGGCACCGGCAGGTCGCGGACCTCGCGCTGGTGGGCCGACGACGGTGAGTCCTCTGAGGGGGCCGAGGCGGAGGCGTGCCCCGCGGTGACTGAGGGGTCCTCCCGCAGGACCCCCACCAGGCGGCGGGTGTCGGCCAGGGCACTGCGTCCGGCCTCGGCCAGGGTCTCCATGGCCTGCTTGGCCGTGGCCGGATCGCGCTCCACGGTGGCGGCGGCGCCGTCGGCCATGGTGATCATGACGGCCAGGGAGTGGGCGACGACGTCGTGCATCTCCCGGGCGATGCGGCTGCGCTCCTCGGCGGCGGCCAGGAGTACCGCCTGCTCGCTGGCCAGAGCCATCCGGGCCGTGCGGAGCTCCATGGCCTTGAGCCGCAGGCGGGCGGAGCGGGTATTGAAACCGATCAGGATGCCGATCAGGACGAGGAGAACGAGCATGACGGTGGTGCGCAGGAGCTCCCCAACCGACAGACCGGGAGTTGTCAGGCTGAGGTCCAGCATGAGAACCACCAGGGAGATGCCCCCCGCGGTCCATGCGGTGGCCGGCCTGCGGTGCGAGGCGACGGCGCCCAGGGCGAAGGGGAGTGATATCAGCCCCATGCCGCTGACGCCGATGGTCGCGTACAGCAGCTGCTCCAGCGTGAGATGGAAGACCCGCAGGATCGCGAACTGGTAGACCTCCGGGATGAGGAGGATGGCGGCCCAGCTCCACACAGGGGCGCGTCGGCGAAGTGCCAGCGCTATCCCCAGCAGTGCGATCGCGGTCAACGTCAGGGGCAGGAGGGGATAGGTCTTCACCGGGCTGCTGGGCCGCAGAAAAAACGTGACACCCGTGAAGAAGGCGTATGTGACGACGCCGGCAGCGATGGAGATGTCGATGATCGTCGGATGACGGTAGTACCACTGCCTGATCGTGCGCAGCAGGCCCCGTGGCTCGGGCGGGAGCTCCAGGTCGTCCTCGTTGGGCATGGTGGCGCCGTTACGGCCGGACTGAGGGGGCGGCAGCTGGCTGGACATAGGACTCAGTGTGTCGTTCCAGGGGGTCATGATTGACGTCGACTTGTGCGGCTGAGGGACCCGCTTCCGACGATGGGGGTTCTTCCCGTGCCTGTCGGAGGCGGGGGTCGCCGGACCGGGGGAGGGCGTCGCGGGTAGGGAGCGGATGAGGCTCCGCAGAAGTGCGGGGTCGGTCAGGGGCGCGGGGGCTGACATGGGCTCGCCTCCGGCTGACGGTGGGGGAGTCGCCCGCTCAGGCGTCGCGCCGGGAGAAGACGAACCAGGCTGCGATGAGTGGGATGAGCGCCCAGGCGGTGAAGACCGCGATGGCCTGGCCGTGAGTGAGGAACTGAGCGCCCTGCCCGCCCCACTCGGTGGTGCGCTGGAACGGGTCGGAGACGGCCTCGGAGACAGTACTGGGCAGGCAGCCGATGATTTTGTAGATCCAGTCCCACTTGTTGGCTGCGAGCTGGAGGGGGACGGCGACGACGAACAGGAGGGAGACGATCACGGTGATGGCGCCGGCGGTGGAGCGCAGCAGGAAGCCGAGCCCCAGAGCCATGAGGGCGATGACGGCGAAGACCAGGCCCGAGCCCCAGATATAACCGGCGTAGTGCGAGTCGGTGAGAGAGCCGGCGTGCTCGCCGATGAAGGGCTTGGAGATCGCCCAGGACAGGAAGACGGACAGGCTTCCCAGGAGGAAGGAGACGATGGCCAGAACCACTGCCTTCGATGCCAGGAGCTGCCCGCGCTTGGGGACGGCGGCCAGGGAGGACCGGATCTGACCGGAGGAGTACTCACCGGTGATGATGAGGGCTCCCAGGACTGCGACCACGATCTGCCCGAATGCCAGGCCTTGAGTGATGAGGTCCTTGGCCATGTCCTGGTACTGCTCGGACTGTCCCGAGGCGGCGGTGAGGCCGGCGCCGAACAGAACGGTCAGGGCGATGGCGATGAAGGAGGTGATCCAGGTCGAGCGCAGGGACCAGAACTTGATCCACTCCGCGCGCACGGAGCGCAGGATGGTCTGGCGGCTCTGGATGCGTGGTCCGGCTGGGCGCGGTGCGGGGTCTGCGGGGGCGGTCCCGACGGCGGTGCGCACCGGTGCGGGGCCTGCGGGGGCGGCAGAGACATGTACTGGGGTGTGGGTACTCATGGCTTGGCTGGACCTTCTGTGGTGAGACGGATGGAGCGGTCGATGGCGGGCGCGGCGCGCTGGGGCGCGGGCCTCAGCCCCGGGCGGAGCCCTGCGGCACGGCCTGGCGCATCTGGGCCTGCTGCATCTGGGGCTGGGAGGCGGGGTCGGTGCGGTACTCCACGGAGTCGCTGGTCAGAGTCATGTAGGCCTCTTCGAGGCTGGCACGGATGGTGGTGAGCTCGTGCAGAACGATGCCGCCCTGGGCGGCCAGCTCGCCGATGGTGGCGGCGGTGGTCGCGGTGGTCTCCAGGACGTTGGGGGCCACGGGCCGGGCGGCCAGGTTGCGGGAGGCCATCAGCTCGGCGAGCTGGGTGGCCTGAGGGGAGGCCACGCGCACCCGGTCGGTGGTGGCCGAGGCGATGACGTCGTCGACCGGGCCGGCCGTGAGGATCCGGCCGCGGCCGATGACCAGGAGGTGGTCGGCGGTCTGGGCCATCTCGCTCATGAGGTGGGAGGAGATGAACACGGTGCGGCCCTCGCCGGCCAGGCGGCGGCAGGTCTCACGCACCCACTTGACGCCCTCGGGGTCCAGGCCGTTGACGGGCTCGTCGAACAGGAGCACACCGGGGTCGCCCAGCAGGGCCGCTGCGATGCCCAGGCGTTGGCCCATGCCCAGGGAGAAGCCCTTGACGCGCTTCTTGGCCACCGGGGTCAGGCCGGTGATGTCCAGGACCTCGTCGACCCGCTTGGCGGGGATGCCGTTAGAGGCGGCCAGCTGGCGCAGGTGGTTGCGGGCGCTGCGCGAGCCGTGCAGGCCCTTGGCGTCCAGCAGGGCTCCGACCTCGCACAGGGGGGCCGACAGCTGCCGGTAGGGGCGCCCGTTGATCGTGACCTTGCCGCTGGTGGGCTTGTCCAGGCCCATGATCATGCGCATCGTGGTGGACTTGCCCGCCCCGTTGGGGCCCAGGAAGCCGGTGACGGTGCCGGGCTCGACGGTGAAGGAGATGTTGTCCACCGCCGTTTTCTTGCCATAACGCTTGGTGAGATTGACTGCCTCGATCATGATGTTCTCTCTTCGACGTGGGCCGCTGGCCAGGGGGTGGGTGGTTCGCCGTGGTTCTTCCAGGGGCTTGTCCCAAGGAGCAACCAGATGGCTTCAGCCTAGGAGCGCGCCGGCGTCGACGAATCGGCCGAGGTGACGAACCCGGGGCCTGTCGGGGCGGGTCCGCCAGGGGGAGGAGGGTCCTCCTGGAGGATGAGAACCGATTAGTCGATGCGAGCCGGCGGAGGTCGCCGAGGAGGCGACGGAGCTCGGTGCGCGAGTGGGGACCTCTTCCCTGAGGGCTACGTTGTGAGGGAAATGGGTTCCCCTGACCGTGCGGGGGCTGCGCATAATGTGCGCAGTTTTCGGTGCCGGCCCTTTCCGGCCGGACCGGACTGCGAGCGACGGCCTCTCCGGGCCGACGGTCCCAGCCCCCTCAGAGAGGATGAGAGGAACATGTCCAACCCCTTCTTCAGCCGAAGCACCGCCTTCAAGGCCGGCGGCCAGGCTCCCGGGACCGCCCCGGCTCAGACGTCCAACGGCTACCCCACGATGCCCGGCTACCAGGCCAGCCAGTACGGTCAGCAGGCCGCCGGCTACGGCCAGCAGTACGGGCAGAGCGCCAACCCGTATGGCAACCAGTACGGTCAGCAGACGGCCGGATACGGCCAGGTGACCCCCGAGCAGATGGCCGGTCTGGAGGCCCAGTACCAGGCGCCGTCGGCCACCAACGCGGACATGCGCCGCATGACCTACGACGACGTCATCATCCGCACCGCCGGCATGTTCGCCGTCATCCTGGCCACCGGCGCCCTGTCCTGGAGCCTGGTGACCAATGAGGCGACTCGTGGTCTGGGTGTCATGGCGATGTTCGCCGGTGCCATCGGCAGCCTCGTCCTGGGCCTGGTCAACAGCTTCAAGCGGGAGCCCTCGCCGGCTCTCATCCTGGCCTACGCGACCTTCGAGGGACTGCTGCTGGGCAGCATCTCCGGCGTCATGGAGACCCTCTACGAGGGCATCGTCGTCCAGGCCGTGCTCGCGACGCTGGCCACCTTCGGGGCCATGCTCGCGGCCTACTCCTACGGCGGCTTCCGGGTCCAGGGAAGGTTCCGTCGAGTAGTGGTCGTGGCCACCTTCGGCTACATGATCTTCAGCCTCATCAACTTCTTCCTCATGGTGACCGGCCTGACCACCGGCGCCTGGGGCCTGCGCTCCCTGACCATCATGGGTGTCCCACTGGGTGTCCCGCTGGGAATCCTCGCGGTCATCCTGGCCTCCTTCTTCCTGGCGATCGACTTCGAGTCCATCGGGAACGGGGTCCGCAACGGGCTGCCCCAGCGCTACGCCTGGGCGGGGGCCTTCGGCCTGGTCGTCACTCTCGTGTGGCTCTACGTGGAGTTCCTGCGCCTGCTGAGCTACTTCCGCGACTGAGCTCACGGCGCGGGGTCGGGGGATCGGTGCGTCCGATCCGGCCCGACGCCACCACCTCGGCTGGGGCCGGGACGCATCTGATGCGTTCCGGCCCCAGCCGTGTACTCGGTGGCTTCGGGCCTGTTCCCGTGCCTGCCACTGCCTGACCCGCTCGCTGGGTTCGCGCTGGGCCGAGGCCCGCTGCGGCGTCGAACCGGGGGCCTCACGTAGGCTCGCCGCATGATCAACACCAACATGCCCTCCGTCGAGGGCGCCAAGGGTACCAAGCCCACGCTCACCTTCCCCGGGACCGAGGCCCCCGAGGGGCTCCAGGTCCAGGTGCTCGACGCCGGCGACGGCCAGGTGGTCGAGGCCGGCGACACGATCGTGGCCAACTACCTGGGCCAGATCTGGGGCGGCAACGTCTTCGACAACTCCTACGACCGCGGCCAACCACTGAACTTCCAGGTCGGCGTCGGCATGGTCATCCGCGGCTGGGACGACGCCCTCGTGGGCCAGCGCGTGGGCTCGCGCCTGCTGCTGTCCATCCCCTCCGAGCTGGGCTACGGCGACCGCGGCGTCCCGCAGGCCGGTATCCGCGGCGGCGACACCCTCGTCTTCGTCACGGAGATCCTCGGCGTCATATGAGCCGGGCTCACCGAGCCACCGACCGTGCGAACGCAGGGTAGGTCTCCGGTTCGTACCCTGAACCCCTGTGTTGTCTCATGACTTCTGGGAGTTTCGGATGTCTTGGCATCTCAAGACACCGGTGCGGCGGGTTTCCGAGGCGTGAGAGTTGTTGCTCGCCTTGTCGGAGGGGGCCGGCCCGGTGACTGTGGTGGCTGCTGGCGTCGTCTGGATGTACTGCACGAGGGTGGGGTGCTGCTGGAGGAGGGGTGGGGGTACTTCGGGTGGGTGGGGCTTTTGTGCAGTACGCACAACCCGT
>NZ_MSKS01000025.1:0-95234 GCF_001937445.1 Actinomyces oris | reverse complement strand
CGGGCCTTCGCGCGGGCGCCGGATAGAGCTCGATGTTTGAGGTCATGACGTTGGTGACGTGTGATGGGACCCAGGTGGCGGGGGCTGGGCGCGGCAGACGACGCAGGGTCGGAGGCAGCTGTGGCGGTGGTTCCACACCGCGACGGCGCCGGGCTCTACCACCAAGAACCCCGGACTCACTCCCGCGCGGCCCGGTGTCCACAGCGCTGACATGAACAAACCCGACGTCGACACGCCCGGCGCAGATCGTTGGAATCCTGCGGTTCTTCTTCGGCGTGCGGCGCCGGTGCGTCTGTGATGTCAGCGCTGTGGACACCAGCGACCTGCCAGGACCCGTCAGGCCTCTTCCCTCGGCTCATCGTCGCCCCCAGGACGACCAGCACCATCCCGGAATCTTGTCTGAGTGAGTGTCTCAGAAGTCATGACACTCGTTGTCTCACAAGTGAGAAGCCAGCACAGCACCCCAAGATACGACCTGGCGCCCTACAGTGCGAACGCGCCTCGGTATACGGTGCCCCGGGGCTGCGATCGCTGCGATAACCTGGGGGCGGCGCGCTCGCGCCACACCCGGTAGCACGAACTGCACGGTCCGGAGGAAGTCCGGATGACGCCGTCGGGGCCGCAGGCCCCGGATCCGCCCAGACCTTGTCGTGGGCGAGCGACAACCAGGCGTTCGTCACCCCGGGGACGCCGCTTATCGGGTGTCACGGGGACTCCTGCTGCGCCGGGTGCGATCACTCGCACCCGAAGGAGCCCTCCCCATGTCGCACATGCCCGCCTCGGACAGCCGGGCCCGCGTCCCCGCCAGTATCTCGGCCCAGTTCACTCTCTACTTCGATGGCCGCTTCTGGGTCGGTGTTCTTGAGCTTCACGAACGCTGTCGTGGAGCTGACTCGAATGATCAGGTAGGCGCTGTGCGAGCTGCGCGGCACGTCTTCGGGGCCGAGCCCACCGACGTCGAGCTCTACGACTTCCTCCTGGCCCGCAGCGGTGAGCTCATTGACCGCGCCGCAGAGTCTCCTGCGGTGCCGGCCTCCCGGCCGGCGGGCTCATCGTCGGCTCGTCGCCCCAACCCCAAGCGCGTTGCCCGGCAGGCCGCCAAGGAGGCGGCCCGGACGCGCCCATCCACCGCCGCGCAGGCCGCCCTGGCCGCCGCCCGTGAGGAGACCGAGGCCCGTGCCTCCCGTGACCGGAGTCGACGTCGTCGCCAGAAGGCGGATGAGGACTGGGCTCGACGTCGTCAGCGGGCCAAGCGCCGTCACCGCGGCCGATGACGCAAGCCCGCTGTTCCGCAAATCGCGGCGGTGAGGGCGGCCCTCCGGAGACGCGGGACGACGGCCCGCGACCGCGCCGGGGCGGCCTTGGTGCGTCTCAGCGCGTCTCAGGGACAGGAAGCGGAGCGGCGCCGGGAGCCAACGAGGGCTACGCTATGGCAACACGGCGTCGTGAAGCGCTGGCCATCCCCCTGAGGCCGGCTCCTAGCGACGCCGTTCCAGTCCGTCTGCCCAAGAAGGAGCCACTCATGCCGCAGTACCGCAGCGCCACCTCCACCCACGGCCGCAACATGGCGGGCGCCCGTGCACTGTGGCGTGCCACCGGCGTCAAGGACTCCGACTTCGGCAAACCGATCATCGCCATCGCGAACTCCTTCACCCAGTTCGTCCCCGGGCACGTGGGCCTGCGCGACGTCGGGCGCCTCGTGGCCACCGAGATCGAGGCCGCCGGCGGCCTGGCCAAGGAGTTCAACACCATCGCCGTCGACGACGGCATCGCCATGGGCCACGACGGCATGCTCTACTCCCTGCCCAGCCGCGACCTCATCGCCGACTCCGTGGAGTACATGGTCAGTGCCCACTGCGCCGACGCCCTCGTATGCATCTCCAACTGCGACAAGATCACCCCCGGCATGCTCATGGCCGCCATGCGCCTCAACATCCCGACCATCTTCATCTCCGGCGGTCCCATGGAGTCGGGCAAGATGACCGCCGCCGACGGCACCACCCGCAAGCTCGACCTCATCGACGCCATGATGGACGCCGCCGACCCCACCGTCACCGACGAGACCATCAACGCCATCGAACGCCTGGCCTGCCCCACCTGCGGCTCCTGCTCGGGCATGTTCACCGCCAACTCCATGAACTGCCTCACCGAGGCCCTTGGCCTGGCCCTGCCCATGAACGGCACCCTACTGGCCACCCACGCCGACCGCGGCGAGCTCTTCAAGCGCGTCGGCCACCAGATCGTCGAGATCACCCGGGCCTACTACGAGCACGACGACGCCTCCGTCCTGCCGCGCTCCATCGCCACCAAGGCCGCCTTCGAGAACGCCATGAGCCTGGACATCGCCATGGGCGGCTCCACCAACACCGTCCTGCACCTGCTGGCCGCCGCCCAGGAGGCCGAGGTCGACTTCACCATGGCCGACATCGACCGCCTCTCGCGCAAGGTCCCCCACCTGGTCAAGGTCGCGCCGTCAACGCACCTCTACCACATCGAGGACGTCCACCGCGCCGGCGGCATCCTCGGCATCTTCGGCGAGCTCGACCGCGGTGGGCTGCTGGAAACCACCACCCCCAACGTTCTGCGCACCACCCTGGGCGAGGAGCTCGCCGCCTACGACATCGCCCGCCCCGGTCCCGACGGCGTCCCCGGCTCCCAGGTCAGCGAGGAGATCCGCACCGGCTACCTCGCCGCCCCCGCCGGTGTGCGCACCACCGAGATGTTCTCCCAGGCCTCCCGCTGGGAGTCCCTCGACACCGACCGCGCCGCCGGCTGCATCCGCGACATCGAGCACGCCTACTCCGCCGACGGCGGCCTGGCCGTCCTCTTCGGCAACATCGCCGAGAAGGGATGCATCGTCAAGACCGCCGGCGTGGACGAGTCGATCCTGACCTTCTCCGGGCCCGCCGTCGTCTTCGAGTCCCAGGAGGACGCCGTGGCCGGGATCCTCGGCAAGCAGGTGAAGGCCGGCGACGTCGTCATCATCAGCCACGAGGGACCTCGCGGCGGCCCCGGCATGCAGGAGATGCTCTACCCGACCACCTACATCAAGTCCATGCACCTGGGCAAGGAGTGTGCCCTGCTCACCGACGGGCGCTTCTCCGGGGGCACCTCCGGGCTGAGCATCGGCCACGTCTCCCCGGAGGCCGCGGCCGGCGGGCTCATCGGCCTGGTGCGCAGCGGCGACATCATCGACATCGACATCCCGCGCCGCGCCATCTCCGTGCGCCTGAGCGATGAGGAGATCGAGCGCCGCCGCGTCGAGGAGGAGGCCCGCGGCGAGGCCGCCTGGACCCCGCACGTGGACCGCCCCCGCAAGGTCTCCGCGGCGCTGCGCGCCTACGCGATGCTCGCCACCAGCGCCGACCTGGGCGCCGTGCGCGACCTCAAGCGCCTCGGGATCAAGTAGCCCGACAGGGCCGGAGGGGCCGGCCCGGGTTGACCAACTGCATAATTGAAGATCGCTGTCACTCGCGCCTAGGGTTTGCATATGACAATCGTTCTCAGATCGCTGGTGGTGCGCTCGTGCGGCACGACGCTGGTCAACGGCGTCTCCCTCCGCCTCGCCCCCGCAAGCCGGACCGCCCTGGTCGGCGCCTCCGGAGCGGGCAAGTCCCTCACCTGCGCCGCGCTCGCGGGCACCCTCCCGGCCTCGCTGGAGGTCGCCGGCTCCCTGACCGTTGAGCCCGATGACGCCGACGCAGGCAGCGACCCGCGCGCGAGCTCCGCCCCAGGAGGCGAGGCCAGCAGTGTCAACCTGCTGGGGCTGCCCGCCGCCCGCCGCCCCCGGGGCAGCCGCATCGCGCTGGTCGCACAGGACCACTCCACCGCCCTGCACCCGCTCATCGCGGTCGGCCGCCAGATCGCCCTGGCCTCCCAGGCCGCCGGACGCACCCGGGACGAGGCCCGCCAGCGCGCCTCCGACTACCTCTACGCCGTCGGGCTCGACGAGTCCTTCGCCGACCGTGTCCCCGGGCGCCTCTCCGGAGGCCAGCGCCAACGCATCAGCCTGGCCCTGGCTCTGGCCGCCGAACCCGTCCTCATCATCGCCGACGAGCCCACCACCGCCCTCGACGTCGTCGCTCGAGCCGAGATCCTCAGGCTCCTGACCTCCCTGACCAGCCTGCCCGAGGCCCCCGCCCTGCTCCTCATCACCCACGACCTGCCCGCTGCCGCCACCTGCGAGAACATCGCCGTCCTCCACGACGGCGCCATCATCGAGTCGGGGGACACCCGCTCCGTCCTGACCCGCCCCGAGCACCCGGTCACGGCCGCCATGTGCGAGGCCAGCGCCGAGGAGACCATCGACGGGGCCCTGGCCGCAGCGGGAGCCGCCGCATGAGCGGATTTGAGACCCATGGCCTGAGGCGCTCCCACCCGGGGGCGGGCGGCGAGTGGCGCGAGGTGCTGCACGGCGTGGACCTGCGCCTGGAGCCGGGGGAGAACGTGGCCCTCATCGGACGCTCGGGATGCGGCAAGACGACGCTGCTGCGCGCCCTGCTGCTGCTCGACTCCCCGGGACCGGAAGACGCCGGCGAGATCCTGCTCGACGGCGAGCTCGTGCGCCGAGGCGGCGCCCGAGCGCTGCGGGCCTTCCGACGGGCGGTGCAGTACGTGCCCCAGGACGCCGCCGCCACCCTCCACCCGCGCCGCTCGGTGCTGGCGCAGGTGAGCACCCCGCTGCGTACCTTGGGGGCAGTGCGTCATCGCGATGACGCCGATGCACGGGCTCGGCAGGTGCTGGAGAGGCTCGACATTCGCCGCGAAATCTGGGAGAGCCGGCCCCACGAGATCTCCGGCGGCCAGGCGCAGCGAGTCTCCATCGCCCGGGCCCTGGCCCTGGCCCCGCGCTACCTCCTGCTCGACGAGCCGGTCTCCGGGCTCGACCCCGCCCTGCGCCGCCAGACCCTCGACCTGCTCGCCGTCATCGAGGCCGACCCCGAAGCCGGCACAAGCGAGGCCGACCCCGACGCCAAGGCCGGCGCGAGTGGTGAGGCTGAGCCCGCCCCGGCTGCTTCCGGCGCCCGGCCCGCCCCGGCTGCTTCCGGCGCCCGGCCCGCCCCAGCCCTGCTGGTGGTGTCGCACGACCTGGCCGCCGTCGCCCGCGTCTGCCAGCGGGCCCTGGTCATGGACGGCGGCGCCATCGTCGAGGACGCCCCCATGCGCCGCCTCCTCACGCGTCCCACTCACCCGGCCACCCGCGCCCTGCACGACGCCGTCCCCACCCTGCCGACCGCTGCCACCGACTGACGACATCCCCGACCGATGACACCCCGACCCAGGCCCAAAGGAGCATCCATGTCCACGCCCGCCCCCGCCGTCACCCGCCGCCAGGTCCTCGCCGCCCTCGGCATCGGCGCCGGCGCCGCCGCCATCGCCTCCTGCTCACGCAGCTCCTCGGGCGACGGCCGCATCCGCCTGGCCATGTTCCACGCCCCCGAGAGCAAGCTCAACCCGCTCACCAACGACGGCTCCAAGCTCGTCCGCTGGTCCTGCGCCGAGAGCCTCACCACGCTCAACGCCGACGGCGACGCCCAGGAGCTGCTCGCCACCTCCTGGAAGCGTGAGGGCGAGACCACCTGGCGCCTCACCCTGCGCGAGGGCGTCACCTTCCACGACGGCACCGCCCTGAGCGCCGAGAACGCGGCCGCCGCCCTCACCTTCGCCGCCACCGCCGCCAAGCCGCCACGCGTCCTGGACGGAGTCAAGCTCACCGCGAAGGCCGACGGCAAGGACCTCCTCGTGACCACCGCGGCCCCCGACCCCCTCATGCCGCAGCGTCTGTCCAGCCCCCAGCTCGTCATTCTGTCCCCGGCCGCCTACCCCGGCTCCTCCGACGGCGCCATCGACCCTGTCGGCCACGGCACCGGCGCCTTCATCCTCAAGCAGGCCAACGGCTCCTCCGGCGCCACCCTGGAACGCAACGACACGTACTGGGGCACGAAGGCCACCGTCCCCGGCATCGACGTCACCTATGTGCCCGACGGCGCCGCCCGCGCCAACGCCCTGCGCACCGACACCGCCGACATCGTCGAGGCCGTCCCCGTCGCGCAGGCTGGCAACATCGATAAGAACCTCCTCCACGAGGTGTCCACCCCGCGCACCTCCACTCTCTACCTCAACACCCGCTCCGGTCCCTTCGCCGACCCCGCCCTGCGCGCCGCCGCCCGCAACGCCGTCGACCCCGCCGCCCTCATCAAGACCGTCTTCGAGGGCCACGCCGACTCTCCCGTCGGACTCCTGGGGCCGGCCGTACCCTGGGCCGCCGAGCTGCGCGCCTGGAAGAAGGAGACCTACCCCGGAGCCTCGGGCGCGGCCGCCACCGGCAAAGTCCCCGGCGCCACCGCCGCCGGGACCGTCCCCGCCGGCACCGCCATCACCCTGGCCTCCTACACCGACCGCCCCGAGCTCGGTGAGATGGTCCCCCTCCTGGCCCAGCAGCTCGAGGCCGCCGGTTTCAAGGTCACCCAGGACGTGCGCGAGTACAACCAGATCGAGTCCGAGGCCCTGGCCGGAAAGTTCCACGCCGTCCTCGTGTCGCGCTCCACCGTCCAGGACTCCGGCGATGCCGTCGCCTACATGACCGCCGACTTCTCCTCCTCCGGCTCCTACTCCATGAGCGGCCTGCACGATGAGAAGGTCGACGCCGCCATCTCCAAGGCCGCCGCCACGCAGCCCGGCGACGAGCGCCGCAAGGCCATCATGGCCGCCGAGCAGGCCATCCTCGTGACCGGCGCCGCCATCCCGCTCGCCCACGAGCGCGTCATCCAGGGCGAGGCCGCCGGGGTCACCGGCGCCCAGCGCGACCCGGACGAGCGCGTCCTCATCACCTCGGCCACGACCGTGAAGAAGTGAACGGCGTGCTCACCCGGGCCGCCGGGCGCCTGCGCACGGGCGACCTCGTCACCGCCGTCTCACGCCTGCTCGCCCTGGCCTGCCTCGTGGGTTTGGTGGGCGTGCTGCCGTGGCTCTCGGGCAAGGACCCTGCCCTGACGATCCTGCGCGCCACTTCCTCCGACCGGGAACCCACGCCGGAGGTCCTGGACTCCATCCGCAGGAGCATCGGGATCGACGGCGGCCCCCTCCGCGTCATCGGGCACTGGCTGGCCGGGGTGGTCCGCGGCGACCTGGGCCGCTCCTGGGTCTCGGGGGCCGACGTCGGCCCGGACGCCGTGGACGCCTTCGGGGTCTCCCTGAGCCTCATGGCCGCCGCGCTCGGCGTCGGAGTCATTGTGGCCGCCGCCCTGGTGCTGCCCGCCCTACGAGACGGGTTGCGAGGACGCCCCCGGCCCCGCGGCGGTGCTGCCTCCGCGGTCCTCATCTCCCTGCCCGAGTACGTCCTGGCCCCGATCCTCATGCTCGTCCTGGCCGTCTACCTCAGGATCCTGCCGCCCTTCGGGTGGGGCAGCCCCGAGAAGGTCATCATGCCGGCCCTCAGCCTGGGCCTGCCCACCGGCGGCTACCTCGGCGGACTCGTCTCCGACGCCGTCACCGCCACCTTCTCCGAACGTTGGGTGGCCACCTGGTCCACCGCCGGCATCCGCGGGTGGACCCTGGCCGCGGCCGTCCTGCGGCGGGCCCTGGTGCCACTGACCGGGCAGGTGGCGCTCGTCGTCGTCGCCCTGACCGGGGGAGCGGTCGCCGTGGAGAAGATCTTCGCCGTCCCCGGGCTGGGCCGCGAGCTCCTGGACGCCGCCTCCGCCCAGGACGTGCCCGCGCTCCAGGCCCAGATCCTGCTGCTGCTCGCCCTGGCGCTGGCCGCCGGCGTCATCGCCGGGGCGGCCCGACGCCTCCTCATGGGGCGGGCCGCCGGGGCGGGCGGGCTGACGGCCCCGCCCCCGGTGGAGCACCCGGGGCGGGCCGCCCGCGTCATCGCCGTTAGCGGCGCCGCCCTGCTGGCCCTCATGGTGGCCGTCGGGATTCGGCGCGACCCCTACGCCGTCGTCGCGGACAAGCTCGCAGCTCCCAGCGCCGCCCTCCCGCTGGGCGCCGACTCGCTGGGGCGCGACGTGCTGGCGCGGGTGGCTCACGGGGCCGTGTCCACCGTGAGTGGCGCCGTCATCGTCACTGTGGTCTGCTTCGTCATCGCCATGCTGGTGGGGCTGGCGCCGCGGGCGGCCACGGGGTTCATTGAGGTCGCCAACGCCGCCCCGCCGGTCCTGGCCGGGCTCATCGTCGCCGGGGTCTCCGGGCCCAGTGCCACGGGTGCCGCCATCGCCGTGGCCGGTGTCGGCTGGGCGCCTCTGGCCTCCCACGCCGCCGGGCTCGTCGCCGAGAACCGGCAGCGCCCCGACGTCCTGCTCGCCCCGGTCCTGGGGGAGGGGCGCGTGCGGATCACCCTGACCCGGGTCCTGCCCGCCGTCGTCGGCCCGCTGGCGCGCCACGCGGCCCTGAGGCTGCCCGGCAAGGCCTTGGCCCTGGCGGCCCTGGGGTTCCTCGGCCTGGGCGCCCAGAGCCCCGCACCGGAGTGGGGGCTGGTCCTGTCCGACGCGCTGCCCTACATCGAGCGGGCCCCCTGGGCCGTGGCCACGCCCGCCGCCGCCCTCGTGGTCCTGTCGATGACGTCGGTGGCCGCCTCCCGCAGCATGCGGCGATAAGACCGCAGAGACCGCAGGAGCCGCTGAGTCCTCGCGGCAGCGTTCCGGCTCCGGCCCGGCCCAGGCCAGCCGCGAGGGGCTGCGCCGTCGGGCACAGACAATGAGGCGGGCGCCAACCGCGCAATGGGGGTGGCGCCCGCCTCGTCGACGGATCGGGACCTCAGCCCTCCAGGGCGTGGAGGCGGTCGATCGGGGTGGAGACGGCCTCACGGGCGCGCACCACGGCCTCCTCGTCGGGGGCGTCGTAGAAGCACAGGCACTTGACCGTGTCCTCACGCACGTAGGTGCGCAGGAAGCTCACCTCCGGCACCTGGGCGTACTTGGGGGAGTTGGCCTTCTTGCGCGCCAGGTAGGTCTCCATGGAGATCTCCTCGGGGATGTCCCACTCCACGAGGTAGTCGGCCTTGCGGGCCAGGGCGCGTACGTCCTCCAGGTCGGCGCCCACGAGGCGGACCTCGTCGGGGCCGGTGACCTCGGCGTCGGCCGCAGCGGACCGGACGGCTTCGGTCAGGCCGGCGACGTCGTCGGAGGCGAGCTCGACGATGGTGAAGATGCGTTCGTGGCTGGCGGTGACCTGTGACTCCAGGACGGAGGCGCCGGCGGCCTCAACGGCCTGGGAGACCTGGGCGATGAGGGCCTCAGCGGCCTCGCGCGACGGGGCGGTGGGGACGAGCTCGAAGAGCTGGAGCGACATGGCGGCTCCTTTCCGTAGGGTGTGCATACCAACCTTGCGGTACGCCCGAATTATTCCCGCCGGCTCCGGTGAACTGATGACCTGCTCGCTCTGCGGACACACATAGGCGTGAGTGTTTCCAGCTATAGGCAGGAGTGGGAGGTGCTGGTTGCCAGTGCTGGTGAGAGCCTCCTTCCGGCTCTGTGTCCAGCCGTGCTCAGCGGATCTTGGCGCCCCGGGCGCGTCGGTGGGCTGAGCAAGGCTGCCTGGCGGTTTCACCGAGCCAGTTCGTGAGGCGGTCAGCCTGAGAATGTCCAAATCGGTGACAAAGACCTGAAACAGGTCCAAGGCGTCAGACAAGAACCGCATGATTCCGCGGTTCCATCAGCGGCCTGATCGAGCCGCAGGCTCCTTTGTCACCGATTTGGACATTCCGAGCCCTTCATCGTGATCGGCGGCCCGCCCGTTACGCTGTCACTCGTGAATGAGCTCGACAGCGTCAGCAGCAACGGAACCCCGGCCTGGGACAGCGCCCGCTACCTGCGGGAGATCCTCAAGGCCCCCGTCTACGAGGCGGCCGAGCACACGCCCCTGCAGGAGATGCCTGCCCTGTCGGCCCGCCTGGGCAACACCGTCGAGGTCAAGCGCGAGGACCTCCAGACCGTCCACTCCTTCAAGATCCGCGGCGCCTACAACGCCATGCGCTCCCTGAGTCAGGCCGAGCGCGAGCGCGGCGTCGTCACCGCCTCGGCCGGCAACCACGCCCAGGGCGTGGCCCGCTCCGCCGCCCTGCTGGGGATGAGCGCCATCATCGTCATGCCCACCGTCACCCCCCAGATCAAGGTCGACGCCGTTCGCGCCCTGGGCGGCGAGGTCCGCCTCCACGGGGACAACTTCGACGCCGCCAAGGCCGAGGCCACCCGCCTGGCCGAGGTCGAGGGCCTGTCCTACATCGCCCCCTTCGACGACCCCCGCGTCATCGCCGGCCAGGGCACCATCGGCCTGGAGCTCATCCAGCAGGACGCCCACCTCGACCGCGTCTTCGTGCCCGTGGGCGGCGGCGGGCTGGCCGCCGGTGTCGCCGTCCTCATCAAGCAGCTCATGCCCGGGATCAAGGTCATCGGCGTCGAGCACGAGGAGTCGGCCTGCCTCAAGGCGGCCCTGCTGGGCGGGGAGCCCATCACCCTGCACCACGTGGGACTGTTCGCCGAAGGGGTGGCCGTGCGCCGCATCGGCGAGGAGACCTTCCGCATGTGCCGGGCCCTGCTCGACGACGTCGTCACCGTCTCCTCCGACGAGACCTCCGCCGCCGTGCGCGACATCTTCGACGACGTGCGCGCCATCTCCGAGCCCTCCGGCGCCCTGGCCCTGGCGGGGCTCAAGCGCTACGTCGCCGAGCACCACCTGTCCGGCGAGCGCCTCTCCTTCGTCCTGTCCGGCGCCAACCTCAACTTCCACCAGCTGCGCTACATCTCCGAGCGCAGCGAGATCGGTGAGCAGCGCGAGGCCATCCTCGGGGTCACCATCCCCGAGGAGCAGGGCTCCTTCCTGCGCTTCGCCTCGGTCCTGGGGGCCCGCTCGGTCACCGAGTTCAACTACCGCCTCTCCGCGGCCCGCGCCGCCACCGACCCCGCCCGCATCTTCGTGGGCGTGCGCACCGCCCGCAGCCAGGAGCGCGCCGAGATCGTGGCGGACCTGGAGGAGGCCGGCTACGAGGTCATCGACCTCACCGACGACGAGCTCGCCAAGGTCCACGTGCGCTCCATGATCGGCGGGCGCGCCACCCCGGGCGTGCCCGAGCGCCTCTTCTCCTTCCTCTTCCCCGAGTCGCCCGGGGCGCTGGTCCACTTCCTTCAGGTGCTGGGGACCCGCTGGAACATCACCCTGTTCCACTACCGCACCGACGGCGCCGACTACGGCCGCATCCTGTGCGCCTTCGCGGCTGGGCCCGACGACGTCGAGTTGACCGAGCACATGGACCGCCTCGGCTACTCCTATAACGAGGAGACCGCCGACCCCGCCTTTCGCTTCTTCCTGGCCCGATAATCCGTGACGAGTTCGCGGCGCCGTCCGCCCTCACCGGAAAAGCGGGGACGGGTGGGCTGCGTTGTGGCAGGTATCATGCAATAAGGGGTCGCTCTCTCTGTCGGAATTCCCATAAGGTTATTGGTAAATCAATTGTCGCGGCCGGGTGCGCCATAGGAGTCTTCGCCTGACGCTGACCCCGCCCCGGCTCATCTCGACCAGGAGAAAAGCATGACCCGTCTTGCCGTCGTCGTCGGTTCCGTCCGCCCCAACCGCGTGGGTGGCACCATCGCCCAGTGGGTGGTCGACCAGGCCAACGAGATCGAGGGCGTTGAGGCCGAGATCGTCGACATCGCCTCCTTCAACCTGCCCCTGTTCGCCGAAGAGATCCCCCCGCGCATGGCCGTCCCCAGCGACTCGGCCGGCGCCGCCTTCGATGAGACCCTCAAGTCCTTCGACGCGCTGATCTTCGTCACCCCCGAGTACAACTTCTCCATCCCCGGCGCCCTGAAGAACGCCATCGACTTCCTCCAGCCTGGCGCCGTGGCCAACAAGGGCGTGGGCGTGGTCGGCTACTCCTACAGCGTCGGCATCCGCGCCGTCAGCCACCTCCAGCAGATCCTCCAGGGCATGGGTGCCACCGTCGTGGCCTCCAACGTGTTCCTGTCGCTCAACACCGACTTCGCCGACGGCGCCTTCTCGCCGGCCGCATTCCACGACGCCGAGGTCCCGGCCATGGTGCGCGACGTCGTCGCCCACTCCGATGCCCTGGCCTCCCTGCGCTGAGGACGTCGAGCTCGGTCGTTCGGCTGAGCCGGAGGACGCCAGTCCGTCACGTCGCCGTCGGCGGTACCTGCGGGTGCCCCGGCGGCGACGTCGTTCGTGCCGGGGCTACCGGGGCGTGGCATAGCGGGTGGGTAGGGTTTCCCCATGACTGAGCGCAGCGAGCGAGGCGGTTCCCGCCGGGACGACGGGGGCGGATACGGCGACCGCGGCTACCGGGGAGGCTCCGGCGGCGGTGGGGGCCGCGGGTACCGGGATGGCGACCGCGGCTACCGAGGCGGCTCCGGTGGCGGCCGGGGCGGAGACCGTGGTTACCGAGGCGGCTCCGGCGGCAGCCGTGGTGGTGACCGTGGCTACCGGGATGGCGAGCGCGGCCGCTCGCGCCGGGTCTATGACGACGAGCCCCGCGACGGCCTCCTGGCCGACCTCGTCGGCCACCTCCACGCCCTCGACGGACGCTCTTACGCCGCCTACAAGGCGATCGTCGGACGCTACCGGGCGCCCGCCGGCTGGTTCCTGCACATCGACCGCGTCCAGTCCGACCCCTACGCCCCGCCCACGCGCATCCACGTGGACGTGCCCGCCGACCTGCACGGCCTAGAACTGCTCGACGAGGCCGACCTGCTGGCCGACGCAGACCGCCGCCTGGCCGTGGGTGACTTCCTCACCCGCGAGCTGCACGCGGGCTTCCGCGGCACGGCGCTGTCCATCGCTTCCCCGGGCCAGGAGATCCTGCAGCGCTCCAGCATCATCCTGCGCCCCGACGAGAAGAGGGGGGGGACCGGCTGGGTGCTGGAGGTCCGCGCCCGCCTGGCCCTGCCCGCCCAGGGCCGCTCCATCCAGGGCCACGAGGCCTCCCGGATCGTGGGGCGCGACCTCGTGCGCGAGCTGGAGGAGGCCATGGACCTCACCGGTGAGCGGGGTGACCGGCTCGTGCACCACGTCGCCGCCCTCGAGGACCACCGGGCCCTGACCGCGACAGTGGCCCGCAACGGCTGGGTGGCCTTCCTCGCCGACGGCTCCGTCCTGCCGCGCCGCTCCGGGGTGAGCGACGATCCCCTGGACGGCGGCGTTCCCCTCCAGGCCCCCGAGTCCATGGCCGCCACGGTCGAGCTCCCGCACGCCGGGACGGTGCGCGGCACCGTCATCGAGGCGGGCGTCAACGTCATCGTCGGAGGCGGCTACCACGGCAAGTCCACGCTGCTGAGCGCCATCGAGCGCGGCGTCTACCCGCACGTGCCCGGGGACGGGCGCGAGCTCGTCGCCACGGTCCCCGACGCCGTCAAGGTGCGGGCCGCCGACGGGCGTGCCGTGACCGGCGTCGACCTGACCCCCTTCATCTCCCACCTGCCGGCCGGGCGCGACACCGCCTCCTTCACCACCCGCAACGCCTCGGGATCCACCTCCCAGGCCGCCTCCATCGTCGAGGCCGTCGAGGCCGGCGCCACGACGCTGCTCCTGGACGAGGACACCTCCGCCACGAACCTGCTCATCCGCGACTCGCGCATGCGCGAGCTCGTGGCCGCCGAGCGCGAGCCCATCACGCCCCTGGTGGACCGCATCACCGCGCTGTTCCGCCGGCGGGGCGTCTCCACGGTCATGGTGATGGGCGGCTCCGGGGACTACCTGGACGTGGCCGACCGGGTCCTGCTCATGGACGCCTACCACCTGCGCGACGTCACCGAGCAGGCCCGCCGGGTCGTGGCCGACCAGCCCCGGCCCCTGACCGGCCTGGAGGACTTCGCCGAGCCGCGCCAGCGCGTCCCCGAGCCTGCCCCGCCACGCACCCGCCGGGGGCCGGTGCGCACCCGCGCCCACGGCACCTCCACCCTCGTCCTGGACCGGGAGGACATCGACATCTCCGACGTCGGAGGCGTCACCGACCCGGGTCAGGCCGAGGCCATCGCCTACGCCCTGCGCGCCCTGCTGGAGCAACGCTTCGACGGGGTCTCCCCACTGCGCGAGTGCCTGGACGACCTCGAGGCCCTGCTCGATGAGGAGGGCCTGGACGCCCTGACCGACGAGCGCGAGCGGCCCGCCTTCCTCGTGCGGCCCCGCATGGTCGACGTCGCCGCGGCCGTCAGCCGCTACCGCAAGCTCGAGCTGGCCGGCCGCACACACACTTCGACCGAATCTTCATAAACGACCCGGAGCCGCGTCGATTTTGAAGTTTTGGTCGAAGTGAGCGGGCTGGCGGTGGCTGCGCGGCTCGCGCTAAGCGGCTGAGCCGGCCCGGTACTCGGTGCGGTACTCGCTGGTGCGGGTGTGGATGAGGCGGGGGATGGAGATGGTCTTGTCGAAGCTGCCGTCGCGGTAGCCGGCCTGGAGGTTGAACAGCACCATGAGCCGCAGCGCCATGGGGTTGCTTGTGCGAGCCACGCGCCGCAGCGTCGAGACGGGCATCTTGCGCAGGATGCCCGCGATCTTGCCGGCGTCACGCCAGTTGGCCCGCACCGACGGGACGTTAAGACGGTTGAGGGCCTCGACCTCGCGCAGGAAGAAGTCGGCGCCCTCCCTCTCGGCCGCGCGCCACCAGCCGGCGCGGTAAGTGGCCTCGAGCTGCTCGACGGCGTCGCACAGGGCGTCGTAGTCGACGCCGACGACCTCGGTGCGCAGCCCCTCTGCCCGGATCCGCTCCAGGGTGGCGTGTGCCAGCGGCAGGATGGCCCGGGCGACGTCGTCGACGGCGTTGTTGCGGGTGAGGCGGTCGGCCTCCGGCAGGGGCTTGCCGTCACGGGGCAGGCGCGCGTCGACCTCCTCCAGGTGCGCGACAGAGCTGCGCAGGTCGCCGGTGAGGCGGGCGGTAGAGCGTGGGACCCCCATGGCGATGAGCAGCTCGGTCGCGGCGCGCCACTGGAAGTCTGTGTCCTCAGACCAGTGGGGCTGCGAGGCCGCCCCCGCTGGAGACCGGTCCAACGGGGTGCTCGTCTGCTGGCTGCTCATCGGGGTTGAGCCTCCTGTGGTGCGCAGGGAAACAGGTCTGGGTGTCGTGGGCGCTCACAGCCGGGAGTGCTGGCCGGCGACCGGGGGACAGCATCTCAACGCAACGTGTGAGAACGCTGGTGATTGACCCGTCAATGGCTGGGGCGGCGCCCTCAGGCCAGCGCGTCTCCGGGGGCCAGGATGTCGGTCTGGGCGGGAAGGTCCGTGATGCCGACCGGGCAGGTCACCCCGTTGGGGCCGTGGTTGCAGTAGCCGCTGGGGTTCTTGTACAGGTAAGCCTGGTGGTAGTCCTCGGCCAGGTAGTAGGGGCCGCCGAACTGAGCCGGCGCGTCGTCGGCGTCCTCAATGGTGGTCACGCAGGTGCCCAGGCCCAGGCGAGTCAGCTCGCCCTGGAAGGCCTCGCGGATCCGCACGGCCGCCTCGCGCTGGGCGGGCGTCGTCGTCCACACCGCCGAGCGGTACTGGGTGCCGACGTCGTTGCCGTGGCGGTTCAGGTGCGTGGAGTCGTGGTTCTCCCAGAAGGTCTTGAGCAGGGTCTCCCCGCCCTCGCCGCAGACGGCCGGGTCGTAGACGACGCGCACCGTCTCGGCGTGACCGGTCGCCCCGGTGCACACCTCCTGGTACGTGGGGTTGGGCGTCTGGCCGCCCATGTAGCCAACCGACGTCGAGACGACGCCGTCCTGGCGCCACAGGATCCGCTCCACGCCCCAGAAGCAGCCGGCCGCTAGGTAGATGACCCGACTGCCCTCGGGCCACGGCCCGTCCAGGGGCGTCCCCAGCACCGGGTGGTCTCCGGGGGCGGGCAGGACCGGCGTCTCGCGGCCGGCCGGCGCCGATCCGCTGAGCGAGTGACGAAGGGCGTTGAGCATGAGAACACGGTACTGCGCGAGGTCCCCATTCCCGCCCGCGCTTCACTGACCGCGAGGAGTGGTCGGGGTGGAGACATCGAGCCGGGCATTTCTCGCGGTGCCCAACGGAAATTCGGTAGGGCTACGCGAAAAATGCCCGGCTCGGTGGAAGGGGAAAGGGAGTCAGACCCGCTCGACCTTGACGATCTCGGCCTGGATCTTCCGGCCGGTGGGGGCATCGTAGGAAACGGTGTCGCCCGCACGGTGCCCCATGAGGGCCTGGCCCAGTGGGGCGTCAGGGGAGAAGACCTTGACGCCGTCGGGCACGTCCGCGGTGATCTCCTGGCCGCCCAGGGCGAAGACCTGCTCCTTGCCGGCCACCTTCGCGGTGACAATGGTGCCGGCCGAGATCGAGCCGTCGTCGGCAGCCTCGCCGATCTGCGCGTTCTCCAGGGTCTCCTCGAGCTGGATGATGCGCGCCTCGTTGAGCCCCGCCTCCTCGCGGGCGGCGTGGTAGCCGGCGTTCTCCCGCAGGTCACCCTCCTGGCGAGCCGCCTCCACGCGCTGGGCGATCTCCTTGCGCTCGGTCGTCTTGCGGTGCTCGAGCTCGGCGGACAGCCGGTCGTAGGCCTCCTGGGTGAGCCAGGTTCCCTGTGACTGTTCGGACATGGGTCCTCCTTGGATGACTGGTGCTGGTCGCTCGGCAGCCGGTCGGGTTACCTTGCGACGACGATACCCGGCGGCTCCTTACAGGGCCGACCGGGTTTGAAGCGCGAGTCTACGCCGCAGCCTGAGGGAATGCTGTGTGGTTGGCGAAAGGTGCTGGAGTATTCCGGGGCTGCGCTCGGGCGGCGAGGCGGGCGAATCCGTGCCAGCCCGCCTGATCGACGTCGTTGTGAGGTTTGGGGACTCGGCGGGAAAAGTGGGCGGCTCGACGGCGTGGTGGGCCGTGCGTCGGACCGGTTGCCTCAGCGGCCGCCTCCCGCAGCCCGCCGTCCCCGCTAGCGCAGAACCGCCAGGAAGCAGGCCACGCACTGGCAGGCCCATGCGGCCACGGTGCACACGTGGAAGATCTCGTGGAAGCCGAACCAGCGCGGCGAGGGGTCGGGCGTCTTGCGGGCGTAGACGACGGCGCCCAGCGTGTAGGTCACGCCGCCGGCCACCAGCAGCCACACGACCGCGGGGCCGCCTGTCCGCCAGAACTGCGGCAGCAACCAGACCGCCACCCAGCCCAGGATGATGTAGAGGGCGGTGGTGAACCAGCGTGGGGCGTGCATCCACAGCAGGTTCGTGGCCGTGCCGATCGCGGCCCCCGCCCACACGATCCCCAGGACCAGAGTGGCCGTGCGCGTCGGCAGCAGCGCCGCCGACAGGGGCGTGTAGGTGCCGGCGATGAGCAGGTAGATGTTTGCGTGGTCGATCCGCCGCAGCGTGGCCGCGACCTTCGCCGGCCAGTGCCCGGTGCCGATGTGGTAGACGCCGGAGTTGGCGAACAGCAGCAGCGAGCACGTCAGGTAGACGGCGCAGGCCCACTTCAGGCCCGCTCCCGGGGCCAGCACCGTCAGCACGATGCAGGCCGCCAGGGCCAGTGGCGCGGTACCGGCGTGGATCCACCCGCGCAGCCTCGGCTTGACGGCGGCGATGACGCCCTTGGCGCTCGCGGACGCGGAGCGGCGCGAGGCCGGCGGCGTTGAAGGCGGTGTCGGTGACATGGGCGTGAGCGTCCTTCTGGCTGGTGTGGGCTGGGACCAGGGGCGATTCTGAACCTTACGACTCCGTAGGTTACGTGAGCGTAGGTTGTGGTGGTAGCGATCCGGACGGCGATGTGACGCGGCAGGCACGTTCGTGCGCGTCAGGAGGTCCCCGGCCGTCGTCGTGAGAGCCGGTGCGGCCTGGCGTCCAGGCATGCCTCCGTTGTGCCCCGGCAACTTTGGGTGAACCTGATGGCCGGATTTGACCTGGCTGTTAGCCGACTCGTCCAGCGCGAGAGGGGCGTCGCGCGATAGCGTTGGGGGTGGCCCCGCGCCGTCGGGCCCCGTCCCCCAACAACCCGACCGAGGAGCCCCGAGGAACACGGCATGGCAGGCGACAACCTCCTCTACGACATCTATGAGCGACGGCTGGCTGCGCGCATCGACCCGGCCACGGTGCCCCACCACGTGGGTGTCATCCTCGACGGCAACCGGCGCTGGGCCAAGTCCATGGGCTTCGGGGCCGCGCAGGGACACAAGCGCGGCGCGGACAAGATCGAGGAGTTCCTCGGGTGGGCCGAGCAGATGGGGGTCCAGGTCGTCACCCTGTGGCTGCTGAGCACCGACAACCTCTCCCGCGACCCGGCCGAGCTCTCGCCCCTGCTGGACATCATCGCCCACGCCGTCGACGAGCTCGCCGAGACCGGCCGCTGGAGCCTGCGCCTCGTGGGTGCCGTCGACCTCCTGCCCGAGCCTCTGGCCGAGCGCCTGCGCGCCGCCGTCGTCCGCTCCCGGCCGGCGAGTGCGGAGGCCTCTGGGGCAGGCGGGTCGGCGGGCGAGGCTGCCAATGCCGCGGCCGGGGACCGGCGCATGCAGGTCAATATCGCCGTCGGCTACGGGGGCCGGCAGGAGATCGCCGACGCTGTGCGCGAGCTGCTGCGCGAGCGGGCCGCCGCCGGGGCGAGCCTGGAGGAGGTGGCCGCATTGCTCAGCGAGGAGGACATCACCGAGCACCTCTACACCAAGGGTCAGCCCGACCCCGACCTGGTCATCCGTACCTCGGGTGAGCAGCGGCTCTCCGGGTTCCTGCTGTGGCAGTCGGTGCACTCCGAGTACTACTTCTGCGAGGTCAACTGGCCGGCCTTCCGGCGTGTGGACTTCCTACGGGCGCTGCGCGACTTCGCCAGTCGGGAGCGCCGCCTGGGCAGGTAGCCCGCCTCATTGTGTGGCCGTCGGGGGCGGGTTTGGGTCCTCAGGTGTCACGAATGGCGACTTTTCCGTCGGTTCTGCGGTCCTCGTTTCCGGGGCGCGCCGTAAAACCGCTGGTCACAGCGTTGGCGGGGCGCCGCATCGAGTGCTTGCACAGTGAATAGTCGCCCGTAGTGACACATTGGCCGATGCGGGCGTGCGCTGGCGGGGATCAGGCCTCGAGGAAGCCGCGCAGGCCGCGTTCGAGTAGGGCGCTGCGCACCTCGGCAACGAGGTCTCGCATGGAGGACTCCGCCGCTGTGGCGTCCCCGGTCGCGATCGCGCTGGCGACTCGCTCGTGGAGCTTGAGCGCCTCAGGTTGAGGCACTTGTACCTGGCCGGTGAGTCTGGCTCGCCCGGAGAGCACCTCCGCGACGACGTCGGTCAGCGCCTTGAAGGTGTCGTTGTGGCTGGCTTCCAGGATGAGCCGGTGGAAGGCGATGTCGTCGTCGAGGTAGGAGGCGACGTTTCCGGTGGTTCCCTTGGCTCGGATTGTGGCAGCCAGCGCCAACAGGCCGGAGCGCTGTTCCTCGGTGGCTCGGCGGGCGGCCGCTGCGGCGGCGACCGGCTCGATGGCGGCGCGCAGCTCGGTCAGGGCGCCGAGTGTGGGGCCGTGCGGGTCGGCCTCGAGCTGCCAGCGTATGAGCTGAGGCGCCAGAGCTGACCAGTGCTCGCGTGGTTGAACCGTAATGCCCACCCGACGTCGGGAGGCGACGATGCCGACGGACTCCAAGGCGTGGACGCAGTCGCGCGCCAGTGTTCGGGAGACGCCGTAGCGGGACTGGATCGCCTCCAGCGTCAGGCTCTGGCCGGGAGTCATCTCCCCGGTCACGATGGCGCGCCCGAGGGAGTCGAGGACGTCGCGACGTCGGTCGGTGGGGGACATGGATGTGCTCCCGGAGGGTGGTGCGAGATGTCTGTGGGAGATGCTATCCGACCCCTTTTAAAGGTACTATGTTTGAGGTAGATTGGTCGTATCAGTTCACGACAAAGGCGTCATCAAGGAGCAGACATGAGCCGATCCGTTGAGCACCTCGTCCTCATGGGAGTCTCCGGCTGCGGCAAGACCACGGCCGCGATCAACCTTCACAACGCACTGGGTTGGCCCGTCGCCGAGGCCGACGACTTCCACCCCAAGGTCAACATCGACAAGATGAGCCGCGGCATCGCCCTGACCGACGAGGACCGCTGGCCCTGGCTGGAGTCCATGC
The DNA here is from genome assembly GCF_001937445.1 of Actinomyces oris. Lineage (GTDB taxonomy): Bacteria > Actinomycetota > Actinomycetes > Actinomycetales > Actinomycetaceae > Actinomyces > Actinomyces acetigenes. Next base: position 75,215 of record NZ_MSKS01000025.1, on the reverse strand, counting down.
GCGACTGGATGAGTGAGCGCGCCGCCGACGGCGTCAAGACGATCGTCACCTGTTCCGCGCTCAAACGCTCCTATCGCGACCTGCTCTCCAGCGCGCAGGGGCGGGTCTTCTTCATTCATCTGCTCGCCCAGGCCGATGAGCTCCAGGAGCGCATGGCTCACCGTGAGGGGCACTTCATGCCCCTGAGCCTGTTGCCTTCCCAGTTCGCCGCCCTCGAGCCCCTGTCCGACGACGAGGACGGCGTCACCGTGGTCTCGCAGGCGACGCCGGAGGAGACCTTCGAGGCGATCCTCACCGCACTCGAGCAGGCCTCGTCCAACGCCGTGTGAGCATCGTTCCTTGCTGACGATCGCCGGCGTCCATGCCAACCAACCAGCGCGCCGTGCGCGGTTCTCCGGCCCGCTGAACCCGGCACACGTACACCCCGTCCTCACCCCACCTCCCAATGACAACGGAGACAACAATGACGTTCACTCTTCCAGCTCAACCGGTTGCGCTGCCGGCCGCCGACGCCGTGAGTCACACTGACAACCACGCGCAGCTCATCGCGGCCGCCCTGCTCGGCATCGCCTCGATCATCGTGCTCATCGTCTGGCGCAAGATGCACCCCTTCCTCGCACTGACACTGGGCTCAGCGGTCCTGGCCGTCGTCGCCGGCATTCCGCTGGCCGATACCTTCACCGCATTCACCAAGGGGATGGGCTCCACCATCGGCGATGTGGGCACCCTCATCGCCTTCGGGGCGATCATCGGCCGTCTCCTCATCGACTCCGGCGGTGCCGACCAGATCGTCGACACGGTTCTGGCCCGTACTCCCGGCCCTCGCCTTCCCTGGGCGATGGCGTTCATCGCCTTCGTCGTCGGCATCCCGTTGTTCTTCGAGGTCGGCATCGTTCTGCTCATCCCCGTGGTTATGATCGTCGCTCGGCGCTCCCACCAGTCCCTCATCCTGCTGGGCGTGCCCGCCCTGGCCGGTCTGTCTGCGCTCCACGGCCTCGTGCCGCCGCACCCCGGACCGCTCATTGCTATCAACGCCGTCAAGGCCGACCTGGGGCTCACCCTCGGACTGGGGCTGCTGGTCGCCGTGCCCACGGTCATCATCTCCGGACCCGTCGCGGCCCGATTGATGGCCAGGTGGGTGCCGATTGAGGCCCCCGAGCCGCTGGGGGCCTCGGACGAGGAGCATGAGGGGCTGCGTCCCTCCTTCGCGACCTCCATCATGGTGATCCTGCTGCCCGTAGGACTCATGCTTCTGCGCACCGTCGTCGAGACCCTCGTCCCCGAGGACAGCGGTAACCCGGCAGTCCACACGGCCCTGTTCGTGGGCAAGCCGATCGTCGCCCTGCTGATGACGGTTCTGGCCGCCATGTACCTCTTCGGGGCCCGCCTGGGGCTGAGTGCCGACGACGTCAGCGGGCGGGTCGGGGCCTCACTCGGGCCCATTGCTGGAATCCTGCTCATCGTCGGAGCCGGGGGAGGATTCAAGCAGACCCTCGTCGACTCAGGGATCGCCGGCATCATCGCCGCATGGATCCAGCAGGCGGCCGTGCCCGCGCTCCTGGCCGGATGGCTTGTCGCCGTCGCCGTGCGCCTGGCCACCGGGTCGGCGACAGTGGCCACCATCACCGCGGCCGGGATCATGGCGCCGTTGGCCAGCCACATGCCGCAGACCGAGGTCGCCCTCCTCGTCCTTGCGATCGGTGCCGGCTCCGTCTTCCTCTCTCACGTCAACGATGCCGGCTTCTGGCTGGTCAAAGAGTACTTCGGGATGACCGTGGGGCAGACCTTCAAGACCTGGTCGCTGATGGAGACGATCCTGTCCGTGGTCGCGATGGCCACGATCAGCCTCCTCGCACTCGCCCTGGGAGTCTTCTGAGGGGTCCTCAGTGTCACGAATGGCGACTTTTCCGTCGGTTCTGCGGCCGTCGTTTCCGGGGCGCGCCGTAAAACCGCTGGTCAGGGCGTTTCGATGCTGGCTGCGGCGAGTGCCTGCACAGTGAATAGTCGCCCGTAGTGACACATTGCGGGATCTCGGGCAGGATGGCTCCCTGGTCCGGGCGCTGCCCGGCCTGGCTGGTGCCCCGGTCCCGGCGCGCGTCGACTCACCTGACGCCTCGCGCCGTCGAGCCGCGTACGCCGGCACCTCACGCACCGACGCGCACGCCGCCTGCGACACGCGCCGGCGTGCTCGCGGTCCCAAACGACAGGATCCTCGTGGCCGCACACCGCACCTCCGCCTCACACCGCTTCGCCTTCGGGAAGATCCCGGCTGCGGGAGAGGCCACCTTCACCGACCTCGGCGTGGACTCAGACCTCGCCGCCGACCTCGACGCCCGCGGCTTCACCGCGCCCTTCCCCATCCAGGCCGCCACTCTGCCCGACACCCTCGCCGGGCGTGACGTGCTCGGTCGCGGCCGCACCGGCTCGGGCAAGACCCTGGCCTTCAGCCTGCCGCTCGTCCAGCGCCTGGCGCCGCAGGACAAGGCCCGCCCAGGCCACCCCATCGGCCTGGTCCTGGCGCCCACCCGTGAGCTCGCCCTCCAGATCGCCGAGGTCATCGAGCCCCTGGCTCGCGTCGTCGACATGGATGTGACCACCATCTTCGGTGGGGTCTCCGCCAAGCCCCAGGAGAAGGCCCTCAAGGCGGGTGTCGACGTCGTCGTCGCCTGTCCCGGCCGGCTCCTGGACCTCATGGGGCAGGGACTCGTCAGCCTCGACGAGGTCGAGATCACCGTCCTGGACGAGGCCGACCACATGGCCGACCTCGGCTTCCTGCCCAATGTCCGCCGCATCCTGCGCGCCACCCCGCAGCGCGGCCAGCGCCTGCTGTTCTCCGCGACCCTGGACAACGGCGTGGACACGCTGGTCAAGGAGTTCCTCCACGACCCGCTCCAGCACTCCGTGGACCCCTCGACCTCGCCGGTGGACGCCATGACCCACCGCGTGTGGATGGTCGCGGACAAGACCGCCAAGGACGGCATCGTGCGGCGCCTGGCCTCCGGGCAGGGGCAGCGCATCCTGTTCACCCGCACCAAGCACCTCGCCCGGCGCCTGGCCCGCAAGCTCGTCCAGGCCGGGATCCCGGCCGTCGAGCTGCAGGGCAACATGAGCCAGAACGCGCGCGAGCGCGCCATGCGGGCCTTCTCCACCAGGCAGGTGCACGTCATGGTCGCCACCGACATCGCCGCCCGGGGGATCGACGTCTCCGGCGTCGAGCTCGTGGTTCACGTCGACCCGCCCGCCGAGCACAAGGCCTACCTGCACCGCTCGGGCCGCACCGCCCGCGCCGGGGCTGCCGGGAGCGTCGTCACCCTCGTCCTGCCCGAGCAGAAGCACGATGTGCAGGTCCTGCTCAAGAAGGCGCGGATCCGCGCGGACATTGAGCGTATCCGGCCCGACGACGACGCCGTGGCCGCCCTCGTGGGGCAGGTTGCCGAGGCCGTCGCGCTGGAGGACATGCCCGAGGGTGTGGCCATCAAGGGTGGCAGCCCCAGTGGGCGGGCCTCCACCGGGCGTCCGGGCCACGGCCACGGCGAAGCGGGGCACGGCCGGTCCGGTCGCGGGGCCAAGGGTGGTCAGGGCGGCCGCGGAGGTCGCAGCGGGGGAGCGCACGGTGGACGCGGCGGGCACGCCGGGAACGGAGGGCGCGGCGCGAAGCGGCGCGGAGGGAGCAGTGAGCGGGGCTCCGGGCTGGCCTCCGGCCGGGGCGGTCGCAGCGGCGGTGGTCGTGGGCGCGGCTCCCGCGGCGAGCGGGGCTAAGAGCGGCCAGGGTAGTCAGGGCAGCCCCGCTTGAGGCGTCGCGTGAGGCGGCATTCGGCGCGCGCCCTTGGGTGTTGAAGGCGCCGTGCTCCCGCGCTGAGCCCCTATCCACCTTGGTTCGTGTCGTCGTCGGTGGTGCGATTCGGGCCTCGCGCCGACCGGGCGGAACCGGGATGCCGGTGCTACCGTCGAGTGGCTGACGGCGATCAGGAAGGTGGGTGGACAGCGTGGCGGCGCACCTTTCGCGGCGAGCCCTGACCGGCGTGATGACGGGCCTCATCCTGGCCGGCTGCGCTTCTCGGGGGGTGCAGCAAGCGGCAACGCACTCGACTCCGCCCTCGCACCTGCACTCACGCGGGGCCGGCGTTGCGCCGAGCCTGCGGCCGACGCCGGGAGACCTGTCGGTTCCTGCCGCGTTCTCCTACACCGACGACGAGGACGAGACCTCCGACTGCATCTTCTACGCGGCCACGGACGTGCCGGTCGGACTGGTCGTCTACCTCGACGGCGACGGGCAGCCCTTCCACAGTGAAGGGAATCTGGACCGGGGCGAGAGGTCCCGCGGTGGCCTGGCCGGCGCCGGGGGAGTCGTCGAGGCGGCGAGCGCTCGCGGGTACGACGTGGTCTCGGTGCGTGCTCCCGGAGACGACGGAACCTGGTGGCTGGAGGATCAGGATGGCAAGGTCCACTACCTGGAGCAGGCGCTCGACTACGTGGTCGCCGGGTGCGGCGCCACCACGGATCGAGTCTGGCTCGTGGGCTACTCCGGCGGCTCGGAGTTCATCAGCCAGTGGTTCTTCCCGGCCTACGCCGAGCGCATGGCGGGCGGGGGCTTCCTGCTTTTCGGGGGCGGCGACGCGCCTGAGGAGAAGGCGGCCTTCTCCTCAGGCGCCAAGGAACGGCTCTCGTTGAACTGGGTGACCGGAATCCGTGACGTGCCCGCCAACAGCCTCGACGGATTCGATGGCAGCGGGCACGCCCGCAACAGCCTGGCCTACTACCGATCGGCGGGCTTCGGTCACACCTGGAGCGAGTGGCCCGACGACAACCACGGCAGCATCACCGAGAAGTTCGGCAGCTACGTCGGTCGCGTGCTCGACGCCGCTGCAAGCGGAAAATGACCAAGCTGCCCGGGAGGTTGGGCGTGAGTCTCCGGAGCGGTCCGCGATCCTCAAGATGCGGTCCTCAGGGCCGGGTATGTCCTGTGGCTGCGTGAGCTGTGCTTGCATCCGGTTACTTGGGCTGGCGTCGATCATGCCCGGCTCGACATGAGCGAGTTCTCCCGTCCCCGCTGGGCGGGGCGTCCAGTCCACGTGGATCGGTGTCACCTGAGCTCACTTGATGCCATCAACCATCACGCAGCCCGAAACCATGTGCTGACAGGGCGGCAGGCTAGCGCCGCTGCCGGCGCCCCGGACGTGAAAAAGGCCCCGGTCCCTGGTGGGGCCGAGGCCGGCGGGGTACCCCCTGTGGGGCTCGAACCCACGACCTTCGGATTAAAAGTCCGCAGCTCTGACCAACTGAGCTAAGGGGGCGTGCCGACGGCCGGAAACAGAGTCCAGACGCCATCGGCAGGGGCCAGCATAGCCGGACAACCGACCGCCGTGTCGAACCGGACTCACCATCGCCCTCCGCGATCCGGATGGTCGCGCCCGCTCGGCACCGCCCACGACCCCGTCTCGTCGCCCGCCGGTGCGTCTCCCGGCTCCCTGAGCCCTCCGCGCCGCCGTCGGCCGGAAGTGAACCGGTGGGGGGCGCCCGTGCTCCCGCGAGACAATGGGTCTGCGCGTCGTCGCCGGCGCGCCCGCACCGCGTGAGGAGTCCCCATGGCCCGCCAGTTCCACCGCCCCGCCCGGCTCGACCCCGAGGCCGCCGAACAGATCGAGGGCAGCACCGACACCGCCGTCGCCTCCGAGCTCGCCCACCGCGCCGCCCAGGCGCTCATCGGCGGCTTCCCCGGCAGCGAGACCGAGGGCGACCCCATCACCCGCTCCGGCATCGTCGCCGCGGTCGCCACCAACGGCATCGACGACATTGCCGAGCTGTGGGCCGACTCCCCGGCCACTACCCTGCCCGGCACCCTGTGGCGCCTGTTCCTCGTGCGCGAGTGGATCCGCCGCGACCCCGAGCTCGTCGCCCGCCGCTACGCCACCGTCGTCGACCTCACCGAGGCCGACGACACCACGAACGCCCGCCTCGAGTCCGTCCTCAGCGAGGCGCGCCCCGTGCCCTCCCCGACCGACCTGCGCGAGCGCCTCGACGCCGTCCTGGCCGGCAGCGTCGAGGGCTCCGTCACCGAGATCGCCCCGCTGCTCAGCGCCACCGCCGGATTCCTGCGCGCCCTGGCGGCCGGCTCCAACCCCGTGTGGATCGAGGACGACACCGACGAGCTCGCCGACCGCGTCACCCGCCGCGACTCCGCCCTCCTGGCCACCGCCGACGAGCTCACCGACGCCGCCCGCCGCGCCGCCGCCGGACTCCTCGACTGAGAGGGCCTTGCGCAGGGGCTATCCGGGCGCGAGATGTCCAAATCGGTGACAAAGGCCCGAAGCAAGCCTCCGTGGACGGATCAAAACCGCATGATTCCGCGGATCTGTTGAAGCCGTGAAGAGTGCGCAAGCTCCTTTGTCACAGATTTGGACACCACCGGCACCATCGGCGAGATCATGAACGCTGCATCGCGCAGTACCCAATGTGCATCGCCGCCTCTGGGGCAGGAGAACTGGCGCTCGGATTCGGTTGCCGAACAGCCGCTGCGCGAGGACTGAATCGCCGTGAGGAATATAGGGGAGCGTGCCGCACGCGATGGGGAGGAGTGCGCAGCGGGGTCGCCTATCGGCCATGAGTCCCTAAGAACGGGCGGGAGCGGCGACGCCTCGCATCATTGCCGAACTGGGGCGGACCCCCGCCCCACAAGGCTGCCCGGACGTGGGACCATGTGGCCATGACCAACGACGCGCCCCACTCCGCCCCCACGCCGCTCTCCCGCTTCCTGGGCGGGTGGATGCGTCACCCCAACCCTCAGGAGCCCGGGCAGGTGACCGACGACGCCGAGGCGACCGAGGCTGCCGAGATTGTCGAAGCCGTGGAAGCCACGGAGGCCGCCGAGTCGGCGGTCTCGCCCGAGGCCGCGAGCGCCGACGGGCCGGCCGTTTCCGCCGAGGTCGCCGGCCCCGACGAGCCCGAGGGCGCCGAGGAGACGGTCGAGGAGGAGCACGTCATCGAGGTCGCCGACCCGCGCGACTTCGCCGACGACTCCGGCCCCCAGTACGAGGACGAGGACTTCGACGACATCGTCGACGGCGAGGAGGCCCCCGCCCCCGGCCCCATCGGCACCGCGACCCCCGCCATCGCCCCCTCCTCCATCACCTCCGCCAGCTCGCACTCGGCCCCGTCCGCCGCCGAGGCCCAGGCGACCCCGTCGACCACGGCGCCGGGGGACCGGGGCCTGCCCGCTCCCGGCAGCGACCCCCGCTCGGGCCCCGCCGCCGGCTCCGACAGCGCCCCCTCCGCTGCCTCCTCACAGAGCTCGGCCGGCGCGACCGGTGCCAGCGCCGCGGCCGACGTCGCGGCCTCGGCCGCCTCCGCCGACACCGCTCAGGCGGACCCCGAGGATCTTCTGCCGCCCCTGGAGTCCTTCAAGAACCGCTTCATCGACCGGGAGCTGACCTGGCTGGACTTCAACGAGCGCGTCCTGGAGCAGGCCGAGGACCACACCCTGCCCCTGCTGGAGCGCGCCTGGTTCCTGGCGATCTTCTCCTCCAACCTGGACGAGTTCTACATGGTGCGCGTCGCCGGGCTCATGCGCCGCATCAAGGCCGGCATCACCCCGGTGCGCGCCTCCGGCCTGGACGCCAACCAGGTCCTGGCCCAGGTCACCAGCCGTACCAAGGAGCTCACCGCCCGCCAGGCCGCCCTCTTCCAGGAGGACATCCGCCCGGCCCTGGCCGAGCGCAACGTGAAGATCCTGGGCTGGGACGAGCTCAACTCCGACCAGCAGGAGCGCCTGACCCGCTACTTCCGCCACCAGATCTACCCGGTCCTCACCCCGCTGGCGGTCGACCCCTCCCACCCCTTCCCCTACATCTCGGGCCTGTCCCTCAACCTCGCCGTCATCCTGCGCAACCCGCGCAGCGGCAAGGAGCACTTCGCCCGCATCAAGGTGCCCGACTCCCTGCCGCGTCTCATCCAGGTCCCCGGCCGCGAGCTTGACGCCGCGGACAAGGCCGCCGGCTGCGCCGTCATTCCCATCGAGATCGTCATCGGCCAGCACCTCGACCACCTCTTCCCGGGCATGGACATCCTGGAGCACCACCTCTTCCGGGTCACCCGCAACGAGGACCTCGAGGTGGAGGAGGACGACGCCGAGAACCTCCTCAAGGCCATGGAGAAGGAGCTCGAGCGGCGCCGCTTCGGCGACTGCGTGCGCCTGGAGGTGGAGGACACCATCTCCTCCTTCACCCGCCGTTACCTGGTGCGCGCCCTGGGCCTCAAGGGCGACGACGTCTTCGAGCTCCCCGCCCCCCTGGACCTGACCTGCCTCAACCAGCTCCACGACCTGGACATCCCCGACCTGAAGTACCCGCGCTTCGTGCCGGTGACGGCCGCGGGCCTGGCCGCCTACGAGTCCTCCTCCGCTCCGGACGTCTTCGCCGCCATGCGCGAGCACGACGTCCTCCTGCACCACCCCTACGACTCCTTCTCCACCTCCGTCCAGGAGTTCGTGGCCCAGGCCGCCGCCGATCCCAAGGTCCTGGCCATCAAGCAGACCCTCTACCGCACCTCCGGCGACTCCCCGATCGTGGACGCACTCATTGAGGCCGCCGAGGCCGGCAAGCAGGTCGTCGCCATCGTGGAGATCAAGGCCCGCTTCGACGAGGAGGCCAACATCTCCTGGGCCCGCAAGCTCGAGCGTGCCGGCGTCCACGTCGTCTACGGCATGGTCGGCCTCAAGACCCACTGCAAGCTGCTGCTCGTCGTGCGCCAGGAGTCCGACGGCCTGCGCCGCTACTGCCACGTCGGCACCGGCAACTACCACCCCAAGACCGCCCGCGGCTACGAGGACCTGGGGCTGCTGACCTGCGACCGCGACGTCGCCCAGGACCTGACCACCCTGTTCAACCAGCTCTCCGGCTACGCCCCGCGCGCCCGCTTCCGCCGCCTGCTCGTGGCCCCCCGTGGCCTGCGCGACGGGCTCGTGGAGCACATTGAGCAGGAGATCGCCAACCGTAAGGCCGGCCTGCCTGCCTGGATCCGCATCAAGGTCAACTCCATCGTCGACGAGACCGTCATCGACGCCCTCTACCGCGCCTCGCGCGCTGGGGTGCCGGTCGACATCGTCGTGCGCGGCATCTGCGGCCTGCGCGCCGGCGTCGAGGGCCTCAGCGAGAACATCCGGGTGCGCTCCATCCTGGGGCGCTTCCTGGAGCACTCGCGCATCTATGCTTTCGCGGCCGGCGGCCAGACCAAGCTGTTCATCGGCTCGGCCGACCTCATGCACCGCAACCTCGACCGCCGTGTCGAGGCCCTGGTGCGCATCACCGACCCCGCCATGGTCGAGGACCTCGAGTGGCTGGTCACCCACTGTGCCTCCGACGACGTCGCCTCCTGGCACCTCCAGCCCGACGGATCCTGGGAGCGTCGCCTCCTCGACGCCGAGGGCAACCGCCTCGAGGACATCCAGGACAGCCTCATGGCCCGGGCGCGCTCGCGCGTCAAGGGCCGGCACTGAGACGGCCGTGCCATGAGCCCCTCCAGCAAGAAGAACAGATCGCGCGAGACCGTGAAGGCCGCCGGCGCCCTGGTGTGGCGTGAGAACGGCAAGCACCTCGAGGTGCTCCTGGTCCACCGTCCCCGCTACGACGACTGGTCCATTCCCAAGGGCAAGGTCGAGTCTTGCGAGTCGGTGCGCACCTGTGCCGTACGTGAGGTCGCTGAGGAGACCGGCGTCCAGGTGATCCTGGGCCAGCCCCTCAGCCGCGTGCGCTACAAGATCGGCGACGGCTCGCGCAAGGAGGTCCACTACTGGGCCGCCCGCGTCGCCCCCGAGGCTTCGGCCGCCGTCGCCGCCCGTTGCGCCGTCAAGCCCGCCTCGGCCAAGGAGATCGACAGCGTCGAGTGGCTGCGCGTGGGGCAGGCCCGCAAGCGCCTGACCTACTCCTACGACCGCGACCTGCTCGGCGAGCTCGTCGACCTGTGGGAGGACGGCAAGCTCGACACCTGGACCCTGGTCCTCGTGCGCCACGGCCGCGCCGTCAAGCGCTCCGTGTGGAACCGCCCCAAGGAGCGGGACAAGGAGACCGACGAGGCCACCCGCCCCCTGACCCACGACCAGGGCGAGACCCGGGCCCGCGCCCTCGTCCCGATCCTGGCCGCCTACGGGGTCGGGCGCGTCATCACCAGCCCCTGGAAGCGCTGTGTGGACACGGTCGCCCCCTACGCCGCGGCCGCGGGCCTGGACTTGGAGACGGCTGGGGCGCTGACCGAGATGGCCCACGCCCAGAGTCCCAAGGGCGTGCGCTCCGTGGTCAAGAAGGTTCTTCGCGTGCGCGAGGAGCCGACGGCGCTGTGCACCCACCGGCCCGTCCTGCCCACCATCATGGGAGTCGTCTCCCAGTACGCCCCCGGAAAGCTCCTGCGCTCCGTGCCCGACCGGGACCCCTGGCTCAAGACCGGTGAGATCCTCGTGGTTCACATGGCCCGCCGCCCCCGCGGCAAGATCCGCGCCGTCGCCATCGAGAAGCAGCGCCCCGTCCTGTCCGAGGGCCGCTGATTCGAAAGGGGCGCAGACTCGAACCGATGTCTTCCCCGGGAGAACTATGGGCTCGCGGGTTACCGGGATTCTCCGGTAACCCGCGAGTTGATTCCCCTCCCGAGATGACGGACTGCTACTGGTGGGTGATGTGATCGTGCGGTAACGCCCCGTTGATCACATCCGGTTGCTGGGGCACGTGGCGGCGGGACCTGCGCCACGCCATGAAGACGAGGACGTCAAGGGCCAGGAGGCTCAGCAGTGAGGCGTGCGCGGCGAACCAGAACGGTGTGTCGTGGGGCAGCAGTTGGCTGGGGTCGAAGCCGTGCTCCTCGGCACGGTTGACCGCCGCGGTGTCGGCATTGCTCCACAGCACGAAGAAGTTGATGACCGAGGCGTTGAGTGCCGCCAGCACGGAGAAGAACGCGGGGCGTGAGGAGATCGTGAGGTTGCGGTCGTGGGTCATGTCGATGTCCTTCATCTGAAGCGGTCGTCTCCCCACCACCGTATCGAAATATGACCGTCCTCACGGGAGGTGTTTACCGGCCGTTTACCCCGGTCACCCGGAACCTTCATCCGGGGCGCCTATCGTGACCGCTGCCTGACAATCACCCGGTATCCGACTGGACCCCCGACCCCCTCTGACTGAGCGAGGAGAGCCTGTGCTCCTGACCCGTCGCGGCGCCCTGGGCGCCCTGAGCGCGGCCACCCTGACCGCGCTGACCGCCTGCGGGCGCGACGCCGGCGCCGCCGACCCCAACGCCTCCAGCGACCTGGTGGGGGAGATCCGCGGCGCGGGCGCCACCTCCCAGTCCGACGCGCAGGACGCCTGGATGAACACCTTCATGGGCGCCAACCTGCGCGCCACCGTCGACTACGCCGGCGGCGGCTCCGGGGCCGGGCGCACCAAGCTCGTCGAGGGCGCCATCGACTTCGCCGGCACCGACACCCCCATGACCGCCGACGAGATCAGCCGGATCGGCGGCGCCGTCGAGCTGCCCCTCTACATCTCCCCGATCGCCGTGGCCTACAACCTGCCCGGATTCACCGGCGAGTCCCACGTCAACATGACCGGCGAGGTCCTCGCCAAGGTCCTCTCCGGGGCCATCACCCGCTGGAACGACCCCGCCCTAGCCGCCCTCAACCCCGGCGCCGCCCTGCCCGACCAGCGGATCATCGTCGTGAGCCGCTCCGACGACTCCGGCACCACCAAGGCCCTGACCACCTACCTGGCCACCGTCGCCCCCAAGGCCTGGCCCCACGAGCCCGAGGAGACCTGGCCGCTGCGCGGCGGCCAGTCCGGAGACGGCACCGCCGGCATGATCCAGACCGTCTCCGCGGCCACCGGCACCATCGGCTACGCCGACGCCTCCAAGGTCCCCGCCACCCTGGGCACCGTCGCCGTCGGCTCCAACGGGGCCTACGTGCCCGTCTCCGCCAAGGCCGCGGCCACCGCCCTCGACGCCGCCACCCTGGGCGCCGAGGCCGACGAGACCCGCCTGCTCTACCAGCCCAGCCACGACGCCGAGGGCGCCTACCCCATCGTCCTGGTCTCCTACCTCGCCGCCCGCCTGCGCTACGACGACGCCCGGATCGCCGCCGTCGTCAAGGCCTACCTGCGCTTCGCCGCCTCCACCCGGGGGCAGGACGCCTCCGCCAAGGCCACCGGCTGCGCCCCCATCACCCGCCAGATGCGCGAGAAGATCAACGCCGCCATCGACAAGATCGCCGCCTGAGGCCGCCCGGCCGGCCACCCCGACGCCGCACCGAACCACATGACCAGCCAGCACCCACCCGCCCAGCCGCCGCCCCACACACCCCGAGGAGGGTCAGCCGTGGCCAGCACCACTCCACCGCCGTCGTCGCCGCCCCCAACGGGAGCCGCGACCGCCTCCAGCAGCGCCGACGACGCCATCATCCAGCCCGGCAAGGCTCCCGGGCAGACCGGCAACCGGATCTTCACCGGCCTGTCCTTCGGCGCCGGCACCTTCATCATGGTGGTGCTCGCCCTCGTGGCCGCCTTCCTCATCCGGGAGGCGCTGCCCGCCCTGACGGCCTCGCGCCAGACCCTGGAGTCGGTCTCCTTCATGCGTGACCGCAGCCTGTGGGGCTACGTGGCCCCGCTCGTCTTCGGAACGCTGCTGTCCTCGACCATCGCCCTGGGCGTCGCGGTGCCGCTGAGCATCGGGGTGGCCCTGTTCATCTCCCACTTCGCCCCGCGCCGCCTGGCCCAGGCCCTGGGCTACATGGTGGACCTGCTGGCCGCGATCCCCTCCGTGGTCTTCGGTCTGTGGGGCTTCCTGTGGCTGGTGCCCCTGCTCGACCCCATCAACACCTGGCTGAGCGACCACCTCGGCTTCATCCCGCTGTTCGCCGACTACACGGCCCCGGCCAAGAACATCACCACCGCCTCCCTGGTCCTGGCGGTCATGATCCTGCCGATCATCACCGCCACCATCCGCGAGATCTTCCTCCAGACGCCCACCCTCCAGGAGGAGGCCTCCCTGGCCCTGGGCGCCACCCGCTACGAGATGATCCGCCAGGCCGTCCTGCCGTTTGGCCGCTCCGGCATCATCTCCGCCTCCATGCTGGGGCTCGGGCGTGCCCTGGGTGAGACCATGGCCGTCCTCATGATCCTCTCACCCGGCATGGGGCTGAACCTGCGCATCCTCCAGGCGGGCCAGCACCAGACCATCGCCGCCAACATCGCCTCGCAGTTCCGCGAGGCCTACGGATTGAGCGTCAACGTGCTCATCGCCACCGGCCTGGTCCTGTTCATCATCACCTTCGCGGTCAACTCCCTGGCGCGGTGGATCATCGCGCGCCGCTCCGAGTTCTCAGGAGCCAGCTGACATGACGCCCACGAACGCCCCCGAGCCCACCGCCGGCGAGACTGGTGCCTCCGCGCCCAAGTCCCTCAAGGCCGCGCTCGCGGCCGCCGAGGCTCCGGCCGCCCCCGTCGACCCGCTGGCCGACCCTCCCTCCATCGAGGGCGTGCCCTTGACCTCCTACCGCCTGCCCGACTGGTTCATCTGGGCTGCGCTGGGAGCCGCCTTCGTCGTCGTCGGCGGGATCGGCCTGCTGGCCGGGTGGAGCATCGCCGCCGTCGTCACCCTGACCGCCCTGGTATGGGTGGTGGGCGCCACCGCCGTCTCCTGGGTGCGTGAGGGGGAGCGCTGGGGCCGCAACACCCTGGTGACCCTCCTCATCTACCTGTCCTTCGCCGTCGTCATGGTGCCGCTGGTCTCCCTGGTGTGGATGGTCCTGTCGGGCGGCTCGGCCCGCTTCGGCTACGACTTCCTGACCACTAACATGCGCGGCGCCGACGCCTCCAACGGCGGCTTCTACCACGGCATCGTCGGCACTCTCCAGATCACCGGGATCGCCACCCTTATCTCGGTGCCCCTGGGACTGTTCACCGCCGTCTTCCTCGTGGAGTACAACGGCGGCTGGATCGCGCGGGTCATCACCTTCCTCGTCGACGTCATGACCGGCATCCCCTCGATCGTGGCCGGGCTGTTCGCCTACTCGATCTTCCTCATCGTGGCCGGCCCCCGCTACCAGGCCGGCATCATCGGGGCAGTCGCCCTGAGCGTCCTCATGACGCCGGTGGTCATCCGCGGCGTGGAGGAGATGCTCAAGCTCGTCCCCTCCCACCTGCGCGAGGCCTCCTACGCGCTGGGCGTGCCCAAGTGGCTCACCATCGTCAAGGTCGTGCTGCGCACCGCGGTGGCCGGCATCACCACCTCCGTCATGATCGCCATCGCCCGCGTCATCGGCGAGACCGCCCCGCTGCTCATCACCGTGGGCCTGACGATCCGCACCAACACCAACCCGCTGGACGGCTCCATGTCCACCCTGCCGGTGCTCGTCTACGACCAGTACTCCCGCGGGGAGGCCGCCGCCATGGAGCGGGCCTGGGCCGGGGCGCTGACCCTCATCATCCTGGTCATGCTGCTCAACCTCGCCGCCCGCCTCATCTCCAAGTACTTCAGCCCCAAGGGCGGCCGGCGCTAGCCCGGCCGGAGCCGCCGGGCCACCCGCCCCCAGCGACCCCAGAGCCCTCAGCAGTCCACCTCAGGTAAAGGAACCGACGTGTCCAAGCGCATCGACGTCATCGGCGAGAACATCTACTACGGCGACTTCCTGGCCGTGAAGGACGTCAACGTCGTCATCGAGCCCAAGTCCGTCACCGCCCTCATCGGCCCCTCCGGCTGCGGGAAGTCCACCTTCCTGCGCACCCTCAACCGTATGCACGAGACCATCCCCGGCGCCCGCGTCGAGGGCCAGGTCATCGTCGACGGTGTCAACCTCTACGGGCCCGGCGTCGATGCCGTCCAGGTGCGTCGCGCCATCGGCATGGTCTTCCAGCGGCCCAATCCCTTCCCCACCATGTCCATCGCCGAGAACGTCCTGGCCGGCGTGCGCCTCAACAACCGGCGCATCAAGAAGTCCGATGCGGACGACCTGGTGGAGGCCTCCCTGCGCGGAGCCAACCTGTGGGACGAGGTCAAGGACCGCCTGGACCGTCCCGGCCTGGGCCTGTCCGGAGGCCAGCAGCAGCGCCTGTGCATCGCCCGCGCCATCGCGGTCAAGCCCGCCGTCCTGCTCATGGACGAGCCCTGCTCCGCCCTGGACCCCATCTCCACGCTCGCCATCGAGGACCTCATCTCCGAGCTCAAGACGGACTACACGATCGTCATCGTCACCCACAACATGCAGCAGGCCTCGCGCGTGAGCGACATGACCGGATTCTTCAACCTGGAGGCGACCGGCAAGCCGGGCCACCTCGTCGAGTACGACTCCACCGACAAGATCTTCTCCGCCCCCAGCCAGCAGGCCACCGAGGACTACATCTCCGGCCGCTTCGGCTGAGGATCGAGGGGTCAGGTGTCACGAATGGCGACTTTTCAGGCCGTCTGAGGCCGGTCTGAGCACCGCGGATTTACGTATGCGCAGGTCAGCGCATGACACGTTGATCCGGGAACTGGTGCCGCGCAGGTAAAAGTCGCCCGGAGTGACACTTTTGGGCGCCTTGCGCGACACGGCGGTGCGGTCACGAGAGGGAGGCGGGCGACAGGACGCTCAGGAGAGGGGGACGTCGGGCCGGAGAGCGCCAGTCGGCGCGAATGCCGCTCGCGGCGGCTTGAGTTGGAGCCCGGGGCCCGTCACGGCCCGACGCCGCATAAAAGTCTACAGGCCCGGGCTCCGGGCCGCGGCGGTGTCCACGCAGTGAATCCACACGGCGGACGGGCGCCTGGCCCGCCCTTGGCTGGATCTGCCCTGTCCGGGCCTTCCCGGTCTTCCCGGAACTGGTGCGTTCAGGCGTCCTCGGGGGCGTCCAGGCGGTAGCCGACGTTGCGCACCGTGCCGATGAGGTTGTCGTGCTCGGTGCCCAGCTTCGCGCGCAGGCGACGGATGTGCACGTCCACCGTGCGTGAGCCGCCGATGTAGTCCTCGCCCCACACCTCATGCAGGAGCGCGTCACGGGTCAGGACCCGCCCCCGGTTGGCGGCCAGGAACTTCAGCAGCTCGAACTCCTTGTAGGTCAGGTCCAGGATCGTGCCGCGCAGTCGGGCCGTGTAGGCGGTGACGTCAATGACGAGATCGCCCACGTCGATGCGGTCGTCGTCGACCTCGTCCACGACCGGGACATGGGCGCGCAGCAGCCGCAGCCGGGCCGACAGCTCGGCGGGCTTGGCGCCGGCCATGACGAAGTCGGCGGCGCCCCAGTCGATCTGCACCGCGGCGGCGCCGCCCTCCTCCACGATGAGGATGATGGGCGGGCAGTCCATGGGCCCGGTGAACAGCTGGCACAGAGCACGGGCGCGGGTCAGGTCCCCGCGGGCGTCGATCATGACGACGTCGGCGTTGTCCACCTCCGCGTAGGAGGACGGCATCGGGGGGAGGCACTCCACCGGGGAGTCGAGGAAGGCGGTTGCCGGCAGGACATCAGTGGCCTCACTCTCACGAGTGAACATGATGATCCGCATGGCTGCTCCTCCCGCGGCTCGCGATCTGGGCTCGCCGGCGCAGTCGAGCTGAGCAGCGGCGATACTGTTGGGACAAGTCAACCACACCTAGTCGCGGGTGAAATCCCCTGGGGCAACGACTGTCCGGATACTGACCACCCAGGAGGATGATGGGGCGGGGCTGGAGTGGGCGCCGCGGCCGCCCGGGTGTGGGACGATGTGTGCTGTGACTACCCACCATCGACGAGCCCAGCCGGCCGCGCGCACCCGCGGGGCCTCCCGCGGCTCGCGCGATCACTCCCCTGCCGCAGCCGTTCCGACGGCCGCCGGCGGCGTGGCGGACTGGGCCAGCGTCATCAGCACGGGTGACTCCGCCGTCTCGGCCGGGCCCGCCGAGTCGGAGCCCGCCGCACGCGCGACCGACTCGAATACCTCCGGTGAGTCGGCCAGCTCCTCCGGTGCTCCGGGAGCGGCCCGCTCAGCGGACTTAGGGGATGACGTCGACCTCACCGAGGACCTGGGCTACGCCACCCGCCGCGCCTCCAACCGCCCCAAGGAGCCGGGCCTGGTGGACCCGGCCTGGACCCGGCTCGCCTTCGCGGGCGTGGTGCCGTTGCTGCTGGCGGTCGGCTCGGTCCTGCCCGGCTGGGTGAGGCTGGCCCTCGTGGCCGTCCTGGTGCCGGCCGCCGCACAGGGCTGGCCCGCACTCGTGCGTGCCCGGCACGACCTGGGCGGCACGATCGTCATGACGATCAGTGGGCTGTCGGCCGCCGTCAGCGTCTACCTCCTCGACGACATGGGGGTGGCCGGCCTAGTCATGGCCTTCTCGATCCTGCTGGCTTTCGTCGGCCAGATGCTGCGGCGCGACGGCCGGCACAACCTGGTCGAGGACCTGTCCTCAACGGTGGCCGGCTGCCTCGTGGCGGTCTCCGGTTCGGCCTGGTGCGCTCTGGAACCGGGACTGGCCGACCCGGCCATTGTGGTGCCCACCTGCCTGGCGCTGTTCGTCGGCGCCGTCCTGACCGTCCTCAACGTGCGTGCCCGGATGCTGGAGGCCCTCACTGTCACGGTGCCGGCCCTGTTCGCCGGCGGCGCCGGCTACGTGCTGGCCTCGGCCGGCTTCTTCGGCCTGTCCCACATCAGCGCGACCGCGGCCCTGCAGAGCGCCGTGGCCTGCGTGGCCGTCGGCTTCGTGGCGGGGGTCCTCATGGCCTCGGGCAACCGCGTCCTGTGGACCCACCGGTGGGTGCCCGGCGGGCGGGCGGCGGTGGCCTCCGCGCTTGTGCCGATCCTGTCGGTCGGCGTGCCGGTCTACGCCATCGCCCGCCTCCTGGGCGGCTTCATCGCCGGCTGACGGCGGCCGCCCGGCCCAGCGAGGCCCCGAGGACGCCGCGTCACGGCGGCCGGATGTCCAAATCGGTGACAAAGAGGTTCCGAAGCCCTGCGGTCAAGCGAAGAAACCGCAGAATCATGCGGTTTCGTCTGGCGCGCTCAGCGCTCCTCGCCGCCTTTGTCACAGATTTGGACACCGAGGTGCCGATTCTGCCCGGATTTGCGGCTCCGGGATGCGGTGGACGCACGGGGCGCCGGCGGATCCGCGCGGCCCGGGCGGGCGGCGCGCGTGATGCGGCCTGGGGTGACGTCGTAGGCTGCGGGCATGGCATTCACGCTTCCTGACGACCTGGCCCCCGAGCTCTACCCGCTGGCCTGGCTGGCCGGCACCTGGCGCGGCTACGGCATCCTCACCTACGGCGAGACCGTGCCCGAGCAGGCCGTCTACCAGGAGATGACCTTCGACCACGACGGCGGCCCCTACCTGCGCCAGACCACCACCATCTGGACGGTCGATGCCACCCGCTCCAAGAACCTCGACTTCGAGATGCCCGGCCTCCAGGGCGCCTCCCTCCTGGCCCCCGCCCAGATCTGGTCCACCGAGACCATTTACTGGCGACCCGTCGGCCAGGAGCAGCCCGACGCCGCCGAGACCACCGACGACGCCGACACCAAGGGCTCCGGCGGTCCGCTCACCCCCGTCACCCGGCTCGAGCTCGTCTCGGCCGACCCCGCCGGCCACGTTGCCGTCTGGGAGGGCTGGATCCAGGGGCCGCGCGCCCAGGTCGGCACCCAGGCCGTGGGACGGGCCCGCACCGCCGTCCCCGTGGAGGAGATGACCCGCATGTTCGGGCTCGTGGGCGGCGACCTCATGTGGACCCAGGACATGGCCGCCTTCGGCCAGAGCGAGGTGACCACCTACGCCTCGGGCCGCCTCGGCCGCGTCGACGACGTGAATGACCCTGCCGCCCAGCCCGGCTCCGCCCTCGACCCGGCTGAGCCGGAGGGCGAGTCCTCCACCTCCTCCGCACCCGCCTCCGACGACGCCGAGCCAAACGCCTGATGCTCCCCTCCCCGCTGCTGACCCGCCCCGGCGCCGTCGCCTCCGCGCCGGACGACCCCGACCAGGCCGTCCCCGCCCACCTCGGCGACCCCGGCCGCGAGCAGTCCGCCCTGGTGGAGGGGCGCGCGGCCTGCGCCCTGGCGCGCGACGTCGTCACCGTCACCGGGCCGGATCGCCTGAGCTGGCTGACCACGCTGTCCAGCCAGGTGCTCACCGCCCTGGAGCCCGGCGACGGCGGCGCGGAGACGCTGCTCCTCGACGCCCAGGGGCACATCACCCACGCGCTCGCGGCCCTTGACGACGGCCGCACGCTCTGGCTCGTCACGGAGGCCGACAGTGGCGAGGCGCTGGCGACCTTCCTGGACTCCATGCGCTTCATGCTGCGCGTCGAGGTGACCGAGCAACCCGACGTCATGGCGCTGGGCGCCCTGGGGGAGGGCCTCGAGGCCCTGGCCCAGGCGGCGCGCGACACCGCGTCGGACGCCTCCGATTCACCGGAGGCACAGGCCGACGCCGCCGAGCCCCAGGGCTCACTCATCGGCCTGTGGCGCGACCCGTGGCCGGGTGTCGTCGAGGGCGGCACGAGCTACGACGTCGGAGCGGACCGGCCGCATCCCGGCCAGGGCTACCGGGCCGGCTTCGTCCTCGTGCCCGCTCGGAGCGTGGATGCCGTGGCGCAGGCCTTCCTCGCTGCGGGGGAGGGTCGGCGCCTGGCCGGCGCCCTGGCCTGGGAGGCACTGCGCATTGAGGCCGGCCGCCCCCGCTGGGCCCGAGAGGCCGACGCCCGCGCGATCCCCCACGAGCTGGACTGGCTGCGCACGGCCGTGCACCTGACGAAGGGCTGCTACCCGGGCCAGGAGACGATTGCGCGCACCCTCAACCTGGGCCGGCCTCCGCGCCGCCTCACCGTGCTCCAGCTCGACGGTCTCGTCGGCGACCTGCCCCGGCCGGGGGCGAGTGTGCGCATGGGGGAGCGGGCCGTGGGCGCCGTGACCTCCGTGGCGCGTCACCACGAGCTCGGCCCCATCGCCCTGGCTCTGCTGCGCCGGGCCGTGCCCGTGGGCGAGCAGCTGACCGTGGAGATCACCGAGGTCGACGAGGCCACCGGCAAGACCGTCCCCGTCGGGAGGGTTGACGCCGCCCAGGAGGTGCTGGTCTCCCCCGAGGGGCGCGCCCAGGCCAGTCCCTCCGAGCGGCCCGGCGCCGAGCTGCGCAAGGGCCTGCGACTCTGAGCGGTCCCGAGCCCGATCGGTTTCGGCTGTCCCGAGCCCGGGCCGGCTGCTCTGGGACCCGAGCCCGACGTCTGCCCGGTGACGGTCCGGGGGCTGTCACCCGCGGTGGCCAGTCGCTGTCGGCCCGAGGCTGACGGAACGGCTGCCGGCCGCTGCGTGAGGCGTCAACTGTTCTCGCTGGGCGTGGCCGCCTGTCTGGGCTCGGTGACCGGCGACCGGTAGCCTGGGCGCGTGAGCGTCCTCAATGCTGTGTCATTCTTTCTCGCCGAGGCGGTCAGGTGGAGCTGGATCGCCGCCCAGGTCGTCTCCCTCGTCATGGGGATCTGGGCGCTGGTCGACTCCCTGATGCGGCCGGCGGAGTACTACGCGGCAGCAGGCAAGAGCACCAAGCGATTCTGGAACGTGGTCAACGCGGTGGGCACGGCGGTTGTCGGCCTGCTCGGGGCCGCCTCGATGTTGGGCCTGCTGGGCGTGGTGGCCAGTGCCGTCTACCTGGCGGATGTGCGCCCGGCGCTGCAGGCGCTGGCGCCGGTGCGGGTGCGCTCCTCGATCCGTATTCCAGGGCGGGCCTCCCAGCGCCGGCCGGGGCATGGCGGGCGCGGCAGGAGCGCTCGTCGCTGATGCGCGCGGTGATTCAGCGGGTCAACCGGGCGGCGGTGCGGGTCGACGGCGAGGTGGTCGGCGAGATCACCCGGCCCGGCCTCATGGTCCTCGTGGGCGCCACGCACGACGACGGCCCCACCCAGGTGGCCACCGTGGCCCGCAAGATCGCGGACCTGCGGCTCCTGGAGGGCGAGCTCTCGGTGACCGACGCCGGGGCGCCCGTGCTCGTCGTCTCCCAGTTCACCCTGTACGCTGACACCCGCAAGGGCCGGCGCCCCACCTGGAACAAGGCGGCCCCCGGCGAGGTGGCCGAGCCCCTGGTGGAGGCCGTGGCCGAGGACCTGCGCGGGCGCGGCCTGGAGGTGGCCACCGGCCGCTTCGGCGCCGACATGAAGATCGACATGGAGGCCGACGGCCCGGTGACGATCCTCATCGAGGCCGAGTAGGGCCTGTTGCGAAACTGGGGTGAGGTGACCGCGTGTTCGTACCCTCTACCCCTCGAGCGCGCGCCCCAAGGTACGACCGCGACGTCGGCGAGAACCGGCCTGCCCCGGACATAGGCAACAGGACCTAGGCCGAAGGAGGCGACGACGATGCAGTACCGTGGCCGATGCGATGTTCAGAAGGCGCTGAGATGACGGGGCGCTCGCGGGCGGTGGTGGTCGCCATGATGCTGTGGTGGGCCGTCTTCGGCTGCATCAGCGTGTCCTGGGCGCTGGGCTCCCCATGGCTGGTCGACACGGTCCTTCAGGGTGAGGGGCTGCGGCTCGCTCAGGAGCGGCCCACCTGGTTCGTTGTGGTCGTCCTCGTCTCCGGATTGGTGAAGCTGGGGTTCGTCGTCTTCGGCTTCGCCCTTCTGCGCCCGGACGTCATCAGGGTGCCGCGCTGGATGCGCCTGGCCTTCGGGTGGGTCTCTGGAGCCTTGCTCATGGCCTACGGGATGGTCGGCTCGGCGCAGGCGATCCCGACGATCATGTCCGGAGAGCCGCTCTCCAGCTACGGTTGGTGGCGGCTGGTTCTGTGGATGCCTCACTTCTGGGTGGGCGGGATCCTGGTGCTGGCCGCGACGGTCGGCTACCTGCGCTGGAGCCGGCCCGTGGCGACCGGTCCTGCCGGGCACGTGGGCACTGCTGGGCGCTGACTCCCGTGGCGGCACGCCCCGGTCGGGCCGGTCGGCGCCGCCGAGGCAAGAGAAGAGGGCCGGGTATGCGCCCCCGACTGCGCTTCCCGGCCCTCACTTGAGTGTCACCCGGGCTGCCGCCTCGGCTCAACGGGGAGTGTTCCCCAAACCTTCCGATGGGTAGCGGCCCGGTTCAGCAGGTGAGGGCCACGTCGTCGGCGACGGCGGAGCGGCCGATGCCGGCGAGCTCGTCGTCGTCGGCGTTGCCGCCGGTGCAGACGATCGCGCAGGGGCCGCGGCGGGCGGGGTCGGCCATGAGCCCGGCCAGGCTCGCCGCGCCAGCACCCTCGGCCAGGGTGTGGGCGTGGGTGCACATGAGGCCGACAGCGCGCTGGATGTCGTCGTCGTCGACCAGGATGAAGTCGTCGAGGCTGCGCCCCAGCACGGACTGGGTGAGGGCGAAGCTCGCCCCGACGGCCAGGCCGGCCACGCGGGTGCGGCTGTGGACGGTGGCCGGCTTGCCGGTCTTCCAGGCACGGTGCGCGGCCGGGGCGGCGCTGGACTGGACGCCGATGACCCAGCAGCCGGGCGCCAGGACATCGCGTACGAGGCAGGCGCCGGCGGCTCCGGAGCCCGAGCCGACCGGGGCGTAGACGGTGCGCAGGTCGCGGTGGCGGCGGAAGAGCTCGAGGTAGACGGTGGCGTGCCCGAGCACGATCGCCGGCTCGTCGCCGGGGGAGACCATGCGCATCCCCTCGCTCAGGGAGAGGACGTCGGCGTGAGCGAGAGCGTCGCACATCGTGTCACCCTCGACGACGACGCGGGCACCCAGGGCGCGCACCGCGGCCACCTTGCGGGCCGGGGCACTGATCGGCACGACGACGGTGACGGGCACGTCGCTGCGCACACCCGCCCAGGCCAGGGACTGGGCGTGGTTGCCGGTGGAGGCGGTCACGATGCCGCGGATCCGCTCCTCGGGGCTGAGCGCCGCCATGAGCGCAACCCCGCCACGGACCTTGAAGGCGCCGGTGGGCTGGACATTCTCGTGCTTGACCGTGACCTCCACCCCGGCCGCGGCGTTGAGCAGCGGGTAGGACCAGGCGGGAGTCTCGGGCAGAACCCGTGAGACGGCCTCGTAGGTGCGCAGGACGGCGTCGAAGTCGAGGCCGGACTGGGTGGCGGCGGGAGCCTGGGGCAGGGTGTCGGTGACGGTCATGGTTTCATGATGCGGACAGTCGGAGTATCGGTCCAATGAATCTTTTGACGAATACCCATCGATACAGGACATACTTGGTGGTGTGATCGATGTGCAGCAGCTGCGGGCCCTCGTGGAGCTCTCCCGCCTCGGCACCGTCTCGGCCGCCGCCGATTCCCTGGGGTTCAGCCAGTCCACCGTCTCCCACCAGCTCGCCGCCCTGTCTCGCGCGACCGGCGCAGTCCTGCTGACGCGGGCCGGGCGCGGCGTGCGGCTCACCGAGGAGGGGCGGGCGCTGGCGGTGCGGGGCCAGGAGGTCCTCGACCTGCTGGAGCGTACCGAGCGTGAGGTCGTCTCCATGGCCCGCGCGGAGACGGGGCGCGTGCGCCTGGCCGCCTTCCCCTCCGCCGTGGCCTCCCTGGTGCCGGGGGTGCTCGACGTCGTCGGCCGGCAGTACCCGGGCCTGGAGGTCGAGCTCGTCGACGCCGAGCCGCCCGAGGCCCTCGACGCGCTGCGGCGCGGGCGGGTGGACGCGGCCCTGTCCTTCTCCTACGTCGACGACGACGCCGGCCAGGGCCTTCAGGCCGAGCACCTGCTCGACGACGTCCTCTACCTCGTCACCCACCCCGGCGGCATCACGCGCATCGCCGACGGTGCCCAGTGCCGGTGGGTGACCGGCTGCGCGCGCTGCCGCGAGGAGCTCCTCGCTGTGGGGCGGGCCAACGGCTTCACGCCCGAGACCGCCTACGCCTCCGACGACTACGTGGCCGTGCAGGCGCTCGTCGCCGCCGGGGTGGGGGCGGCCCTGCTGCCCGGGATGGCGTTGAGCGCCTACCGGCACGAGGGGGTCCAGGTGCGGCCGCTTGCCCGCGAGCAGCGGCGCGTCGAGGTGGTCACGCGTGCCGAGCAGCCCCGGCCGCTGGCCATCGACGTCCTGGTGGAGGCCTGCCGGACAGCGGCTCGCCGCACGAGCCTGCGCCGACCCGCGGTCAAGGGCACGGCAGCGACGCCTGACTCGCCCTCCTGAGCATGACGGTGCCAAGCATTGATTGACGTGGGTCACAGTGTTAAAGTCGAGTCACGCAATCGTTTGCGCAGCGAGGCGCTCAGCGGTGAAGGAAGGCAATGATGCAACGAAAGATTCTGCTCGACTGCGACCCGGGGCACGATGATGCGGTCGCCATGATGCTCGCCTGGGGCAATCCCTCGATCGAGCTGCTCGGTGTCACCACCGTGGGTGGGAACCAGACCCTGGACAAGGTGACTCGCAACGCGCTCAGCGTGGCCACGGTCGTGGGCATGCACGACGTCCCCATCGCCGCCGGCTGCCGGCTCCCCCTGGTCCGCCCCGTCGAGATCGCTCCGGACGTGCACGGCGACAGCGGCCTGGACGGCGTCGAGCTGCCGGAGCCCGCCGTGGAGCTCGATCCGCGCCACGGAGTGGATCTCATCATTGAGACGATCATGAGCAACGAGCCGGGCACGGTGACCCTCGTCCCCACCGGCCCGCTGACGAATATCGCCATGGCTGCCCGCAAGGAGCCCCGTATCGTCGAGCGCGTCCAGGAGGTTGTCCTCATGGGTGGGGGCTACCACGTGGGGAACTGGTCGCCGGTGGCCGAGTTCAACATCAAGGTCGATCCCGAGGCGGCCCACATCGTCTTCAATGAGAAGTGGCCGATCGTCATGGTGGGGCTCGACCTGACCCACCAGGCCTTGGCGACGGACGAGGTGGCCGAGCGCATCGCGGCGGTCCCCGGCAGCGTCTCGCAGTTCACGCTCGGCCTGTTCACCTTCTTCCGCAAGGCCTACCAGGACGCTCAGGGCTTCGAGTTCCCACCGGTTCACGACCCGTGCACGCTCGCCTACCTCATCGACCCCACGATCGTCGAGACCGTCAAGGTTCCTCTCGACGTCGAGCTCAACGGCTCGCTGACGACCGGCATGACGGTCGCGGACTTCCGGGCGCCGGCTCCCGGGGACTGCCACACCAAGGTCGCCACGCGCCTGGACGCCCCACGGTTCTGGGGCCTCGTGGTTGACGCGATCGACCGGATCCAGAAGGTGGTCGACGCATGAGCCTGGCAACGGCTGAGGCCAGGGCCTCCGGGGCGGCGGCGAAGAAGTCCGTCGGCGCCGTCATGACGGCCCTCCTGGTCGCCTGCTTCGCCTTCCAGCTCAACGCCTCCATGCTGAGCCCGGCGCTGGTGACCATGGAGAAGGAGCTCAAGACCACCGGGACCGTCATCGCGACGTCACAGACGGCCTTCTTCACGGCGGCGGCGCTCTTCGCGCTCTTCCTGCCCCGCCTGGGGGACATGATCGGCCGGCGCAGGCTGCTGACCTGGATGATGGTCCTGACCGCCGTGGGCTGCGTGATCTCGGCGCTGTCGGGAGTGCTTGGCTCGGTCGCGCTGCTCTTCGCCGGCCGCATCGTCCAGGGCGTGGCGGGGCCGACGGTGCCGCTGTGCCTCATCATTCTCAAGCAGGCCGTGCCGGATCCGAAGCGGTATGGGACGCTGCTGGGAGTCGTCACCGCCGTCAACGGTGGCATCGCCGGGATCGACGCCCTGGCCGGCGGGTTCCTCGCCGGACGCTACGGCTTCGCCTCGGTGTTCTGGGTGATGACAGCGGCCGCCGTCGCCGCGGCCCTCGCCGTCGCCCTGCTCACCGACGAGTCCCGGATCGACAACCCGACGCCGATGGACTGGCTGGGCACCAGCCTCCTGGTGGTGGCGGTCGGCTCGGCCCTCATCGCGATCGACCAGGCCGGCAAGCTCGCCCAGGCCAACTGGCTGCTCGTCCTGGGTCTCCTGGTGGTTGCCGGCGTGGCCTTCGTCGCCTTCTGGCGCCAGGAGTCGGCGAGCCGCCACCCGCTGGTGACCACCACCTACCTGAGGTCGCGCTCCACCTGGGCGCTTCTGCTCACCACCATGCTGACGATGACCGGGGTCTTCGCCATCATGAACGGCATCGTTCCCGCCCTCGGGCAGGATGCGGACTTCGGTGCCGCACTGGGGGCCGACGTCGTCTCGTTCTGGACGCTGACGCCCTACGCCCTGGCGGGACTGGTCATGGGGCCGGTCGCGGGCACTCTCGCCGGCCGCATGGGGTACCACCGGGTCCTTCGGATCGGCCTCATCGGCACGGTGGCGGGGCTCGGTCTTCTCCTCCTCGGGGTGGCGACTCCGCAGCCGTGGCTGCTGCTGGTCATCTCGATCCTCGTCGGCGTCACCTATGCGGGCATGGGCAACATCATGCTCAACGGGCTCGGCATCGAGCTCTCCCCGAAGGACAACCCCGGCTACCTTCCTGGCCTCAACGCCGGGGCCTTCAACCTGGGCGCCGGGATCTCCTTCGCGATCCTGTACGCGGTGAAGACCGCTGCGGGAGACGTGGGACGAGGAGCCTACGTGGCCACGATCATCGCCGGTGTGGTGCTGCTTGCGCTGGCGTTCCTCGCTTCGCTGCTGATCCCCCGGGCGGCGGCCGACGGCGAGGCACCGGCCGGGCCCGCGGGGAGCTGAGAGCCTGGAGCGGCCACGGTCGCCGCTAGGACTCGCCACGAGGTGGGAGACGATGGTTACTCAGAGGGATATTGCTCGCGAGCTGGGAGTGGCGGTGTCGACCGTCTCCAGGGCCCTGAGCGACGTGCCCGGTATCCCTGAGGCGACCAAGGAGCGCGTCCGTCAGGCCGCTGAGCGGCTGGGGTACCGCAGGGATGCGCATGCCGCCTCCCTGCGGACCGGCCGCTCGGGGACGATCAGCCTTGTCGTCGGAGCCATCGACAATCCCTTCTTCGCTGAGCTGGCCCACCACGTGGAGACGCAGGCGAATCGCCTGGGGCTGCTGTTGATGATCGCCAATGGTCAGGAGGACCCGGCGGCCCAGGAGCGGGTGGCGCTGTCGATGCTCGAGCAGCGGGTCGACGGCATGATCCTGGTGCCGGTGGGGCCTCCCACGAGCGGGTTGCAGGAGCTGGTGGCGCAGACCCCGACTGTCGCCGTGGACCGGCTCCTGCCCGGGGCTGGCATCGACTCGGTCCTGGTGGATCCCCGAGGGGCAGTACGCGAGCTGGCCGGGCACCTGCGCGACGCGGGCTACCAGCGTCCGGCCGTGATCTCAGGGCCGGACGCCACCAGTACGGGCGCCGGACGCGCTCGGGTGGTCTCCGAGGAGCTGGAGGCTGCCGGATGGTCAGGTTTCCCGGTACTGTCCTCGGCACATGACGCCTCGCAGGCTCAGGAGCGTGCGGAGCGCCTCTTCGCCGACTGCCGGCCGGATGTCCTCATCTGCGGAGGCAACGTCATCACACTCGGTGCGCTGCGTGCGATGAAGCGGCTGGGAGTCGGAGTCGGCGCCGACGTCGGAGTGGCCACATTCGATGATCTTCCGTGGTTTGATCTGATGAGTCCGGCACTGACATCCATATCGAATGACATTCCACGCATGGCGGCCGAGACGGTTCGGCTGCTGCTGCAGCGGATTGAGAACCCCGATGGGGCTGTCCAGCAGGTGGTTCACGAAGCGTCGCTCAGCCTGCGTGAGTCCACCCGCGGTCCCCGTCCGTGAATCGATGCCACATGAAAGGGAGATATCTGATGCGTACGTGTGTGCGAGCCGTTCTGGGTGACGTATCCGGCGAGGTCGCCGTCTTCGGGTCCCTCAATGCTGACCTGACGGTCCGAACGGAGCGCTTTCCCAAGCCCGGTGAGACGATCAGCGGGGAGGACCTGGTGATCCTGCCGGGAGGCAAGTCCGCGAACCAGGCGGTTCAGGCCGGTCTTCTCGGCGCTCACGTGAGGATGATCGGGGCTATCGGTGCGGACGGTCACGGCGACCTGCTCATCGAGTCCCTCCAGCGCGCAGGTGTGGACACCTCCGCGGTCCAGCGCGAGGACGTGGCCACCGGCACCGCCATCATCACCGTGGACTCCGCGGGGGACAACACCATCGTGGTGTCTCCCGGTGCGAACGGGAGGGTGGATGTCTCGACGGCGCAGCGGCACCAGGATGTTATCGGTAAGGCTCGCGTGCTGGGGCTGTGCATGGAGGTCAGCCCCGATGCGGTGGAGGCCGCGGCCCGCATTGCGCACGACGCCGGCACCTGCGTGGTCTTCAACAACTCTCCGTTCCACCCGGTGCTGTCCGCCGGGCTCCTGGAGGCCATTAATGTCCTGGTCGTCAATGAGCATGAGCTCGCCGACATGCTGAAGCCGGGTGCGAGCGATGCTGCGGCCGAGCCGGCGTGCGAGCGGGCCGATGATGCCACGGACTGGGGCGATTGCGCAAGAAGGCTGGCCGCCATGGGGATCCCGTCCGCGGTGGTGACTCTGGGGGGCCGCGGGTCGATGGTGATCGAGGGGGAAGAGATCACCCCGGTCGATCCTTTCCCGGCTGATGTCGTGGATACCACCGGTGCCGGTGACTCCTTCCTGGGCACGCTGCTGGCGGCGCTCGCCGCAGGCGCCGGGCTCAAGGAGGCGGCAGGTGCGGCCTCGGCCGTCTCCGCCTTCGCGACGACCTCCGTGGGGGCGCAGGCCTCCTACGGGGACATCGCCGCAGTCGAGCAGCACTTCGGATAAGCGCGGCTCGACGAGTGAGGTGACTCGCGGCGGCCGCAGAGTGTTGACGAGCTTCGGGGAAGCGGTGGCAGGAGACTGCCCCGCCGGGCCGCCGGGCCTAGCTCATTCGTCCTTGAACTGCTCGAGGTTCTCGGTGTGCGGGTGGCCGTCATCGGTCGAGCTGAGCCAGAAGACAGGAACGTACTCGGTCTTGCCGTCATCAGTATGTACCTCGTCCTGAACGAATACTCCAGTGCCTGTGGGTGTGTCCGAGATCCAGGCTAACTTTCCGGACACGTCCACTTTTGCGCCAGTGTCGACGTGCAGAAGATTGGACTTCTCGCTAGCCTCGGCATCATGTTCTGATTCATTCGAAGAGGTGGGCACTGTTCGTATCCACCCTCCGAACACAATCTCCCTGACGTTGGGGATTGTATTCACTACATGGCCATGGATGTCTAGCTGTGTGACCGTGGTGGTGTCTGGAAATTCTGAGACGCGCCCTTGGAGTGCTGTTTCTGAAGACAGCAGTAGTGTTGTCCTGCTGGCGCCGACCAGCCACTGATCGACGGGGATCTCGGCGGCTGGATCAGATTTCTTCTCCAGTGAGAAAACATGAAGTTTACCTCGACCGGAGCCGCCGGGAAAGAAATCCTGGGCTGTCTCTACAGCGAGGGCGTTGTTCGTTAGCGCTTGTCCGAGGACCAGGTCGGGCAACTTCTCCTGGCGAACCACGTCACCCGTTCTGGCGTCAAGAACGACGACGTGAGTGCTTCGACTGTATATAGTGATGTCAGGGTAGTTCGCATTGCTTTTATAGAACGCGGTGACGTGAAGAAGTACTGATACATGCCGTCCGTCAGGGCTGGAAATCAGTGTTCCAGAAGTACGAGAATCCATCTGGTTCTCTGGGTCCGTCAAGTAAGCTGTACTGTATGTACGTGAAGGTGTTGAGTGCTGGAACGCCCTCAGTGACTTCGCCCATTGAGGATTCTTAGTCTTCGGGTCGTAACTGATGACGGTCAACGTGGATGTGTCACCTATGCTGCCGTTGTTGTGCTGGTAGGAGAAGGTGTTGATTCCTCCGAAGGCTGTTCGCAGCTCGAACTCACTGAATCTGTAGTTGTGTCGAATTTGGAGGTCATCGTGTCGAAGTTTTTTCAAGTCAAGGTCGGTTACCGTGACTCGAGGAGCTTCAGGAGCGTACTGAGTGTCGGACGGGTAAGGAGTTAATGAGAGCGCGACCAGTGACGCTGCGGCAGTGATTTGAATGAGGTGCCGGCGATTGAGAAGAACAGAAGATGCTGTACTTTCCTGTTTTTCCATACTCATTTCCCTGTCACCCCGAAGATGCGGAACGTGCTTCCTTGAGTTGGTTTGGGGTCAAGGTAGGACGCCTCGTCAGTTCTGTCGGTGACATTGAGTGCGACAATAGTGGCCCCCGGGGTGTTCATGACAATCCTGTCGGCGGGCTGGTAATCTTCGGTGATCATTTCGTGAGGGCTGTATTTAAGGCCGTCTACGTAGGAGGATGGGGGTAAGTAGGTGGTGTTCGGAGAGAGTGGGATACTAGTCTCTGGGCTCCCATCTCCGGGCTGGATGGTGATCGCAGCCATATGTGTACCCTCGTGGAATACTGATGTGAACCCGATTCGTGCTCCGGCAATCCCGGAGTGGTGGGCAGGAGTTGATACTGTCTGTGTGGAGGGGGCAAAGATGGAGGAAACTCTTGCCGCTCCTTCTTTGTTGATCGACACTTCGAAATCATCGGATGAGGTGGCGTCAGAGGGCGGGTAGGTGACGATGCATCCCGAGGCAATTGACGCGTAGGAGTTTAGTCCTGAGGTCACTCCGAGGGGAATGGCTGTGTGGGGCTCTGATTCATGTGCGGCTGAATCCAAGGAGATTGCCTCGGCGGATGCCCCGCCATTTGAGTTCATGGACTCGGTGTTGTATCTGGCTATCCATCCGCCGATTATAGGAATATAATGTCTGCTGTAGACGGGGTCGACTACGACTTCAGTAACTTCGGACGTGACGCTCGGATCTGTATCGCGGGCAACTGTCAAAGTCGCGTGAGGGACGTAGTGGTCCCCGGAGTACTCATCGTAAGAGACGCTGAGGATAAAAGTATGATGTCCGGCTGAACCCCAGTATGTGGGCGCTGCCCTTGAATCTTCTCCGTCATGAGATGAGGGCGTCCATAGTTTTGATTTGCTGTGTAGTGAGTAGGCCGTATTCCCGTCAAGGAGGGTGGAGTCTGTCAATTGAAGTGCGCCACCGGAGTTGGTTGCCTCCAGGATGATGTCGCCAGTGAGGGCATCGAACACTACTGTTCTGGATAAGATGCCATCATCGGGGTAGTCCAGAATGGCGCTTGTCTCCATTCTTGCGGCGACATACTTCCGGTCCGGGCTGACAACCAGTCTTCCTTTCTTGTCCCGTATGTCGTCGGCTAAGTAGTGGGCTCCTGGGTGTCGGTACGACCAACGGGTCGTGCCGTCGGAAGGATTGAGGGAGGTGATTCCGTCTGCGCTCAGAACAATGGGTCCTCCAACTCCTCCGACAATGTCCATGATGTTGACGAACTCTGCACTCCAGGCGGCTTCACTGTTGAGCGATGTTGGCATCGAGGGAGTTTCAATGCTGCCAGATTTTGCTGTCGTGTGTGATTCCGTCCGATGAAAGGTGGGGACTGCTGTAAGGCCGGCGAACAGCAGTGTCGGCAGGATGGCGATGCTGAGGTAGGTTGTGCGCTGTCTAGAGCTGATGCTGATCGCTGCAGTTTTTCTTTTCTTCTTCTCGTCTCCTGCTTGACTATCGGTTGTTGGCTCGTGGAGGCGCCCCCAGTAGGTGAGGTCGCATTTGATGATCGGATTTCGGGGAACATAGTTTTGTGTGTAGTGGAGGATTGAGTTTGCCAGCAGGGCGATGGTGATTGATGCAGGAATACATGGAATGATGTTCAGGGTGGGTTGAGAAAAACCGGTGACCTGGTAGTCGTGCCACCACTTGCTAGCCGTGATGGCGGTTGCCATTAATCCGCCGATGAGGATGAGTGCTGCAGATATGCCAAGCCGCCGCCCAGGGTGACGTGACTGTTGTGGACTCAGGAGCCATCCGAATGTGGTGACGACTGCGAGACCAATTAGGTAGGCGGTGGTTCCGAGGCTGCCGACGGGGGTGCGAGGGTCCCAGGCGAGCCGAGCTCCCTCAGGCCACAGCAGGTAGATGGCGGCCGTGGAGACCAACATCGCTAACACTCCGCCCCAGCGCAGGGCGCGCAGGGCGAGGACGCCGCGCGGTGGGAAGGGCTCGCCCTCGCTCGTGCCTTCGGTCTTGCCCTCGCTGTCGGCGGCGTCGGTTGCCTCCTGGTTGGCCTCAGTGGTGTTGCGGCCGGGATGGCCCTCGGCCTCTCCTGTGTCCGGCGCCGTCGAAGTCTCGTCGCTGGAGTCGGCTGCGTCCGGCCGGGTGCTGGGATCGGTGCCGTAGTCGTCGATGTCGGCGTCGGGCGTAGGAGGCATGTCTCTATTGTGGTGACCGGATCGTGATGGGGAGGCCGAACGAGACAGAACGCTGGGGATAGTTCTCCCCCCCCCGTACAGATCGGAGCCACCGTGCCCCAGGAGGCGATCTCACGTCGCTTCGGTTGCTCCTAGTGTCACCGTTGGGGCGTCCTGGCGCTCGTCTCAGTTGTTCTTGAACTGCTCGAGGTTCTCGGTGTGGGGGTGTCCGTCGTCGGCGGCGCTGAGCCAGAAGCGTGGTGTGCCTGACTCCCGGTATCCCTTGTCGTTGACGACACCTTGGCTGACGAGGAGCCCCGGACCAGTGGGGACGCGTCGCGCCACGGCGCTATCGGTGTCCTCGTTGTAGACCGTGCCAGAGTTGGTGTCGACGACCTCCCAGTGAATTCGACCCTCATCGGGAAGATAGGTGCACCGTCTGATCCACCCGCCGAGAAGGATCTCGCTGGAGTTGGTGAAGGAGGCCAGGTGCTTGCCGTGAAGATCAACCTGCGTCACCGTGGAGGTCGTCGCGCTGTCGTGGGAGTGGGCAGGCTGCGAGGACAGGAGAAGAGAGCTCTTTCCGGAGCCTGCGAGCCACAGGCTTGTGTTGAAAGACGTCGGAGATGACGTTGTGTCCGTCAGTGAGAAGACGCTGATACGCCCCTTGCCTTTCCCCGCGGGATGGTAGGCGTCAGCTGTCTCGACGGCGAGGGAGTCGCTGGTGAGGGCCTGGCCCAGGACCAGCCCGGAGACCTCCACCGTGCGCACCGGCTTCCCGGAAACTGCGTCAAGAACGACAACGGTCGTCCGCTGCTCGGCAGGGACGACAGGTGTCTGCCGAGCGGGGCGGGGGCTGTCGTCGGCAACTTCCGGTGGACGCAGCACCAGGGAGAGGTACTTCCCGTTCGGGCTCACGGTTGCATAGCCTGCGGTACGGGAGTTGAGGACGTCTCGGGCCAGCTCCTGCGCTGACTGAACATCCATGCCGTTGTCGTGACGTCTGTAGGCTGCAATCCTCGGCGTCAGGGACATCGCCCACACGGGCTCTTTGTCAGAGGCCTCGTATCGTGCAATGAGTGTCGATTCCTGGTTCTTGGCGTTGAATGACTGGATGACGCAGATGTCCGCTCCCTGCGCGGGAAGGTAGGAGGGGTTGTGTGACCCAGGACTGCTTGTCCAGGTATGCGCCTCGTCTTGGCAGTCCTTCATCTGTTCCGCTGTGAGAGACGTTGGTGACATGGGTGGCGCCGTGTTCGAAGATGACGCACGTGAATTGGAGTGGCAGGCGGTCACCGTGAGTGACAGCAGCAGTGGAAGCGCCACCATGAACGCTGTGCTTCGATTTCTTATGAACGCCATGCTGTGTGGGATCTTAGATTTCACGTCAACCTACCCGGGGAACCCGTAGATTCGGAAAGACTGTGATGCTATGGGGAGAGTAGGGGTATTGTTGACGATGGTGAGAGTGGCTCCGGGAGTACTCATTGAGGAGATGTGGTGATAATCGTCCCGGCTGACGGCAGTGTCCTCCATGGTGGAGTTATATTCTCCTGACTTTAGCGGGTAGTAAGTTGATCCTGGCTCAATCTCTGTAAGCGGAATGATGCTGTTGTCTCCCGTTTTGATCGTGATGCGGCCATCGCCTGTGGTGATAACGGCGGTACTTCCTTCTGTTGTCTTTATGGCAGGTGCGCCGTTTTCAAGGTTCGTTGCCGTGATTCCCACTGCCGCGACGTAGTGTGGAGACTGGTTGAGCGGTGCCACCGTCATGGTGGCAGGATTGAAGACCGTTCCGATACTGCTGGATCCTTTCCATGTTGAAGACTCCTCAAGGCTCCTGATCCCGACGGAGTGTCCGTCCGGCGTCGTCGCCGGGAAGACTGAGACGGTGCCGGTGGAGAGGGATGCTGGGGCGTTGATGCCCAGCG
This sequence comes from Actinomyces oris, assembly GCF_001937445.1. Classification (GTDB taxonomy): domain Bacteria; phylum Actinomycetota; class Actinomycetes; order Actinomycetales; family Actinomycetaceae; genus Actinomyces; species Actinomyces acetigenes. Next base: position 41,190 of record NZ_MSKS01000025.1, on the reverse strand, counting down.
TTGTGCCCAAGTCGAAGGCACGAGTGTCCGCACCGGGCGCCTCGCTGAGGGCGTCCAGGCTGATGGCGTGGGCTGGTCGTGCCTTCAGTTCGTCGTTCTCATGTTGCTGTGTTGGGGTGCGATCGTCGTAGACGCCGATCCACCCTCTGGCGGAGATGATCTCGCCGAATTCCTGCTCGTGAAGGGCTCCGGTAACCTTCCTGGGCTGGGAGGGGTCAGCCTGAGGTAGAACTATGAGAGAGTCGCTACCGCTATCGTATCCATAAATGAAGCTCGCGTGTCCTGCCGTGCCCGCGTAGGCGGCGACGGGATTCGGTACAGTATCTTTGTAGAGGTGGATGTCCTTGAGGTCCCACATCCGTGAGCCGTCAGTCAGGGAGTAGGCGACGGTACCGTCAAGAAGAGCTGAATCGCTGAGTTGAAATGTGTCTTCGTGGTCCTCGGTCTGACGGGGATGCTCCACAACAATCTTCCCGGTGACGGCGTCGAGCACCAGCGTCGTAACCGGCGACGTGCCATCGAGTTCACGCCATTCTGGGCTCATGGACGAGTAGATCTTCGGATCTGTGGCAACGACTGCCACGTATCGCCCGTTCGGACTGGTGATGAGTCCCATGTCCCCTGACGCGACGGGATCCGTCTCAAGTCGCCAGCTGCGGAACTCAGCGCCGGCACGGCGGTACTGCCAGCGCGCCGATCCGTCAGCGGGGTCGATCCCGGTGATCGTGTCCTTGGTGAGGAGAACGGGCCCCGCGGCGCCGCCGGCGATGTCGAGGAAGCCGTCAACATCCTTCATCCACGTCTTCTGCGCTCCGAAAGATGTGGGATAGGCGGGGAGGTGGGCATCATCGATAGCAGATGCGGTGGTCTGTATGACAGTGGGGGTGTCGGCATATGTGCTCTTCACCGTGAGGTAGGGGATACCGAAGCCTGTCACCAAGGCAATTGCGGGCAGGAGCGCGAGGGTAGCCGTGCTGAGGTGTCGAAAGGGGTGTCCTCGCAGGGCTCGGAGGCATCTCTGCCATAGGCCGGCGTCCCGAGTGTGGCTGAGCCAGAGATCCAGGTCCTCGGGAGCCGGATCGCCGCTGGGCGGCTCCTCGGTAGGGAGGACGACCGAGCGAGCCGCCCAGAGCCCGATATGCGCCATCGCGATCAACCCGCATGCGGCGATGCCCATGGTGAAAGCCAGGATCTCGCCAAGACGGACGCCGAAGGTGGCGGACGTCTCCCGCCACAGTTGCAGGACCGGAAGGCAGGCGTAGACGGTGCATGCCGCGACCGCGGCCACGGGCAGGAGCTTGAGGGCGGTGATGACACCGGTCAGGAGCCTGCTCTTCCCGGCGGTACGGTAGTAAGGCGTGGGCCATACGGATGCGCCGATGATCCACAGCACCAGCAGCGGTGCGCACCGTTTCCATGACTGAGCGACCGCTACCCGACCCACGCCTTTGATGCCGCTGCTCCAGGCGAAGAACAGGACGACTGCCACGATCAGTGCGATGACGCTGCCGGTGAGCAGAGCGCGCATGTAAGCCAGCAGGCGTGGGTGATTGCTGAGCACGGCATCGTCGTGATCGAGGGGCGCCGGAGATACCTCGGCGTCGGCACTGGCGGTCTCGTCGGCTTCGGAGGCTGAGGACGAGGTGGGCTGAGAAGACGTGGATTCCATGATGGTGCGTGGATCGTGGTGATGTCAGTGGTTCTCGAACTGCTCGAGGTTCTCGGTGTGCGGGTGGCCGTCATCGGTCGAGCTGAGCCCAGAAGACCGGCTTGTGGTCTACCGAGCTCTTCCCGGTGCGGACCACCTGGGTGATGACGAGTCCGAGGCCAGTTGGTACGCCGCGTTCGGAGACGTTCTTTCCCGTGATGTCGATCGTCCGTTTGGTACTGGGATTGACGAGTTGCTGCTCATCTGACTTCGGGTCTGCGGCCCGGTGGATCCATCCGCCGGGGTGGACGGCAGTCACTCCGGAGACGCTCCCGGTCGTGGTCCCACCAGTGTTCATCAGGGAGACGGTCGTGAGCCAACATCTACTGGGGCAAAAGTCCGGGAGAAGATTGGGGGCGAGCATGAGATCTTCCCGGGTGGCGCCCACCAGCCACTTATCGGTGGGGAAGGAGGAGGGCTGAGCGCTGGTGTCTGTCAGGGAGAAGGTGGTGATGGTTCCCTTCCCGGAGCCGGCCGGGAAATAGTTCTGCGCGGTCTCCACGGCCAGGGCGCTGTTGGTGAGCGCCTGCCCCAGGATGACCCCGGAGACCGTGGCGTTCCGAACCTTCTTGCCGGTTGTGGTGTCAAGGACGACGATATGTGTGCGTTGGTCAGCTGCCGTCTCTCCCGACTGCTGCTCGGCGGGAAGAAGGATCAGTGACAGGTACCGTCCGTCAGGACTGACGACGGCGCTCCCCGTCGACGAAAGGTCCATGTTCTCGCTCATCGCACTTTGGGTGTTGTCCGCGTATTCGGTTCTCTCCTGGTTAGCGACTGCGGGTTTGATAGAAACCGCCCACTGGAAATTATTAGTGGAACGCTCTCGACTCACCACGGTCGTTGTCATGTCGCCGGAGACGGCACCTTTCTTTCCGTTCTCGTCTGATGTGATCATGCTGACGGTGCCAACGGCCGATGACAATGGTTCGTTGTCCATGTCGTTCTTCGAATTCCGCGGCACGGTAGCATCTGCCTTCCGTGCGGTGAGGGAGGAGATGACTGGATCGCCGTTACTCTCCCCAATGCTGCACGAAACCATGGTAGGCGTGAGCGTCATGACTGCGGTGAGTGCCGTCAGTCGCCGGAGCGTGGAGAAGGCGTGGGAACTTAGAGGATGTGCGGCTCTCATTTCTGTCCTCCAACGATTCCGAATATCCGATAGGTGCTGCGGCAGGTTTGATCGTTGCCACCTGAATCGACACCACAGCTGGTGCGCAACTTATCGGTTGCGTTGAGGATGGCGATGACGGCGCCAGGTGCCCTGATAGCCTTTGAGCGGCTCGTGGAGCTGACGTCCCGGGGGATGAGAGGCTGGGCTGGAGCGTTCTCGGTGTCGGTCAGCCTCTGGGATGGCTGATATGTGGAACCGGGTGTGATGGGAATGGTCGTTCCCGATGAGCCGTCGCCGGGCCGAATGACGAGTGCGGCGGAGGTGGAGCCGTCGTCGGCCGGTACCTCAACGATGCCGGTTCGAGCGGCTGCGAGGCTCCGATCCTGTGATGCCGGGGTGACTGTGCGGGTGGAGGGATCGAAGACTGTCGCGGCTCGTGAACCCTCTGCGGGGTAGAGGATGTTCGCGTCTCGACTAATGACAGGATAGGTGACCATGCTTCCCGAGACGCGTGATGCCTCTGCGTTGATCCCCGAGGTTGCTCCTAAGGGAAAGGTCGTGGTGTCGGCACCGTCGACCTTGGCCAGTGCGTCCAGACTGATCGCCTCAGCCACAGGGTTACCCGAGGAATCGACCTTGTCGGTGTAGCGGGCTACCCACCCGTTGATGAAGACACTGAGTAGGTAATCGGTATGGTTTGATCCAAAAGGAGGTTCTGACAGAACATGCTGAACCGCAACCTTGGAGCTAGGGGCGTTCTGTGGGCAGACCGTGATGTTTACTGCCGACATCATTGAGTTGGAGGAGGCTTCCTTGGTGGAGCGGTCTTCAGACAGCCTCAGGATGAAGGAGGAGTGCCCGGCCGGACCGGAATAGGGGGCGTCGGCGCTCTCCGGGAGAGACCACATCTGGGACCCGTCGGTCAGTGAGAAAGCGGTGTCGCCGTCGAGGACTGCGGAGTCGGTCAGCTGAAGATGGCCGCCGGCACCTTGACGCTCGAAGACGAGCCTGCCGGTCAGAGCGTCGAAGACCAGGGTGGTGGCTTGAGGAGATGCGACGAATGTGGGCAGCTGGACCCGGGCGGCCACGTACTTGCCGTCAGGGCTGGTGACCAGCTCGCCTCGGCTTGAGTTCCAGCCGGCGGGGGCGTACGTCATGTGCTTGCGCTCGTAGCTCCACAGGAGGCTGCCGTCCTTGGGGTTGAGTGCCATGATGCCCTCGTCGGTCAGGAGGATGGGGCCGCCGGCGCCTGCAACGGTGGTGAGTTTGGTGGAGGAGATCTCCTTGCTCCAGGAAGCCTTCGGCGCCAGCGAGGCGGGTGGCTCCAGTGAGGCGTCGGCGGGGGCCTTGGCGATGACATGGTGGACCGGGTTGATGAGCGCCCATGTTCCAGCGATGGCGGAACCGAGCGTCAGTGCAGGCGCAATGATGAGGGCCGCGAAGTAGGCACGGATACGGCGAGGTACCCGAACGCGCTCGTAACGGGGGAGCCCCTTGTCGGTCTTCTCTCCGGTCTTGATATGAAGGCGGCGCCAGCGGCTCGGGTCATTGGGATCCCCGATACCTGCCTGGGTGGTGCGCATGCGCAGGTAGTGCAACAGTGTGCCTGCGCTCAGGAAGAGCGCGGCTGAAAGCGTCACTCCAGCCAGGGCCAGGAGGAACAGGACGGAGAATCCGGTCTCCTGATAGGTGTCCCACCACGCCAGAGTCAGAGATGCTGACGTTGTCATGCCCAGAGCCGCCATGACCGTGGTTACGATCGTTGTCAGGATAGGGCCCTTCTTCTCCCTGAAGTTGAAGAACGGCCAAACCAGTAGCCCTCCGAAGAACATGCACCACATCAGTGTGGAGGCCTTGTCCGGAATGGCGCTGCTGGCCTCCGTGAGCTCTCGGCTCAGCAGCAGCGCAGTCGCTCCGAGCACGACGGCGCCGAGGAGTCCGGCCCAGCGCAGGGCACGCAGGGTGAGGGTGCCGCGAGGTGGGAAGGGATCGGCCGCGCCGGTGCCGGTTGCGGCCTCGCTGGGCTCAGTGGCATCGCGGTCGGCGCCGTCCTCGGCTTCCCCCGTGTCCGGCGCCGTCGAGGTTTCGTCGCCGGAGTCGGCAGCGCCCAGCTGGGTACCGGGATCGGTGTCGGGCTGATCGGTGCCGTTGTCGTCAGTGTTGGGCGCTGAGGGCATGGTCCTATTGTGGTGACCGGATCGTGATGGTGAGGCGGAACGAGGCAGAACACCGGGGATAGTTCTCCCCTCCGTAACGATCGGAGCCAGCGTGCCCCAGGAGGCGATCTAACGTTGCTTCGGTCGCTCCCAATGCTTCCGGTCGGGTGCGGTGACGCCTTCAATAGTGCCGAGCTTTCGCCCCCGGGTATCGACGCGGGTGAGTGTCACCGACACGTCGTTGCTCCATCCGGTGGCCAGCGACTGAGGGGACAGGAGCAGGGCGCCGTCGTCGATTCCGGTGAGCCACTGGTCGGTGGAGAAGGATGCCGGAGCGGCGGAGGTGTCGGTCAGGGAGTAGACGGTGACCGTCCCCTTCCCGTCCCCGGCCGGGTAGTAGGCCCGGGCGGTCTCCACGGCCAGAGAGTCGTTGGTCAGCACTTGCCCCAGGATGAGCCCCGAGACCTCCACGGTGTGCACCGTCTCCCCGGTGGCGGCATCGAGGACGAGGACGTGGGTGCGCTGAGCGGCGACGTCGAGCGGGTTGCGGTCGTCGTCCGAGTCGTGAAGCACGGGCCTCATCTGCGGTGGACGCAGGACGAGGGAGACATAGCGGCCATCGGGACTGACGACGGCGTAGCCTGCCGGCCGCCAGTCGAGGAGGTCGTGGGCAACGTCCTGGGCAGAGCTGCCGTCGTCGTCGAGCCAGTTGACGACGGCCGGTGTGATCTCACGCGCCCACAGCACCGAGCCGTCTGAGCCGCGGTACCTGGCGACGATGGAGCTGTTCGCCCCCGACCGGTCCTGCCGGCTGCGTTGCGCCTTCTCCTTCTCTGTCAGTTCCTGAGCGGAGACGTGGAGGAAGTCCTCGCCGATGGGTGTGGAGTAGTAGTCAGTGCTGGTGGGAGTCTTCGAGATGCGCTCCTTGACCTGCGAGGCGCTCAGGGCGGTGGACTCCACCTGCTGCAGCTGCCAGGGGCTCGGGCTGCAGGCGCTTGCGGCCCCCGCGAACAGGACAGCCGCAGCCAGGGCCGAGCCGATGAGGCGCCGGCGACGGAGGTGAGGGCGTGTGCTGGTCATGACGAGGCTCCTGAGATGCCGAAGATACGGAAGGAGTGGGAGCCCTGGTCCGGGCCGGTGGCCATGATGACGAGGGTCGTTCCCGGCGTGCTCAGGGGGGTGAGCAGCGGATCCGACGACGGCGATGGATTATCGATGGTCCAGAAGTGCCGAATCCCGGGCGGGTAGTAGGTGGAGCCCGCGGGCACGTCCACCGTCGCCGGGGTGCGCTCCCCGCTGCTGACGCTCAGGACGCCGCCACCGCCGGACTCGGCGCGGGCGAGGCCGGCGTAGGACAGGACCCCGGCCTTCTGCGCCGAGTGGGAGACGGTCTGGGTCTGGGGGTCGAAGATCGCGGCGGTCGTAGTACCGCCCTCGAGTTCCTGGGGAGATGACGGTGTACTGCCGGCTCCGTGACCTACGGTCCGTGGAGGCAGAGTCGTCAGCGTGCTCGTGGCGCGGGAGGCAGTGAGGTTGGCTCCCGACGTCAGGCCCAGGTCATAGGTGGTGGTGTCGGCACCGGCGACGCCCGCCATGGCGTCCAGGTTGACGGCCTGCGCCGCCCAACCCTCCGGGGAGGTCTGGAAGTCGATCGGTGTGGGTGTCTGCGTGAAGGCGGCCACCCAGCCATCGACGACGAGAAGGTCGCCCCGGCCGTCGGTGAGAAGCGGGGCGCTCTCACGGCGTACCGAGGGGGCGGTGTCGGGCATGAGCGTGTAGGTTCCGTACACTCCGTCGCTGGACTCTTCCCCATCGGGGCGTCGTTGCGTGCCCCGCAGGAGGAAGGTGGAGTGACCTGCCGTACCCGAGTAGGGCCAGGTATCAGGTGAGACGGAGACATCCTCTTTGTCGATGGACCACAGTCGGGAGCCGTCGGTGAGCGAGTAGCCGGTGGCGCCGTTGAGCAGGACGGAGTCGGTGAGCTGGAGGACGCCTTCCTGCCTGAAGCCCTCGTAGGTGACGCGCCCGGTCACCGTATCGAGGACCACCACCAGGGGGTCGATGCTCATTCCCTCCGGCTGCTCGCCGTCGGTGGCATCGAGGGTCACCGCGAGGTGACGGCGGTCCGGGCTCGAGTAGCAGCGGATGAAGCGCGCGTGCTTGCGCGGATAGGTCCACCGGGTCGAGCCGTCGGCGGGATTGAGGCCGACGACGCCGTCGCTGCTCAGGACGACTGGCCCGGCAGCACCGGCCACCACCTCCGCCATGTTGTGGATGTCCTGCGACCAGGCCGCCGTCGAGGCGAAGGACCGGGGCAGTGCCGGAAGCGCAGAGGTGTCGATACTCGCAGCGGTCGACGGCGTGACCCGGCTCGCGACCAGGTGTGGGACCGTGGCCGCTGCCCCGAGGGCGAGCGGCGGAACGACGATGAGAATGACCGCGCCGAGGACGGAGCGCCACGAGGGGCGGGGCAGCCGAATCCTCCGCAGGCGATGTAGCTGCTCTGAAAAGCGCCGTTTCTTCGGCGGCGGGAAATAGGTGGCCCGGGTGGCACGAACCAGGAGATCGGTCGCCGCCAGCAGGCCCAGGCCCAGCGCCCCCACCGCCAGTGTCAGCAGTTGGTCGATACTGACCGAGGTGCTACGCAGCTGGACGTACCACAGACGAAGAAGGACGACGGCGAAGCCGCCCGAGAACACCAGGAAGCACAGCGGTTGGAAGAGGACCGTCTTCCTGACGAGTGCTCGCGGTGAGGTGGGATAGCTCTTCAAGGCAGAACGCGCGTTCTCCCTCCACTTGAAGTAGCCGGCGATCCACATGAGCACGGCCAGGCCGCCAATAAAGCCCCCGCCCCCCTTCATCGCGTCACCGGGATCCCTCATCCCGCTCTGGTAGACGAGGAACAGCACGGCCATCGCCCCGACCGCCAGGAGCCAGCCGAGGCGCAGGGCCCGTAGAGCCCGCAGCATCGTGAGGACGCGTCGCGGAGGATCGGGCACCGAGTCGTCTGAGGCGCCAACGGAGTCAGCGGCCTCGGTGGGCTCTTCGGCCTCGGCGGTCTCGGTGGCCTCGGCTGCCTCCGCCGAGCCGGCGGGTGCAGGGGACTCGGTGTCCTGGGACTGGTCACTGTGCTCATCGGTCATCGTGCTGTCTTCCGGGCCGCTACTTGCTGGTGAACTGCTCGAGGTTCTCGGTGTGGGGGTGGCCGTCGTCGTTGGCGCTGAGCCAGAAGACTGGGGTGTAGGTTGTCTCACCGCTCGCGTCAGTGCTCGTCCGGCCGACCACCAGCCCGGGTCCGGTCGGGACTCCCAGGTCTTCGACGATCGTTCCGGTGACATCCACGCTGCTTCCCGTGGAGACATTGACGACCTGCCGCGTCAGGCCCTGCAGGGCGGCGTTGAGAGAGGCCGGTTTCTCCTTCTTGCCCGCCGCTGCGAGGTTGGCCGACGCATTGACGGCCGCCGGGTCACTGACCTGCGTGACCCAGCCGCCCGGGTGCACGGCCTCAACACCCTTGATGGTTGAGCGGACCTTCCCGGAGGTATCCACCTGGGTGACGGTCGATGCGCCGGAGTTGCTTTCCGGCCCGTACGGGGAAGGCGGCTGCGGTGACAGCAGCAGCGAGTCGGTCCCGGCCCCCGCGAGCCATTGATCGGTGGCGAATGACGAGGGTGGGGAGGACGGGGCGTCCAGCCCGAAGACATGGACCTGGCCTTCCCCCGTACCTCCGGGGAAGTAGTCGTTGGTGGTCTCCACGGCCAGAGCTCTGTTCGTCAGACCCTGCCCCAGGATCACTCCGTTGAGCTCCTCCGTGCGCACCACGGTGCCGCTCGTGGCGTCCAGGACGACGACGTAGGACTCCTGTTCGGCGAGCCTCTCCTCGAGCTGCCCGTGATGCGGGGCGAGGATGAGGGAGATGCGGCGCCCGTCGGGGCTGACGACGATCTCTCCGCTGGTGCGGGACTGCAGCAGGGTTGAGACGTTCTGCTGCGGGGCGTCTGCATTCTCCAGCGCGTTGCGCGATGCGCCCGGGGGCGTGATCGCCACCGCCCACTTCAGGGCGCCGTCTGATCGGTTCCGGCTGACGAGGGTGGTTCCCACGGGCGTGCGATGGTTCTTCTCCCAGTTGATGAGCACCGTGATGGTGCTGTTCTCAGTGGGAAGCGTTGTGAAGTCGATGTCCGGGCCCGTGTTGGCGTCGGCCTCCATGCTCGTGACCTGCTCGGCGCTGAGTGCAGTGGCCTTGACGGTGACCTCCTGTGTGGCCTGGTTCGGGGCTAAGGTCAGCTGACCGGCGCAGGCGCTCAACGGGAGGGCCAGCAGTGCTGCGGCAAGGAGCAGCCGGGAGGATCGATGTCGACGGTGCGTAGGTGCCGTGGACGTGCGATGGGGGTGCCGGGCGGCTTGTTGGCTCATGACGAGGCTCCTACCAGTGGCTCTGTCAACTTCGATTGGCCCCATGGTGACGGTCTGTTCTGGCCCCATGTCTACCCGGAGACCGGCTTGACCGAATCTTCACATTCCCTTGCCCCGACCTTGGTGTGGGGCTTCGAGGCTTGTGGCCATGACCTCGAACGAGAACTCTTCCCGTACCGTGCCGCTGGTTGCCCTGGGTGTCGGCACCATCGCAGCTGCCGCCCTGGCCCTGACCGCCCCTGACCTGACCTCCGGGTCGGGGATGGAGGGCATGCCGATGACCCACTACATGGGGCTGTTGGCCGTGCGTCAGCCGTGGAACCTGCTGTTGTTCATGGCGCTTCCAGTCGTGCTGGCCGAGACGCTCGCGATCACCGAGTTGGTGATGCTGTTGGCTCGTCGGGGTGAGCGTCCGGCGCCGGGATGGGTGACGAAGGTGGGCCACTGGGCCGGGTTGCTGGCCGGGCCGGTGTGGGTGTTCATCGGCCTGCACCTGCTTATCACTGCCGTGGTTCCGCTGACGGTCAATGGTGGCTGGCGTGGCCCCGCGGACGTGATCGCTGTCCTGTCGTACCTGGCCGGTGGCGTGCCGATGCTGCTGATCAGCCTGCTGGAGGCCGAGCTCTTGGGCCGCGACGAGACCGGGCGCCTGCGCCTGCACGTGGCGATGGTGGCGGTGTTCCTGGTGGTGGCCCACGTCGCGATGATCTTCGGCATGCTCGACCCTGCCGTCATGGGCTATTCGCCGAAGGCGCCGGCCTCGGTGCAGCACGACATGGGCAGCATGTCCGGCATGAACCACGACATGGGTGGCATGACGGACATGGACCACTCGACGATGATGCCCAGCTCCGCCCCGTCGAATTGATCCCCGGCCGGGTCCGTGGTGAGGTGGTGTCATGAACAGCGCTTCTGTTGCGGCTGTACCGAGTGTTCTGGTCGTCGACGACGAGCCGGTGCTGTCGGGCACAGTGAAAAACTACCTCGAGCGGGCCGGCATGTCGGCCCAGACCTGCGGGGACGGGCTGGCCGCGCTTGACCTTGTCCGGGCCACAGCCCCCGACGTGGTGGTGCTGGACCTGGGCCTGCCGGGCATGGACGGGGTGGAGGTGTGCCGCCAGCTGCGCACCTTCAGCGACTGCTACGTGTTGATGCTCACGGCCCGCGCCGACGAGGTCGACAAGCTGATCGGGTTGTCGGTCGGCGCGGACGACTACATGACCAAACCGTTCAGCCCGCGTGAGCTGGTGGCTCGCATCCAGGTGCTGCTGAGACGCCCCCGCGCCGGAAGTACGGGCGCCACGGCCGCGGTGGTGCACCGCATCGGCGCTCTCACCCTGGACCCGTCGTCGCGTCGGGTGGAGCTCGACGCGTCACCGGTGGAGCTGACCCGTACCGAGTTCGACCTGTTGCAGGCCCTGGCGGAACACCCCGGTTGGGTGCTGAACCGCCGCCAGCTCACCGACGCCGTGTGGGGCGAGGACTGGGTCGGCGACGACCACCTGGTCGACGTGCACATCGCGCACCTGCGCAAGAAGCTCGGTGACGACCCCTCCCAGCCCCGGTTCGTGCAGACGGTGCGCGGCGTCGGCTACCGGATGGGCCAAGGGCAGTGATGCCGCGCAACCCGCGCGGCAGTTGGGGACGCCGACTGCTGTGGACCCAGATGGCCGTGGTGGCGGCGATGGCCGCCACCACGGTGCTGACGGCACTGCTGGTCGGCCCGGCATGGTTCCGGATGCACATGCTCGAAGCCGGCCATGCCCAGCCCGATGTCGTCGAGCACGCTCAGCAGGCCTTCCACGACGCGGGCCTGGTGTCACTGGCCGTGGGTCTGGGCACCGCGATGCTCGCCGCCCTCGGGGTCGCCACCGTCCTCAACCGGAACCTGTCGCGCGGGGTCGAAGCCCTCGTGGACGGCGCCCAACATGTCGCCGCCGGACACTACGACCAACCCGTCATGATGACCCCGGCCAGCCCCGAGCTGGCCCAGGTCGCTGACGCCTTTAACCACATGGCCAGCCAGATCGCCTCCACGGAGCAGACCCGACGACGCATGCTCACCGACCTGGGCCATGAGCTGCGCACCCCGCTGGCCGCCACCCAGGTCACCCTCGAAGGACTGCAGGACGGTGTGGTCGACTTCACCCCCGCAAACGTCGAGATCCTGCTACGGCAGAACCAGCGGCTGGCCGCCCTGGCCGCCGACATCTCTGAGGTCTCCCGCGCCGAGGAAGGCCGCATCCCACTGTCGTTGAGCCACCAGGACCTCGACCAGATCGTGACGGCCAGCGTCGCCGCAGCCCGGCACGCCTACGACGCCGCCGGGGTGACGCTGCACGCCCAGACCGTTCCCGGCCTGCGCGTCGACGTGGATGCCGCTCGCATCGGGCAAGTCCTGGACAACCTGCTGCGCAACGCCCTGCAACACACGGTGGGCGGCAACCGGGTCGAGGTCGCGATGAGACACGAGCACGACCGGGCCGTGGTCCGCGTCACCGACAACGGCGTCGGCATCCCCACCGAGGCCCTCACCCACGTCTTCGAACGCTTCTACCGCGTCGAGGACACCCGCACTCGCGACGTCGACGGTGGAACCGGTGTCGGCCTGGCGATCTCCAGGGCCATTGCCCGCGCCCACGGCGGTGACCTGACGGCCCACAGCGACGGCCCTGGCCACGGCGCAACCTTCGCGCTGACCCTGCCCACCGTGACTTCTTGACCAGATCTTGACCAACCCCTGCCGGGGGCTTCATCCGGGCCCGACAGGCTCAAGGACATGAACACACTTTCCCGCCGCCACGTGCTGTTCACCGGTCTCGGCCTGGCCTCGGCAGGGGCCTTGAGCGCCTGCGGCGCCAAGAACACCCCGGCCGCAGCACCCGCCGCGCCGAACTCCCCATTGACGATCCCCAGCCAGACGCCGCTGGTCGCAGCCCCCGGCACGAAGACCGTCAACCACGTCCTCACGCCCCGGCCGGTCACCCTCGATCTGGGCGGCGTCACGGCCAGGACTTGGGCCTACGACGAGACCCTCGACGCCCCCGTCCTGCGGGCCCGCGCCGGAGACCTGCTGCAGGTCCGCGTCGAGAACAAGCTTCCCACCAGCACCTCCGTCCACTGGCACGGCATCGCGCTGCGCCAGCCAAGCGACGGCGTGCCCGGCGTCACCCAGCAACCCATCGAGGCCGGCAGCAGCTTCACCTACCAGTTCGTCGCCCCCGACCCCGGCACCTACTTCTTCCACCCCCACACCGGGGTGCAGATCGACCGCGGCCTGTACCGGCCGCTGGTCATCGACGACCCCGCTGAACCCGGCCGCTACGACCACGAGTGGATCATCACCCTCGACGACTGGGCCGATGGCGTGGGCACCTCACCCGATGACATCCTCGCCGCGTTCAAGGCCCAGAACGGCACCGTGTCCAGCGGCATGAACCACGACATGGGCGGCATGGACCACGGCATGTCACCCTTGGGTGACGCCGGGGACGTCACCTACCCCCACTACCTCGTCAACGGCCGCGTCCCCGCCGCGCCCCGCACCCTGACCGCCAAGCCCGGGCAGAAGGTACGACTGCGCGTCGTCAACGCCTCCTCCGACACCATCTTCAAGCTCGCCCTGCAGGGCCATCGACTCACCGTCACCCACACCGACGGGTTCCCTGTGACCCCCACCCAGGCCAGCGCCGTCTACCTCGCGATGGGAGAACGACTGGATGCGACCATCACCCTCGGCGACGGCGTGTTCGTGCTGCAGGCCGCGCCCGAGGGCAAGAAGGGCACCCCGGCCCGCGCCATCGTGCGCACCGGCTCCGGCAACGTCCCGGCCCCGGACACCCGCATCGCAGAACTCGACGGCAAGGCCCTGCTGACCACCCAGCTCAAGCCCGCCGACAGCGCCCGACTGCCCGACCGCAAGCCCGACACCACCCTCGACGTGGCACTCAACGGCCAGATGAAGCCCTACGCGTGGGGCCTCAACGGCAAACGCTTCGGCGAGGACACCCCACTGGCGCTCAGCCGCGGCCAGCGCGTGCGGCTGCGGATGACGAACATGACGATGATGGCCCACCCCATGCACATCCACGGCCACACTTGGGCCCTGCCCGGCAGCGACGGGCTGCGCAAGGACACCGTCCTGATCCGCCCCATGGAGACCGTCGAGGCCGACCTGCAGGCCGACAACCCCGGCACCTGGATGCTGCACTGCCACAACATCTACCACGCCGAACTCGGCATGATGACGACCCTGCGCTACTGACATCTCCCGGCCGATGTCGGCCACCCACGCCTGCCCTGATGGCGCGGCTGCCCCCTTGCGGCAGCCTCACCATCGCCGTCTTCAGAGCTTGACCAGACCTTCACCAAACCTCGCGAGCTCATTGACCTCGCCCCGTCACCGTGGAAGTGGAAGGAAAACCCCTTCCCCGAGCAGACAAGGACACGCCATGTACACGAGCCCCGACCAGGCCCCCACCAGCACCACCCACCAGCACGGCAACTCCCACCAGCACGGCAAGTCCCACCACTGGATGCACCTGCTGATGTGCGCACCGATGCTGCTCGTGGTCGCCGGCTACCTGTGGGCCGGACGTGCCAGCCTCGCCGCCGGCGGTGTCCTGGCCGCCCTCGTGCCCGCCATCAGCTGCATGCTCATGATGTGGCTGATGATGCGCATGATGGACCACGGATCCCAGCACTGACCACCGCCCGCCATCCACCGGCAGCACCGTCTCGAGGAGCAACCCATGAACCACCCGGCAGCCACCGCCACCCACGACCACACCACCCGCTACACGTGCCCGATGCACCCCGAGGTGACCAGCGACCACCCGGGACGCTGCCCCAAGTGCGGGATGTTCCTGCAACCCGCCGACGGTGGGGACGCGCCGGCCGCACAGCACCACGACCACCAGCACCCCACCGGCGAGCCGGCGGTGGTGGCCGGTGCGGTCGCTGCAGGGGACTGGACCTGCCCGATGCACCCCGAGGTCCGCAGCGACGGCCCCGGTGACTGCCCGATCTGTGGCATGGCGCTGGAGCGGGTCTCGGCCGGGCTCGACGACGGCCCGAACCAGGAGCTCGTCGACATGCGTCGCCGGTTCCGGGTGGCGGCGGTGCTGAGCGTGCCGCTGGTGGCGATGGTGATGGTTCCCATGGTGCTGGGGCGTGCGCTGCCCGGCAGCGTCGCGCCGTGGCTCGAGCTGGCCCTGTCGACGCCGGTGGTGTGGTGGGCTGGGTGGCCGTTCTTCGTGCGCGGCGCGAAGTCGGTGGTCAGCCGTCACCTGAACATGTTCACCCTGGTGTCGTTGGGTGTCGGTGCCGCGTGGCTGTACAGCGTGGTCGCGGTGCTGGCGCCGGGGTTGTTCCCGTCCGGGATGCGGGCGATGGACGGCCGGGTCGGCACCTACTTCGAGGCCGCGGCAGTCATCATCACCCTGGTGCTGCTCGGCCAGGTCCTCGAGCTGCGGGCCCGCGACCAGACCTCCGGTGCGATCCGCACCCTGCTCGACCTGTCACCGGCCACCGCGCACCGCATCGGGGCCGACGGCACCGAGACCGACGTGCCGGCCGCCGAACTGCAGCTGGGCGATCGGTGCCGGGTGCGGCCGGGCGAGAAGGTGCCGGCCGACGGCACCGTGGTCGATGGTCACGCGTATGTGGACGAGTCGATGATCACCGGCGAGCCGGTTCCGGTCGACAAGAGCCCCGGTGACCGGGTCATCGGCGGCACGATCATCCAGGGCGGCAGCCTGGTGGTGGAGGCCACTGGCCTGGGCGCCGACTCGACCCTGGCCCGGATCGTCGACCTGGTCTCCCAGGCGCAGCGGTCCCGTGCTCCGATCCAGGGACTGGTCGACAAGATCTCGGCGGTGTTCGTGCCGGTCGTGATTGCCGTCGCCCTGGCCACCTTCGGGTTGTGGCTGGCGATCGGGCCGCAGCCGCGGCTGCCGTTCGCGATCGTGGCCGCCGTCAGCGTGCTGATCATCGCCTGCCCGTGTGCGCTGGGTCTGGCCACGCCAATGTCGATCATGGTCGGGGTCGGGCGCGGCGCCAGCGAGGGCGTGCTGGTCAAGAACGCCGAGGCCCTCGAACGACTGCAGAAGGTCGACACCGTCGTCGTCGACAAGACCGGTACCCTCACCCAGGGCCGCCCCAGCCTGGTCGACCAGCAGGGCGTCGACGGCCACGAGGACGCCCGGACACTGCTGCTCGCCGCGGCTGTGGAGGCCGGCTCCGAACACCCCCTCGCCAGGGCGGTGGTCGATGCTGCCCGCCAGACGGGACGCACGGTGCCGGCGGCCAGCGATTTCGCCGCCCACCCGGGTGGCGGTGTCAGCGCCATCGTCGACGGTCAGCACGTGCTCGTCGGCAGCCCCGCCTTCCTGGGCAGCCAGCACGTCGACACCCATGCCCTGGACGCCGTGGTGGAGGCCTACCGTCGCCGTGGCGCGACCGCGATCGTCGTGGCCGTCGACGGCAGGCCCGCCAGTGTGCTGGCCATCGCCGACCCGCTCAAGGCGACCACCGCCGGCGCGATCGAGGACCTGCGTCGGCGCGGGATGAAGGTCGTCATGCTCACCGGCGACAATGCCACCACCGCCCGGGCCATCGCCGACGAGCTGCGCATCGACCAGGTCGTCGCCGACGTCCTGCCCGACCAGAAGCACGGCCACGTGCAGGCCCTGCAGGCCCAGGGCCACACGGTCGTTATGGCCGGCGACGGCGTCAACGACGCCCCCGCCCTCGCCGTGGCCGACGTGGGTGTGGCCATGGGCACCGGCACCGACGTGGCCATCGAGAGCGCCGACGTGACCCTGCTCGGCGGTGACCTGGCCGCCCTGGTCAAGGCCCGCGACCTGTCGGTCGACACGATGCGCAACATCCGCCAGAACCTGGTCTTCGCGTTCGTGTACAACGTGTTCGGTATCCCGCTGGCCGCCGGCGCCCTCTACCCGACCTTTGGCTGGCTGCTGTCGCCCGTCATCGCGGCCGCCGCCATGGCCCTCAGCTCGGTCAGCGTGATCACCAACTCGCTGCGGTTGCGCCGTCACCGCTGACCCCAAGAGCCCAGCCGGTCGTTGTTCACCCCATCACAGATGCCCGGGCTCGGGTGTGGGCGAGGCGGTAGGAGTTTGTGCCGGTTTCGATGATGGTGGCGTTGTAGGTGAGGCGGTCGACGATTGCTGCGCACAGGCGGGGGTCGGTGAAGGTGTCGGTCCAGGCGGAGAAGGACTGGTTGGAGGCGATCGCGATGGCGTTCTTCTCCTCTCGTTCGGTGAGGACCTGGAACAGCAGTTCGGCGCCTCGCCGGTCGAGTTCCAGGTAGCCGAGCTCGTCAATCACGAGGAGGTCGACGCGGCCGTAGCGGTTGATGGTCCTGGTGAGTTGTTTCTCGTCGGCGGCTTCGACGAGCTCGTTCACGAGCCGGGTGGCGAGGGTGTATCGGACGCGGTAGCCCTGCTCGGCGGCGGCGGTGCCGAGCGCGATGAGCAGGTGGGACTTGCCGGTGCCGGAGTCCCCGATCAGGCACAGCGGGTCGCCGCGGCGGATCCAGTCGCCGGTGGCGAGCTCGTTGATGGTGGTGGGGTTGATGTTGGGGTTCGCGGTGAAGTCGAAGTCGGCGAGCCATTTCTCGCGGGGGAAGCCGGCGCTCTTGATGCGACGCAGGGTGGAGCGGCGGTCGCGGTCGTCGACCTCGGCCAGGAGGAGTTCGGCGAGGAAGCCCTGGTAGGTGAGTTGTTCCTTGGTGGCGGCCGTCACGGCGTCGTCGACGACGGCGCGGATCGTGGGCAGCCGAAGCCGGCGGCAGGCTTGGTCGATCGCGGCCTGCGCGGCTTGCTCGGTGAGGCCCTGACGACGGCGAAGGCTCTCGGGACGGCTGGTGCTGGTGGTGGTTATGGGGTTCCTGTCGGGGTGTGGTGGTGAGTCTCGGCGGGGGCCGGGGCGGGATCGGGTTGGCGTCGGCACAGGAGTTCGTCGTAGGCGGTGACGGTGGGCAGGGGCCGGGTGTCTTCGGGCAGGTGCGCGATGACCTGGTGCGGGTTGGTGGGGCGTCGGGGTGGCAGGTTCACGACCGTCCCGCCCCTGGTCTGGCTGGCTGGGGCGGGTGTGTGGGTGGTGGCATGGCGGCGGGCTTCGACGGCGACGACGTCGGGGCTGATCGCGCCCACCGACAGGGCCGAGGTGATGCCGGCGATCACCGCGTCGGACGGGAGGGATCGGTGGAGCAGGAGCACGTCGATCAACGCTTGGGTCCCGGCCACGTCGCCGCTGGTCTTGCGGGCCGCGGCCCAGAACGCGTCGTGGGCCGCGGTGAATGCTCCGGCGGCGCGGGCCTGCGCGAGGGCCGTGGAGCCGGGGAACGCGCCGGGCTTGTGCCGCAGCACTTCGAGGTAGTGGTCCAGCTCGACCCGGGTCACGCCACGGGTGCCGAGGCGAGGGTGGGTGGCGAGGACGGTGCGGCCCTCGAATACGACCACGCACGAGGCCCGCAGGGACACGCGGACGCGTTGGCCGATGAGGTGCGCGGGGACGGAGTACTTGACCATGCGGACGGTGATCAGGGCGGAGCGGTCGACGCGGGGGTGGAGGATCAGGCCGGGGTCGAAGTCGTCGGCCGGCAACGGTGCCAGGTGGGGCAGCTCGGCGTGGTGGTCCTGCCCGATCGTGTTGGCGTGGCCGGTGATGCGGCGGGTGTTGTCGTCGTGCTCCCAGGCGCGGATCTTGTCGTTGAGTTCGTCCAGGGTGGCGACTTCGGGCATGGGGGTGAGGTGGTTGCGGCGGAACCATCCGACCTCGCCCTCGACGCCGCCTTTCTCGTGGGCGCCGTCGATGCCGGGCTGGCAGTAGAACGCGTCGAAGCCGTAGTGGGAGCGGAACAGCACCCAGCGTTCGTTCTCGTCGCGTAGCCGGTCGCCGCCGTGGATGACCTGGACGACGGCGGAGGTGAGGTTGTCGTAGCGGATGTGGCGGGTGGGGATGCCGCCCAGGGCGTGGAAGGCCTCCTGTCCGCCGGTCGGGTAGACGCGGTGGATGGCCTTGCCGGAGTGGGACAGGCGGTAGACGAACATGTGGCACTTGGTCTTGACGCCGTCCAGGATGACGTAGACCTCGCCGAAGTCGACCTCGGCCTCCGCGCCGGGGGCGTGGTCCTGCGGCACCATCGCCTCCACCCGGCGCCCGGCCTCCAGATCGATCTGCGTGCGCCTGACCCGGACGTAGTCCCGCACCGTGGAGTAGGACAGGTCGGTGGCGCCGTGCTCGTCGCGCAGCCGGGCCAGGATCCTGGTCGCGGTATGGCGCTGCTTGCGCGGCGCGGTCAGGTCATAGGTGAGCATCTCGTCGATCGCCGGCTTGTACGGGTCCAGGCGCGGTGCTGTGCGGACCGGTTTCTTGCGGGGTGGGGGTTCGGCTGCGGCGAGTGCCTGGCGGACGGTGCGGCGGTGGACTCCGTGTTTGCGGGCGAGCTCGCGGATGGACAGGCCATCGACTCGCGCGTCGTGGCGGATGTCGGCGTACAGCTGCACTCGTGATCCCATCTTGGCTCCCTTGCCCTCGCGACTGGTTCCCAGTGATGGGGACCAGCGTGAAGGGGTGGGGCCAGTTCAGACCGTCAACACCCCGGCAAGTCGCACGCGGGGCCAGATCAGGCCGTCACAACGGGGCCGAACCAAGCTGTCACAACCATGCCAGTCCGTAGAGACGAAGGCGTGTGCCGGTGGTCTGACTCTCGTAGGTGGGGCGCAGAAGGACGACGGTGACACCCGGCGCGCTGAGTGCGCTGATGTCGTCGTTACCTCCTGGTGTATTGACGGAGAAGTCGTCAAGGCCGGCGTTGGGACCGCCTGTTCGTGGATCGAAGAAGACTGTGCCTTTCTCCAGGGGGATGGAGGTGGCTTTCGACTTGTCTCCCGACTGAAGGCTGATGCGTCGCTGCCCGTCGTCGGCCCGGGTGACCCCGACGGCGGTGACAAGCCCCGGGTCCTGGGAGGCTGCCAGCACAGCACGTGTCCTGGGGTTGAAGGTGGTGGCGACGGTGGACCGGTCCTTCCAGGCATCGGGGATGCGACTCTCGTTCGGTTCGACCGGGTCGGGTGCGGTCTCCGGCAGGACGGCCAGTCTCCCGGAAAGGTGGGACGCCATCGGGGCGATGCCGAGGGTCTGGCCCAGGTCGTAGGTGTGGGTGTCGGTGCCGGGCACCTTCGCCAGGGCGTCAAGGGAGACGGCCTGGGCGCGGTGGGCCTTCGTGTAGTCCCAATCGATGTCGGTGGACTCGTCCTTCGTGGCGTCGGGGTAAGTGACCGTCCAGCCCTCGACGATGAGCGGCTCCTAGTTGGCGAAGGCGATCAGAACATCCCTGACGACTCCACGGGGGTTGGTATCCGGGACGAGCGTGAGACGGCCGATCCCGTTGTGGCTTCCTCCACTGTGCTCCTCCGTGAGAATGAGGCTGGCGTGCCCCGCTGTACCTGTGTACTGGCGGTCCTCCTCGGAGAGATCGAGGTCGACGTCGCCGAGCTGCCACATCACGGAGTCGTCGGCCAGCGAGTAGACGGTGCTGCCGGCCAGGAGGACGGAGTCGGTGAGCTGGACGGCCTTGCCGTCGTGGAAGTGCTCGTTGGTGACCTGTCCGGTCACGGTGTCCAGGACGATGGTGAGGGCCGATTCCAGACCGTAATCGCCGTTGGAGCTCTTGCTTTGGAACTCCAGCTCCCCGAGCGTCAGGGCGACGTGGCGCCTGTCCGGGCTGGTGATGAGGTAGGGACGCTCACCAAGGACGCCGTTGACACGTCCCCCGTACTGGGCGAACTTCTTGCCTTGGCGGTGGTAGTCCCAGCGGATCTTCCCGGTGGAGGGATCCAGGCTGATGAGGCTGTCATCGGTGAGGACGAGGGGTCCGGCGGCCCCTGCGGTTGCGTCCAGCGCGGAGGGGATGTCGTGGGTCCAGGTCACCTGAGACGGGAAGGAGTTCGGGTAGGTGGGCAAGGTGGCGGGGGCGGCCACAGGGATCGGGCGGGGCCGGTCCCAGTTGTGGGCGAGGTAGGCGCTTGCGCTGAGCACGAGGGTCGGGGCCAGGAGGATTACCACCAGAACGATGCGCGGCCCCCAGGAGCCGGCGCTCCGGAGGTGGGCGGGTAGGAGGAGACGAGCGGACCTGGCACGCAGCCGTGAACGGAGCGAGGAGGCCTGTGCGACCTCGGGGAAGAAGGAGCGGGTGACGCGCTGGAGAAGATCGAAGGCGAAGAAGGAGCCCAGCCCCAGGGCCGCCATCGCGAAGGCGAGTAGCTCGCCGGCGCTGGCGTCCAGCGGCATAAAGATGTCGTGCCACAGGCCCAGCGCGCCTCCGGCGCTGAGCAGGCCGCAGGTGGCCACCCCGGCAACGGGCAGGAGCCGCTTAATGATGCGCCGGCAGGACTTTGCCCGATGCCGCCAGTCGACCCAGTACTCGGCCGGCTCCTCCCAGGCGAGAATGCCGATCCCCCACAGGACGAGCGCCGTGACCAGCGGCGCGAGACCGAGGTAGAGGAGCACCCAGCGCATCGTCAGATCAGTGCGCCACGCCAAGTAGAGGCCGGCCGCCACGAGGACGGTGAGCAGGGCGCCGACCTTCAACGCCCAGAAGAGGCCCTCGAACCGCCGCGACCAGACCCGTCGGCGCTCCTGGGGCGTGCGAGGGCGCCGACGGCGGGCAAGGGCTGATAGTGAGGAGTAGGGATTCTCTGAGGTGAGGGGAGTGGGAGCCGCGAGAGGCTCCGTGTCCTCTCCGGGGCGCTGATCGGTCATCGTGCTGTCTTCCGTGCCGCTACTTGCTGGTGAACTGCTCGAGGTTCTCGGTGTGGGGGTGGCCGTCGTCGTCGGCGCTGAGCCAGAACTGCTGGGGGTTGCCGTTGCCGTCGGCGGCCTCATGGCTGATGAGCAGGCCGGGGCCGGTGGGGACACCGACCGATTCGGCCCTTCCTCCCGTGAGGTCGTGCGTGCTTCCCGAGTTCAGGTCGACGATCTGGGTGGGCAGGGCGTCCCAGGCTGCTCGCGTCTGGTCATCGTCCTTCCCTGCGGTGCTGGCGGCGAGTGTGGCCGCGGCGGCAGGATCGCTGAAGCGTTGAAGCCATCCGCCGGGATAGACCCGATTGACACCGGTGATGGTTCTGCGCACTGTGCCGTCCGTACCCATCTGGGTCACCGTGAACGGGCGGAACCGGGTGCTCCGGTCGTTGCCGGTGGTGGGGGAGTACGGGGACAGGATGAGTGAGTCCCGGGAGGCGCCGATGAGCCAGTGGTCACTGGAAATGGTCGATGGCTTGCCCGCAAGGTTGCTCAGCGGGTAGACGGAGATGACTCCCTGACCCTCGGCTCCCGGGTAGTAGTTCTGGGCGGTCTGGATGGCCAGGCTGTCGTTAGTGAGGACCCGACCCAGGATCAGCCCGGAGACCTCCACCGAGCCCTCGAGCGTGCCCGTCTCGGCGCTGAGGACGACGACGTAGGTGCGCTGGGCCGAGAAGTCGTCGTCCTGAGCCGTCCGGTGCGGTTGGAGAATGAGCGAGATGTGCTGCCCGTCGGGACTGACGACACCCACGCCGGAGGACTCCTGCTTGAGAAGGTCGTAGGTCTGCGTCTGGGTGGTCGAGTCGCGGTCACCGTCGCCCAGGTCTCTGGTTCTAAAAATGGGGTGATTGAGGCGCATCGCCCACTGAAGGGTCTTGGTCTTCGGCTCGTCGTCGGTGCTCCCAGATTTGTCGCTGGTGACGACTCCTGAGGGCAGAGAACCATCATCGGATTCGGGTAGTGAGTTTTCCGCGCTGACCGTTCCGTAGCGGGTGTGCAGGTCGCGGACATAGACGGAAGAGAAGTGCTTCCGTTCGGACTCCACCTGATCTGCACTGAGCGGGGTGACGGAGACTCCCGCCGACGACGTGGTCGCTGCAGGCTTCGGGGTCGAGGAGCCGCAGCCTGACAGTGGCAGTGAGACGAGGAGCGCTGCCACTAGGGCGCGGGCGGCGCGGCTCGCCGCCGAACCGGTGCGGTGACGGGGCATCGACGGCATGGGGGTGGGCATGGGGCTGGGCTTCGTCGCGTGTGTCGTGTGGCGCATCATCGGGCTTCACTTCCCACGGCGTAGATGCGAGAGGTGCCGGTATACCGCGTGCCTGTCCGAACCATGATGATGGTGGCGCCGGGAGTACTGACTGCGGTCACCAGACTGTCTTCATGGTTGCCGTCGGCCAGTACCAGATCCTTGAGCTGAGGGTTGTAGAGCTTGTCTCCCGGCGGAGCGAATGTTGTCCCCGGCGCCAGGGGGATTGATACGCCCGATGACCCGTCTGCGGGCTTGACAGTGATCCGCCCCTCGACGGCTTCACCGACGGCGGTCTGGGTGATGCCGACGGAGGCGGCGGCCAGTCCCGGCGTCTTAGCCGCTGCCGTCACCTCACGTGTCCGAGGGTTGAAGACGGAGCCGACAGTGCCGGAGGCCTCCCACAGGAAGCGGTCCGAGCTGGAGTACTTCTTCTCAGGCTTCTCGGCTGGGAGGGGCGGGAAGGTCACGAGGGCTCCGGCCTTCATGGAGGCGATGTCGTTGACCGCAGAGGTCATGCCGAGGTTATAGGCCCGAGTGTCTGCTCCGGGAACACCGGCCAGGCCGTCGAGGCTGACGGCCTGGACCTCCCGGTCCTGCGGATCGTTATCCCTGGACCACGACGGCCTGGACTGTTTCCCACGAGGTTTGTCAATGACCATCCAGCCGTCGATCACCAGAGGATCATCCGCCTTGCTGTAGTCAAAGTCGATACGTCCGTCTGACCGGGGCGTGAGGGTCGGGAGCTCATGGGTGGCGGTGGGATCATTCTGCGGGACCGCAACGTCATGGTATGTCGCGGGGCGACTCAGGACGAAGGCCGAGTGACCGGCTGCGCCGGAGTAGGCGGCCTGAGCGGACTGAGAACCTGAGGCTCCGTCAACGCTGAGCTTTCGAAGGTCCCACATGGTTGACCGGTCCTTCAGCGAGTAGGCGGTGGTGCCGTAGAGGACCGCCGAGTCGGTCAGCTGGAGGGGACTGTCGCCGCGCCAGTCGAAGACCGTTGCCCCGGTGATCGTGTCGAGCACGACGGTGGCCTTCGGCGTCGAAGGACTGAGATTTCCGTCCGTTCCGGTCATGGACGTGTAGACGACCGGCTCTTCGAATCTCATCGCCAGGTAGCGGCCGTCGGGGCCGGAGATGACGTCTGTCGCGGTTGCTCCCTTACGCTGGTAGCTCCACCGGTTTGAGCCGTCACGGGGGTCGAGCCCGGTGGCTCCATCTGAGGTGAGAACGATGGGGCCGGCGGCTCCGGCGACCACGTCCTGTCCGCTCGCCAGATTCTTGGTCCACATCTCCTTCGAGGCGAAGCCGGTGGGATACGCCGGCAGCTGGTCGGCGTTCACCGACGGGCCCGTGGACTGAGTGATGGTGGGCCGGTCGGACGTCGTCGGGTGGCCGAGGTAGGGCACGGCGAAGGAGGCGACGAGCGCCACGACGGGAACGAGGGCGAGCAGGGCGCGAGGGCCCAGGGTCCGGAGGGAGGAGCGCCACGGTCGCCGCAGCAGATCGCGCAGGTCGTGTATCCGCTCCGAGATCGGATTGGGAACGTAGAGCGACTCGTCGGCATAGGGCTCGAACAGAGCGCGCAAGGCCCGCAGAAGAATGTCTGTGGACAGCAGCATGGCGAAGGCGGCGACACCCATGATGTAGGCCAGGGCCTCGCCCAGGCTGACCGCGTAGGTGGAGAACACGAACCTCCAGAGACTGACGATCGGGAGGACGGCGTACACGGCAGCAGCCGGGACCAGGACGGCGGGCAGGAGCATGAGCGCTGAGCGGGCCGCGGTCAGGACCCTGTTGCGCATGCTGCGGCTGTCATGGCGCGGCTCGGGCCAGAGGACGACCCCGCACGCCCACAGGAACACGGTCAGCGCCAGCCCCTTCCAGGACAGCAGAGGGAGCTTGAGCAGCACCTTGGCGATCCCGCTGCCGTAGATGACGCAGAGGGCGGCCGCGGCCACCATGCCGAGGAAGCAGCCGAAACGCAGCGACGTCAGGGCAGCGATGATGCGCTGATGGCGGCGCCTGCGCCGGTTGAGGGCCGCATCGGCCTGGTCGGCGCTGTGGCCGTAAGCGGAGGGGGACTCGTCGATGGGGTGGTCGACGTCGGCGGCGCGTGGCATGGCGTGAGGGTCTTTCTTTGTGGGCCGGTTGGGCGCTACTTGGTGGAGAACTGCTCGAGGTTCTCGGTGTGGGGGTGGCCGTCGTCGGCGGCGCTGAGCCAGGAGACCGGCACCGACGGCGAGCTCTGCTTGTCGGGATCGGTTCTCCTCATCACGAGAAGCCCAGGACCGGTGGGCAGCCCTGTCTCCTGGGCGTGCTCGCCGTTGAGGTCGGTGGCGGCTCCGGTGTCGACATCGACCACCTCTCGTGCTGCCTGCGCAGGCTCCTTTTCGTCCTCACCATCGGGGGCGGGATCCTTGTACCTCTCGACCCAGCCTCCGCGGTAGACCCTGTCTGCATGTGTGATAGTAGCCAGTTTGTGACCATTCGTGCTGATACGGGTCAGGGTGAAAGGACCGCAGGGACTGCTGCACATGTCGTAGTACAGCGGTTGCGTTGACAAGAGCAGGGAGTCCCGGCCGGCTCCTACGAGCCACTGATCGGTGGGAGTTGTGGTGGGGGAGGCAGAGCCGGAAAGTGGGACGGCGGTGATGGTGCCTTTGCCCTCCCCAGAGGGAAAGTAGGCGTGAGCGGTCTCGACGGCGAGGTGATCGTTGGTGAGGGCCTGCGCCAGGATGAAACCGGAGAACTCCCGGGTGAGGACGGTATTCCCGGTTCTGGCATCGAGAACGACGACGTAACCGCGTTGCTGTGAGGCCAGTTCCACAGTGCTCGACTGATCGGTGAGCTGCGGCTCTGCCTCCTGCTTCCGAGTCACCTGTAACGCGAGAGAGACGTAGTTCCCATTGGGACTCACGACGAGTGCGCCGACAGCTGTCGACATCAGTCGCCCTGTCAGGCCGTGGTCTGAATAGTTCGACCACGAGATGCTGCTGTCAGGGGCATTGGTCAGGCTGATGTCGAGGGCCCATTGAGGTGTGTACTCTGTGGAGTTGATGCTTGCAACCGTGAGGATGTTGCTTTTCAGGGCTGTTGAAACATGCGTCCCGCCGTTGGTGGGGGTGGATGGCGTATCGAGCTCATCGACGTTTTTCAGGGTGCGCGAGGTGATCGCGAGAGACTCGTGAGCGGGGTGTGAGCTGCGAGGGGTGCAGGCGGTCAAGGAAAGCGTCAGGGTGACGGCGATGGCGCACAGTGCGATGAAGAACGTGTGTGGTGTGGCGCCGACAGGAGGCACGAAAGTGAGTGCTTCTCGGGGGTGCTTGCCCATCATTTCCCTCCCGTGATGCCGTAGATCCTGACGTACTGTGACGCCCCATCTCCTGGAGGTGCGGCGTTCAGAGTGACGAGTGTGACGCCAGGGGTGTTCACTGCCGACAGGTAGGAACCGCCGGCGTGCGCAACCGCCAAGTCGTTGAGTTTCGCGTTGGAGGGGTCGCCGGTCCCCGGCGCGTAGAACGTTGTCCCGGGGGCGATGGGCAGGGACGCGGAGTGGCCGTCAGGGGTGCGGGCGGTGATCTGACCACCGGGGTTCGTCTCTGTTGCCCGGGAGGTGATGCCGACGGCGATACCAGAGATTCCTGCCGACTCTCGAGCGGGTTTCACTGCCTTGCTGTGCGGGTCGAAGACCTGCCCGACCGACGGCACTCCGTCCCAGAACTCTCTGAAGTCAGGAAACCTGTCGGCGTTGTTGGGTGGTGGGCTCGATGGCAGCATCGCCAGTGTTCCTGATGCGTAGGACGCCAGAGCATTGACGCCCAGCGTGACGCCCAGGTCGTAGGTCTGGGTGTCGGCACCTGGCACGCCGGCCAGGCCGTCAAGGTTCGCCGCGTAGGCATGGCCGGTCTCAGTCATGGTGGTGGCCCGTGACCACGCATTGTTGTCGAAGGAGGCAACCCATCCGTCGATGACCACCACCCGCCCTAGATGGTTCTCGAGCAGGTTGGGAGCGGGAGTGATCTGGTCTGGGTGTGCCTGCGGGATGAGGGACAGATGCAGGTCCTTGCCGGTCTCGATGAGAAAGGACGCATGCCCGGCCGTACCGATATAGGCGCCCGTTCCGAGGGGCGGCACCTGAAGCCCGGCACTCTGGAAGTCCCAGAGCTTGGTGTCCTTGTCCAGCGAGTAGACGGTTGTGTCATCGAGCAGGGCACTGTCCGTGAGCTGGAGTGCCCCTCCTGCGCTGACGTGCTCGTGAGTCACTTTGCCGGTGACGGAGTCGAGCACCAGGGAGACGTAAGACTGGACGTCCTGGCGGTCCGGGCTGCCCTCATTCTGTTTCCCGCCGTTGATGATGACACCTGGGCCGCTCAGGCGCAGGGCGATATGGCGGTGGTCGGGGCTGGTGATGAGGTAGATATTGCCCAAAGAATGTGGGAGATACTCCGAAACTAGCGCGGAGTACACGGCGCCATCACGCTGGTACGTCCAGCGAACGGAGCCGTCCTTCGGGTTGAGCCCCATGAGGCCGGTCGTGGTGAGGACCACGGGGCCGGCGGCGCCGCCGACGACGTCGAGCATCCCGTCGACGTCCTTGCTCCATGCGGCCTGAGAGCCGAGAGTGGAAGGGAGCGACGGTAGCTGCGAGTCGCTGATGGGCGCCGCGGTCGTGTGGTGCACGGGGGCGGCCCCGCGGTAGTGCGGGACCGCAGCAATGCCCGTCAGGACAACAGATGGCAGAAGGATCAGAGCGCCTGTAGCAGCAACCGTGCGCCGGCTGAGCGGCGCCGGCCTGAGTGTTGGGACCCAAGGGCGCCGGCCACGGCCCCGGTTGTTGGGGGCTGATTCACGAGGGTGACATGCTCGGATCCCCCGGAGAACGGCGTCGCATGTCGCCAACAATCCAGTGGCGGCCAGACCGAGGGCTACGGCCAGCAGCTCACCGACAGGAAAGCCGGCGTCCAGGACCTCACGCCACAGCAGGATGACCCGCCAGACGGTGTAGCCCGCACAGCCCGCGATGCCCGCCGGCAGGAGGATGAGGGGGATCTTCGGTGGCTTGGGGGTGCCCACGTTCTGCTCCGCCCACTCACTGAAGCTCTTGGTGCAGATGGCGGCGCAGGCGGCCCAGAGCCCGACGGCGATGAGAACCGGATACTGGCACTGCTTGCGCAGCGGAGTGAACATGTGGGACAGGCCGATACCCCACAGGAAGTACAGCCCGACGGCGGTGGCCGATGCGAGCAGAAAACCGACCCGAAGCGCCCTCAGGATGCTGGTGAGGCGCTTGGACCATTCGCGACGGTGCTGACGAGCAGGGGGCTCTGCGGCGGCGCCAGTGTCGGCATCGGCTGGGTGCTCGGCGGTAGGTGGCATGGCGTGAGGGTCTTTCGTCGCGGGGAGGCTTGGGTACTACTTGGTGGAGAACTGCTCGAGGTTCTCGGTGTGGGGGTGGCCGTCGTCGGCGGCGCTGAGCCAGAACTGCGGGGTGAAGGTGATCGTGCCGTTCTCATCAGAACTCTTCTGACCGATGACGAGTCCCGGCCCCGTGGAGACACGGTGCGTCCACACGCGGTCGGCGTCATCGTCGTAGACCGCTCCGGAGTTGGTGTCCACCACCTCGCGGTGAAACCGCTTCTCGTTGGACAGGTACGTGCTTCGACGCACCCACCCGCCCAGGATGATGCCGGAGGAATCCGTGAAGGTGGCGAGGTGCTTGCCGTGAAGATCGACCTGCGTCACCGTTGAGGTGGAGATGCTCCTGGCGTCAGGAGGCTGCGAGGACAGAAGTAGAGAACTCTTTCCGGAGCCTGCGAGCCATAGGCTGGTGGGGAAGGACGTGGGGGAGGCGGATGGCTCTGTCAGCGAGAAGACGCTGATGCGTCCCTTGCCTTTCCCCGCGGGATAGTAGGCGTCAGCGGTCTCGACGGCGAGTGAGTCACTGGTGAGGGCCTGACCCAGGACCAGCCCGGAGACTTCCACTGTACGTACGGGCCTACCGGAGGCTGTGTCGAGCACAATGACCGTCGTGCGTTGAGCGGCCAGGTTGAACGGCGTCTTCAGAAGTCGTCCGGGATGATCCTCTTCCGCCTCCGGGGGACGCAGCACCAAGGAGATGTATTGTCCGTTCGGGCTGACGGTCGCGTATCCAGAAGTGCGCGCCTGGAGGATGTTTCCCGCCTGCTGTTGTGCCGAGTACATGTCGCTTTCATAGTCGGTGAAGTCGGCGGCCTGCGGGGATACTGATACTGCCCATTGGGGATCGTCGTCGGGTGCGTCGAACCGGGCGACGAGTGTCGAGTCGTGGCCTTCTGTGTTGAATTGTCTGGTGATGCAGACGACTGCGCCCTTCACAGGAAGATATGACGGCCCGTTGTACTTGCCCTCCTCAAGGCAGCTCTGTTTCTCCTCTGTGGAGAGCATCGCCGATGAGAGGGATGTTGCGGTTGTCGGAGCAGGTGCGGTGGGCTGTGTGTGACAGGCGGCAAGTGTGGAGATCGTCAGTAGAGCGAGTGCGGCACAGGCGGTCCTACTCTTCCGTATGGTTCGCAGAGCTGTGTGTGAGTGATTCTGTGATTCCATGTCTACCTACCCTGGAATGCCATAGAGCCGGAAGGCGTGTGATCTGAAAGTGAATTCTGGTGAATCATCGAGGATGGCGATGGTGGCTCCGGGGGTGCTGAGTGCGGAGATAGTCGGAGGGTAGGTGTGTTCGCCTGCTAAGGGTTCTAGGCTGGAGTTGTAGGATAATGGTGGTCGGTAAATGGATCCTGGTTCGAGGTCGCATACGGGGATGATGCTGCCATCGCCCGTCTTGATCGTGATCTGACCATCGCCCGTGCTTGCCTCCGGGAGATGACGTGATGCTGTTGCGGGCTTTCCATCCTCTGGGTCGGTCGTGGTGACCCCTACGGCTGCGACGTAGTGGGGTGCCTGCCCAAAGGATGTTACCGTCATGGTGGCTGGGTCGAAGATCGTACTGACGGCGTTGAATCCTTTCTGGGTGAAGATGTCCTCGTAGTCCTCATCGCTGTCAATCCTTCCAACCGGCGAGCTGTCGGGGAGCACGGACAGCGTTCCGGTGGGGAGTGATGCTGCGGCGTTGATTCCCAGGGTCGATCCCATGTCGAAGGTGCGGGTGTCCGCGTTGGGTGCCTCAGCGAGGGCGTCAATGCTGACTGCGTGCGCGCGACGTGCGGTCGGTGGATCGTCCTTGACGTTTCTCTCGGCGTGGTCGTCGTAGATGCCGATCCACCCCTGCGCGGTGATGACCCGGCGCGGCTTGCGCTCGTGGAGTACGCCAGCGACTTTCTTCGGGTGAGACGGATCGGATTGCGAAATCACAGTAATTGCGTCGCTTTCGTCGATACTTTGAAGAATGAAGCTGGATTGGCCGGCTGTTCCTATGTGTGTTCTGTCGGAACTACCACTGCTTTTGACGCGCAGTTTCCTGAGATCCCACATCTGTGATCCATCGCTCAAGGAGTAGGCGACCGCCCCGTCAAGGAGCGCTGAATCGCTCAGCTGAAGTGTATCGTCATGGTCGTTCACGTCTTGGGGGTGCTCCAGCACCGCCTTCCCGGTGACGGCATCGATGACGATCGTTGTCCTCGGGGACTCACCTTTCAGGGGCTTCGGTTGTGACGTCAGTGACGTGTAGACGACAGGGTCGTCAGCAATCGCTGCCACGTAGCGGCCATTCGGGCTGGTGATGAGACCCTGATTCCCTGATGCAACAGTATCTTTGGAATCCGCCCCGGTCTGGAACTGCGAGCCGGCCCGGCGGTACTGCCAGCGAGTCGAGCCGTCGCTTGGGTTGATGCCGGTGATGGTGTCATTCGTGAGAAGAATCGGGCCAGCGGCCCCACTGACAATATCGACGAGGTCCTCGACATCCTTCACCCAGGCCTTCTGAGACCCGAAGGATGTGGGGTAGGTGGGTAGCTGGGAGGCCTTAAGTTCGGAGCTTGTCGTCTGCGTGATGGTGGGGGTGGAGGCGTGCGTGCTCTTCAACGTGAGGTAGGGGATGGCGAATCCGGAGACCAGAGCAATGGTTGGCAGGAGCGCGAGAGCCGTGGTGAGAGGGCTGAGAAAAGATGGGGTTTTCGGGCGAGGGCGGTGCCTGTGGGAAGTGGCGTCCGTAGGGTGGGTCGGCTTGGAATCCGAATCTTCAACGGTAGCCTCGTCATCCAAGGGAGCCTCGTCGGAGACGAAGGAAGAGCGGAAGGCATTGAGGGACATGTGAGCCATGGCGATCAGCCCGAATGCGGTGATGCCCATCATGAGGGCAAGCAGCTCCCCGAGGCGGACGCCGTAGGTGGCTGCGATTTCCTGCCACAGATCGAGGACCGGAAGACAGGTGTAGACGATCCATGCCGCAACGCCCGCCACTGGAAGAAACTTGAGAACGGTGAAGGCGCGTGTGAGAAAGTCGTGCGTGTTGTCGGTGGTGCGGTAGTCGGAAGGATCCATCCAGCAGACCATGCCCACTAGCCAGAGCGGAACAATGAGCCAGAACCGGCTCCATGAGCGGCCGAGCGCTATGTGTCCCACGCCCTTGATGCCGCTGTTCCAGATGAAGTACAGGGCGACCGCTGCAAGCAAGGCGAAAACGCCGCCGGCGAGCAGAGCTCGCAGAGCGGTGACGGTGCGCTGAAAGCGTTGGTTGCGATGCTCGAGTGCTGCGGCGAGCTGGTCATCGGTGGCCTCGTCTGCGGCTTCGAGATCGGCGGTAGGTGGCATGGTGTGCGGCCCTTCGTCGCGGGGAGGCTTGGGTACTACTTGGTGGAGAATTGCTCGAGGTTCTCGGTGTGGGGGTGTCCGTCGTCGGCGGCGCTAAGCCAGAACTGCGGGGTGGAGGTGGTCTTGCTGTTCTGGCCCTCACCGGTGGTGGTCTCCCGGGAGACGAGGAGCCCTGCAGCGGTGGGTAACGCGACCTCCTCTACCTTGAGTCCCGCGACGTCGGTGGTGACGCCGGAGTCAAGGTGGACCAGCTCGGTGGGGGTGGACTGATCCGTGCTGTCGGTGCCGTCCTTGACCCGTCCGACCCAGCCGCCCCGATAGACGTCGGTCACGCCGGTGACTGTTCCGACGACGTCGCCGCTCTCGCTCAGGCGGGTCAGCGGTTGAGCGCCGAAGTGCCCTTGGCTCATGTTGGACGGCGCCAGCAGCAGGGAGTCCTGGGTGGCTCCGACAAGCCACTTGTCCGTGGGGATCGTGGCCGCCTTGGCCGTCGGCTTGGCCAGGGAGTACGTGGTGACGGTGCCGTGACCGTCCCCGCCGGGGTAATAGCTCTGGGAAGTCTCTACGGCCAGGGTGTCATTGGTGAGCACCTGGCCCAGGATCAGCCCCTTGACCTCCTCAGTGCGGACAGTCCTTCCGGTCTCGGTCTCGATGACGAGGACGTAAGCACGCTGGTCTGCGACGGTGAAGTCCCGATTCTCCTCCTGTGCCTCGTAGGGATCGAGCATGTCAGCGGGGCGTAGAAGGAGAGACGCGTGACATCCGTCAGGACTGACGACTGCGTATCCGGATGTCGACTCGAGAAGCTGACCTTCGGCGGCCATCTGAGGTGTCGTTGTCTTCCCTGAGAGCATGTCAGCAACAGAAGGAGTGATTGTAGTGGACCACACAATAACTCCCTCCGTATTGTGTTTTACTAATGTTGTCTGACCGTTGTGGGTGTCGTACATGCTGAGCGGGCCACTATTGGTCGGAAGTGGGGCGACGCCGGAGTGGCTGAAGTATTCTCCCAGTTCGACATTCTTGGCTTCACCGGTACTGAGTGAAGAAGCTGAGGGGGTCGATGCCGTGGAGGGGGTGCTGGTGATGGGGAAGCATGCTGCTAGTGATGCCATCCCAAGGGAAAGTGACATCAGCGCGCCGGTGATGCGCAGAAGGTGGCTCGAGTGTTGCCTGCTCGAGCGGAGGATGTTGTCGGCGACTCTCATTGCTGTGTGGCCTCCGTGATCCCGTAGAGGCGATAGGACCGGCTCTCAAAATTGGGGCGCGCGGTGGGGTTGAGGATGATGATGTTCGCTCCTGGTGCGTGAAGTGCAAAGATGTCTGTGAAGTGACTGAGGGTGACAGCCATCTCCTTCATGTCAGGGTTGTATGTTGGATAGCCTGGGGGGTAGAAGACGCTACCTGGCGAGATAGGGAAGGAGGTTTCGGCGTCGTTGCCCATGGAGGAGATTTTTATCTCGGCGCCGGCGGACGATCCTGTGCTGGTAGATGAGATTCCGACTGCTCGAATGAGGCCTGATGTCTGACTGGCCGACAGTGTTGTCTGTGTTGAGGGGTCGAAAATCGTTGAGATAGTGGTGGAGTTATCCCAATCAGGAAAATCGTCATGGTCGCCAATGCTGCGTGCCGGCGGGGGCAGCGTTGCCGGGAGCATGACGATTTTCCCGGTGGTCAGTGATGCTGGGGCGTTGATGCCGGCGCTTCGGCCGACATGATGAGTGGGTGCGCTGGTGCTGCCTGGCTTCGCAAGTGAGTCGAGGTCGGCGACATGCATCTGCCACCCCAGGTCGTCGGAGCCGTTAGCAGTTGTGGGGGTACCGTCACTGAAGATGGCCGTCCACCCACCGATCACCAATGGGAGCGCCTGATTCCCCATGAGAGGGACTGGGGGAGTGGCGTGAACCTGGCTGGGGTCGTCCTGGGAGATAAGGGACAGGCTCCCGTACTGCAGGATGCCTGTGCCATCCACGCGGTCTTCGGAGTGTCCCACAATGAATGTTGAGTGTCCGGCAGTCCCGAAATACCTTTCTCGCCCTCCCTCTTCGATGCTGACGCCAAGCTTCTTCAGATCCCATTTCTCGGTCTTGCTGCCGAAGGTGTAGATCTTACTTCCGTCCAGGATCGCAGAATCGGTGATCTGAAGGGTTCCGTCGTCGGAAATATGGTCATTGACCACTTGGCCGGTGATGGTGTCCAAGACGATTGTGATCGTTGTCTGGTCAGTGATTGGAAGGTTCTTCACCTTGCCGGGGCCGGAGATGCGAAAGGCGATGTGCCGGCGGCTGGGACTGACTACAAGCGTGCGAGCGTATTTCTTCCCCGCTTGTTTACCTATGGGGTCGAGGAATGTCTCGTATGTGGCACCCTTTCTCGCGTAGCTCCATAAGGTGCTTCCGTCAATGGGGTTAATTCCTGTGACGCCGTCGGATGTATGGACGACGGGGCCGGCGGCCCCCGCCACAATGTCCAGGACGTTGTCGATGTCCTTGACCCAGGCCGGCTCGCTGGCCATGGAGGTGGGGTAGGCGGGAGGAGTCTTGGCGACTGATGGGGGAGTGAGCTTCTGGACGGCCTTATTACGTCGGCTCAGCGGGACGGCCGCTGCGCCGGCAAGGAGGACGGAGGGGGCCAGCACCAGAGCGGCACGTGCGAGCGTCCGACGTCGCGGGCCCTCGGGGTACTGATCCGGCCTTCTGGGCTTCCGGAGGCGTCTCCACCATTTCCGCTGGTAGAGCTCCGGAGGCAGCACGGCGGCCCGGAGCGTGCGAATAAGAATGTCGGTGATGCTCAGGAGTGCCAGTCCCGCCGTTCCCGCGGCGATGGCAATGAGGTCCACGGTGTTGATCCCGGTGCGGGAGAGTACGGAGGACCACGTCGACAGACACTCCCACATCATCCAAACGGCGAACACTGCGATCCCACTCATCGCCAGGACGGCGACCGCAGTGCGTATCACGGCGATGGGGGAGCCGTGGACGGGGTCGCGGAACCTCGAGGGCCGAGGGCGGATGATGCCGGTCGCTATCCAGAAGGCGCCGATCGCGGCAGGGGGCATGCCCCACAGGGGGGCGGTGCGAACGCCGCTCGGCCAGGCGAAGAAGAGCGCAACAGCTCCGATGACGCTGAGCAGCGCCCCGATTCTCAGCGCCGGCAGGACGGGCAGTAGACGTTGCGCGATATCCGCGACCCCTCGCTCGGCCTCCCGTGCTTCGGTGTCAGCGGCCTGACCGGTGCGCGTGTTGTCGTGGTCGGTCGGCGCAGTGTCGTCATGGCCGGCGTCGGCGGGAGAAGGCACGGGAGGCATGGCCTCCATTGTGGTGGGCCGTCTCGGATTGTGCGGCAGAGTATGTGGGGCAGTTCTTCCCATGCCGCTCGAATGGTCTGGCTTCACGGCGCACGCAGACGCGCCGACGCCGTCTCTGCCGCCGCGGTCGTACCTTGGGTCTCGCGTTCGTGCCTTGGGTCTCGTGTGCTGTCTCCTCACTTCTGAGACATTTGAGTGTCATGACTTCTGAGACACTCACTCGGGCGGGAACCCGGGGCAGGCCGGTGGTCCAGGAGGCGAGGGTGAGGTCGAAGGGAAGAGGCCTGACAGGTCGTCGGTGTCCATGGTGCTGACATCAACCCCGCATCGGTGCTGCATACCGAAGAAAGACCGCAGGATTTCAACGATTCCCGCTGGGTGCTTCGACGGCAGGCTCGTCAATGTCAGCGCTGTGGACACCGGGTCGCGCAGGAGTGAGTCCATGGTTCCTACCGCAGAGCCCGGCGCCTCCGCCACAGGTCCGCCCCCTGCCCGCTGCCTGCGCAGGGGCCCGGAGGTCATGGTTCGACGCCGGCCCCGCCCAGAACTGGCTCGAGATGGCCCGAGTCGGCCTGCTCCATGAGGGTCGGGATCTACTGGCCAAGGGTTGTGCGTACTGCACGAAGGCCCTACCTACCTCCAGTACCCCCAACCCTCCTTCAGTAGAACCCCACCCTCGTGCAGTGCATCCAGACGACGACGGCAGCCACCACAGTGACCGGGGCAACCTCCTCCGGCAGGCTGAAGCAGCAGCTCTCCCAACCGGCAGGCCCACCCCACCGGTGTCTCAGATGTCATGACATCCGAAACTCTCAGAAGTCATGAGACAACACAGTGCCTTGGGTCTCGCGTTCGGGGGTTAAGGGTACGAACGCGAGACCTACCCTACGAACGCGACCGGTGGGGCGGGGCGTCGGGCGGAGGCTGAGCCTGCGAAGACGACGATGGACGGGGATCATGGCCTCATGAACTGCTCGCACCATCGTCTGGCCCTCCTGACAACCACCGGTGCCGGCCTCTGTGGAGCGCTGGTGCTGGCTGCCTGCGCCGCCCGTCCACGCGGGGACGACTCGCTCCCGCTGCCCGGCGACGACCTGGTGCCCGAGGCGACCATGATCGAGACCCACCAGATCGACATCGACGCCCCGGTAGCCGCGGTCTGGCCCTGGCTGGTGCAGCTGGGGTACGAGCGCGGCGGCTTCTACAGCTTCGATCTGCTCGAGCGTCTGGCGGGTGTGGGCATCACCAACGCCCGACGCATCGAGCCGCGGTGGCAGGATCTCGCCGTCGGCGACCGGGTGTATCTGGCCGCCGACGCCGCCCTGACCGTCGCGCGTCTCGAACCCGAGCGCTGCCTCGTCCTGTCCTCCGACGGCGGCGCCGCGCCGCCCGGGGCGGGCATGGACTTCGACTTCTCCTGGGCCTTCGTGCTCGACGAGCTTGACGCTCCCCGCTCCGGTCGCTGCCGTTTGCGGATCCGGGAGCGCTACCTACCCCACCGGAGCGCGACGACGGCGGTGGTGTGGGCGGTGCGCCCCGTCGCCAGGTTCATGACCCGGGGGATGATGTGGGGCCTGCGCAGGCGCGCCCAGGGCTGAGTCGACCCGGCTCAAGGCTTACTCACGCCTACCGCGAACAGGGGCATGGCCCAGGCGTCGGCCTGGTTAGCCTTGTCAGCACGTGCTCTCAGCGCCATCTCTCCGCGGCGCTGCGACATCCCTCGCCACCACCGGACGAGCGGTCCTGCACTGAGCGCGTGCCGAGGAGGAATTACTGATGTTTGAACGCTTTACCGACCGCGCCCGTCGCGTCGTCGTGCTCGCGCAGGACGAGGCGCGGGCCCTGAACCACAACTACATCGGCACCGAGCACCTCCTTCTCGGCCTCATTCACGAGGGCGAGGGGGTGGCCGCCAAGGCGCTGGAGTCCATGGATATCTCCCTGGACGCCGTGCGCAACCAGGTCATTGAGATCATCGGCGAGGGGCAGTCCGCCCCCACCGGTCACATCCCCTTCACGCCGCGCGGCAAGAAGGTCTTCGAGCTCTCCATGCGCGAGGCCCTCCAGCTCGGCCACAACTACATCGGCACCGAGCACCTTCTGCTCGGCCTGCTGCGCGAGGGTGAGGGCGTGGCCGCCCAGGTCCTGACCAACCTCGGCGGGGACCTGTCCAGCGTGCGCCAGACCGTCATGCAGATGCTCTCCGGCTACGAGGGCAAGGAGACCGTCAACGCCGGCGGCCCCTCCAAGGAGGGCACGCCCTCGGGCAGCGCCATCCTGGACCAGTTCGGCCGCAACCTCACCGCCGCCGCCCGCGAGGGCAAGCTGGACCCGGTCATCGGCCGCAAGAAGGAGATGGAGAGGGTCATGCAGGTCCTCTCCCGGCGCACCAAGAACAACCCCGTCCTCATCGGGGAGCCCGGCGTGGGCAAGACCGCCGTCGTCGAGGGCCTGAGCCAGGCCATCGTCCACGGTGACGTCCCCGAGACCCTGCGCGACAAGCAGCTCTACTCCCTGGACATGGGCTCGCTCGTGGCCGGCTCGCGCTACCGCGGTGACTTCGAGGAGCGCCTCAAGAAGGTCCTCAAGGAGGTGCGCACCCGCGGCGACATCGTCCTGTTCATCGACGAGATTCACACCCTCGTTGGTGCCGGTGCCGCCGAGGGCGCCGTCGACGCCGCCTCCATCCTCAAGCCCATGCTGGCCCGCGGCGAGCTCCAGACCATCGGGGCCACCACCCTGGACGAGTACCGCAAGATCGAGAAGGACGCCGCCCTGGAGCGCCGCTTCCAGCCGGTGACCGTCGACCAGCCCAGCATCGAGGAGACCATCGGGATCCTCACCGGCCTGCGCGACCGCTACGAGGCCTTCCACCGCATCGTCATCACCGACGAGGCCATCGAGGCCGCCGCCAAGCTCGCCGACCGCTACATCAACGACCGCTTCCTGCCGGACAAGGCCATCGACCTGGTCGACGAGGCCGGTGCCCGCCTGCGCATCCGCCGCATGACCGCCCCGCCCGAGCTGCGCGAGATCGACGAGAAGATCGCCGAGGTCAAGCGGGAGAAGGAGTCGGCCATCGACGACCAGGACTTCGAGCGCGCCGCCTCCCTGCGCGACGACGAGCGTCGCCTGGCCGACGAGCGCGCCGCCAAGGAGAAGGCCTGGAAGTCCGGCGACCTCGACCAGGTCGCCGAGGTCGACGAGGCGCTCATCGCCGAGGTCCTGGCCATGTCCACCGGCATCCCGGTGGTCAAGCTGACCGAGGCCGAGTCCGCCAAGCTCCTCAACATGGAGGCCGAGCTCCACAAGCGCATCATCGGTCAGGACAAGGCCATCGAGGCCCTGTCGAAGTCGATCCGCCGCACCCGTGCCGGCCTGAAGGACCCCAAGCGCCCCGGTGGCTCCTTCATCTTCGCCGGCCCCACGGGCGTCGGAAAGACCGAGCTGGCCAAGGCCCTGGCGGAGTTCCTGTTCGACGACGAGGACGCCCTCATCCAGCTCGACATGTCCGAGTTCGCCGAGAAGCACACGGTCTCGCGGCTCTTCGGCGCCCCTCCCGGCTACGTCGGCTATGACGAGGGCGGCCAGCTCACCGAGAAGGTGCGCCGCCGGCCCTTCTCCGTGGTCCTGTTCGACGAGGTCGAGAAGGCCCACCCGGACATCTTCAACTCCTTGCTGCAGATCCTGGAGGACGGGCACCTCTCCGACGCCCAGGGCCGCGTGGTCGACTTCAAGAACACCGTCATCATCATGACCACCAACCTCGGCTCCAAGGACATCGGCAAGTCGGTGGCCACCGGCTTCCAGTCCACCGAGTCCGGCGCCATGGACTACGAGGAGATGAAGGCCCACGTCAACCGCGAGCTCAAGCAGCAGTTCCGGCCCGAGTTCCTCAACCGCGTCGACGACCTCATCGTCTTCCCGCAGCTGACCAAGGAGGAGGTGCGCCAGATCGTCGACCTCATGATCGCGCGCCTCGACAGGCGCCTGGCCGAGCAGCAGATGACCATCGAGCTGACCGAGGCCGCCAAGGAGCTCCTGGCCGAGCGCGGCTTCGACCCGGTGCTCGGCGCCCGCCCGCTGCGCCGCGCCATCCAGCGCGACATCGAGGACGCCCTGAGCGAGAAGATCCTCTTCGGGGAGATCGAGCGGGGCCAGAAGGTCATCGTCGACGCCGAGGGTGAGTCCATCCTGGGTGAGTTCATCTTCCGCGGCGAGCCCTGGGAGCAGGGCGAGGCCGAGGTCGCCGCACTGCGTGAGGCTGAGAATGCCGCGGCCGGCGGTGGGACAGGGGCCTCCAGCCCGCTGCGCATCTCCTCGACGCCCATCAGTCGTGGCGGCGGCGCCTCACCGGCCGCCGAGCCCGGGCGCTGACCTCACCGGGTCCAGTCCCCTTATCAGTTCCATACGATGGGCCGCAACCTCACTGGGGTTGCGGCCCATCGTCGTCGCTGCACAGCGGGGCCCTCGGTCTGCAAGACGCGTTGGCGTGAACTGCAGGGGAGGCGGCGGGGCCGCCTTGCTCCCGCCTCCATTTTTCCAGGCGGCTCCCATGAACTTGAACGCATGAGTGTGCGGGATGCGGTTCGCAGTTATGAATATGCACGGGACTCTGGCTCGGTGTCGCCGCAAAGGATGGAAATGAAAATTGAATGAAATCTGAGCGAAGCAAGAGAATGTTCTGAGAGTTTGGCCTGACTGTCTCATGTCTGTCCTCTGCCGGATACAGTGGAGTGACGATCCGTCGAAAGTCGTCCCTCCGACGTGGTCGATCGGTGTCGTCACCCCGCCTTGTGCGGGGCCGTCTCAAACGTCTTTGCCCCTACTCGTCCTCACTGTCCGTACCTGTCCGCCCTCATTCAGACTGCCGCGACGCTCCTCGATCGCGGCGCCGGAATGTCCGGCTCGGATCGCCCGTGCGTGCTCACGCATTCTTGGTGCCGCTACTCCCATGACCCAACTCAGATACGAACCGCGACATTTCCACCAGCATCGTTTTCCGCGACTGCGGACCGCTAACGCTGCTGTGACCCTGAGCGTCCTCGGCGTGGTGGCGGCGGTACTGCCCTGGATCGGCTGGCCGAAGCAGGTCACTGTCGGTGTCCTGGTCCTCACCGTCCTCATCGGGCTGGGGCTGGTGACGGCGCCGCCCACCCGGGCGCTCAAGCGCGGCGGCATCGCCCCGGGTGCTCGTTGGCACTGGGGCGCGGCGATGCTCCTGGGCATGTCCCCGGCGATCCTGCTGGGTCTGAGCTTCCCCGTCGTGTCCCAGAAGATGGCTGCCAGCACGGTGGGCGGCACGGGCCTGCCGGTCATCGTCCTGAGCGTGTCGGTGGCGGTGCCCTGGCTCAGCCAGATCATCGGCACCCCCGTCTACCGGCTCCTGGGCGACTCCATCGGCCGCGGTCCGCGGGCGGTCCTGGAGCGCTACTGCTCCATCTGGCCGGCACTGTTCCTGTGGGCGCTCCTGCCCACGGCGCTGGAGATCCTCGTCGTGGCCGCCGTGACCGGCTGGAACCCGCACGTCCTGGGCGTCCACACCGCCCTGCTCCTCCTGCACGTCATCTTCGTGCAGTCACTCATCGTCGCCGACGTCGCCGGACGACGCCGCCTGTGGTCGGTGGGCTGGCTCTGCTACGCCGTCGCGCTCGTCGCCGAGCCCACCTGGTGGTACCTGCCCCCGCTGATGGGAGCCCTCAGCCAGCTCCTGTCCATGGGACGCTCCCTGGGCAGGATCCTGCGGCCCCGCGGGGTTGCCACCGGCATCCTCGTGCAGGACATGCTCCGCGGCGCGATCCTGGGGGGAGTGCTGTGGTCAGACAAGTTCTTCCTCTTCCTGGGCGCCGGTCGCGACTTCGACGTGGCGCTGGTCTACCTGTGCCTCCAGCCCGCCGTCGTCGCCTACTGCTACTACTTCGCGGTCACCGCGCCGCGGGTCAACACCGAGATCGCCCTGTTCCAGACGGTTCTCAAGCGTGAGGGCATGACCAGCCTGCGCGAGCGCGGGCGCACGCTGCGCCGGCTGCTGGACGCCAGCCTCATCCGCGCCTGCATCGTGGGGGCCGCCGGCGTCATCGTCGTCGTGTGCTCCATGGCGCTCATATCCTCCGAGCAGGTCCCGCTGGTCCTCGAGGTGTGCCTGTCCTCGATCCTGTTCACGGTGCTGACGCTCCTGAGCTACGAGATCGACCACATCGGAGACTCGACCACCGCCCTGCTCCTGTCCGGCATCCACGTGGCGATCGCCGCGGCCCTGCTGCTCAAGGTGGCCGACGCCGCCGCCTACCTGCCGCTGGCCGGTGTCGACCTGGTGCTGTGCGCGCTGGGGCTGCTGCTCTACCGCAAACGGTGGGTCGCACCCGAGTACTCCTTCTTCTGGGGAAAGGCCATGTCCTGGTGAGCTCGTCATCCTCCTTCCGCGCCCGCCTGGAGAGCCTCCCGCTGCGCTACTCGGCTCCCGCCGGCGGCTACGCCCCGATGCCCAGCCCCGACGACGCCCCCGGCATCGGGGACCGGGGCGAGGAGACCGGCCCCAGGATCAAGGTCGGCCCCGACGGCTACGGCGTCGTCGTCACTACTGGCGGCGCCAGCGCCCCGAGCGGTCCCTCGGCCGCCACCCCCTCCGCCGGCTCACCCACCGTCCCGCCCGCCACTGAACTGCCC